>CASFBK010000005.1 GCA_949292785.1 uncultured Eubacteriales bacterium
TCTGTGCCATAGATTTTTCTCCTGTTCTCGTATTGATTATGATTATATATCAAAATCCTTGAGAATAGGGTGTCAACTTTTATGATACAACACCATTCCTTTATCACCACTTTCCTCGTAACACTACCCTGCACGCAAGGCAACCTGATATCAAACTAAATTGGCGATAGGCAGGTCTGCAAAATACCATGTATTCTGTACCCTGTATAGAACTGTCATAACATCTCCTTTTAACGTTGCTAAACAGCACCCTGATATATTTATAAATGTATAGGCCATGAATGACTGCTTCTATCTGAAGCCTCTTTTTTTAAATCATAAACTGATTCTCTTTTCATTGCTCTATACACTTTAATTATAAAAAATCCAGTTCTATAAATAACAATTCTTGCAGATAGTATTTTATGCAGCAAAATACTATCTTCCACTTCTGCTATCAGAAAAAGAAATCCATATAGAATATAACAAACAACTATTTTGGCGAATAGCAGGTTTTAAGAAGTATCACAACTGTATCTGCTGATTCTTCTGAGTCAGCACAGGTCTCCCATGCGGAACCTGAAACTATATGAGACTGGCAGACATCATTCAAAATGTGTCTGCTTTTTTTGTTCAAAACAAATCGAAAGTAGAAAAAACATGAACAAAGAAGCAATGCAGCAATTAATCGCGGATTCACTTTCTAAGAGATTAGTAGAAGATTTCCACATTAGTATCCATGAGGTACTCAAAACAAACCTCAAACTGGATGGACTGATTATCCTCAAAAAGGGAGAGAACATCTCTCCTACCATCTATCTGGATTCTTTTTATAAAGATTTGGAAAATGGCGCATTTCTCGATGGTGTCGTAGACGAAATTTTGCATACATATTTTGATGCAAGAATTGATCCATCACATTTTAACGCTACATCCATCCTGGACTTTGATTATGTCAAAGACAAATTGTACGTAAAACTTATTAACAGGCACTTTAATAAAGAACTGTTACAAAACGTACCACATTTACTATTTCTTGACGATTTTGCCATTATTATTCGCTGCCTTCTTGAAACATCAGCGAAAGGAAATGCAAGTTTTCTAATACATAACGAGCATTTAAATATGTGGCATATGGATCAGAAAGCGCTTATGTCTCTTGCAATTAAAAACGCCAGAAAAGTATTAGGCTTAAGTCTTCAGAATATAAAAAATGTTTTACAAGAACTAAATCCTAATCTGATAACAGATGACAGCCCTGACATTCCCATGTGGGTGATGACAAATAATCAAAAACTGGCAGGTGCAGCTACCATTCTGTTTAATGATATCCTAAAAGATTTTGCAGATATTTATGGCGATTTTTATGTAATCTTTTCCTCTGTCCATGAGGTTTTATTGATACCAGCATCCAGCAATGCTGATATTAGCTTTTTGACAGAAGTGAACCAGATGGTAAATGCAACGGATGTTCAACAAGATGAGCTTTTAGGCACGAAAGCCTATTTCTACTCAAAAGAAAGAGGTTTTGTTTTATGACCATAAGGCAAATGTAACTTATTAACACATTTTATTAAGAAAGGACAAGCACACCAAAGGGCGTGCAGGTATTAAGTATGAATCAGATTATATTTACAGGCAGATTAACAGATGAACCCAAAGTGACTTATAGTGCAGGTAGTGAACCTGTCGCACATGCAACATTCAATTTTGCAGTTCCTGATATGTCCATGAGAAGGGATGAACAGGGCAACTACCCTACAGACTTTTTCAGATGCTCCTGTTGGGGAAAGCTGGCAGAGACTATAGAAAAACACTGTATCAAGGGAACTAAACTTCTCATTGTTGGCAGATTAAAGAACAACAATTATGAAAAGAATGGACAGAAAATCTATTCCAATGAAATCTTAATCGACTCACTGGAATTTCTGGAAACAAAAAAATCTGATGCAAAAGCGAAAGGAGAACAGTTATGATCCGTACAACACTGAACTGGACAGTCAAAAATCTCAAATCCATGAATGACAGTAAACATACGCTTGATTTTTCACATCCCATTCAAAGGCAAAGTGGACAATGGGATGGTGATAAGCTGAAAAAGAGTCTGCTGATACACAGCATACTCGCCAATTATCCAGTTCCTCCCATCTATTGTCTGAAAGAACCTGTTGGGGAAAAAGACTTCTGCTATTCTATCCTTGATGGCAAGCAGAGACTTACTACCATTTTTGATTTCATAGATGGCAGATACTGTCTGGATGAGGAAACACCTTCTGTTACTCTGGATGATGTGACCTACGAATTAGAAAACAAGTATTTTTCAGACCTTGATGCAGAGTGCCAACAGGAAATTTTGCGTTTTAAATTTACAATCTATGGTGTTGAGGATGCTGATGATGATTTGATAGAAGAAATCTTCTTCAGGCTCAACAACAGCAGCCCCTTATCCAAACCACAGAAAGCTATGCCACTTTGCGGTGTTGAAAACGCAAAGTTCATCAAATCCATTCTTTCTGACAAGTTCTTTATGGAAATTTGTAAATTCTCTGCCATGCAGAGAAGGAAGTCTGATGATATGTGCACGCTGTTGCAGTCCATGATGCTCCTTGACAACAGATATTATGGGTACGAATACGCTTCTATTTCTGCTGATGAGATTATGACGTATGCTTCACACATCAAAAACAATTATTCAGAAGAACAGAAAGAACGATTGTTTGACATCATTGACTATCTGGAAAAGGTATTTCCTACACAGGATAAAATGCTTAAAAAGGTCAATATTCCAATGGTAATCCTTGCTGCTGATACTGCAATGGGCAAAGACTACAATCCAACCAAAAATATCTATCGAGTAGGCCCCATGTATTTCAGACAATGGTTTTCTTATTTCTTTGCAGAATGTTATGAAAACTATAAGCAGTACTGCTCTTCTGGCAGTATCAAGAAAGAGAAAACATTAAAAAGGATTGAGATTATGGCACAGTCACTGAAAGAATATTTTGAACTGGAAGAACTCCCAACATTAGAGCAGCAGGGTGATTCCACTATGCAGGAGGAGGATTCTGTACAAGATGATAAACCATTACAGGAAGGCAATTTTGTACAGAGTGATGACACAATGCAGGAAAATGATGCCATGCAGGAAAATGAGCAATCTGAGAACGCTGATAATTCTGAGATACAGGCAGAGGAAGGTATTGACACACTCGCTTCTGACAGTCTCATTCCAAGTAATGAATCTGTCCTGAATGAATTTGTTGAAACAGGCCAGCCTGAAAAACCTCCTGAAGAAATTCCTACATACAATGGCGAAACAATATAGTAAAGGTTTGTGAGGGTGTTACTTTTACAGCGGCACCCTTTTTGAAAGAATTGATTAAATATGGCAAAAATAAAATTTCTTAATATTTTAAAAGATTGGAGGCTTTGATTATGCAGGGATTAATAGGAACAGTTCTTATGAATGAACTGGAAAATGAAGGTACTCTTTCCTTCTTTGGTACGCAAACATATATGACTAAAAATTTTTCAAATACTTTTGGGGAAGAATCTTCTGCTATTGTATTTACTGCTGTATCTATGATTATGGAAGCCCACCCTGATGGTGCTGATTATTTCCAGACCTTCTGCTATGAGTGGGCGGATGGGCACAAGACCAAGTTCTGGCTGATTATTGATGAAACTGAAAATAATCAACCAAACATCCTTACTGCCCTCCTGCCAGAAGATTATTAGGAGTGTGATTATTATGAAATGGTTTGACAATATAACAACCATAGACTCCCTAAGGCAGCGATACAAGGAACTCCTGATGAAATATCACCCTGACAATAACCCTGAGACAGATACCACCAAAATCATGCAAAGCATCAACAGTGAGTATGACAGTATTTTAAAAACTTTAAAAGGTGTAAAAGACCATGAGGAAACTGCTGATTTCTCTGAAGATGAATTGAAGAACGTCTTAAATGAGCTTGTCAGTCTAAGAGCCAATATCACTATTGAACTCATAGGGCGTTGGATCTGGGTATATGGTCCTGACACAAGAGTCATTAAAAAACATCTCAAGGAATTAGGTTTCAGATGGGCTCCCAAAAAGGAAAAGTGGCATTGGGGAACCTCTGCCCATAAATTCACAAAACCTATGGATATGGATTTTATCCGTTCAAAATACGGAAGCACAGTCTATAATCCCATAAAGGAAGAACACAAAGCAATCCATTAAGTATCTGACACTCTCATGTAATCATGAGGGTGTCTTTTTATATAAAAATTCTTTATGGCCATCAGACAGCACTCTGTTTTCCAGATAGTATTTTATCCTGCAAAATACTATCTGAGAACTTTGTTATCCTATCCCCTGCATCTTATACAATATAAAGTAAGCCACAGGACTTACAGAAATACAAAGGAGTGTGATAATGCACATGTATAAAAGTAAGAATATTTCTTCCAGAACCAAAAGCAGAACAGCAAAAGAGAAATGTTTTAATCGAAATATACCAATATTAAATATACTGTTCTATATTGGCAAAGGTTTTATGCTGAAAAAACAGCTCACTACGTTAGTCAGAATTTTTTACAATGTAAATGAACATAAAGCAAATGATATGATTGCAGACCTGCTTTCCCATGGTCTTATCATAAAAAAGCAGGCTACAGATACAAGAACCTACATTTATATTCTGACCAAGTTTCCTCTTGCCATATATTACGAATGCAGCACAAGAGATTCCTGTTCCATCAAACTGAACAACAGAAAAATATGGAACAACATCTACAGAACTGAATTTGTCATCAGACAGGCAGTTCCCTTTATGGAACAGCTTAATATAGAACTGAACCTTGAAAATCTGATGAATTTCCTGACAGATTACTGTATTTCCATTTTTACTACAGAAAACCAAATATCTGTCTATCAGTTATACCAGAATCTCTACGAAAAGTTCCCTATCAAAGATAAAGAACTTCTCCACACTGGTTTTCCAAAAACATCTGATTTTATGAATGACTTTTATAAAGTCACAGCAGATCTTTACAATTATCAACGTAATTTTCTGGGTTACAGAATAGATGATGATTTCTCTGCTTATCTGAATGTAAAGGATAAACTGGAACGAGAGAAAGATTTCATCTCTTCCCCAAAGGAGCTTAAGAAAAACTACTATTCTCTCTCCAATATGGTATCAGCAGGCTTCTTCTTTATTGGGAAGCCAAATGGGGAACACCTTACAATTGGCATCTTCGATAAATGCAACAATATGTACCTGAAAAAGATTTATGAGAACATTATCTGTATTTTTCTTATGTTGGAAAGATACTTAGGATTTTATCCCCATATTACTTTACAGGTTTATATGTGTGATGCTGATAATATGTATGCTCTCCATACCAAAGAATCTGAACCTGGCTTTGATTACTCCAGACAGGAAAGCTCTGATTCCAATAAGAGAGATACCTTCTTCCAAAATATGAAAATTCCACGCCAGTATTGGGATTATATCACCGTGGATTATATTTTCTATCCTTTGAGAGAAAGATATCATTTATGATCTGCCCTAGCAAGAGATATAATTTGTTGCCTTGTTTTAATATTTTGATCCTTTTTATGTATATATATTACAGCTTTTTTACTGAATGAAAAGAGCAGGACTGACTGTTTTTTGCAGTCAGTCTTTTTTGCCATTTTAAGGCTGATTTCTTCCATACCCATAAGAAATAAATTACCCATTGCCATAAAAGTCTGAATTTGGGCATTTCAGAAGCATCTGAAGCCATTCTGACAGGACAATTTTCCTGTGTTCCAGCATTATGATTTTGGGACCTACATCCCCAAGCCCCTGTGTACTTTGCAGTTGCAGAAACCTAAAGGGCAGCTTCCTGCAACTGCAAAGTTTAAGTTTGCCTTCTTCCACACTTCTTAGAATAATTAAATGAACTGCACCTTTTATCTTTTACTTCAAATTGTTATAATACTCTCTGAGGTGATTACAATGACAGACACATTATCTAAAGTTACTGATACACTATCCTACAGGCAGTTATTCAATGAATTGGAAGATTTAAATGTTTCCGCCTATGACATGATTATTCAGGGTGATTTTGAGGGATTTACAGACCTTCTGGAAACATTTGCAGGCAAAGGAATTACAGAACAGGAAAACTTCCCTTATGCCAGAGCAGCATACAGGTTTTCTGCTATGCCCTTTACCCTAAATCATATGTGGATTGGTCCAGATCAAAGAAATATGTTAAGCGACTATATCTTTGGCAGCATTACAGAAGGGTGGACAATCAAGGACATCCAGGAAAGAGACCTTTACCCTGTCTATGTGAATATGGCAAACTCCCTTACATTTACTGATGAAGAAAAAGCACAGGCAAAGCAGGAACGCATGGAAAGCAGACTTTCAAAGAAAAGATGGGAGGCTTATGAGACTTTCATTGACAAATATAGTGGACTTTATAAGCAGCTTGGGAATGTATCTGTTTTTGGAGTCCCACTGATTGACGACGTGGAAACACACCAAATGTCCTACATACAAAGAGTTGTTGAGCTTGCAGAAATAAGAAGCAGGTTTCATCTTACTTTTGATTTTACATGTACCACTGTTGACAATACAGCGCTTGAAGGCATGAATCTTACTCAAAAGATAAAATACCTCACCAGTAATCTTCCTGACTTATACCAAAAAGGGACACAGAAATTCAACCCAAATATACAGGATTTTCTTACTGTCAAAAAAGATGATGAGCGCATCCTTGCCAGCAATTATATTCAAGGCAAAGGAATTGACCGTAAGAATTGGAAAAACTATACACACGGGCACCTTCCAAACATACCATTATTCTATCTGGAGCTTGCTTTCTATTTAGCGATTCCATCTTCTGATGAGGTGGAAAAATTCATGAACCTGCATGGCTATTCCATCAAAGGACCAATGACACATTTCCATGATATTTACTGTGGCAAGAATGTCTACCACATATTGCACAGGGATTTATGCAGATGGATAGACGCTGGAATCGACTACAACCTGATCAATGAAATGTGTGGGATGAAATTGTCAGTCACGGAAAAAGAGCAGAGGCTGCTTGCATCCAAGAGGAAGAAATAAAGCAAATAGTCAGAAGTGCTATTTTATAATTTATTTTCTAAATCTTATCATACATTTTTTTATGATATCTTTTTAATGTAATGTCTATATTATAGTGTAAAAACAAATGAGTTTTTACACTTTCATTAATTTATTTTTTGTTTTCATTAGGGGCTTTGTAATGCAAAGTCCCCTTTTTCTTTTTAATGATTTTGTGTCAAAAAATAAGGATAAAATTATCTTTCAAGGAAAAGGACTGCGAAAACGCTTGCTGCTCAAAAAAGAAAACATGGTCAAATTGACGTTCCATTCCTATGATTTTTAAAAATCTGGAAATGGGCAGACTAAAACCAAAATTATGTGACACTATCTAATCCTTAGTATTTTTAAATTCGTTCATTATATCCAAATTAAACTTCGATAAAACTCTATTCAAATGATTTTCACTATATCCAAAAATGTATGAATTTAATTCATCATTACTTAATGAAAATTCCTCTTGCAATTGTTTTTGATATATTCCATCATACGCCTTAGATTTTATAATAATTTCTTGTGCATTTTGTTTTAATTGTTTATATCTATTTTTTAAATCAAATAACTCTATTTCTTCTTTGTCCTCCTTCGTTAGCTGTTCTTCATCAATTACTATATTGAAATTTTGTGATTTCCCTTGTAAATAATCTAAATCAAATTCATCATCAAACTCAGTTTTAAATTTGATATTACTTTTCTTTCCCAAGTTATATGGATTGGCAATTATTCTTTTCTGAGATGATTTCAACTGATTGCAAACCTTACATACTGGAATCAAATTATATAAACAAATAGCCAATTCAGGATATTCGTCTTTACTATAGAAATGATCCAAATCGCCCCAATATCGAATTTTTTCATCTTTATATACTATATTTATGTGATTTTGATTACAATATGGACAAACTGTAATTTCAAGGACATTAACAATTTTTGCAGCCTGAGAATCTCTATAATTCACATATCTGTCCTTCAAATATCCTTCAGTAATTTTATTAATATGTTTATTTCTTATTCTCAATCTATCAAGTTTCGATTTCAAATTATCCAACTCATCACAATTGGATAAAAGAAAACTTTTTAATGCTGTAGCTAAATCCTTTTTTCCATTAAAAATAAGGTCTTTCAATATATCATCATTATTTATAATATCTATAAAATTTTGTAAATGATACTTGCTTATCCAATTCCAATATATCTTTTCAATTTCTTCTTTCTGTCTTTTTGATATAGGTATTTTAATCATTATCCTCAAGTATTTCCTTTATTTTTTTTAGTTTTATTTCATCAGTTTCGCTTGTCAATTGTTCAATGAGCCTTGACTTAAAATCATCATGCTTTTTATATAACTGTAACATTTTCTTTTTTACAGTTTTCTCGCCAATTCTATCAATAATCCTTTTTATCCATTCCAACTTCTCCGTTTCAATTTCTTCTGGTTTATTTAAAAGTTCTAATATATATTGTAATTGCTTATACGAATATTCTCCAAAAGTATTTTTAAGCATAAACGAATCCATCAACAAATAATAAATATTGGTCGCATATGTATCTTTATTGTTTCTGATTTTTCTCCTGCCATTATCCATATCAAGTGCATATACATTTTCTGGAAGAATATCCGTAACAATAAATGGAGAATGACTTGTTAATACTATTTGAATTTGCCTGTCTTTGCACTTGTTAATACTATCCACCAATGTATCTAAAAAATGTCTTGCCAATTCAGGATGCAACGCTCTGTCTGGTTCATCAATTAACAATACCAAATTATCCCCTGGTTCTATTGTATATATGGCACAAACACATTTTGAAATTATATCCAAAAATGTTCTTTGGCCCTCAGACATCTTTTGTATTTCGATATTTAAAATTCTAAATATATTATTACTTCCATCTTCATCATTTCTTATTCTGTAATAATAATCGTACAATCTCAGTAATTCTGTTACCTTTTCGTCTTCTGCCACATCACATTTAACATCTATACTTTTCTTGCTTTTAAAATAATCATCAGGAAATTCTTCCATCAAAGCTAACATTTTTAGTACAGATTCCCTGTCCAAAATATTTATTGTATTTTGGACCGCAATTACTACCCTGTTTAAAACATATTCCAGAACTTTTTTAAAATTAATATTCTCTTTAGAATCTGTATTTGCATGTATCACATACAATAAGTGGACATACTCATTTTGAAAATTCATAATATGCTCCAAACCATTCATACAAGATTCTTTTTCTTCCTGACTTAAAGTGTTTATTTCCTGCTCTAAATCATTCACATCTGGAACTGGTGTCTCAACATCTATTTCCAATCCATCTGTTTCACTCCAACCTACAAACTGCACAAAAAAATAATATTCAATTAATTCAGCATAAAATGTATGTAAAAATGTGTTCTTTATACTTTGCATATCATCTTTCTGTTTTATACCCAAGAATTTTTCTTCCATTTGAATTTGTATATTACTTTTCAGTCCAAAAAGTTTATCTATTTCCTTTTTCTTTTCCTCCAAGTAATCTTGAACTTCTTTTTTTCTGTCATACCTGTCAAAATGAACTTCAATGCTATTTTTAATGGTTATTCTCTTATCTGGTAATAATTCATCATTCATTTCCTTCAAATAAATAAAATATTTATATAAAAATTCATAATTATTTTCCTCTAAATAATATTTTCTTTCCATCATGTAGTCTTCATATGATTTTCTATACTTATTGCTGATTCTATTGTTATATCTATCAGAAGTAATATAAGCATATTCTACTTTACTTTTTAAATCCTGTTTCCTTAACCATTGAGACATTACATTATCACAATATTTGAATAATCCATTTTCCAATTTAAAAATAGTACCCATTGGTAACTTATATAAAGCACTTTCAACTTTTTCATACATCATATCAACATTACTAATTTTTTCTTCTCCGTTCAGGAAACTATCATCCACAAATTCAAACCCAAAATAATCGCCATACAAATGATACAACATAAAGTATGAAGATTTTATTTTTCGTTTTCTCTCTTGCCTTGTATAATTATCCTCAATCCTATCATCTCTTATCATTCCTAATATATCTAACAAAGTAGATTTTCCAACTCCATTTTTTCCCAAAAATAAAACTACATTATTTACATTTTCTCCATAATATTGCTTTACTGAATTCCTATTTTCCTCAACTGTCAAATAGTTATTCTTAAAAGCAGCCACATAATTAGAAGAAAAATTAAATTCCATATCCTCAAAAACGTTTTCATATTTCCTAACATATAAATATATAAGTTCCATGATTTTCACCCAAACTTTCTCTATTCGTTATAACACCATAAGTATAGTAAGTTGCTTTATATGTTTCAACCAAAAACTTTCAAGAGCACTCTTAAAATAAATAAAGCACCTATCTATACAAACAGCTTTCTAAAAAATTTTGCATAAATAAGTGCTTTCATATCAATTACTATCTTCTCTCATCATCCCAAAATATTTTAATGCCTCTTTAATCATCTCCTCTTTTTCTTTCGTACATTGTTTTGCTACATAATCATCCTTTTTAGATTTATTGTAATTATCTCTCATATCAAGACCACACTTTTTCTTGACTTGTGCAATATAGGATGTATGAACTTTTACTCCATACTTTTCCATAATATAGTCTTTAATCTCCTGATACGTAGCTGTCCCAATACATTCTCTTTTATCAGCTTCATCAAGGTCAATTTCTATCTCTATCCTGGTGGATTTGTTTCCACCATTTTTACGCGACAAAAGGACACACGTCTCCACATTCGCCGTCGCCGGAAACATATCCACGCAGCAAATCCGCTCTGCCCGATACCCTCTTGCCTGCAACACTTCCAAGTCCCTCGCCAGACTGGTTGGCTTACAGGAAATATACACCAGCCTGTCCACACCATAAGCAATAATCTTTTCCAATGCCTTTGGATGAATTCCATCTCTCGGCGGGTCCAGAACGATAAAATCCGGCTTTTCTTCAATTTCATCCAAAACCTTCAGTACATCTCCTGCCAAAAATTCACAGTTATGTAAACCATTCAGTTCTGCATTCTCCTTTGCGGCTTCCACCGCTTCCTCCACGATTTCCACACCAATGACTTTTTTTGCCACAGGTGCCAGAATCTGTGCAATGGTTCCCGTTCCACTATACAGGTCATATACGGTCTTTCCCTTCCCCGCATCCGCTACATATTCCCGTGCAGTCTCATAAAGCACTTCTGCTCCAAGAGAATTGGTCTGGAAAAAGGAAAACGGAGAAATCCGAAACCGAAGTCCTAACAACTCCTCGTAAAAATAATCCTGTCCGTACAATACGCTTGTCCCCTCATTGATGACAGCATCTGCCAGACTGTCATTATGAGTATTCAATATTCCCACAATGCTTCCTTCCAGCTCCAATGCGTTCAACACTTCCACAAAGCCCCTCAGCAATTCCTGCTCTTCTTCTCCTGCTATCTGGGTGGTCGTCACCAAATCTACCAATATCTCCCCGGTCTTTACTGCTTTACGCACCAGTAAATGACGCAGATAACCGGTATGACGCATTTTATGATAATATGGAATCCCTCTTCCTATTTCTTCGCTATTTCCCACCATGAGACTCGGCTGATTCTGAAAATACTGTAACACCGCAGACAGAATCTTAGAATAATCCTCATCTACAATCTTACATCCCGTTACCGTCACAATATCATGGAAACTGCCCCTTTTGTGCATTCCAAGTGACAGCGGACCATCCTTTACCATATCTCCAAAGGAAAATTCCATCTTGTTACGGTAAGCCAGTTGTCTTGGACTTTCCTTGATTCCCTCAAAAATCCCCTCGCTAATATCATAATAAGGAGCACAGACCGGCTCTAACAATTCCTTTACTTGTTTTTCCTTTAATTTTAACTGGTTTTCATAATCCAAGCTCAGAAACGTACAACCGCCGCAGATGCCAAAGTGTTCACAGGGCGCCTGCTCCATTTCCAGCGGAGATTTTTCCAATACTTCTAAAAGCCTGCCTTCCCCCTTCCCTTTTCTTACTTTATTTATGGAAAAAGATATTTTTTGTCCGGGAATTACATTCTTTACTACTGCTGTTTTTCCTTCTTCTAAACGTACAATTCCTTTATTCGGAAAAGCTACCCTTTCTACGATTCCCTGGCAAATCTGTCCTTTTTTCATAACTTGATTCGTTCCTTTCTTCCATCCTTCATTTCTGTTCTCTTATAAGAGTTATATACAAACAAACTCCCGCATCACAATAATGCGGGAGTCCTCACTGAACACAGGCACCTTCACGATTTGCCAAAAAGTACCTGATACTTCTTACATTTTATTCTTCGGTCTCATCCTCGTCATCAAAGAAATCATCTTCAAAATCATCCTCGAAGTCATCCTCGAAATCGTCTAAATAATCTGGTGTAAAGAAACGGTATACACCATATGCGATTGCTGCTACGGCTGCTACTCCGCCAATAATAGCAAATATCCAAAGCGCCTTCGACTTCTTCTCTTCCTTTTCTTTCTTGTGCAATAATTCATTCAACTTTACTGTGCTTAATAAATCATCTAATTTGTCTTTATTCATGATTACCGCTCCTTTTTCGCTTTATTCTTTGTTGAAATTTCCCAACATATTAGTTGCTTTTAGTATACCACATCTTTGTCGGTTAGCATACCAATTTTTACAAATTTTATACTTTTTTTAGTTTTGCAAAAGAGGCGAACATTTTTTTAGTTCCTACCTTGTCAAAGTCTACGGTTACCTCGTAATCCCGTCCGCCCTCTACAATCTGAGTCACGGTTCCCTCTCCAAACTTCATGTGCTTCACACGGTCACCATTTCCATAGCTTAAGGAAATCTTGCTGGTGGCATTACTGGAAAAGGATGCACTCTGATATGGCTTTGTTTCATAGGTATTTCTCGTACTGAAAATCGGATTTACCTTGGAATTTGCCTGACGGAAGGACTGTGCCGGCGCCTCTGATAATGTCTTTGTAACGGAGGCATTACGCACTGCACCGGTTAAAAGATTCCTTGGAATCTCTTTTACAAACCTTGACACTTTATTATATTGCGTTTCTCCTCGAATCATACGTTGTTTCGCACAACTAATTGTCAAATCTTTCATGGCACGGGTAATTCCCACATAGCACAAACGGCGCTCTTCTTCAATTTCTGCCGGGTCATCTGCCGTAATGGTCATGTAGCTTGGGAAAATGCCATCCTCCATTCCTACTAAATACACATTCGGAAATTCCAGCCCCTTGGCACTATGTAAGGTCATCAGCACCACGTAGTCATTGCCTTCCTGAAGGTCATCAATATCAGCAACCAATGCTACTTCCTCCAAAAAACCGCTTAACGTAGGATTTTCTTCTCCCTCTTCGTAGGCAACTACCTTACTGATTAATTCGTCGATATTTTCAATACGCACCTGAGCTTCTTCTGTATTCTCTGCCTCTAATTCTGCCACATATCCGGTTTCTTCAATGATATCCTGCAACAACTGTGATGGTCCTAAATATTCCACCTTGCTTCGCATCGATTGAATAAATGTTACAAATGGCTTTATCTTGACACCAGCCTTTCCGATGGATGGAATATCATCTGCTAACTTCAAAGCATTGTAAAAGCTCAAATCATTTTCTTCCGCGTAGGTCTGCACTCTTCCCAATGTTGTGGCTCCGATTCCACGTTTCGGCACATTGATGATTCTGCGTACTGCCAGGTCATCCCGTCCATTGTCAATGGTCTTAAGGTATGCCAGCAAATCCTTGATTTCCTTTCTGGCATAGAAGTTTACACCGCCCACAATCTTATATGGCGTATTATTTACCACGAACCGCTCTTCAAATAAACGGGACTGGGCATTGGTACGATAAAGGATTGCGCAGTCGCCATAGTTATAAGTGCCCTCTTTTACTTTCTTTTGAATATCACGTATGATGTAGTCTGCTTCCTCATAAGCCGTATCAAACTGCTGGAAATTGATTTTTTCCCCTTCATCATTATCTGTCCAGAGCACCTTGGACTTTCTGCCTATGTTATTGGCAATGACACCGTTTGCCGCTTCCAAAATATTTTGAGTAGAACGATAATTCTGCTCTAACTTAATCACCTTGGCATTGGGATAAACCTCTTCAAAGTTCAAAATATTCTTAATATTGGCGCCACGGAACTTGTAAATCGACTGGTCATCATCACCTACTACACACAGATTCTGATATTTTCCTGCCAGCAGCTTAATCAGCTGGAACTGTGCCGTATTGGTATCCTGATACTCGTCCACCATGATATACTTAAAACGCTCCTGATAATAGTCAAGCACCTCTGCATCCGTCTGAAATAATTCCACTGTCTTGACAATCAAATCATCAAAATCCAGTGCATTATTTTTGCGCAGCTCTGCCTGATATTCCCGGTAAACCGCCGCCTGCTTTTCTCTTGCAAAATCCCCTGCTGCACGTAACGTAAATTCCTCTGGTGAAATCAGTTCATCCTTCGCCGAAGAAATCACAGCCATAAAGCTCTTTTCCTTATATATCTTCGTATCAATCTGCAATCGCTTACAGATATCCTTCATCAAAGTCTTCTGGTCATCCGTATCATAAATGGTAAAATTCGTATCATACCCAAGACGGTCAATATGACGTCTTAAAATTCTCACACATGTGGAATGGAAGGTAGACACCCAGATACTTTCGGAGCCGAATCCCACCAGATTATCAATACGTTCCCGCATCTCTCCTGCCGCTTTATTGGTGAAGGTAATCGCCATAATATTGTAAGGATTGACCTTTTTTTCCTCTATCAGATATACGGTTCTGTGGGTCAGCACCCTGGTCTTTCCGGAGCCTGCGCCCGCCAGAATCAGTACCGGTCCCTCCGTATGGAATACAGCCTCCTGCTGCATGGAATTTAATGTGTCGTACATGCTCATATCTTTATCCTCTCCAAAATTACTCAAAAAAAACTATGAGAAACCCAATATAATGAGTTTCTCAAATCAAACATATGTTTATTATAAAGGATAGTGAAAGAGATTTCAACTACTTTTACCTTTTTTCTATATATGTGTTATTTAGTGTGATTCTATTAATTCTTTCAGATAAAGGGCAGACTGTTCACCAATCACATTCCAATAAGCCATATTTCCTTTTCTCTGTAACCCCAGTTTACCAGAATAAATACCAGTCCTCTTCTCTACTATAACATTCCCAATTTCTTGATATGGTATACTAATTGTTCTATGAAACGGCGGAATGTGATTTAAAATCAAATCCTTGATTCCTTCTACATAAATTATACGTTGATTGGTACATACCATATACTCTCTGCCATATCTCCCCAATAACACTCTAAATCCTGTTAATACAGATGCCTTTTTCGCATATACTAAAGAAATTATCTTCTCATTATCTTTTAAAACACCAATTAAATCCTTTGCAATATTAGAGGCTCCATCTGTCCAGATAACATTTCCCGCATTTTCTTCTCCAGCCATATCCAGTAATTCCTGCTTTAATGACTTTTTGGTACGCTGAATACTGAAATTTTCGTATGTCTCTACTGCTATATTCTTTTCATTTTTGAAAGTCTGACTATTATTCTGGCTTTCTTTGGGAGTATTCGCTACTCCAGCCATTGGTTTTCCACAATGTTCGCAAAATCTTGCTCCTTCTTCATTTTTATATCCACAATTTACACAAAATATTTCTTTTTCTCCTTTATGTATCTCTTATTTCTATTAAAGTTTTAGTTTTCTACCATTGTTACTTCATATGCTTCAGATTAACCAAATTCAAAATTCCACTTACCAAACCGGGAACTCCTGCTACTAGTCCAATCAGTCCCCAATCAAACTCAATACACACTAAAGCAAGTAACAACAATACTCCACTGAGCACAATTTCAACAATACCAATTACTTTTATTGATTTCTTTAAAATAATTAAAATTCCGGTTACAAGTAAAACACTTCCAATTAAGATTCCTATGTAGCCCCAATCATAATTCAAATCACAAATCATTCCAAACAAAATCGAAAGTGCTCCAAATACAATTCCAATGATTCCTACCGTCCTTTGTCTTTTCTTCATCAGCTGTAATATTCCCATTACCAGAATTCCACTTCCACTTATCAATGAAATCCACCCCCAATCCCAATCTATGTCTGCAAATCCTATCAACAATAAAACTGCTCCTGCAATCGTACTAATAATGCCAGTTATCCTTTGTATCTTTAACTGCTGATTAACCCCAGATACTTCTTGCAAACTTCCAGATACACCTTGCATCGGTCTCCCACAACTTCTACAAAACTTCACTCCTTCTTCATTCTCATGTCCACAATTTCTACAAAACATTTCTTTTTCCTCCTTGGTCTTTTAAATTTATATCTTACAGCAATATTTTATCATGTTTTGTCGCTTATGGCTAGTTTATTTTTGTAGCTTGTAGCTATATTCTCAAATTACATATAATATATATAGGAGGAATTGAAATGAACCAGATTGAACTAGGGCTTAGAATTAAACAAAGACGAAAAATGAAAAAGCTTACACAAGAAAATCTGGCTGAATTAATTAATGTATCACCGCATTATGTCTATGAGATAGAAAAAGGATTAAAAACTATGTCACTCTCTACATTAGTAGATGTATCTACTGCCCTTAATATTTCAACTGATTATCTGCTTTTTGGTACACAACCGGTTTCTGCCTCTTCTACTACAGAAATAATACCTTCTGATAAGCTAAATTCAATTTTACAAAACCTTTCTCCTCAAAAACGTGATGATATTGCAAATATTTTGAGTGTCTTATTGCAATATCTAAAATAAGTTGAGTTGGTTATGTGACAGATGCGCATACAGAAGAATAAGATAAAATCAAAATATGAGTAAAATAGAATAACACAAAATACTTGTCATCTAGTTTCAAAAACTATATAATAGATATTGAGGTGAAACAAATGACAATAGACGCTAAAGATTTGCTCAACAGTATCTTAGAAAGTCTTTCCCGCATTGATTACGTGAAGCCGGAAGACCTTCCAAATATAGATTTATACATGGATCAGGTGACTACCTTCATGGATTCCCAGCTTGCTGTATCCAAACGTCATCCGGAGGATAAGGTACTTACTAAGACCATGATTAACAATTACGCGAAGAACAATCTTCTTCCACCACCGGTAAAGAAGAAATATTCCAAGGAACATCTTCTTGCTCTTATTTTTATCTATTATTTTAAGAATATTCTGAGCATTGGAGATATTCAGGAGATTTTAAATCCTATCACAGATAAGTATTTTGCTTCTGACCTGAACTTTAACCTGGAAGATATTTACTCTGAAGTATTTCGTCTGGAAAAAGCTGAGGTATTGAATCTTCAAAAGGATATTACAAAAAAATACAATACCAGCCGTCAGACTTTTCTGGACATTCCGGAAGATATTTCCGAAGAGGACAAGGCTGACTTGCAACAATTTGCCTTTATCTGTATGCTGAGCTTTGATGTATATGTAAAAAAGCAGTTGATTGAAAAACTCATTGACTTAAAGGCAGCAGACCGTGAAAAAAAAGAAGAACAGAAAAAAGCTGAGGAACAGGCTGCTTCTAAGTCTGGAAAAGACAAATCCAAGGAAAAGGATGTCAAAAAGAAATCGGAAAAAGAAGAAGCAAGAGATAAATAGTATCTGAAAAGAACTGCCGCGCTAATGATTTTTTATCGTTAGCGCGGCAAACTTTTTATCATCCATCTAACTATAACACTTTGGATAAAAATTCTTGTAGTCTTGGATTCTTCGGTTGGGCAAAGAATTCCTGAGGCGTGTTTTCTTCCCGAATCACGCCCTCATCAATGAACATGACTCTGGAAGCTACCTCCCTTGCAAATCCCATTTCATGAGTTACTACTACCATAGTCATACCGTCACGTGCAAGTTCTTTCATAATGCCAAGTACCTCGCCTACCATTTCCGGGTCCAGCGCTGAAGTCGGCTCGTCGAAAAGCATCACATCCGGATTCATTGCAAGTGCTCTTGCAATGGCAACACGCTGTTTTTGTCCACCGGAAAGCATCGCCGGATATGCATCTGCCTTATCCGGAAGCCCTACCCTCTCTAACAGTTCCTTTGCTCTTTTCTCTGCCTCTTCCTTTGTCATTAAGCCAAGCTTTACGGGTGCCAGCGTAATGTTATCCCGAATGTTCATATTGGCAAACAGATTGAACTGCTGAAATACCATACCAATTTTCTGTCTTATCCGGTCTACATCTGTACCCGGCGCTGTAATTTCTTTTCCTTCAAAAATCACACTTCCGCTGGTTGGCTGCTCCAACAGATTCAGGGAGCGTAAAAAAGTTGATTTTCCACATCCGGAAGGACCAATAATCGCTACTACCTCACCCTGACAGATTTTGGTATCAATTCCCTTTAACACCTGGTGTTCACCGAAGCCTTTATGTAAATCTCTTACTTCTATTAATACATTATCGTTCATTGACTCTCAGTCTCCTTTCCAGTCTTTCCATACAATAAGAAAGTCCCATAACCAGAATCAGATAAATCAATGCAACTGCTAGTAAGGGCATCATTGCTGAAAAAGTAATTCCACGAATGATATCTCCGCCATGGGTCAGGTCTGTCAGACCAATATAACCACTGATAGAGGTTTCCTTTAACAATACGATAAATTCATTTCCAAGGGCGGGAAGCACATTTTTAAATGCCTGGGGCATAATAATGTAACGCATGGTCTGCTTATAGTTCAGTCCAAGGCTTCTTCCGGCCTCGAACTGTCCGTGGTCTACAGCCATAATACCGGAGCGGACAATTTCTGCCACATACGCACCGGAGTTTAATCCAAAAGCGATAAATGCTACCACAAGCTTTGGAACATTTACGGATGCAAAAATTACATAGTAAATAATTAACAGCTGTATCATGGTGGGGGTTCCGCGTATTACGGTAAGATATACCTTACACAATGCATTGGCTATCTTCATATGCCCTGTTTTGTCGTGATTCGAACGGATAATTGCTACCAGAAAACCTATGGCAATTCCCACTACAACTGCCAACAGGGAAATAATAATCGTATTCTTTAGTCCCTCTAAAATATACTGATACCGATTTTGATCTATAAAATTTAGTTTAAACTCATCTATGAACTGCTGCAAGCTTCTTCCTCCATCCGGTTTATTTTGCTCTTACAATAATCACCTGTTTTGATTTTGCATAGGTATCTGTAAAGTCAATACTCTGCAGTCTTTCTTCTGTTACTGTCATACCTGCTACACCAATATCTGCTTTTCCAGACTGTACTGCATTGATAATCGCATCAAAGTCCATATCTACAATCTCAAGCTCCATACCCAGCTTATCTGCGATTGCCTGTGCCATTTCTGCATCAAGACCTACGATTTCTCCATTTTCATAATATTCATACGGCTTAAATGCTGCATTCGTCGCCATTACAAGCTTCCCATTTGAACGGTCTACATCTGCCGGAGATTCATAAGGACAGGTTCCCTGGGTATCGCCACTATAATTTGCAACTATCTGATCCAGAACGCCTTCTTCCTTTAACTCTGCCAGCGCAACATTAATTTTTTCCTTTAATTCGGTGTTATTTTTAGAAATTGCAATGGCATAATCTTCGTCTGCATATTCTGTATCCAGAATTTTTAAATCCTTATTATCCGCTACAAATGCCTCAGCCGGTTCCGAATCAATGACCACACAGTCAATCTTTCCCTGCTTTAAGGACTGTACGGCATCGGCTCCTTTTTTGTAACGCTCAATCTTAGTTCCTGCGTCGTCTCCTTCGTAGTCATCGGTCACATAAGTATCACCTGTGGTTCCAAGTTGTACACCAATGGTCTTTCCTTCCATATCGTCTACCGAAAATACTTCATTTGCCTTTACTCCACAACCAGTTAAGGACAGAGTCATCGCTCCTGTCAGCAGTAATGCTGCAATTTTCATTCTTTTTTTCATAAATAATTCCTCCTAAATTTTATTTCTTCCCTTTTGGGGCATTTTTATGGTTATTCCTGCATAAATATACACGAAGTATATTATAACATATTTTTTTCAATTACAACTATTTGTTACGTTATTTTTTATTATTTTTTGTCAAATCCTTATTGCTTTTTACCTATTGTACTGTTACAATAATACAGTAGATAATGAAAAAAGTGAAAGGAAGAATGATATGAAGAAAATATTAAAAAAAACCGGCAGTATTCTGTTCTGTCTCCTTCCGGTTTTACTGGCACTGGCAATCCAGTTTGCCGTTTCCATCCCGGCAGTCATACTGAAAATTATTACTTTGATTGCAGAAAATCCAGATATCTTATCTGATATGGACCTCTATTTGAATACTATTCTCACCTCTATGGATGGGGTTTTTCTTTCTGCTGTTTCCGCTATTTATGCTGTGATTGCAGCTCTTATCATGGGCTTTTGGTACTGGAAGAAATTCGCTCCTAAGAAAGTCCCAAAACGCAAGGTCGGACAGATTATTAATCTTAAAATGTTCGCTGGACTGCTGGCACTGATGATTGGGATGCAGTACCTTTCTACCTATATTGTAAATCTGGTTTATCTCATCAATCCGGCATGGTATGAAACCTATGAGAAACTGATGGACAATATGGGATTTTCAGATGTATCATGGGTTCTTGTCATTTACTCTGTCATCATTGCGCCTATCAGTGAGGAACTGATTTTCCGCGGTGTCACAATGCACTATGCCCAGAAAGCCATGCCATTGTGGATTGCAAACATCTTTCAGGCAATTCTCTTCGGTGCCTTCCACGGAAATGTGGTGCAGGGTACTTATGCCTTTGTGGTAGGATTGTTCTGCGGATATGTGTGCTATCGCGGTGGCAGCATTTATTTATCTATCCTCTTCCATATGTTGTTTAATATCTGGGGTACTTTTGTTCCCGGAAACTTCTTTTATACCGGTGATTCTGTCCTGATACACATTCTTATGTTCCTGGTGACAGTTGCCGTTGCTTTCCTTGGTTTCTTTTTATATCACCGGGGAGCAGCCGAGAGAGAATCTTAAACAAAATAAGGCAGCTCCAACTACCGATTGGATGCTACCTTTTCTTTCAATCAAACGATTTCCAACAAAACTCTTATACATTGAAACGGAACAAAATAACATCTCCGTCTTTTACCACATACTCTTTTCCTTCCAGTCCTACCAGTCCCTTTTCCTTTGCTGCTGCAATGGAGCCGCAGTCCAGTAAGTCCTGATAATTCACAACCTCTGCACGAATAAATCCACGCTCAAAATCTGTATGAATCTTTCCTGCTGCCTGCGGTGCTTTTGTCCCTTTCTTAATGGTCCATGCTCTTGTCTCGTCTTCTCCGGAGGTAAGATAACTGATTAAGCCGAGCAGACTGTAGCTTGCCTTAATTAACTTCTCAAGACCGGATTCCTTTAATCCGAGTTCTTCTAAGAACATTGCCTTTTCATCGTCTTCTAACTCCGCCATTTCCTGCTCAATCTGGGCACAGATAACAAATACCTCACTGTTTTCTTTTGATGCCAGTGCTTTTACATTCTGCACATGAGCATTATCGGCTCCGTCGTTTGCCAAATCATCTTCTGCAACATTCGCTGCATAAATTACCGGCTTTGCAGTTAAGAGATTATAGGATTTAAACCATTCTACTTCATCCTCATCTTCGGATAATTCAAACGCCTTTGCCATATTTCCTTCTTCCAGATGTGCTTTTAGCGCCTCTAACAATTTCAACTCTTTTGCCAGCGTTTTGTCCATTCTTGCCTGTTTTGCTACCTTTGCAATACGACGCTCTAAAATCTCGATATCAGAAAAAATAAGCTCCAGATTAATGGTCTCAATATCTCTTGCCGGGTCCACGCTTCCGTCCACATGCACTACGTTGGTGTCCTCAAAGCATCTTACTACGTGTACAATAGCATCTACTTCTCTGATGTTGGCAAGGAACTGGTTTCCCAGACCCTCTCCCTTGCTGGCACCTTTTACAAGACCTGCAATATCTACGAATTCAATGACAGCCGGTGTTACCTTTTTGGAGTGATATAAGTCACCCAGCTTCTTTAAACGTTCATCCGGAACCGTTACGATTCCCACATTGGGGTCTATGGTACAGAAAGGATAATTCGCCGATTCTGCTCCTGCCTTTGTCAAAGAGTTAAATAATGTACTTTTTCCTACGTTTGGTAATCCTACAATACCTAATTTCATGTTCTTTCCTCCAGATTGTTTCCATCTATTTTTTATCCTTTGATTCCACCATCAGTAAAATGCCGTCTTCAAAAGAAATTTCTGCCTCATCCTCGCTAATCTCGTTGCTGACTCCTAATGAATGATAACACGGAAGATTATAACTTTGCAAGGGATATTTCACTCCCTTAAGGGTCAGCCCCTTCACCTCCGGCGTAAAGGGAAACAGCGATACATAGTCCCCATACTGCTCCTCTCTTTTTAACCGGATTCCCTTGTTCAACATGCGGATACGGTTATAGCGGTCCACCATGATACATTCACAATTTCGTTCCATCGCCATACCCAGGAGATGAATATTGCCAAGCACATGGTCAAGCCTTGTTCCGGTTGCCCCTAACAACCATATTTTTTCACATCCTGCCTCGATGGCAGTACGCAGTGCAAGCTCTGTGTCGGTCTCATCCTTTTCCGGCTGAAACTTCAAAATCTCAATATCGGGATTATTTTCTTTGAAAAAATCTAATACCTCTTTTTTGACCGAATCAAAATCTCCTACGATTTCGTCCGGAACCAATCCATTCCGATAAAAAAATTCCATGCCGCTGTCTGCCGCTATGACGAAATCACAGGTATTCTTTTTTATAAAATCTAAGGCGAAAGCATCCTCGATACTCCCACCTGTTACAATCAATGCCTGCATTCCCTTGTCCTATCCCTGCATCGCAGATAAAAAGTCTCTTACGTTCTTCTGAATATCTCCATGAAAAACCGCACTTCCTGCTACAATAATATTAGCTCCTGCTTCCATCACAGTTTTTACATTAGAAAGGTTAATACCGCCATCTACCTCAATATCTGTTTTCAGACCTCTTTCCTCAATCATCCGTCTGAGTTTTTGAATCTTTTCCGTAGTATATTCAATATATTTCTGTCCTCCAAACCCCGGATTGACAGACATAAGGAGTACCATATCGAGCTTGGGCAGTACATACTCGAGTACACTTAAGTCCGTGGAGGGATTCAGCGCTACAGAAGCTAAAATCCCCTTTTCCTTGATGGCTTCGATGGTACGGTCCAGATGAACACAGCTTTCTGCGTGAACAGAAATAATATCTGCGCCACAATTCACAAAATCATCAATATACCGTATCGGTTCGTCAATCATAAGATGCACATCAAAAATACGGTCCGTGTAGGGACGTATGGACTGAATCACCGGCATGCCATAGGAAATACTTGGCACAAAGCTTCCATCCATGACATCAATATGAACATATTCGGCTCCTGCTTCGTCAATGAGCTGTACCTGCTCTCCTAGTTTTGCAAAATCTGCAGATAATATAGACGGTGATAAACAATTCATAACTTCCTCCTAATATTTCTTTACGTTTTTTAATTCCTCGTACATTGCCACGTAATTTTCATACCGTATCCGGCTGATTTTTCCTTCCTCTAATGCCTGCTTTACGCCGCAATCCGGCTCATGAATATGACTGCATCCCAAAAAGCGGCACTCCGGCTCGTACTCCTTAAACTCCTTAAAATATTCCTTTAGCTCTTCTTTTTCAAATCCCATAAGATACAGAGAACTGAATCCCGGTGTATCCATGATATAAGTATTATCCTTAATATGAATCAACTGGGAATGACGGGTCGTATGCTTACCTCTCTCAATTTTTTCACTGATATTCCCGGTTTCCATCTCAATTTCCGGCTGGAGCAGATTAATCAAAGAAGACTTGCCTACTCCGGAAGGTCCTGCTACTGTAGTAGTCTTTCCTTCCAGCACTTTTTTTACCGCTTCCAGGCCTTCTTCCTTTCTGGCACTGGTAAAGAGAATATGATACCCACATTTCTGGTAAGTCTCTTCTAACTTTTGAAGCTCTTCTTCTGTAGCTAAATCCTGCTTATTAAAGCAGATTACCGTCTCTACCTGCTGCTGCTCCATCATAATCAAAAAACGGTCCAGCAGATTGAAGTTAGGCTTTGGCTTTGCCGCCGCAAAAATCACCATTGCCTGGTCGATATTTGCCACTGCCGGACGAATCAGTTCGTTCTTCCGTTCCAGAATACGACTGATATTTCCGGTCTTTTCTTCTTCACTTATAATATCAATCTCTACATTGTCTCCAACCAGAGGCTTTATTTTCTCTTTTCGGAAAATTCCTTTTGCCTTACATTCATAAACCCCGGCTCCTATTACGTGCACATAATAGAAGCCGGCGATTCCTTTGATAATTTTTCCCTGCATACACACTTCCTGTTTTCTGGAATTCTAATTCTTTGTAAACTTCACACCTTCAATCGTGGTCTGCTTTGTCTCGTTCTTCACATTGCCACTTTCATCGGTCACAGTCCAGGACCAGTCAATCACAAAATATCCTTCACTGCAGTTTTCAATATTTCCCTGGCTTACACTGAATGGGAAGTAGGTTGCAGTCCAGGAATTAATTCGGTCTTCTCCTTCAGACTTATACAACGCAATGGTAGCGGAAATACCGGTCGCATTCTCTGGAATTTCACTTAGCTTTTCAATGGTATAGTTATTGAGAGAATAGGTTTCTACCTTCTTGCCCAGACTTATCGTCAACGTTATTGTTGTTCCCGGATTTACAAAGGTTCCCTCTGAAATACTCTGTGAAATGACACAGCCTTCCGGAACATCATCACTGTAATCCGAGTTTGTACTGGACACGGTAACATTGATTCCTGCCAAAGCATCTCTTGCAGCCTGTTCGGTCAAGCCCAGAACATTTATCATCTTCTGCTGCTGCGGTCCTCGGCTCACGACAATAGTAATGGTATCATCCTTCTTCGCCTTAGAGTCTCCGCCCGGTGTCTGGGAAATAACATCTCCTGCCGGAACATCACTGCTATATTCATATTCCGTCTTAACCTTAAAACCAGCTGCCTTAATGGCAGACTCTGCTGCATCCTTATCCAATCCTACTACGCTTGGTACATCAATCTCTCCGGCGCCGCTGCTTAAGTTGACGGTGATGGTAGTATTTTTCTCTACCATATCCCCTTCTTTTTCGCTCTGACCTACCACCAGTCCCTCTTCGTATTTGTCAGAAGACATGGAATCTCCTTTTGTAATACCAAGACCAATTCCGTTTAATTCTTTTTTCGCTTCATCATAAGTCATTCCTGTCAGGTCTATCATTTCAACCAGATTGCTTGCCTCTTCTGTCTGAGTATCATCCTTATCCTTCGTTTTGTCCTTGAACTTAAATACACCTGTGATGCTGATTGCAATATAAGCAATAATCAAAACGATAATTACCGCAGCTATAATTCCCATAATCGTAACTGCCTTTTCCATCTTGGAATTCAGGAGTCCGCCTTCTTCCTCGTCGTCTTCCTCATCCTCTTCTCCCTCTTCTTCCTCGTCAGGCTCTTCATAGTATACCTTGCCGGTCTGCTCTTTGATGGATTCTATTTCTTCCGGCTTCATTACTCTGGTCTTTTCCTGCTGTCCTAGCGGAACCATTACTACAAAGTCTTCATCCGGGCTGATTAATGCTTTCTTTAAATCCAGCAGCAGGTCACTGATGCTGTCATAACGGCGGTCGGGACTTTTCTGGGTACATTTTAAGATAATCTTTTCCATGCTGATAGGAAGCTCCGGTGCATAGGCACTTGGCACTACCATCTCTTCCTGCAGATGCTGAATCGCAACTGCTACGGTAGATTCCCCATCAAAAGGAACTCTTCCGGTTACCATTTCATACATCACGATTCCAAGAGAATAAATATCGCTCTTTCCATCTACAAATCCATTTCTCGCCTGCTCCGGTGATGCATAATGCACTGAGCCCATCACATCTGAATTAATAGTATTGGTACTGGCAACTCTTGCAATTCCAAAGTCTGTTACCTTAACCTTTCCTTCTGTGGATATGATAATATTCTGCGGCTTTATATCACGATGGATGATATGCTTATTATGGGCTGCTTCAATTCCTCTTCCCACCTGAATAGCGATGCTTACTGCCTCTTTAAAGGACAGCTGTCCTTTTTTCTCGATATAAGTCTTTAAGGTAATTCCTTCCACATATTCCATTACGATGTAATATAGTCCGTTTTCACTTCCTACATCATAGATATTTACAATGTTAGGATGCTCCAAGCCCGCTGCGGACTGCGCCTCTGTACGGAACTTTGTTACAAAATTAACATCCTCTGAAAATTCCTGCTTTAATACCTTGATTGCCACAAAGCGTCCCAGCGTATGGTCCTTTGCCTTATATACATCGGACATTCCGCCTGCGCCAACTTTTCCTACTATTTCATATCTGTCTGCCAGATACATTCCCTCTTTTAACATGTTTTCACCTCGTCTGAAAATGGTTCTATCACGACTACCGTAATATTATCATTACCGCCGTTTTCATTGGCTGTTTCTATTAAACATTCAATTCCTTCTTCTGTGCTTTCTTTTTCTTTTAATATTCTAAAAATCTCTTCATCCTCTATCATATCCGTCAATCCGTCGGAACACATCAGTATTCTGTCTGATTCCTTCAGCTCTACTTCGAAGAAATCTACCTCCAACAGACTTCCGCCTCCAATGGCTCTGGTTATGATATTTCGGTCCGGATGTACTCTTGCATCCTTTTCGTCCAGTTCACCTCTGCGGACCATTTCCTGCACGTAGGAATGGTCTTTGGTAATCTGCCGTATTTTATCTCCAATCACATACAGACGGCTGTCTCCTACATTAGCCACACATAATTCGCTGCCAATGACCGTAGCAGCCACCACGGTAGTCCCCATCCCCTCTAAATCAATATCTGTCCTTGCTTTTTCCAGGATTGCGCGGTTTGCTTCCTGTATCGCATTCCTGATAATACTTACCGGTTCTACATTATTATCTTTCTCAATCACAGCAACAATTGTTTCTACCGTATATCTGGAGGCATAATCACCTGCATTATGCCCGCCCATTCCATCTGCTAAAATACACAGATTCGGGAGATTCCCAATCCGACTCTGAGAGGTATATACATAGTCCTGATTCATTTCTCGTCTTCTCCCTGTATCCGTTTTGGAAAATGCTTTCATGATTATCGCCTACCTTTCCTCATGAGCTAAAAAACGCTTCCGTAATTGTCCACAGGCTCCGTCAATATCTCTGCCCATTTCCCTTCTAATAGTAACATTTATTCCATATTTTTCAAGTTTATTTTTAAAATTGGAAATTACCTGGGGGTTCGACTGCACATAATCCCTTTCTTTTATGGGGTTTACCGGAATGAGATTTACGTGGCAGTTAAGCCCTTTTATCAGCCCTGCTAACCGCTTTGCATCCTCATCCGTATCATTGACGCCACCCACCAGGCTATATTCAAAGGTAATTCTTCTTCCGGTCTGTTCAAAATAATATTTACAGGCATCTATCACTTCCTGAATCTGATACTTATTTGCGACCGGCATTAATTCCAACCGCTTCTCCTGAGAAGAGGCATGCAGGGATAACGCCAGTGTAATCTGCAATTTCTCATCCGCAAGACGCCGCATATTTGGTACAATACCGCAGGTAGATACCGTAAGATTACGCTGGCTTACATTCAGTCCGTTTTCATCTGTTAAAAGAGAGACAAACTTAAGAAAATTATCGTAATTATCCAACGGCTCGCCGGTTCCCATAACCACTACATTGGACACCCGCTCTCCAATATCCTCCTGAATACGGTAAATCTGCTCTAACATCTCGGAGGGCTTTAGTCCCCGCACCAGTCCATCTAAGGTAGACGCACAAAAACGGCATCCCATCCGACAGCCCACCTGGGAAGAAATACAGACACTGTTTCCATGCTTATATTTCATCAATACGCTTTCTACCATATTGCCGTCTGCTAACGCAAACAGGTATTTTCGGGTACCGTCCAGCTTCGACTCCTGCATCTCCACCTTCTGTAATGCGGTCAGTTCACATCTTTCCTTAAGCTGTTCTCTTAGTTTTTTTGAAATGTCTGTCATATCCTCCCAGGAGGTCACATGCCTTACATGCAGCCAGGAATAAATCTGTTTTGCCCGGAACTTTTTTTCGCCCAAAGACACCAGTAATTCTTCCAGTTCCCTAAGATTCAATGACTTAATATCTGTTTTTTCCATACAACTTTCCTATCAGCTCCGCACCAGTCTTGCCAGGAAAAATCCATCGTTTTTTCCTTTCTTTGGCAATATCTGCTGCTGTCTTTCTAATACAAATTCCGGGTGTTCCTTTAAAAACACGCGGACATTGTCTTCGTTTTCCTGTGGATTTATCGTACAGGTGCTGTACATCAGCACTCCGCCAGCCTTTACATAATGCTGTACCGTATGTAAGATTTCTCTTTGCAGTTCTGCCAGTTCCTGACACTTTTCTTCCGTCATTTTATATTTGATATCAGGCTTTTTGCCAATGACACCAAGCCCGGAACAGGGCAGGTCTGCAATGACAATATCTATTTTTCCGACCTTGTCTTTCTCTAGGATTCTGGCGTCTGCCTGTTTGGCACAAATATTTTTAAGTCCACAGCGTTCTATATTTTCCTCTATCAGGGACACCTTGTATTTGGTTAAATCTCTCGCCTCAACCATACCGGTTCCATGAAGAAGCTCTGCCATGTGAATGCTCTTTCCGCCGGGCGCTGCACATACATCTAAGACCTGCGCCCCTGCCTTTGGTTCCGCCCACAGTGATACCAGCATAGAGCTTACATCCTGTACATAGAACTTTCCTTCCACAAAGGCAGGAATCCCTGCTAAAAAGTCATAACCATCGATATACAAAGCATCCGGTATTTCCTCATTTTCTGTTACGATAATCTGTTCCGCTTCCAGTTCCTTGATTAATGCTTCTTTTGTGGTGGCTTCGGTGTTTACCCGAATCGAGGTTGCACTTTTTTCTAAAAATGCCTGAAAAATTTCTTCCAGCTGAGGCACTTCATATAGGTTCTTCCACTTTTCTACCAGCCACTCCGGCACCGAGTAGGTGACGGAAAGCCATGCTGCTGTCTCTTTTTCCTTATCCGGCATGGAAATGTTCTCTAAATTCCTGCTGATATTGCGAAGAACCCCGTTTACAAAGCCTTTCAGGTTATGAAATCCCTTTTTCTGTGCCAGCTTTACCGCTTCATTGCAGGTAGCGGACACCGGAACGGAATCCATATATTTCATCTCATATACACTGCTTCGTAAAATGCACCGGATGACCGGCTTCATTTTATTTACTTTTACCTTGGAGAACTGGTTAATGATATAGTCAATTAATATCATATTCTCCAGGGTTCCTTCACATACCCGGGTAAAAAAACTGCGTTCCTGTTTCTCCAGATACTGATATTTGTCCAGCGTATTTTTGATTGCAATATGACTATATTCTCCGTCTCTTGTTACTTCCAAGAGCACCTGCAATATCAGTTCACGGACATTGATGCCATTAGTCATCGTTTCTTCCTCTTCCTCCAAACAAGATTACCAGACGCAGCAGCTGCAAAATCGCAGAGGCTGCTCCTGCCACATAGGTAAGGGCTGCGGCTCCTAAGACCTTTCTGGTTCCTTTTAGTTCCTCCTGACCAAGAATTCCTGTGCTCTCTAATATTTTTACGGCACGGCTTGACGCATTAAATTCTACCGGAAGTGTAACTAACTGGAATAATACTGCCAGGGAAAAACAAATGATTCCAAGGTTAATAAAAAGCATTCCCGTACTGCTGTTAAAGAACAGACCAATAATAATCAACGGCCATGCAATAGTGGAACCGAAATTCGCTACCGGCACAATGGCACTTCGTATATTAAGCGGTGCATAGCTTGTCTGATGCTGAATGGCATGACCACATTCATGGGCTGCCACCCCTATCGCCGCTACCGATGCCGAACCATAGGTGCTGTCGGAAAGACTTAACACCTTGTTTCTTGGGTCATAGTGATCTGTAAGATTCCCGGAAATATGCTGCACTGTCACATCATAGATTCCTGCTGAATTTAAAATACGTTCTGCCGCCTGCGCCCCGGTCATGCCTGACATGCTTCTTACTCTGTTGTATTTATTAAATGTAGATTTAACTTTTGCAGATGCCGCAAGACAAATCACAGCTCCAATAATTACTAAAATGTAAGTAGGATCAAAATAAAATCCGTATCCATATCCGTATGGCATAGTTATCACTCCTTCTATTGATTCCTTGACTCTATTCGTTTCCAAGTATCATTCCTGTTTCCAGGTTTACTCCCCGTAAGAATGCATCTGTCTGCATCCGTTTCTTTCCTTCTAACTGGACTTCTTCTAATCGCAGTCTTCCTTTTCCGGTCTGAACTGTTATGGTGTCTTTTCCCACCGCTATGGTTCCCGGACTGCCTGCGCTTTCACCGGCTTCTTCTGTCTCTACAGAAGATTTCCATATTTTTAAGGTTTTCCCATTCAGGCGAGTATATGCACTGGGCCATGGATTTAATCCCCGCACCAGACGTTCTAATTCTATTGCAGGCTTTGTCCAGTCCATCTCTCCTAACTGTTTTTTTATCATGGTGGTGTGGGTGGCTTCTTCGTGATTTTGCGGGGTATAGGTTGCTGTTCCCTCTTCTATGGCTTTTAAGGTTTTCACGCAAAGCTCTGCTCCTGTTTTTGCTAAACGCTCAAAAAGACTTCCTCCGGTCTCTTCCTTGTGAAGCACCACTTCTTCCTTTAAAATCATATCCCCGGTATCAATGCCTTCCGCCATACGCTGAATGGTAACTCCCGTTCTCTTTTCTCCGTTAATTACCGCCCATTGAATCGGGGCAGCTCCGCGATATTTCGGAAGCAGGGAAGCATGCACATTGATGCAGCCGTATTTTGGCATTTCCAAAATCTCTTTGGGAAGTATCTGTCCAAATGCTACCACTACAATAATATCTACTTCGTATTTTCTCAGGTTTTCGACACATTCCGGCTCCCTGATTCGTGTAGGCTGATACACTTCGATTCCGTGTGCCAACGCCGCCTCCTTTACCGGAGGGTACTGCATGGACTTTCCGCGCCCTTTGGGCTTATCCGGCTGTGTCACTGCAAGCGTAATCTCATGACCTGCGGCAATCAAGGCTTCCAGCGTTCCCACGGAAAAATCCGGGGTTCCCATAAAAATCACTTTCATTCTGCAAAGCTCCTTTCCCTCTGTCTCATCTACTCTTCCTCGTCCTCCTCATATACTACGTCATGAAGCTCGCCCTCTACCTTTTCTACATACATGTGTCCGTCTAAATGGTCGATTTCATGACAAAAGGCACGTGCTAACAGTTCCGTTCCTTCTGCTTCAAATTCCTGCATATTTTCGTCAAAGGCTCTTACCTTCACATAATTTGGTCTGGTTACCACGCCGGACTTGCCCGGAAGACTTAAGCATCCCTCTTCTCCGGTCTGGCTTCCGTCTGTTTCTAAAATCACCGGGTTAATGAGAACAATCGGTCCTTCTCCTATATCAATCACTACCAGACGTTTTAAGATTCCAACCTGAGGCGCTGCAAGCCCTACCCCGTTTGCCTCATACATGGTTTCTAACATATCTCCGATTAACTCTTTGATTCTTGGCGTAACTTCTTTGATTTCTCTGCATTTCTTAGTCAAAACTTCGTCGCCCATTTCACGAATCGTTCTTAATGCCATTTTATTTTCCTCCTGCTTCCTATTCTTAGAATCCATTCATGGGATTAAAATCAAATTGTATCACTACATTGGCAAATTCCCGATGCCTGTTTACGAATAATTCCAAGGCATCCTTAATCTTCACCAGCTGACTATAATCTCCAGACTTGAAATAAATTACTTTTTTATAAATATCTTTTACCTTTGCCACGGCTGCATCTGCCGGACCTATGGTCTTTATTCCTGTTATTTTTCCGTTTTCTGCGGATTGCTGTATCTTTTTTGCCAGTAATTCCGCACTTAAGGCTGCGGTCATCTCATCCTTTGATGCCACCAGCATCACCATCATATGTCCTACCGGCGGATACTGCATCAACTGCCGATATGCGATTTCTGTTTCATAAAAGCCCTTGTAATCCTGCTCCCGGGCGAAAAGAATACTGTAATTATCCGGGCTGTAGGTCTGAATCACTACTTCACCGGGCAGTTTTCCACGCCCTGCCCTGCCGGCTGCCTGAGTTATCAACTGAAAGGTTCGCTCCGGCGCATGATAGTCACTGACATACAGGGATAAATCCGCTGCCAGCACGCCCACCAGGGTCACGTTTGGAAAATCGTGTCCCTTTACAATCATCTGGGTTCCGATAAGGACATCCGCCTCCTGATTGGCAAAGGCGGACAGGATTTTCTCATAGCTGTCCTTATTTCTGGTGGTATCAAAGTCCATGCGAAGCACTTTTGCCTCAGGGAAACGTTTCTTTACGATTTCTTCTATCTTCTGGGTCCCTGCCTTAAAGCCGCTGATATATTTAGAACCACACTCAGGACATTCCTTTGGCGCAGGCTCCTCATAACCACAGTAATGGCATACCATCCTGCCGTTATTATGCTGGCTTAAGGACACATCGCAATGGGGACATTTCAATACATGCCCGCAGGCGCGGCAGGAAACAAAGCCTGCCATTCCTCTTCGGTTGATAAATAACATGGTCTGCTGTCCCTGTTCTAACCGTTCCTCCATCAATTCCTGCAACTTTTCACTTAAGATGGAGCGGTTTCCATGTTTTAATTCTTCCCTTAAATCTATGGTATAACACTGTGGCAGTGGTTTTTCTTCAATTCTTTTTGTAAGCTCCAGTAAGACATATTCCCCTGTCTGCGCCTTATAGAAACTATCAATGGAAGGCGTTGCAGAGCCCAGTACCACCGAAGCTCCTGCCATCCTTGCCCGCTCTACTGCGGTTTCTCTGGCATGATACCTTGGTATGGTCTCGCTTTTATAGCTGGTCTCGTGTTCTTCATCTATAATGATAAGCCCTAAGTTTGAAAAAGGTGTGAACAGTGCAGACCTTGGACCTATCATTACATCCAGTGCCCCACTCTTTGCCCGCTCAAACTGGTCGAACCGCTCTCCCGGTGACATCTTGGAATTTAGAATAGAAACCCGTTCTCCAAACTGTTGATAAAAGCGTACCACCGTCTGGTAGGTCAGTGCAATCTCCGGTATCAGTACGATTGCCTGTTTTCCTGCCTTTACCACCTTTTCAATCAGTTCTATGTAAACGGCAGTCTTGCCGCTTCCGGTCACACCATGTAACAGATAGGTGTGGTACTGATTTTTGGTAAAATCCTGCCAGATACGTTCTACTACGCCGCTTTGTTCTGTATTCAGCACCACGCGCTTTTCTTCCTGCTTCATACGCTTAAGCGGATTGCGGTAGCTGCGGCTGGTTTCTACTTTCAGGATTCCCAGTTCTTCCATGGCGCGTATCACCGCTGCTGTAATATTGAGCTTACGCGTTACCACTTCATAAGGCAGCGTATGCTCTTCCAGTAAAGCCTCTAACAGTCTGGCTCTTGCGGTGCTGTGTTTTTTTTCAAAGACCGCAAGCTGCTGCCTGGCCTCTTCCTCTGATAAGAGCAGATGCAGAGTACGCTGCTGTTTTTCCGTCGTCTTTTGCTTTACAGGCAGTACGGTTTTCAGCGCGTGATTCATGGTTCCGCCATAATTCTTCCGCATCCAGCCTGCCAGTGCAATGAGCTGAGATTCAATGGCAATACTTCCTTCTGCTGCCCCATGAACTTCCTTGAGCTTTTCTACTTCATATTCCGGCGTATCCGTCAGTTCTACAATATACCCGGTGGTCCTGCGGCTGCCCTTTCCAAAGGGAATCTCCACCTGCATACCGATTTCCAGAACATCCTTTAGCTGGTTTGGTATCTTATATTGAAAGGTCTTATCCAGTTTTTCATGAGAAATATCAACTATGATATTGGCATATTCTGCCATCTTCCCACCACCTGTCAGTTTATCCTACTATCTTCCTAATTCCTGTAATACTTCCTGAATCAGCACCCGCTCATCCATTGGGTACTTTTTGCCCTTAATTTCCTGATAATCCTCGTGTCCTTTTCCGGCAAGTACAATAACATCCCCCGGCTTGCCATGCTCAATGGCATATTTGATGGCTTCCTTACGGTCTATGATTTCTACATAGTTTCCATCTGTCTTGGCGATACCAATTTTAATATCATCAATAATCGCCTGCGGCTCTTCAAATCTTGGATTGTCAGAAGTAATAATGGTTAAGTCTGCCATTTTGCCGGAAACCTCGCCCATCTCATAACGGCGCAGCTTAGAACGGTTGCCGCCGCATCCAAAGAGACATACCAGACGCTTTGGACGGTACTCTCTTAAAGAGGATAATAAGCTTTCTAAGCTCATGGCATTGTGGGCATAGTCAATCATCAACGTAAAGTCATCCGATACCTTAATCATTTCAATTCTGCCCTTGACCTTTGCGACCTTTAATGCCTTTTTCATGTCTTCTTCCGTTACCTTAAAATGACGGCAGATTGCAATGGCGGTCAGAGAATTGTATACACTGAATTTGCCCGGTACATCAATTTCTACGTCCATATTGACCAGTCCTCTCGCCTGATAGGACACGCCAAGGTAGCCCGGCTTACTTACAAGTTCTGTATTTACCGCACGTAAGTCTGCCTTTTCGGAAAAACCAAAGGTCTCAATGGTACAGGTATGACCCTCAATGACATTTTCACAATGCGCATCGTCTATGTTTACAATCCCAATCTTACACTGCTTGAATAATAAGCCTTTGCACGCCATATATTCTTCAAAGGATGCATGTTCATTCGGTCCGATATGGTCCGGTTCGATATTGGTGAAAATTCCCATCTCAAAGGTGAAGCCTGCGGTACGGTGCATCATCAGTCCCTGAGAGGAAACCTCCATTACCACGCACTGACAGCCTGCCTCTACCATTTTCCGAAAATACTGCTGAATCACATAGGACTCCGGTGTGGTGTTACTTGCGGGAATCACTTCGTCTCCTATAATGGCTTCGATGGTTCCGATCAGTCCTACCTTATATCCTGCATTTTCCAGAATGGACTTTACCATATAAGTGGTAGTTGTCTTTCCCTTTGTTCCGGTGACACCAATGACTTTTAATTCTTCTGCCGGATGATGGAACCATGCAGCAGATACCAATGCAAGACCGTAGCGGGTATCTTTGGTGCGGATTACGGTAAGTGTGTCCGGTGCCTCCACTTCATCCTGTACCAAAACGGCGGCTGCACCTTTCCGGGCTGCTTCTGCCACAAAAGTATGTCCGTCTACCACGGTTCCTTTGATACATACAAACAGACAGCCTTTCGTGATTTTTCTGGAATCATATACTAAATCTGTAATCTCTATCTCTGTGTCGCCCTGTACGGTTTCATAGTCCAGACGCTCCAACAGGCTTGTCAACTTCTCCATTTTCATTCCTCTTTTCCAAAAAGCATATTCGTTTTATTATATGATATATACGGGAATTTTGCAAGTAAAGAGGTTTTTCTTTCATGATACCAAAAGACAGAGTACCCCGGGTGCTCTCACCTTAGATACTCTGTCTGTTTAAAATTTACCAGTTGTTTCCTTCGCCGCGTATTACCTTAAAGTCTGTACTCTGCTTTTCTCCATAGACAGAAGCAATTCCGGCATTATTGATTTTAACATTTTCGAAAGAAGCTTCCCCAATACAGCTTCCCTGTCCCTGCTCTGCACAAAGAACGAACTTGATTCCGTAACGTGTCGGATTATTTACTGTAACATTTTCCAGACGGATATTGCTCATGCTGATTTTATTCGGATACATGGTCTGGAATTGTACTCCAAAGTATACCGGCTCGTTAATGTCTACATTTTTAATCACAATATTTTGCAGCGCTCTGTCTCCGGCATAAATCCAGATAGCTCCAAAGTTCTGATAATCATTAATCTTATCATCTGCTCCCACACTGGTCCAGAAATCTCCACCACAGCGTTCCAATGTCACACCGTCATATACGGTATCCTTATCTCCAAATCCCATTGTATTATAACCAAAGCTATAACTGCTTATTGTGATACCCGGATAGGTCAGCGTATCGGCTCCGTAAAGATTCTTGAACACATTGTCTGAACCACCGTAAACAGCAAATGCTGCTGCACGTCGTGTACACACTGCGGTAAGGTTCGAATACTCATTTCCTACGTTATAGGAGCCTCCTGCATCTGCTGCACTAAATAATGCAAACGCATCGTCTCCGGTTCCTCTTGCGTAACAGTTTGTAATCAGATTGTAGCTAGAGCCATTTGTCATATTTATACCGTCTGCAAAGGTATTCTTAATTCTACAATCCTTAAACGTATTATAGGAAGAATTGACGCCCCAATACAAGCAGATAAAATGCTCTGCCCAGATGTTTTCTACGGTTACATTCTGCATTCCATTTCCATCAATGAATTTTCCCGGTCCGTCAATACGGTACTGATAGTTGCCCCAGGCAGACAGATTCTTAATGGTACTTCCATTTGCGGAAGAAGCAATATTAAATCCTACATCTGTGTTAGAACGATCCTGAGGTGCCACAAGCTTCGTGTACCATGGACCTGCGCCAATGATTTCCGTTGCACGTCCATACAGGAAAATCTTATTATCAATGGTCCATTCTCCTGCGGGAATAAAAATACCCGCTTTGGTATCATCCTGACGGAACTCGTTTAATGCCTGTTCGATTGACTTACTTTCTGAAACTTCTACATAGCGGTCTGGATCCGGATTTTCTGCTGCCGGCGCCACCGCTTCTGCCTCCAGCATATCTACATAAATCCAGGAAACATCTCCTGCATCCATCTGGATTCTAATCTTTGTTCCTGCCGGAAGTACCTCATCCAGCAAAAGATTTGCATCTTCATAAAGCCAATATGCCTTTTCCCCGGAATTATCATATCCCAGTCTCGTTAAAGTGGACGGTGTCGCATATACATAAGAATATTTGGTACTTACATCAAAGGTTCCTTTTTTCACACCATCTGCATACATACTGATGGTTCCGGAGGTTCCCTCCTCAATCGCATTTCGCAGTACAAAGCCATTGGCTGGTGCGCTTAATGTAAATTCTACATATTCACCTTCCCTATCCAAAAGTACCGCTGAACGTCCGGAAGCCTCTCCCGCATAATCTCCTAATACATAATTTTTTTCTAAGGTAGTACCATTGGTCTTGTTTGCCTTATCTTCTGCTTCCATTACCGTAAACGGAAGATTTGCTCCCCGTCCGGAATAGATTGCAGTTGTCATTGTATTATTTGCCCGTTTTACTTCTACTTCATTCTCGTCTTCGGAAACACTACAAACCAGGGTATAATTTCCGTCCTGCGCTGTCCAGGTTCCCATAGTCAGACTTTCCGCAGCGCCTGCTTCTAAGCTTCCGTTATAGGAAGCATGGTAGCTTTCCACTGTGTTTCCGGATGCATCCTTTAAGATAAGTGTTACTGCATGTTCTCCTTCCTTTGATGCAATATTTCCCTGGTTTTTCAGATTAACGGTAAATGTTACTGTGTCTCCTGCGCTTGGATTGGATGGCAGATAGGAAACATACGGAACCAAATCAGCACTTTCCGTTTCCTCTACAGGTAAATCCGGACTTGGAGCCTTCACCCCATATACCTCCATCTCTGCGACCTGCCCGTTGGTGGCACCGCTGTTTGCTGTAAAGCGCAGCTGTACCTCATTTACTTTACCACTTACCGGAATGGTTACCTGATTTCCGGCAGCCGGATCAAATGTATAGTCTGCTGCTTCTTTTAACTGCTTATATTCGTTTTCTCCTTCCACACGTCCAAGTATCTCTATCCGCTGTGTACGTGCAGACCATACGCTGTCCGGGTTCAGCTTCAACACGATTTTTGTTAAATCAGCGTTTATCCCAAGATTCATGGTAAGAGTTCCCGGATAAGCTCCCGGCGCTCCCTCCCAATAGGTACTGGTATCACCATCATTTACATTTTCTGCTTTGAAAATATGTACATAAGAGCTGGCAGAAACACTTTTTCCATCAGAAAGCTTTTCTTCCGTACCACTTTCCGTTCCGGTTTCGTCTCCATTTCCTTCGGTTTCTCCTTCATTTCCTCCGGTTTCTCCTTCGTTTCCTCCGGTTTCTCCTTCATTTCCTCCGGTTTCTCCTTCATTTCCTCCGGTTTCTCCAGTCTCTCCACCCTGATTATCATTATTGTATTTTCCCCCGGTGCTCGCATCCAGTTCACTGGTATCTCTTCTGCTTCCGTCACCGGTTTCCACTGTTACATCCTGCATATCCAACTGGAATCCGTTCTGCACCAGATACGGTTCCTGCTCTGTCATATTCTGAAGCTTCAGCCCATCTACCGACACACTTCCGTTTCTGGTATAAACCATGATTGCCTTACCCGTATGCGGCTCAGTAAATCTTGATGTAGTCACTCCATCCAGACCTACTGTGTTAATCAAGGTATTATGAAACTTAATTCCACTGAAACCACCACCATATCCAAGCTGAATTGCGCTTCTTTGGGTATTGTAAATCTGATTGTTTTCAAAGGTAATATTGCGGATTTCTCCAGTAGACGCCTCAAGGTCAATGGCTCCGCGCTCTCCACCGTAGCAGTCATTACTGGTACCACAGTTGACAATCACATTGTTAAAGAACTTAATTTCTTTTGTATTCTCAAAATGATATCCCGGGAATGTGGTATTTAAACGAATTCCGGAACCTTTAAATCCATCTTTGATATAGTTATTATAAATCTGATGTCCGTCTCCGCCGAAAATAGCAATTCCGCCTGCACGCCAGTTATTTTCAATCGTGTTATAACGGAACGTGTTATTTACTCCCATGGCGGCTCCCATGGTACTGTCCGGCCACACTGCTAAGCCATCATCCCCATTATTTCTGACACTACAATTCTGTACCGTAGAATTACTGGTTCCCTGACAGAAATTAACGCCATCTGCCAGATTATTGCGGATACGTCCATTTGCGATTACAAGCCCTGTGGTTGCCGTAATTGGTTCATGATAATCTCCAATCCAAAAGCCACACTCAAAGTGCTCTTCCCAAAAATCATGAATATATGTATTTGTTCCAAAGGTATCCATAAAACACTTATAGACTGCCTCCTGTCCGTAGCGGGAACGAAGCATAGAGCTGATATATACATTACAGAACTCTACATTTTCCCAATTATCAGTACCTGAGATACCACCGCTCTGTTTCTGGTCAGAGGTAAAGTGGATATTGGTGTGCCAGATACCGGCGCCTGTTATCAACATATTTTGAGCATCAATTCTCCAGATAGCTCCAAGGTCGAACTGACCTTCCGGAATATAAACATCCTTTCCATCTGTGTTTGCTTTCTCTACACATGCTTCAAATGCCGCCAAATCATCCTTTCCGTCATCCGCAACTGCTCCAAATTCTGTAACAGAATACGCGTTTTCAGGCTTTGTGATTGCTTCTGGTACCTCTTCTGTTTCAATAAAATCGACACCATATTCTAATGCGTCTCCTTTATTTTTTTGTATCTTAATGGTATCTCCTGCTTTTAAAGACTGATTTAACTTAAAATGTACCTCATCAAAGCGAAATCTCGGCGCTCCTCCTGGTGCATCAGAAGGCTGGTCTCCATTAAAATACTGCCATGACCAATAGGAAGAAAGTGATACGGTCTGATCCTTTACCCCATTTACATAGACATCTAAAGAACCGTTCAATCCCATACCATCTGCAGAATCCGGCATAGTAAAGCGCATGGTGACTCCATCTGCCGCTTCCTTTACGGTCCATTCCACATAAGCCCCATTGGATGGAAGTGCAACATATTGCTGGTTAGATGCTTCTGCTGCCGTCTTATTTACATCGAAATCAAAGGCTTCACAAAGACGTGCATCTCCACCTCTTGCTGCATTTTCAGACTCATATCTGGTATAAGGAACCGTTGCTCCAAGTGTACCCTCTACCGGTTCTGGCACCACAATCTCATGTCCCGGCTTCTCTATCGGGTCTACCGGGTCTATTGGGTCTACCGGGTCCACCGGGTCCACTGGGTCTACCGGATCCACCGGGTCTACCGGGTCTACCGGGTCTACCGGATCGGTAGTCCCTTCGGATTCAATTACCCATTTCGCACTATCCCATGCATCATAAATTGTGGAACACTCTACGTATTCATTCTGATTTTCTACATTCAGGTATCTGTCCCCCTGCCAGGAATTGCGAATCCGGCTCATACCTGCACCTGCATCTTCAATATACCATCTTGCACTGTACCAGGTATCCTGAATAGAAGAACTTTCCACGTATTCCTTGAGATTTTCTATATTCAGATAATTTCCGGACTCCTGATTCTTAATTCTTACAGAACCATCGCCTGCCTCTACCAGTTCCCACTTTGCACTCTCACCGACAGAATCCTTATCTGCATACTTCAGTTGTCCGTTTTCCTCATAGAGATACATCTGCTTCCAGACATTCTTAATCATAACAGCAGAAGCTGCTGCTCTTACCTGAGGTACATCCAGACAAAACATTTGAAAAACCATTGCCACTGCCAACACAATGGCAAAGCTTCTTCGTCCACACCCTTTTACATTCTTATTCATTTTTTACAACCCTTTCCTTTTTACATTTTTTGCTGCTACATCATTTCCTTTCTTTTTTTATTCACCCCCTTCTCCATATTAATTAAGTCTTTTCCTTCCTCTATTCCCCTTAAGCTTCTATGATTGTCTGCCAGTCAATGGCTTCATCGAGCCCTCTGGCTTCATATACCGCTTCTAAGGATTGATAATAGGGACCTACCCCCAAAGACTTCATGCCTGCTGCCTTAGCTGCTACAATTCCCGCCGCGGAATCTTCTACTACTACACACTCCTCCGGCGCTAATTCTAATTTTTTTGCCGCTACCAGAAATACCTCCGGGTCCGGCTTTGATTTGGTAATATCCAGCCCACAGCTTACTTTATCGATGAAATCTGCCAGTCCTGTTTTTTCAAGAATGACCGGTGTATTCTTGCTTACGGAGCCTACTGCAATTTTAAGCCCCCGTTTTCTCAAATCAGCCAGGGTGTCAAAAGCTCCCGGCAGAACTGCGCTCTTATCCAGTTCCTGTAACAGTTCCTTGTAATAGTCATTTTTTCTTTCTGCCAGCGCTTCTTTTTCTTCCTGAGAATAGTTCTTACTGCCCTTTTGCAATACTACCTCCAAAGACTCCATACGGCTTACACCACGCTGTTTTTCATTATCCTCTTTGTTAAACGCGGTAATGCCAAGCTCATCTGCAAGCTTTTTCCACGCTTTATAGTGAAGTTCATCTGTTGATACTAAAACACCATCCAAATCAAATATAATTCCTTTTATCATTTCTTTTTTCTCCTTTTTGTTGTTATTATTTTTAATTATTTTTCTTCTCATTTTTATTGTAAAAACTTATAAATCGTGTTATCTTTATAAGTAGTTTAACCTTAAACTTTTGGAAAGGAGTTTTCCCATGGCTACGATTAAAGATATTGCCACACTCACCGGTGTAAGCTGTACTACCGTCTCTAATGTGATACATGGAAAACCGGGGCGGGTATCTGCGGAAACCGTTGCAAAAATAGAACGTGCCATTCAGGAGCTGGGCTATGTACCTAATATGTCTGCCCGTTCTCTGGTATCTAATTCCTCTAAAGTGATAGCACTTATCAATCATACCGTAACACGCAAGGATTCCAACTTTATGGATGACCCTTTTCAGGCATCCTTTGTTGGTATTATTGAATCCATTTTACGTGAACATGGATATTACTTAATGGTCCGTACTGTAGATACTGCGAATGAACTGCTTACCTTTTTGCGGAACTGGAATATCGACGGACTGTTCATTACAGGTATTTTCCGTGACAGCTTCTTTGATTCCCTTTTTTCATTGACGCTTCCCATTGTCTTTATTGACAGTTATGTACACCACCCTAACTTCTGTAACGTAGGGTTAGAGGACTTTCAGGGCAGCTATACCGCTACCAAACACCTGATTGAAAAAGGTCATAAAAAAATTGCCTTTGCTTCTCCAAGCATCCGTGACGGCGGCGTGTTACAGGAACGCTTTCTTGGATACCGCGCAGCATTGACGGAATACTCCATTCCCTTTGATCAAAACCTGGTCTTTGAATACGAAATGGACTTGGAATCCTGCAAAGCTCTTACTGCACAGCTTATACAGATTCCGGAGCTTACTGCTGTAGTCACCACTGCCGATATTATGGCTGCCGGCGTAATGACCGGTCTGCGTGATGCCGGTGTCCGGGTACCGGATGACCTCTCCATTGTAGGCTTTGATGACCTGAACATCTCCCAGATGCTGACACCACCGCTTACTACGATTCATCAGGATATGATGGAAAAGGGTCGGCTTGCCGTAAATTTTATGATACAAAAATTAGAAGGCAAGACACTTTCCCAAACAGAAATCGCCTTGCCCATACATCTGGTAGAGCGACAAAGTGTTAAATCGTTACTGTAAACACTCTACGTTAACAGAATCCTTTGTCTCTGTTATCTGATATAATTTATTCTGGTATCTTATATGGAATCTTAACTTTTTCCAGCTTTCCGGCAGTTTCGGATTCACTGTCACCTTACCATCTTTTAGCACGACACCGCCAAATCCGCTGACTGCCGTCATATAAGCTCCGCCAGCTGCAGCAGGATGTGTTCCTCCTATGTAGACGCTTCCTGCCCATTCTTTTCCACCGCCTGCCAGGTCTGCTTTGGCAGATTTTAAAAAGAAGGGATATGCACATTCCGGTCTGCCGCATTTACAGAACAGTAAAGCATACATGCAGGCACTTAAGGAAGAGCCATGCTCCGTTCTCGGTTCATAATAATCCAGATTCTTTTGTAAAATCTCCTGCGAAAACTCTTCCGCAAACATTACCATCCACGTAACTACATCTGCCTGTTTGATTACCTGCGTATGGGCAGCTACGCCGTAAGCGCCTCCCCAATATTCCTTTTCATGCAGAAGCCGGCTTCGTACCGTATCTACAGATACGTCTTCTAACTTTCGATATCCGTCGAACTGCTCCACAACACCATCTTTTTCCGGCTGGGGAAGATAGAGTCTGTCAGCATCCTCCTGATACCGCTTTGCTAATTCTTCCACCGGATAAGCGTTTGAAATCCTTTGTAACGTCTCTTCCTCTGCTTCCCGCAAAATCTTTACTGCTGTTTCAAAGGTAAACTTTGCCATCCGGTTGGTATAACCGTTATTGTTGACACGCTCATGATATTCATCCGGTCCGATGACATCGTGAAGCTCATATACCTGGGTATGCGCTTTCTGTAACAGAAGAGAATCATAAAAAGCTGCACATTCTAAGATGGTCTCGATTCCGCCTTCCTTTAAAAGGCTGTCATCCCCTGTTACATTGGTATAACGCATAATGCCATACACAACGGCTGAAGAGATATGTATCTGCTTATCTTTGAAGTAAGTACGCATCGGTCTTCCGGTAAAGACATCCGTTACATTGTAATCGGTACATGCATCATAGCCGCCTTCCTGGCTTTCCCATGCATAAAATGCTCCCTTATGTCCATAGGCACGTGCCTTTTCCTGGGCTCCTGACAAGGTATCAATCCGGTATTTTAATAACGTTCTGGCTGTCTCCGGCTGTGTATACAGGAAATATTCCAGCATGAACATCTCGGTATCCCAGAACACTGCCCCCTTATAGGTCTGTCCTGACAGCCCTCTTGCACCGATAGACAGACTCTCCACATGTCTTGGTGCAATGCTTTGCAGCTGATAAAGGGAATAGTTCAATGCCTCCATGGCTTCCTTGTCGCCTTCGATTTCTACTTCGGCAGTTTTCCAATGCTCTTCCCATGCTTCTATCTGCTCTTTTTTACATGCCCCGTAACCCTTCTTAAAAGCGTTTCTTACTTCTTCTAACGCTGCCTTTTCCGGTGCGGTAACATCCTGAGTGGTATAAACTGCTGCTATCTTTTCTATTTTTACTTCTTTTTCCTTTTCTGATATAAAGGAGATATGATGAAGTATTTTTTTCTCCTGAACATCGACCCGCTGTTCATTGAAGAAGCTGACACCACACTGCTCTGCAACCGCCACCGTTTCGCCCTTTTCATGGGTCACTGCACCAGCAAGGATACATTCCCCGCTTTCTGAAAGCGTAATCTCATCATAATGGGGTCCATGAATATCCCATACATCTGCATCAATTCCTGTGTATACCTCCACCTCTGCATGGAACGTGGTTTGTATTGTATACTGCATACAATATATATGTGGGCAAGTATAATGAGCAAAATGCTCGGAAATTACGGTCACTTCTCCGCGTCCTGTCTTCCATGTAGTGCTTCTTTTCACAATTCCGTGGCGGTAATCCAGTACCTGTTCATGCTTAGAGGCTTCTACCTCCGGCAGGATATAGTCCCTGCCGTCTACCCGTATTCGGGTATATAGAGCATTCGGGGCATTGAGCGGCTCACGCCACCCATCGCCCACTTTATCATAGATTCCTGCCAGATTGACTGCCGGCAGATGTTCCTTTTCATATTCTTCTAAGGTTCCCCGAATCCCCATATAACCATTTCCACAGATAAACTTGTTGCCATTGAGCGTAATATGCTCTTTAGAAAAGCCTTTCTCTCTGATTATCCAGTCTTTCATTGCTATCCTCTCCATTCCTGCGGGATTGTAATAGTTAATGGCGCCTGACTCAGCACATAGTCTTCTCCATATATTTTTACCGGAATTTCCTTATCTTCCATGGTGTAGAACTCAACCGTATTCTTTTTCACTGTCACAACGATTACATTATCCTCGTAACCGATACGGAAAGAATATCCCTGCCATCTTCCCGGAATCGAAGGATGGAATTCCAGCACTTCGGCATCAGAACGCATTCCGCCAAATCCATATACAATATTCATCCATGCTGCTGCAATGGATGTGGTATGAATTCCCTCGCCGCTATTGCGGTTATAGTTATCCAAATCCATACGGGTGGCAAATCCGAAGAACTGATATGCCTCATCATGCTTTTTCAACTGAGACGCCAATATAGAGTGTACCGAAGGTGACAGGGAGCTTTCATGAATACATTTTGGTTCATAATATTCATAGTTTGCCTTCAGCTCTTCTTCTGTAAATTCATGATTGAACAACAGCATCAGCATTAAAACATCCGGCTGTTTAATCATGTCGTTACGATAAATCCGGTCATAGGTCCAATGACTGTACAACGGGAATTCCTCTGTTGGAATATCATCCACTTCCACATGAGGAAGATCGAAAAATCCTTCATGCTGTTCATACAGCTTCTTTTCCTCATCCTTTGGAATATACATAGCTTTTGCTATTTTCTTCCACTCTTCCCGCTCTGCATAGGTAAAATGCATTTCCTCTACGACACGTTGATACAGCGCTGCATTTTCCTTCTGCAGTTTTTCTAATACCTCTTCTGTATAGTTTAATGTAAACTGTCCCATGTAGTTGGTATAACAGTTGTTGTTTACCATCATCTGGAATTCATCCGGTCCCATGACTCCATAATAGCCATATCTGCTCTTATCCGCAGACCAGTCGCCTCTGGTCGCCAGCATACGGCAGATTTCCACCAGCATGAAAACTCCATCGCTCTCTAAAAATTCTCTGTCCCTTGTAATCTTTTCATAGAGCCAGATTCCATATGCCACTGCAGTAGATGCCTGTAACTGTAAGCTGGCATGCTGCCAGAGATTACAGCATTCTTTTCCGCTGATGGTGGCAATGGGATAAAATGCTCCTTTGCAGTCTAATGCCTTTGCCCGTTCCTTTGCTTCCGGCAAGGTCATAGAACGGAACAACAGCAGATTCTTTGCTGCCTTGATATCATTGAAAAGGAAGAACGGAAGACAGTAGGTTTCCGTATCCCAAAAGGCATTTCCATTATATGCCTCTCCGGTCAGTCCTTTCGCTCCAATGTTATCGCCCACCTTTGCTCCGTGATAGGTCTGGAACATCTGGAAGATACAGAAACGGATTCCCTGCTGGTTTTCCTCATCTCCGTCAATTACAATATCCGAATGGTTCCAGACCCGCTGCCACCAGGCTTGATTTTCCTTTAACAAGGATTCGTAAGAAAAGCTTCGGCTCTTCTCTTTCTCCAATCTTCCTGTTTCTAAGAAGCTGTCGGTCTGTTCTGCCACCTTGCCCTTACCGGACACATTAACTGCAATACGCACTGCCTCTTTGGGCTGATTTTTCGCTAATTTTAATATAAATTTCTTGGTAACGTCCTGTTCTCCAAGGGAAACGTCCTCTTCGGATTCTGCATCCACCTGAAATCTACCGGAAGAATATACCAGCTGTTTTGTATTTTTTGTTCTTCCAAGCATTTCTATCTCATGCTCTGTGGCTCTGCTGCTTAAGCATTCCCAGTATGCCGTCTTATACATCTTATGAACTGTTCCGAAGTCTTCTCCCATGCACAGTTCTATCTCGCCATCAAAGTTCAGAGCTTCCATTGTAATTTTCTGAACACCTATCATGGAATGTTCCATGGACAGGAAACGTTCAAAGGTAAGCTTTATCTCTTTTTTCTGCTTTGTCTGCCATACGAAGCTTCTGGTAAGCAGTCCGCTTCGCATATCCAGCCGCCGGGTAAAATCTCGAATATCGCAAGCATTGATATCCAGCTGCTCACCATCTATAGAGATTCTGGTAAATAACCAGTCAACGGAATTTACCATGAACTGTGTGCAATCGGTAACTCCCTTATAGGAGGAACCAACCTGCTTTTCCTGTTCATAGATACCGTTGAAATAGCTTCCTAACAGCGTATTTCCTCCGTATCCTTCTTCAAAGTATCCACGCACTCCCATATATTCATTTCCTAAAGAATATATGGATTCTGCTACTGTGCTGTAATCTTTATTAAATCCACATTCTATAATTTCCCAGGGGTCTACCTGAAAATATTTATCTGCTATCTTTGCCATGTTGTTCTCCTATCCTTTTACAGCTCCTGCCGCTGCGCCATCTGTAATCTGTTTCTGGAAGAATATAAATAAAATAGTCGGTGGAATAATTGCAAATAATGCCGCTCTTAAGACGCTGACTGCATCTGTCGGTGTATCCTTAAATGAGAACAGCTTCACCATAACCGTCTCCATGCTGCTTCCATTCGGCCATTTTGCTCCATTCAATACCAGATATGGAAGCAGGAAATCAGACCATGCTGCTGTGATTGCGAAAATAACAACTACCATGATAATTGGTTTTGATAATGGCAGCATGATTTTCGCAAATATCTGCAATACTCCTGCACCATCCAGTTTCGCTGCCTCCAACAGCTCCTTCGGTATATCCTCAAAGAATTCCTTAAATAACACCACATAAAAGGCATTGGCTCCAAATGCCAGCCACAATGGCAGGAAGCTCCGGTTCATTCCAATCAGGTTGATGTTACGGAATACCGCAACAATCGAGGTGGTAGCCGGAATCATAAGACTCCACATAACCAGTACATTTGCTGCTTTATATCCCTTTGGCTTTAATACGGCAAAGCCATATGCCAGTAAGCCATTGAAAATAACGGCACAAATTACACTGCCTGCTACAGAAATCAATGAGTTCATATAGTATTGTGTAAAGTGTAAGCTGTCCCATGTAGTCTTAATCTTAGAAAAATCAAATTCACTTGGAAAAATCGTTACATTTCTTGTAAATTCCCGAATATCCTTAAAACTTGCCAAAAATACCCACAGAACCGGAAATACACTGATAATTACAAAGATTGCACACACCAGCATAATCAGAATACAGGCAATCTTAACACTTGGTGACTTTACATCGTATCCTCTGATAGCTCCGTCTTTTTTGGCATCATATTTTCCAAAGAAGCCTACTCTTCGTCCTGTAGATTTTTTCTTTTCCTTTGCCATACTTCACGCACCTCCTACTCTTCCCTGGACTTTGTAAGTTTATTATATAAGCCGCTTAAAATAATCAGAATAGCACAAATCATAACCGACAATGCCGCCGCGTTCGGGAAGTTATAATCCCTGAATGCATATGTATACATCTGCATCATCAAAGAGGTACTTGCACCATTTGGTCCGCCGTTTGTCATAACCATTGGTTCATATAAAATCTGGAACACGGATATCACCTGTAAAATCAACATTGTCTTTGTAATACTTCCAATACTCGGCAATGTAATGTGACGAATTCGTTTCCAAATGCCTGCCCCGTCAATGGTTGCTGCTTCATAAAGGTCCGGACTGATTCCACTGATATTTGCCATATAAATCAAAGCAGTAGAACCGGCTCCTTTCCAGGTCAGCGCCACAACAATCAAAGGGATGGTCCATTTTGGATTGTTCAGCCATACCTGTGGCTCAATCCCAATCTTAGATAATAATATATTTAAAACACCAGTTTTTCCCGGAGTAAAGAAATAACTAAAAATCCATATAGTAGCAAGACCAGGTACAATATTCGGGAAATAAACACCGGTTCTGAAAAGTCCTTTTAAGTGAACGGTTTCTGAAATCAAAGTACCCATAATAATCGGAACTATAAATCCGATAACCAGAGACCACAATGTATATGCAATTGTATTTTTTAATGTTTGGAAAAACATTGGATGATTAATGACTGATTTGTAGTTTTCGAATCCCACAAATTTTACAAGTTCATAGCCTTTTGCGCTATAAAGCGAAATTCTGATATTTTCTAATAATGGTTCCCATACAAAAAAAGCAAACAGGACAAGGGTCGGCAGCATTACTAACCAGCCTACCATATCGCTTTTTTTCCATTTCTTCTTTCCCATTTCCATGCCCCCTTGTTTCTGCCTTTCGATAATTCATCATATTTTAGGCCGCTGATTATAAGCATGCAAATATATGTATTAAATCCTTACTTGCCTTTTTATATCAGCGGCCATCATTTGTCACTTTTTTCCTAACTCTGATTAGTTGTAAGTTCCATCCAGCAATGCCTGATAGTTCTCATTTGCAGTATTCATAAGCTCTGTTACATCTGCATTTTCATCTGTAATAACTGCCTGTAATACCTTTGTAAGTTCAGCATACATATCCTGTGTTAATCCCGGTTCCTCCGCTCTTAAGTTACCTTCTACTTCGGTTGCATCAAAGTAAGACTGGAACATCTTCGGGTCAACGTTGGTGTATTCATCTACCACTTGCTGGTTTGCTTCTACAAACTCAGGAACATCCCATGCAGTCAATGATTTAATTACAGGAACGCCGTTGTCAACTCTGTTCTGAGCATCTGACTTCATACCTGCAACAGAAGCATCTGATACGACCGGAGCTTTCCCCATGATTTCAAGGTAATCCAATGCGGCATTAATCTGCTCTGGTGTTGCATCTTTAGAGAACATATATGGTGTACCTCCATATAAGGAGTACTGTCCACCATCCCCTGCCGGGATTGGGCACATTGCTAATTTGTCAACCGGTAATCCGTTTACCTGTGTTGGCTGATTCACAGCATCGTTTGCTGCAATATACATTGCTGCTGCACCAGTTCCTAATTTTGTAAATCCGGTACCCCAGTCTTCACTCATTGGGTCATCCGTTAATACCTTATAATCCCACTTTAAGGATTTTACATATTCCATTGCCGCAATCGCTTCCGGAGAATTCAGGTTGGAGGTATAGGTTCCATCCCCATTGTCAGTTACAAGGTTTGCACCAAATGCCCATGCAATGTTGGAGAAATGCCATCCGCCAGAATTATCTTTTGCTAAGAGACAAAGACCTGCAGAACCTGTTTTGTCTTTAATTGTCTTACATGTCTCAGCCAGTTCATCCCATGTCTTAGGATAAATCGGATAACCATCTTCATCTACGAGTCCTGCTTCTTCAAACAATTCTACGTTCATCATAAGACCTAATGCATATCCATCTCTAGGAATACCGTAGATTCTTCCATTCTCATCAGAAAGAAGGTCTTTTACAGTCGGATTCATATCTGTCCAGCCTCTTTCCTCAAGATAATCTGTAATATCTGCTACCGCACCAGCTTTGATTAACTTCTGCGGTTCTGTATACCATGATTCAAAAATAGTCGGGCAGTTACCGGACTCTACCATTGGCATAAATGTATCTGTAGAATACTTATAGTATGCAGGTACACAATCTACTTCCGGATGTAATTTTCCCATTTCCTCAACAAATCCCTTGTGCATCTCAATATCTTCGGTCAATGTGTCTTCCGGCCAGATACCAAGTGTCAGTGTAACTGTCTTATCCGTTTTCTCGCTGCCTTCATCTCCCTGCTCTGTTCCCTGGTTTCCATTATCTGATGTCTGGGCGTTATTTCCACCGCCGCAACCAGTCAGTAAGGATGCTGTCATAGTCATTCCAAGCAACAGGCTGAAAAATCTTTTCATTGTTTTCGTTTTCATAGTTTCTTCTCCCTTCTGAAAATAAAAATTTTTAGGTTTAACGTTAAACTTCCTATAAAAAAATATGCACGTTTTTCCTATATAAACATACCATTTTTCGCCGTTTTCTCCTGCTTTTCTTCGCTTCCGTCTTTTTGTATCACGTTTAACGTTAAACTTATATTAGCATTTATACCTTTTGTTGTCAATATTATTTCTTTCATTTTTTATTTATGGTCATTTTGCACATTTTCGCATTCTATTTTTGTATATTTTTTACACCCATTCACAAATTCTGTCTTAAATCAACTCCAAACGTTTCAACAGTTTTTCATACTCCTGCATCATCTTGTCATGATGTTCCCGGATAAAAGAAAGGTTTTCCTCTTTTACAGCCTGTTCTAATTGTTTTGCCTGCTCTGAAAGCTGGATTGCACCAATGGAAAGGGAGGTACTCTTTAAGCCATGCACCTGAATACGATAATTTTTCCAATCCTGCTTCTCGTATAACTCTTTCAAAAGGTCAAGCCGCCCACTATCACAATAAGTATGCAGCATTTCCAGATAGAATTCCTCGCTGTCACAACAATAAGAAAGACCTGTCTTTGTATCTAAAAAATCTAATTTATCCAGAACAGAACCTTCTGTTCCGTTGTCTTCTGTTTGATTGTCCTCAGTTTCCCCCGCAGACTCTTCTTTTCCAGACTTGTCTAAGATTAATTCCCGGGGAAGGTATTTCATTATCATCTCTTCCAGCTGCACTTCACGAATGGGCTTTGACAGATAATCGCAAAATCCTTCCCTTATATACTCTTCTTTGGCGCCAATAATCGCATTTGCAGTCAACATAATAATCGGAGTCTCTTTATTCGGATTGTTTTCCAGCTTTTGCATATTATGTAACGTCTCTACTCCATCCATATCCGGCATCATGTGATCTAAAAATATCAGATGATACGGTTTCGCCGCTGCCATCTGTATACATTCTTCTCCACTTTCTGCCGTTTCTATCTGCAATTTGGTATTTTTCAACAATCCTTTCATTACCTTAAGATTCATTAGAACATCATCTACAATTAAGATTCTTCCCTCCGGCGCCTGGAACTTTTCGTGATATGTTTCTATATCACTGATATTTTTTACATAACGTTCTGAAAAATTGCCCAGCTGCTCTTCGGAGAGAATTTTCTGTGGAATCTCTATACGGAAAATCGAGCCTTTTCCGTATTCACTCTCTACAAAAATACTTCCATCCATCATTTCCAACAACTGCTTTGTAATCTTAAGTCCCAGCCCTGTTCCTTCAATATTACGGTTTCTTTTCTCCTCAATGCGCTGAAAAGAATGAAACAGTTTTTTCTGGTCTGCCTCCGTAATTCCGATTCCTGTATCTTTAACAGATATTTTCAATAACAGCTTATCGTCTCCGATTCTCTCCCAATCCAGGGAAAGGGTAACGCTTCCTTCTCTGGTATATTTTATAGCATTCGTCAGAAGATTCACCATAATCTGCCGAATACGAACTTCATCTCCAAACAACCGCTTTGGAATGGTACTGTTATTCTCGATTGTCACACCTAAGTTTTTCTCCCTTGCCCGCATAACAACCATATTGTAGCTGTCGTTCAAAAGAGAAGCCACCTCGTAATCAACCGGAATAATCTCCATTTTGCCGGATTCAATTTTGGAAAAATCTAAAATATCATTAATCAGCGACAACAGATTCTGCCCTGCGCTTTGGATATCCGCCGCATATTCTATCACGTTCTGCTCCTTTGCCTCCCGCAGAATCATAGCGTCCAATCCAAGCACCGCATTGATTGGCGTACGGATTTCATGTGACATGTTGGCAAGAAAGTTGCTTTTTGCAGCATTTGCCTCTATTGCTTCTATTTTTGCATTTTCTGCTTCTTCCTTGGCTATAATAAGCTGTCTGTTCTGTCTTTCTGCATTTTCTACTTCTCTCTGTAAAAGTCTTGCATTTTCCTCTACGCTGTCCGAATAACTTCTAATCACCTTTCTGATGTGAATTACAACCATTATCATACAAAATACGGTTATACTGTATCTGCTATATTTTCCAAAGTCTCCTACTTTTATAATATAAAAACGAGCCACATCTACAACGGTGCCTAATCCCATGAAAAATAAAGCGATGTATTCCGGCCATACCTTCGCTTTCCTTTTCTTATAAACGTCATAATAACATTTCTGCATGGTAATGATTGTTACAAAAATTATTACATGTGAAATAGATACCATTTCCATGAAATCTACAATGTTCAGTACCTGAAGCAGTATCTGTACTATATTATTGGCAAAAGAAATATACAATAGTACAGAAATCTTCTTTCCACATTCCGGCGGCAGATTTTCCCCACAATACAGTAATAAAAGTATGGGCATTCTCATCAGAATCAGAAATACCATGGTAGAATAGAAGGTCTGATTTCCGAAAAAGACACTAAGGGTTTTTGTTTCTATAATCTGATAGAAACAACATTCCATACAAAACCAGCCCAGATATACCATTCCCTCCATACTCTTCTTGGATATTTTCTGCATCAAAGCCAGAATCCCCAGAACTGTGCCCGCAAACAAGACTATCACACCGCACAGGATATTAAGTATATTATTCTTTATCAAGTATAAAATGGCGATATCCCTCTTTGCGATTATCATGGTACTGATATTTGCCGCATAATCATCATAAGGAGATACCATTTCTATCCGGATTTTTCCCTGCTCCAGCTCAGAGGGAATGTCAATAAAATTGATAACACTTCCGGGAGTATGTCCAAACGTTCTTTCATCCGTTGTGCCAAACTCATACATCATTTCCCCATCTATATATACCTCCAGCACTTTGTCCGCTGAAAGAAAAGACAGGGTCAGCCCCCAATATTCTTCTGGTATGGTATTTTCAAGCACTACCATTTCTTCTGCCTTACATTTACCGGCAAAAGGCAGCGCATCAATCTCCTGGCGTGTATCGTTTTCCCACAAAATGGTCCAATTTTCATTAAAATCATAGACCTCCCCCTTTGACAGCGTCATATCCTGTATCTGAAATCTGACCAACGTAAAGATAATTATGAGAACCTGAATCACCACTACCGCGTATGCGAAATTTCGCATTGTCTTTTTGTTCATACTTATTCACCACCCAGTATGCGGCTCACACATCCAAGCACAGTATCCTTCACAAATGGTTTCGTAATAAAGTCCAATGCCCCTTTTTCCATTCCCTGCTTCTCCACCTCCGGGTCATCTTCCCCTGTAAGAAATACAACGGGTATCTTTTGGTATGCTTCCTCTGCTTTTAACCGTTCTATCACTTCAAAGCCATCCATTTCCGGCATACGCAAATCAAGTAAAATCAAATCTATCCTGCTTTTTTTCAAAAACTCCAGTGCTTCCGCTCCCGAGGTCACACAGCTTACCTGAAATATCTTTCCTAATATCATTTCCACAATCCGAAGATTCATAAAATCATCATCCACTACAAGAATATGCGCCGGTGTCTTATCACAATCATTCGATACAAAAGACATATTTCTCCCTCCTCTATAAGTCTTAAAATATTTCATCCATCGTTTTTTATTTTCAGCATTATTTATTATTTTACCAAAAACATAACCAAAAAGAAACTACTTAATAGACGAAAAAAGCTCTGAACCATACACAATTATGTATCATCCAAAGCTTTTTTTATAATACCTGTCTTAAATTTGTGTCACAACAAAAATGTCATAAATCGCTTTTACTGCTGACTCGAAGTCTTCGTTTCTAACACCGATAATAACATTCAGCTCACTAGAACCCTGGTCAATCATCTTGACATTGACATTGGCATGTGCCAGTGCAGAAAAGATTCTTCCTGCTGTTCCACGTGTTGACTTCATACCACGGCCAACGACTGCAATCAGACCTAAGTTTGATTCGATTTCGATGGAATCCGGCTTTGCCAGACGATGGATGGCTGCCAGAACCTCTTGTTCTTTTCCTTCAAACTCTTCCTGATGAACGAATACAGTCATGGTGTCAATACCGGATGGCACGTGTTCAAAGGAAATGCCCTGCTCTTCAAATGCTTCCAGCACCTTTCTTCCAAATCCTACCTCGGAGTTCATCATAGCCTTTTCAATGTTAACCGCCACGAAGCCTTTCTTTCCGGCGATTCCGGTAATCGTATACGCGGACTGGCGGCAGGTGCTTTCTACAATCAATGTACCTTCGTCTTCCGGCGCATTGGTGTTACGGATGTTGATTGGAATACCTTCCTTACGAACAGGGAATACGGCATCTTCATGAAGTACGGTTGCACCCATGTAAGAAAGCTCGCGAAGCTCTCTGTATGTAATTACCTTGATAGACTCCGGATTCTCAATGATTCTTGGGTCAGCTACCAGGAAACCGGAAACATCTGTCCAGTTCTCATACATATCTGCATGAGCAGCCTTTGCCACGATAGAACCGGTAATATCGGAACCACCTCTGGAGAAAGTTTTAACCGTTCCATCTTCCTTGGCACCATAGAAGCCAGGTACAACGGCACGTTCACACTTGCTCAGACGTTCTGATAAAATCTTGTTGGTCTTTTCTGCCTCAAATTCGCCGTCTTCATCAAATACGATGACTTCTGCTGCATCAATGAATTCATATCCAAGATACTCAGCCATGACAATACCGTTTAAGTATTCTCCTCTGGATGCTGCGTAATCACTTCCTGCCTTTTTCTTAAAGTTCTCTGCGATGGTCTTGAACTGGTCGTCCAGGGATAAATTCAAATTCAATCCGTTGATAATGGAATTATAACGTTCCTGAATTTTCTTTAAAGAAGCGCTGAAGTCCTTCTCTGCCTCTGCCAATGCATAACATTCATAAAGCATATCTGTGACTTTCGTATCCTTGGAATTTCTTTTTCCAGGTGCACTTGGCACTACATATTTACGTGATTCATCGGAACGGATAATATTTCCAACTTTTACAAACTGCTGGGCGCTGGCTAATGAGCTTCCGCCAAATTTAACTACTTTAATCATATTCTCTTCCCTGCAGGACAATTCTGGGATGTTCCTGCCTCTCCTTCTTCTTTTATGTCTAACATGCATTTTATCATAAGATTTCCTGTATAGAAACCCATTTTTTTATTTTTTCTTAATTTTTCTACTGTACCGCGTTACAGTGGTGTATTTTTAGGCAGAATGTACATAAATTGAGGAGCAATTTCCCTAGTGCAACTTTACACTGATTTCCTTTAATTCTTTTCTCCAATTACTTCTTTCATTTGTAATATACTGTAATTTATTATTTTTGTTTTGCATTATCATATTAATAACTGCTACAACTACCGCTGATGATAATATAATTTCTAAAAAGTCCATTACAATCTCCCTCTCTTTGGTTAATATTTTAATTTAATGCTTTCTCAAACAACCGTTCCATCTTTTCATATCGGCAGACAAAAGAATCTATACTGGCTTCCAGCATTTCTTCCCGACTTATCCTCGCAAAATGAATCACATATCCCTGATGTAATGCCAGCTCTCTTATAAACTCCCGCTGTGCTCTGCCGTTTCCTTCCCGAAATGGATGCAGGGCATTTATCTCTGCGAAATAATAAGCAATTTTTTTAATGAATTCTTTTTCAGATAATCCATACAGGTATTTATCTACCTTTAGATTAGTAAATATTTCTTTTGCTTGTATATTTATATACTTTACCTTACAAAACATGTTTGATTTTGCAATATCAACTGTCCTGACTTTTCCTGCCCAGAAATATATATCCTGGAAAATATATTGATGAATACTCTGCAGATGCCTGAAATCAAATTTTCCTTCCAATGGTTTATCAATTAAATCACTCAGTCGAAGCATGGTTATTCTGCGTTCTGCTTCATACAGCTTTTGCTTATCATGAATATTAAGTTTATTAATTAAAACCTCTGAATTCGGATAACAATAAATTCTGTCCCCCATTTATTCCTCCCTATATTCAGCCAATAATTGTTTTCGGATTTCTTCCTTATCCGATGCCTTTCTATATTCTTTTAAATATTGTATATCCTCAGCAGCCAATGACATATCCTCCATTTCCATAGTTGCCTTTACTTCTGACAATATTTCTTCTTGCGTATAAGGCTGTGGTATTTTTATTTCAAACGGAATACTCTTTGTCATAATAATCTGCTTCAACAACATATTTACCACAGATGATAAATTTGTTCCCAGATTTTCTAGGATTTCGCTTGCCTGTTCTTTATCCTTTTCATCCGTTCTTACCTGTAAAAATGTTTTTGACATAGCAATTACCTCCTTTATTAATATAATTATACCTCATAGTATTGATAATGTAAATACATTGTCATTCGCATAAAGACTCAAAACCCAAAAACTCCTTTGTTTATCGACAACGTTTTTATCATATAAACACCTCATTCCACATATAATAATGGTAATACATGAAATGAGGTGTTGTATATGTTACCTATTTTAATTTTTTTACTGGTATGTCTTTTTTCCTTCAAATACTTCTTAGTCTACTACTGGTGGAACAAGGAACTGAATTAAGCGCGTGGAAACTGCAGTTCAAACCGAAGCTCCTCTGTCTCCAGCTTTGCAGTCATATCTCCGCCCATGGACTCCATCAGCATTTTTGCGATGGTAAGACCAAGTCCGGAGCCGCCAACTGTTCTGGACTGCTCCTGCATATAAAACCGCTCGAACAGATGAGATACTTCCTCCTCTGTAAGACCGTTCGCGGGATTTTGAAATATCATCTTGACTGTACTATTTGTATTTTCGATTTCTATCTTCCAATAGTCTTTGCCATATTTCAGGGCATTTCCAATCATGTTTGCAAATATCCGCTCTAAAGCCTGCTTATCTGCCAGCACTTCGCACTGCTGCTCATTGGGAAGCTGTACCTGTATTCCTTTTGTTTCAAAATCATGATAGTAATTCAGTATCTGATTGCAGAAAAATCCGTACAGTTCTGTTTTTTCCAAACACAACGGTTCTACTTTGTCCTTTAAATTCGTATACTCATACAACTGTTCCACCAGATATTGAAGCTGTTCTGTCTTTTTCACCGTAATTGCAAGATACTGCTTCCACTCTTCATCCTTCTTAGGATTTTCCGTTACATTTACTTCCTCTAAAAGCCTTAAGTAACCTTTCATAGATGTCAGAGGTGTCCGCAGGTCATGGGAAATGTTCGTTATCTCATCCTTTAATTTCTGTTCTTTTTTCTGCACCGCAAGCTGACTTTCCCTCATTTTTTCCAGATACGCATTGAATACTTCCAAAAACTTCTCTACATCAGAAGAAGGAGAGCCCAGATGAAGCTCCCCGTTTCCCTCTTCTGTCATAAGCATTTCAAATTCCTTCGTCAATGCTCGCAAATTTCTTTTATTCCATATTATTTTTCCAACAGCCGCCAGTAACAGGACAGCCAGAATTACTATTATCACGGTTTTCATATTCCCACCTTAACGTACTTCCTCTCAACGTACTTCTTCTTAACGTATTTCCTTTTTCTGAAAATATTTCATACCAACCAGCGAAAAAATCAAAATAGCGCAGATTCCTGCAATGATACACTTTACGATTCCAGCCGTAGTATCCCAGGTAAACACCCGCAGATACCCCTCTGCTGTTTCTACATATTCTACCTGCATCAGATTATACATTAACATATCACTGATTTTTTTCACTCCGGATAGCTTATATCCTAAAATATTCATTCCCATAGGCACAACAGCGAGCAGAATAATCATAATTGCGGCAGAAGAAATTGCGTTCTTATTCAGGAATATGCAGCAATGATAAGCCGCAACTACGCCAAGAAACATTGGAATACATACAATCGCACTTCGTATAAATATCCGGGCTGCTTCTCTTCCGCTGTCTTCTAACAGCAATTTTCCAAGAAAAAGATGAAGTCCCATCAAATACAAATACATTACGATACAGATGATACTCTGTGTCACCATTCTTCCAAAATAAATTATCTTTCGGTCCACGCCAAAGGCTGCAGAATTTTTCATATTTCGCATGCTGCTTCCATCTAACATGCTGCATATTACAATGATGATATATATAAATGTACTCATTGCAGTGTCAATGGCACCATAAGTAAACGCCGTGTTCCCATATTGAAATCCCGGTAAATATTGTATACAAAAATAATGTATTAGATTAAATATGGTAATCAAAGCTGTAAATATTGCCGTAAGAATATAAACTTCCTTAGAATGAAAAATCCGATAGCACTCACTTTTTATATAATTTAACATGCTATATTCCCCCTTTTTGCTTCTCCTTTTTCGTCTACGAGATTCATATAATAATTTTCCAGATTCATATTCTTTTGCGTTACTCCCATTAAACCAATTCCATTTTGTACTGCCAGTTGGCTGATTTCCTGTGCTTTATCCAAAATTCCGTAGATATGAATGACATTCTGAGGGTACACACGATATCTTATTTGCGGAAAATGCTGTTCTAACAGCACTGCCATTTTTTCTCCATCGGATATTTTTAATTCCAGATAGGTCTGACATTTTTCTTCCAATGCTTCTTTGCTGATTTCTTCCAACACCTTTCCCCTGTCCATAAAACAGAAGTGAGTTGCAATGTTCGTCAGCTCTGCCAGAATATGACTGGAAATCAAAATCGTCACTCCCTTTTCCTCCCTCAGTTTTAAAAGAATCGTTCGAATTTCAATAATTCCCTTAGGGTCCAGTCCATTGATTGGTTCATCTAAAATTAAGAAGTCAGGATGATTTAACAGCGCCAAGGCAATTCCAAGACGCTGTTTCATTCCAAGTGAATATCCCTTTACTTTCTTTTCTGCCGCATCTTGAAGCCCCATCTGTAACAATAAATCTTCCACGCACTTTTTTCCCGGTATTCCCAGCTGGATGCGGTAATATTCCAGATTCTGTCTTCCTGTCATATTTTCAAAAAAAGCCGGGGTTTCCAATAAAGACCCCAGTCTTTTTCGTTCTCTTCCCATTTTCTCTGATTGTTCCACACCAAACAGCACAAGGCTTCCCTCATCCCAAAAGGCTGTTCCGGTAATCATCCGCATTAATGTGGTCTTTCCCGCTCCATTATTTCCTACCAGTCCATAAATCTGTCCCTGCTTAATCGAAATCGATACATGATTTAGCGCGGCTTTTCCCTGATATAGCTTGGTCAGACCCGAAATCCTTAAAATCTCTTTTTCCATTTTCCGTTCCCTTTCTTCCTTTTTCCTTATGGGTTACTATCCTGTAATCACTTTTCTCCCTCATTATAGGGAAATGGTTTTCAGAAGTCATAAATAAAATTTAAAGAAAGTTTAAAGATTTACTTTGCCAGCTTAAAACCAATGCTCCATACGGTTTTGATATATTCTTCCTCATCCGCAACAGCTATTTTTTTACGGATATTGCTGATATGTACGCTAACGGTGCTGTCTTCCCCGATATAATTGTCCTTCCAGACCGCCTGGTAAATGTTTTCCTTGGAGTATACCTTGTCAGGGTGTTCTAAAAGCAGAGCCAGAATATCAAATTCCAGCACCGTAAGAGAGATTTCCTGCTCTTTTACCATACAGGTTCTTGCCTCTTTATCCAATACCAGATTCTTAAAAAGAAGCTTCCCGTTATTGCTGCTTTCCGCCTCATTTTCCGTCCGGCTTTTCCGAAAACGGCGCAGTCTGGCATTGACCCTTGCCACCACCTCTTCATTTTCAAAGGGCTTGGTAAGATAATCATCTGCCCCAAGATTCAGCACAGAAACCTTATCTTCCAGAGCTGCCTTAGCTGTCAATACCAAAACCGGAATTTCATTCTCTTTTTCCCGAAGCTGTCTGATTACTTCTTCTCCTGTCATTCCGGGAAGCCTTAAATCCAGCAGCAGCATATCGAAGGCTTCCCGTTCAAGCCGCAGCAATGCTTCACTCCCTGACCAGGCACTTATCGTCTCATATCCCGCTTTGTCCAGAATTCTACACAACAATCCATTAATATCACTGTCATCTTCCACAACCAGTATTCTTTCCTTTTCCATCACTTGCTCCTATGTATTTTCTGGTTCTTATTCTAGCATAGGAACTATATTTTTTCCAGATTTTACTGATTCATTTTTTCTCTTATTACAATGCCCGCTGCCAGCAAAATCACCGCTCCTGCCATCATCCATGGCATAAAAGTGAAATCGCCCTTCATCATCTGAAACAGCGCCAGCTTTCCAAAATATTTGCTGCCTCCGATATTCCCAACAAAGTATAAAACAGATACCATATAGCCAAGTACCACCTGATTGGTAATACCGCTTACAAAAAAGCCTACTGCTCCCAAAAACAATATCTCTGCAAAAGAGCCAAGCCACAGTTTTCCAGCTTCAAACTCACTGTTCCCCAGAGAAAGAACACCAATAAATACCGTTACAATCACCGCAAGCAATACCAACGCCTCAAGAATCCGCACCAGATACAGCTGCCATAAGGATGTCTGTTTTGACTTTTCCAACAGCCAGATTTCCCGGTTCTGCTCCGGCATAAACAGTGGTGTAAACAGCAAGATTCCCGTAAATATCACAAACATTTCCATTACCTTTGCCGCCTGTTCCGGTGACAGATTCTGAAAGCTTACAAAAAATCCTGACATAATGCAAAGCAGCAGCGTAATCAGAAGATGGGGCAGGTATTGTCTCCGAAGAAAGTTACTTCCTACGCTTAAATATCTTTCCATAAACACTTTCTCCTTCCTTTCTCTTTTTCTCATATACCAGACAGGTCAGCACAACCAAAACCAGTGACAGCACAAAGTAAAATCCTCTGTTACAATAAAGCTGTGATTTTTGTTGTTCATATAGGGCTGACCCTCCCAACTCGTTCCAACGGGTTACCAGCTTGAGTCCAAACCCCCCCACAAGTCCTGCAACACTAAACAGACTTACAACTGCCCAAACTACCTGTACAAAAATAGAAATCACATTTTCTGTCAGCTCCGTAATGAAAAACGCTACTGCAAGCACAATCATGATTTCCGGCAGCAGCCAGATTACGTCATATTTCAAAAACGCCAGCACATCTGCCTTGACCCCCAGCGTCTGTGCCTGATACTGCCACGGCATCTGAAGCACAAAGGATATTATCAACACCGGTAAAAATGCCATACACACATTTGCCAGATATCTGCTTCCCTGAATCACCCCTGCGCCGGCATTTCTTGCATAAATCACCTGTGCAACCTGAGAACGCTTATCCCTTAAGCCTCTGGTTACTCCCAGGAAGATAGGAAGTACCGCTAATATAATTCCGGCATAGTCGCAGAACAGCCGCATATAGGCTCCTGTAACCCTATCTTTTTCAACAATTCCGTTATATTCTTCTAATGCCTTCTCATACGTACTTGGAACATCTACTCCGTAATCCAGACGTTTCTTTTCATAAGAGGAACCTTTTCCTATGATTTTACATACCCGCTCCATTTTCTCGCAGAAGGTGTCATACGAAATATCTTTTTTTACTTCTATCCGGTCCTCCATCATTGCCTGCATCGCACCTTCTATGGTGCTTTGGTCTGCGGCTTCATAATATTCCAGCATTTCTTTTTCCAGCGTATCCCAGTCTTTTCCGGAACAGTCTTCTATGATTTCTTTTATCTCATCTAATTCTGCATCGTTTAAAATGACCTGCTTATAGAATCCCATCGGATACGTGGAAAAGGAATTTTGGTAAACCTCTTGCAATAAATCTGCCAGCGTCCGCTCCATAATATCAGTCTTGTCGGTAGAAACCGTCATTCCATAATAGTCCAGCCCTTTTTTCGGCTTTTGTAAATCATTTACGCTGTCTCCACTCATCTGGCTGGTCAAAAACAAAATTAAAACAATCACATAAATATAGTACACCAGACTTCTCAGTATCTGCTTACATTCTTTTATAAATAAAGTCCCAAACATCATACCACCTCCCGCCTAAAACTCACGTTCCGGAGTTTGAACGCCCATATTCCGGCATTTCTTCGGGTCATGGTACTGGTGCATCAGATACATATACGCATCTTCCACATCACCGTTACACAAAATGGCATCTTTCATGGGGGATTCCTCAGATACGATTTTTATGGTAGAAGTGCTGCCATTGGTAAGAATTCCCGTTACCAGAAAGGTATCTTTTATCATAGGAAGCTCCATGGTGGATACTTCTGCTTTGTAGACCTTGCCTTCCACCATATGTAACAGCTCCGACACTGTTCCACGGAATAATATCTTTCCTTCATTTAAAACAGCAATCTCCTCGCAGGTAGCCTCAATATCTCCTACAATATGGGTAGACAAAATAACGATTCTGTCTCTTGCAATTTCACACAGTAGATTCCGGAAACGCACCCGTTCTTCCGGGTCCAGTCCTGCCGTAGGCTCATCTACCACAATTACCTTCGGGTCATGGATAATTGCCTGTGCAATCCCCAGTCTTCTACGCATACCGCCAGACATTGCCTTTACCTTTACTTTTTGCTGATGCTCCAGATTTACCTTTTCTAACATCTGTGGTACTTTCTTTTGTCTCTCCTTTTTCTCCATACCGGATAATACTGCCAGATAATCCAATGCTTCATAGGCACTCATATTGCCATACATGGAAAAATCCTGTGGAAGATATCCAATCATGCCTCTGACCTGCTTACAGTTTTCCACCGGAATCCCACAGATATTTACCTCTCCACTACTTTTCTTTAACAGTGTCGTCAACACCTTCATTAACGTAGTCTTTCCGGCTCCGTTTGGTCCCAGCAAACCGAACATTCCCTGTTTAATTGTTAAATCTACATTTAATAATGCTTGTTTCTTCCCAAAATTCTTAGAAAGCTGTTTGATTTCAATTTCTGTATTCATATTTTGTATCCTTTCTTTTATGGTTTTCTTTATCATAAAAGAACTTTTCCTACATTCTTCCTATCCTTAATTAAAAAAAATAGAATTATTTCCAATTCCAAAAGTGGCTGCTGCAATCGCACCGTCCTCCACACTGTTTCGGAAGGTAATACGTCCATTATGATTTTCGCAAAGCATTTTACAGATGGACAAACCGATACCAAAATGTTCACTGTTCCCTTCCCTTCCATTATTTTTCTCTTCACTATAATAAGCATCTGCTGCTGCCCGCAGTGCCTTTTGAGAGAATCCCGGACCATCATCCTTGACATATATGGTTAATTCATTTTTATCGATTCCTAACTGCACTACAATCTGCTGTCTGGCATAACGTACTGCATTATTCAAAAGATTTTCCACTACCTCCTGGATACACTCGCTGTCCACAAGGATTTTTTGTTCCTCCTCTTTGCCTGCTGCTTCCTGTCCGGCAGATACACAGATGCTTTTCCCTGTGGTCTGCTCTAAAGCTTTGGCAGATTCCCTCAAGCACTGTAACAGGTCAGAGAATTTTATCCACCGACAGGAGATTTCCCGCTTTTCAATTCGCTGAAGTTCTGTCATGGTATTCGAAAAGCGCAGCAAACGTTCCTCCTGATACTGCATTGTGTCTAACTTTCCCATCAGTAATTCCTGGGAAACCTTTCCCTGTGGTACATATTTTTGTAAAAATTCCGTATATCCCCGAATGACAGTCAGAGGCGTACGGATATCGTGCGCAAATGCTGCATTGATATTACGCTGCTCCTCCTGTTTTTCCCATTGCCGGCGTTTCTCCCGGATAAGCTTCTTTCTAAGCTCTTCCATCTCCTGACTGATTTGTCCCATTTCATCATTATTTCGATAAATAATTTCTTTGCTGTAATCTCCTGCATTTAAGGCACTTAACATATCTGATATTGCCGTCAGCGCAGGGCGAAGCCTTTTGGCAAAGAAAACCTTTCCTGCTATTACATACGCAATGAACATATAACCAAAAAGACTGTAATTGTATACAGCAGATAGCCCCGTTAAGATTAATTTATATTTTTTATCTTGTGAGCTGGTCACTACGCTCCCCTTACTGGTATAATAATAGTAAACGTTCTCTATACGTTGATTAATTACTTTTATCCAGACATTAGAAATATTTCTGGTAAACAGCCACAGCACCACCGCACCTATGGAAGTAATGCACAAATAACAGACGAGACTTCTCACCAGACCCGCATTTTTTAAATGTTCTTTTAACTTTTCTATTTTTTCTTCTAACCAATCCATCGGTAACCTACTCCCCATACGGTTTCTATATATGTCTTTTTACTATGTTTTCCCAATTTATTACGGATTCTTCTAACATGCTCCGCTACAATTCCCGCATCTGCTTCTCCGTCAAAACCACGCACCTTTTCGTAAATCTGTTCCTTCTCAAATACTTGTCCACTATGAGTAAGTAACAGCTCCAAAATCAGATATTCGGTCCGTGTAAATCCCAGATTCTCTCCGTCATACAATACCTGATGTCCCGAAAAATCTACGGTCAGATTCTCTTTCATATACACATTGCTCTTCTGACCTTTTCTCTCCTCCCGCCGCAGGTGCGCCTCGACCCTTGCCAGCAATTCTTCCATGGAAAATGGCTTTATAATGTAGTCATCTCCACCGGACTTCAAACCATTTACCCGGTCCTTTTCTTCTGTTCTGGCTGTCAGAAACAGAATCGGACAATTTACATAGTCACGAATCTTCTCGCATACTTCATACCCATCTATATCCGGCATATTTACGTCAAGTAATATTAAATCTAAATTATATTTAATGTTTTCCATAGCTTTACTTCCACTTTCTGCCGTATATACGAGATATCCTTCCAATTCCAGATATTCTTTTAATAAGTTACGGATGTCTGCTTCGTCATCCACTACCAGTATTTTCTTCATTATAATTTTCCTACCTTTTATGCATTTTATATTAAGTATAGCATTTATTTTACTACAAAAATCCTACTATGATAATCTATTATCCAGAACTTTTCTTTCTAAATGAAAAGAAAAGGATGACCTTTTACAGGAAAACAGTTATAATAGAATCAGAAAATATATCTTAGGAGGTGTCTTTATGACAATAGAATTTGATGATAATCTGATTACCGGAAACAATACCATTGATGAACAGCACAAAGAGCTCATTGGCAGAATCAAACAGTTCGTTGACAGTTGTGAACAGGGCGATGCAAAAATCAAAGCCATTAAAATGTTGGATTATCTGATGGAATATACTGAATTCCACTTTTCTCAGGAAGAAAAGCTTCAGGAAGAGGTGAACTATCCAGAGTTAACGCAACACCGCGAAAAGCATGAAGAATTCAAAAAAACCCTTCAAAACCTGGAAAACTTTCTGGAAGAATCCGAGGGTCCTACAGATGCCTTTGTACAACAAGTAGAAACTAACGTAGTAAACTGGTTATTTAACCATATTAAAACCTTTGACCGCTCTGTGGCAGAATTTATTTTTATCCGTGAAAACCCGGACCGGCTGTAGTAAAATTAAAAGGTCTTCTTCCCCAATTTGGGGAGGAAGACCTTTTTCATCCATATAAAAAATGTAATGCTTATTTGTAATTTACAATCTTACCAAAATCAGCTTTCAGAGAAGCTCCACCAACTAATCCACCGTCGATGTCCGGTTTTGCAAATAATTCTGCTGCATTTTCTGCATTTACAGAACCGCCGTACTGAATACGGATTGCTTCTGCGGTTGCTTCATCATATACTTCTTTGATGCATGCGCGGATTGCTGCGCATACTTCTTCTGCCTGATCAGAAGTAGCTGTTTCGCCGGTTCCGATAGCCCAGATTGGCTCATAAGCGATAACTGCTGTCTTAGCCTGATCTGCGGTTACATTCTGGAATGCAATCTTAATCTGCATACGAATCCAGTCAATGTAGATGCCCTGTTTTCTCTGTGTTAAAGATTCTCCACAGCAAATGATTGGTGTAATACCATGTTCGAAAGCCTTTAATACTTTCTTATTTACTGTTTCATCTGTTTCTGCAAAGTATTCTCTTCTTTCAGAATGTCCTAATACAACGTATTTTACACCAGCGTCTGTCAGCATTGCCGGAGAAATTTCTCCTGTGTATGCTCCGCTTTCTTCAAAATACATGTTCTCTGCACCAATGTTGATGTTAGAACCCTTTGCTGCTTCCATAGCTGGGATGATGTCGATAGCTGGTACGCAGAATACTACGTCTACTTCATCATTTGCTACTAATGGTTTTAACTCGTTTACTAAAGCTACTGCTTCGCTTGGAGTCTTGTTCATTTTCCAGTTTCCTGCAATAATTTTCTTTCTTGCCATGATTTTTCTCCTTCTACTTATCGTTAGCTGCTGCAACACCCGGCAGTTCTTTTCCTTCTAAGAACTCTAAGGAAGCTCCACCACCGGTGGAAATGTGGCTCATTTTATCACCGAAGCCTAACTGGTTAACAGCTGCTGCGGAATCTCCACCACCGATAATAGTAGTTGCATCTGTCTCTGCAAGTGCCTCTGCTACTGCGATAGTTCCTTTTGCAAGAACAGGGTTCTCGAAGATACCCATTGGTCCGTTCCATACAACAGTCTTAGCTGTTTTTACTGCATCTGCATATAAAGCTGCTGTCTTAGGTCCGATATCGAATCCAGCCTTGTCTGCCGGCATATTTTCTACATCATAAACTTCTACTGCGATTTCAGCATCGATTGGGTCTGGGAAAGCATCTGCTGCTACAGTATCAACCGGAAGTAATAAACTCTTTCCAAGTTTTTCTGCCTTTTCAATCATTTCTTTACAGTAATCAATCTTTGTATCATCTACTAAGGATTTTCCGATTTCGTATCCTTTTGCTTTTAAGAATGTGAATGCCATACCACCACCGATGATAAGAGTATCACACTTCTCCAGTAAGTTAGAGATAACATTTAACTTATCAGCAACCTTAGCTCCTCCAAGGATTGCAACGAAAGGTCTAACCGGGTTTTCTACTGCATTTCCTAAGAAGTCGATTTCCTTCTGCATTAAGTATCCAACTGCTGCGGTGTCAACTAATCCTGCAACACCTACGTTAGAGCAGTGTGCTCTATGAGCGGTACCGAATGCATCGTTTACGAAAACATCACATAAAGAAGCAAGGTCCTTAGAGAAAGCCTCTCCGTTCTTTGTTTCTTCTGCTCTGTAACGTGTATTCTCTAACAGAATTACGTCTCCGTCGTTCATAGCTTCTACTGCTGCTTTTGCATTTGCTCCAACTACTTCTGCATCTGCTGCAAATTTTACTTCCTGTCCTAATAATTCAGAAAGTCTTGCTGCTACCGGAGCAAGAGTCTTTGTTTTTTTGTCTTCTTCTGTCTTTACTTTTCCTAAGTGAGAGCACAGAATTACTTTTCCGCCGTCAGCAACTAATTTTTTGATGGTTGGCAGAGCTGCTACCAGACGGTTCTCGTCTGTAATCTTGCCATCCTTTAAAGGTACATTGAAATCGCATCTGCAAAGAACGCGTTTTCCTTTTACGTTAATATCGTCTACAGAAAGTTTGTTTAAAGACATAATATTTTCTCCTTTTTATTCATTTCCTATAAAAACAAAAAGGGGACCGGTCCATAAAGACCGGACCCTTTCCTGAGTCTTATCTGCACTCTGGCAGCCTGTTGCTAAAAAAAGTAGTCTACCGTGCAGTAATATACATTATCAATACGCTTGAACAAGGAAGCTCGATTCACTAAGCTCTGTCTGCGCCATTGGCTTGCCAATCGCTAAGTTCCTTCGAGCGGCTTTCGCACTAACCTCATTCTGCGTCTTCGTCTTGAATTCGCTAAGTGCTCTAAGCCTATGCTAACTCACTGAAGTATTTGATTGTACGAACCATCTGGCTTGTGTAGCTGTTTTCGTTATCGTACCAGGAAACAACCTGTACTTCATATAAATCATCAGCAACTTTAGAAACCATAGTCTGAGTAGCATCGAATAAAGAACCAAATCTCATTCCTACGATATCAGAAGAAACGATTTCGTCTTCGTTGTATCCGAAAGATTCATTAGCTGCTGCTTTCATAGCTGCATTGATTCCTTCTACAGTTACGTCGTTACCTTTAACAACTGCTGTTAAGATAGTTGTAGAACCTGTTGGGGTAGGTACACGCTGTGCAGAACCGATTAATTTTCCGTTTAATTCCGGAATAACTAATCCGATAGCTTTTGCAGCACCTGTGCTGTTAGGAACGATATTAACTGCTGCTGCACGAGATCTTCTTAAATCACCTTTTCTCTGAGGTCCGTCTAATGTCATCTGATCTCCTGTGTAAGCATGGATAGTACACATGATACCAGACTGGATTGCTGCATATTTATTTAATGCGTCAGCCATTGGTGCTAAACAGTTTGTTGTACAAGAAGCTGCAGAAATAACAGTGTCATCTGCTTTTAAGGTATTGTGGTTTACGTTGTAAACGATTGTAGGAAGGTCATTTCCTGCTGGTGCAGAAATAACAACCTTACGAGCACCTGCTGTAATGTGAGCAGAAGCCTTGTCCTTAGAGCAGTAGAATCCTGTACACTCAAGAACAACGTCTACCTTTAATTCGCCCCATGGGCATTTGCTTGCATCAGCTTCAGCGTAGATTTTGATTTCTTTTCCATCAACAGTAATAGAATCTTCTCCAGCAGTTACTTTATCTGCTAATTCATATTTACCCTGAGATGAATCATACTTTAACAAGTGTGCTAACATTTTAGGGCTTGTTAAATCGTTGATTGCTACTACTTCGTATCCTTCTGCACCGAACATCTGTCTGAAAGCTAAACGTCCAATACGTCCAAATCCATTGATTGCTACTCTTACTGACATATTTAATTCCTCCTAGTTTTGAATGAATTTAATTTTTCTTTTGAGCTATACGCCCAATCTGATTTCATTTTACCCAATCTTTGTACAAAATTCAAGTAGCATTTTTAACTTTGTTAATTTTTTCACTATTTTTTTCTATATCAGATGTTTTTCACTCCCTTTTTATAGTTTCTAATGGGTCTCTTACATCATCTTTTGACAAAATAATGCATTTCATATATATTAAACTGTGAAATATAGACAAAGGAGGCTTTTTATGCTTTGGGATACCCACATGCACACACACTTTTCCGGGGACAGTGACGCAGATTCCCGCGAAATGGTTCTTTCTGCGAAAGAGAAGGGATTAGCAGGCATTTGTTTTACCGACCATCTGGATATTGACTACCCCGATGACCCTACGGAATTTCTGATTGATTTTCCTGCTTACTTTCAGGAGCTTCTTCAGGTACAAAAGGATTTTTCCTCTGAATTTCCGGTAGGTATTGGGCTGGAACTTGGTCTGCAGCCGCATCTGTCGAAAGACCTTCCCTCCATTATAGCAGAACATCCCTTTGACTTTGTGATTGGTTCCTCTCACGTGGTCCATGGAATTGACCCCTACTATCCGCAATACTATGCGGGAAAAACGGAAGACGAGGCATATCGGGAATATTTCGAGTCTATTCTGGAAAACCTTGCGCTCTTCGACTGCTTTGATGTCTATGGACATATTGACTATGTGGTACGATATGGTCCAAACCGCAATACTTATTACACCTATGAAAAGTTTGCTGACGTGATTGATGCGATTCTAAGAACATTGATTCACAAGGGAAAGGGAATTGAAATCAACACCGGCGGTTTTAAATATGGTCTTGGACATCCCAATCCTACGGAAGCCATCTTAAAACGTTATCGCGAGCTTGGCGGCGAGATTATCACCATCGGTGCGGATGCCCACAAGCCGGAGCATGTAGCCTTTGATTTTGAAAAAGTTCCGGATATTTTAAAAAATGCCGGATTTTCTTACTATACGGTATTTAAAAACCGCAAACCGGAATTTTATAAACTATAGGTGCGCAGCCTTAGCGGATCGTATTTCCTATGATAGAAAAACAGATGCCTGTCATGGCTCATTTGCCAGCACAAGCATCTGTTTTTTATTTGCTATATCATCTTCTCTCTTACTACTTCTCCAATTTTCCTATCATACTTCCATCCGAAAGGCTGTATGCCTCTATTCTGCCATCTCCATACATCAGATAGAACACATCTCCGATATAAGTTCCACGGACAGTTGCATATATTTCGTTGGCATCCCTGTCACAGGCTATTTTCAGTTTCTGCCGGAAGGCTCCGTCCTCATAAGTAAATAACAGATAGTCCTCTTTGGCTTCCTCGTTATATCCTTCTGCATAGAAGCCGAACAGATTTTTTTCGGTATCAATCATTACCGCCTTGTAATTGTATAACCCTTCGGAATAATCATATTCGGAAAGGCTGTATTTATCCTGTTCTGTCACATCAGCCGGATTAGAAATATCAAACATGGACAGCTTCATACCTTGGGTACGCCCGGTCTCCTCATCTGCTTCCATTCCGATTCCAAGCAGTAAATCTTCGCTGTAAAAATGCAGATATTCGGAAAATCCACTGATTTTAAGCTCTCTAAGTACCTTCGGATTCTTCGGGTCTGACAAATCTACGGAAAACAATGGGTCAGTCTGACGGAACGTGACGAAATAACCAATATCTCCCATAAAACGTGCGGAATATATCCGCTCCCCTTCTGCCAATCCTTCGATTTTCCCTGCTATCTCCAGCGCTTCATCCAAAATATAAAGACTGTTATCCTGAGTGTTATTTATTATCTCATTTCCCACCACAGAACCGAAAACATCATCAATTACCTCTTTCTTCTGATAAGAATTCACTGTAACTGCCAGCCGCAAATATCCATCATACTCGTTGATTGCCATATCATCCAGCAAAATTCCCTTTACGCTTCCTTCGGCTTCCTTCTGAATCATTCCGTTCTCATAAGAAAAACGCACAATATTTGTTTTGTTACTATAAGCTCCTTCCTCCTCTGTTTGCTGCGAATATACATTATCTGTCACATAAATATTTGAAGTCGTTACATATACCCGGTTGGCAGAGGATACCATTGCTTTGATATCCTTCAATTCCGCAGGCTCCCTTAAATCAATGGATGCGATTACCACATAAGCGGAATTCTGTGCCTCAGCGGGAAGATAGATGGAAGAAGCGTCCATTGCCTTGCCCTCTAATACCGGAACGTAATTCTCATACTGCTTTCTCGTTCCCAAATCACCTACATGATAGATTAAAAAGCAGTACAGATATCCATCGGTCAGTCTGGAATCCAGATAACTTCCCTTCATGGTAAATACATGCTCTTCCTTGGGATGTTCACGTTCTGCAATATTATAAACATAGACCTTTTGGAATGCAGTTTCCCCGATGACATCCGTACATATTCTCATTCCCGAATTCCATACGCCGCTCTCTTCTGTTTCTGATTGTGTTTCTGCCCAGCAGGATTCAAATATCACTAAAGTATCTTCCCATAGATAAAGCTTATGAATATTATCAAATCCATCTATTGTTGCGGTCTCCTTAAGCTCGTTTTGCGTATCTACAATCTGTACTGATTGGGAATAATCCTGATTATCTATAATCTGATACAGATACCGTCCGTCATTTTTTATAATATCTGCTTCATCTACTCCCTCCTCCTGCTTATTGGTATCTGCATAATCCTCTTTTGAACTGTTAAACTGCTGACCGGAGGATGCTCCGTCTGTATCCGCAGCTTCTTCTTTCGCTTCTAAATCCCAGCGAAAGGAGTTGATAGAATCTTTTCTTTGTTTCTCCTGTTCCTTAAAAAACTGATACAATTCATCATAAGAAGTGCCATATTCTTCTTCCGTCATGTCAGCATAAGATTCTGCCTGACTGTTTTCACTCTTTTCCTCCTCTTTCTTCCCGGTTTCTTTCATCTCATCCTGTATGAGCCATACATTTCTTCCTACAAACAAAACCAGTACCAGACAGGCTGCTGTCGCTGCCACACCGTACCATTTTCGAAGGCTCTTTTTCTTGTTATGCCCCGCATTTTCCTCTAAAAACTTCTTCATATTCTCCGGTTTTAAGCCCTCTGGTATTTCTTCCTGTTCTCCAACGTTTTTTAAGACTTCTTCTATTTTCTGCTCATCCCAGTTTTCTTTTTCCCAACGTCTTTTTTCCATACTTCACACCTCCAACTCCTTCTTCATTTTCTGAAGTGCCCGCCGATAGCGGGAACGTACGGTACTGTGATTTTTCCCTAATATCTTAGCAATCTCTTCCCCTTTATAACCACCAAATACTGACAGGCCTACGATTAATCTGTCCTCTTCTTCTAATTGAAAAAAAGCCTGCTTTACCGCAGAGGTCATGGCAAAATCTACTTCTTTGATTAGTTTTTTCTCTTCTGCCAAAGAAATATCATCGATATCCTCTTCCCTGCGAAACCATTTCCTCATTCTCTTCTTACAACGGTTCACCAGTATGGTCATCATCCAGGAACGAAATTTATCCTTATCCTTTAGCTGATGCCTCTTTTCATAAGCCGTCAGTACCGCATCTGAAACTGCATCCTCTGCCTCCTGCTGATTCCTCATATAGTAATAAGCAACCCGATACATCTGCGGATATACTGCTTCATACCACTCCATAAATTCTTCCATAACCTCACCTCCACCGAAATGCATTTCATATACAAAGAGTCTCTTTCTTTCCAAAATGTTGCAACAAAGTATTTCAAAATATTTTCTGGGATAGAACAAAGAGTCCGCTCGTCGGACTCTTTCGCGCCCGAGCGATGTCGTTTACGACTAATTTCTTCTCCGCGAGGTGCGCATCCTGAGCGAAGCGTTTTTTATATCATAGGAAAGTCATATTCTTTCGTACTTTAACGTAACATAGTCTTTCCTATGATATAAAAAAATTCGTCCAAACAAAATTCTCCTTTCGTTTGAACGAATTTCCTTTCGTTTCTCTATACAGAATAGTCTATCGAACCACCCAGCGACCTCTCTTCTTCTGTCATCACAAAATCCGCCCTGCTTTCCAAAATAACCGTATCAATTTTCTTTAAAAGCTCCTCCAGGGAAGATGCTGTAACGGTTATTTTATCGCCACGGTCTCCTTTTTTAGATGCTTCTGTCCGCTTTTCCTCTGCTTTCTTTGCTGCCTTTTTTGCAGCTTCCTTTTTCTCTGCGCTTTTCTTCTCTTCTGCGCGTTCTTCCTTCTTCTGGGCAATGCGTTCTCTTTGCGCCGCTAAAGATTTATCTACTACCGCAAAGAACGAAGCATTCCCATGGTCATCAAAGGTCATTCCAATAGAACTTACGCTGTCTCCATTGGTACCGAGACTGCTCTTCATCTGCGCTACCTGAGCAGTTGCATTGCTTAGAATACTCTCGTATTTTTCACGGTATGCTTCATCTTCTGCCATTTTCTCAATCTTATCGGAATCAATCAGAACAATTAATTCCTTAGAGCTTTGATACAGCCCTTTTTTGCTTTCTGCTTCTTCCTTCTTATCAGGAGAAACCAGAATAAAGTCCATATTATAATACTTTGCCTTTAGCTGTTCATAGTATTTTGCCGCCTTTTCGCTCAGTACCGGTTCGCCAATGGTTCTGCCGCTTACCTTGGTCTTTTTCTCTGTCTTTCCTGTTTCCTTTGCTGTCTCATTCTTTTTTACCTGTTCTGTGCGGTACTGATAATCCGCCACATAAGAACCTATTACATCATTGCTTCCTACCTGTCCCATCTTTTTTCCTCCTTGAAATAGCCGGATTTCCCGGTAAATTGATAACTCCGTTTATCTACCATAATTATCGGCTGTTTTGGAAAAATTTTTAGCCTCAAAGGCACATTCTTACGAATTTTCGTACCTCTGAGGCTATTAGAAAAGCGGTATTCTATTCTGTGTTCTATTCCGCAGCCAGCCCCGGTTTTTTGCCGGTATAGAGCTGATAGTATCTGCCCTGCTCTTCAATCAGTTCATCATGCGTTCCACGCTCAATGATTCTTCCCTGTTCTAATACCATGATACAGTCGCTGTTTCGTACCGTGGACAGTCTGTGCGCAATGACAAAGGTGGTTCTTCCTTTCATGAGCTTATCCATACCATCCTGCACCAGACGTTCCGTTCTGGTATCAATGGAGCTGGTGGCTTCATCCAGAATCAATACCGGCGGGTCAGCTACTGCCGCTCTTGCAATGGCAAGAAGCTGTCTTTGTCCCTGACTTAAGTTAGCACCGTCTCCGGTCAATACTGTATTATAGCCCTCCGGAAGTCTGCGGATAAATCCGTCTGCATTGGCAAGCTTTGCTGCTGCAATGACTTCTTCATCCGTAGCATCCAGTTTTCCGTAGCGGATATTTTCCATTACCGTATTGGTAAACAGATGGGTGTCCTGAAGTACGATTCCAAGAGAACGCCGCAAATCCGCCTTTTTTATCTTGTTAATGTTGATACCGTCATAACGGATTTTTCCGTCCTGAATATCATAAAAACGATTAATCAGGTTGGTGATGGTGGTTTTTCCTGCTCCGGTAGAGCCTACAAAGGCAATTTTCTGCCCTGCATTGGCATACATTCTCACATCATGAAGCACGATTTTTTCCGGATTATAACCAAAGTCTACTCCGTCAAACACTACGTCTCCGGTCAGTTCAATGTAATCTGTGGTTCCTTCTGCCTTATGGAAATGCTTCCATGCCCAGTGTCCGGTACGCTTCTCTGTCTCTACCAGACTTCCATCTTCCTTCTTTTCCACATTTACCAGTGTGACATAGCCTTCGTCTGTTTCCGGCTCTTCATCCAGCAGACGGAATACTCTCTGCGCACCTGCCAGTGCCATAACAACGCTGTTGAACTGCTGGCTGACCTGGTTCACCGGCATACTGAAGCTCTTGTTAAAGGTCAAAAAGCTTGCAAGTCCGCCCAGAGTAAAGCCTCCTACTCCGTTTAAGGCAAGAATACCACCTATAATAGAACATGCCACATAGCTTAGGTTTCCAAGCTGTCCGTTGACCGGTCCTAAATAATTGACAAAACAGTTTGCCTTATTGGCGCTTTCAAATAATTCATCATTCAGTTTATTAAAATCTTTGATACTCTCTTCTTCGTGACAGAATACTTTAACTACCTTCTGTCCTTCCATCATTTCTTCGATGTATCCGTTTACTTTACCCAAATCCTGCTGCTGGCGGATAAAATATTTACTGCTCTTTCCACCGAACACCTTTGTGGCGTACAGCATGATTCCCACCATAACAAGCGTTACCAGTGTCAACGGAATATTCAGCGTCAGCATACTGATAAATACACTGACAATAGTAATGACACTTGATAAGAACTGCGGCATGCTCTGACTGATCATCTGTCTTAAGGTATCAATATCGTTGGTGTAGATTGACATAATGTCTCCATGCGCATGGGTGTCAAAATACCGAATGGACAGGCTTTCCATATGGGTAAACATATCATCCCTTAAGTTCCGCAAGGTTCCCTGGGTCACGTAAACCATGATTCTGTTATATCCCCAGGTCGATATTGCACCGATTGCATAGAAAACCGCAACTCTTGCAATAGCATGGGCTAAAGGTGAAAAGTCCGGGTTTTCTGCACCAATCAGCGGTGTAATATAGACATCAATCAATGTCTGCATAAATAAGGTTCCCTGCACACTGGCGAGCACTCCTATAAAAATCAAAATAACAACTGCAATTACATGCCATTTATACTGGGATAAAATATACCGCATCAGCCGCAAAAACAGCTTTCCCGGATTCTGAATCTTCGGCTTTGGTCCCTGTGGTTTTCTTGGTCCTGGCATTACTGCTCACCTCCATTCTCGTCAAAATCCCCTGTTCCTTTATTCTGGGATTCGTAAACATCCCGATAGATATCACTGCTCTTTAACAGATTTTCATGGGTATCAAAATCAACTACTTTTCCATTATCCATTACGATAATGCGGTCTGCATTCTGTACACTGGAAATACGCTGTGCAATAATCAGCTTTGTAGTATCCGGTATCTCTGTAGCAAACGCCTGGCGAATCTTACTGTCCGTGGCAGTATCTACTGCACTGGTGGAATCATCCAAAATCAATATTTTCGGTTTCTTTAACAGTGCCCTTGCAATACAAAGACGCTGCTTTTGTCCACCGGACACATTACTTCCGCCCTGCTCAATGCGGGTATTGTATTTTTCCGGAAAACGCTCGATAAATTCATCCGCACATGCCATCTGACAAACGCGAATACATTCTTCTTCTGTTGCCTCCTGATTGCCCCAACGAAGATTATCTAAAATACTGCCGGAAAACAATACATTTTTCTGCAATACGACTGCAACCTGGTCACGCAGTACCTCCATATCGTATTTTCTTACATCAAGCCCGCCTACGGACACACTTCCGGCTGTTACATCATAAAGACGGCTGATAAGATTTACAAGGCTTGACTTGGCGCTTCCGGTTCCACCGATGATACCAATCGTCTCTCCTGCATGGATATTCAGATTGATATCCTTTAATACCGGTTCGTCACTATTTTTGTTATAAGCAAAATCTACATGTTCAAATACAATGCTTCCATCCTTTACTTCCATAACAGGATTCTCAGGATTGGACAGGTCGCTCTTTTCATTTAAAACCTCTGCGATACGTTCTGCACTGGCAGTACTCATGGTTACCATAACAAAGACCATGGACAGCATCATAAGACTCATTAAAATATTCATGCAATATGCCAAAAGACTCATTAACTGTCCCGTAGTAAGACCGTCTGCTACAATCATTTTGGCTCCCAGCCAGCTAATGACCATAATACAGGTATACACGGTAATCTGCATAAGCGGAGCATTCCATGTAATAATTTTCTCTGCCTTAGAGAACATCTTATAGATATTGTTGCTGGCTTTGGTAAAACGCTTATTTTCATAATCTTCTCTGACATAGGCTTTTACCACACGGATTCCTGATACGTTTTCCTGCACGCTTGCATTCAAGTCATCGTATTTCGGGAAAATCTGTTTAAAATACCGGGTTGCCTTAACCATAATAAACAGCAGGCTTCCGCCCAGTAAAATAACTGCAATCAAATAAACACTTGCCAGCTTAGCATTAATCAAAAATGCCATTACCATCGCACATATCATGCTAAAAGGCGCTCTGGCGCACATTCTAAGAATCATCTGATATGCATTCTGTACGTTCGTTACATCGGTAGTCAGACGGGTTACCAGACCTGCCGTAGAAAACTTATCTATGTTAGAAAACGAATAAGTCTGTATATTTTCAAACATTGCCTTTCTTAAGTTCCTTGCCAGTCCGGTGGAAGCACTTGCGCCGAACTTTCCGCCCAGCATACCTGTTACTAATCCAAAGATTGCAAGTATAACCATGCCTCCTCCCACTTTATATATGTAATTCATATCACCTTTTTCCACACCATTATCAATGATTGCTGCCATCAATACCGGAATCAAGGTTTCCAAAATTACTTCCAGTATCATAAATACCGGTGTCAGAAAGGAATCCCGCTTAAATTCCTTCACCTGCTTCAATATGGTTTTTACCATAATCACGTTTCCTCCTTATGCTCTAATTTTCGGTTGGATGCAATATCTTCTTCCAGATTCTGTTTTAGCTTTTCTGCCACTTTCCAGAAGTTTTCCAACTCCGTTTTGGATATATTCCGTGTACAGCGTTCTTCTAAAACATCTATATTATTGATATGCATTTCATGGATTTTCCGCCCGTTTTCCGTTAAAATTAATTTTTTTAAACGTGCATCCTGCTCCACACTTTCTCTCTTAATATACCCCTTCTTTTCCATCAGCTTTAAAATGCAGGTCACAGTAGACCTTGCGATGGAAAACTCCGTCTCAATATTTTTCTGGAATATGTCCCGCTGCTCATTATCATAAAGAAACCCCAGAATCCAGCCATGCATTACCGTTACTTCATCTACATGATTATGTGCAATCTCATAAGATATCATATTACGGTAAAACAGGTTATCCAGGGTTTTTATCTCATATCCCAGTGTTTCCTTATGCTTCATGATTCCTCCTTTGTTACGAACACTTAGCGACCATATTCCGGACGCTTATGTGCGATACATTCCGCCGCCGTCAGCGAGGTCTTTTCGAGTTTAACAGGCGGATTTGTTTTGTATCTAATTGTTTTATAACTAATTGTTCGATACAAAACAATTATACACTGATACTGGGAATTGTCAATATTATTTTTTATACCATACGAAATACCACTGTTATCTGCATCTCTCCCTCTTTTTTCCAGGCATAAATATCTCCATCCATTTTATGCATCAGCTGTCGGCAGATATAAAGTCCAAGTCCACTTCCCGGTTGATTCTGCGTATTAGAGCCCCGCCAGAAGCTGTCAAATATATGAGGCAGCTCCTCCTGTTTCAGCCGACATCCGCTGTTTTTCACGATAAAGAGCCGACAGTCCTCTTCCTCTGCCACTTCCACACGAATATAGCTGCCGTCCCCATATTTTATGGCATTTTCTATGATATTCTGCATCACTTCCACTGCCCGGTCCAAATCCCCTTTTACCAGACAGTTTTCTCCTTTCTCACATTCAAAGGGAATCCGAAGAAGCTCCAGCTTTTCCTGATAATAGTCCTGTATCTGTCTGAAAAGCTCTTCTAAGTAAAACTCTCCTGACCTTACTTCCAGATTTAGAAAATCCTCATTGGAGGCTTTTACGATTTCACTGATAAAGCCCTCGATTTCATCTGCCTTTTTATTGATGTTTTCTACTACTTCTACACGCTTTTCTTCCGTATCATACAGGTTTCGGGCTAACGCTTTGGCATACAGCTTAATGGCGCTTAAGGGTGTTTTGATGTCATGGGAAATAGACAGAATCAAGGTCTGCTTCTCCTGCTGCAGCTTTAATTCCTTTTTCCTGTTCTCCTCCAGCGTTTCCCGCAATAAATCCAGTCCCCAGATAAATTTACCGAAGAAACGGTTCTTATTCTCCTTTAGCCCAACGGTAAGATTTCCCTTAGATAATTCATAGGGAAGCTCACTGATGCCTTGAAATGGCTTTATCAGACTGTGTCTTAGATATCCTGTTATGCCGAACATGGTGACTGCCATAATTCCAAGCCCAAGATTCATAATCAGTACCATCGTCATATCTATCATTTCCCTGCTGTTTTGGTACTCAATGCGATAGTAATTCCCATTGATACTACGAATCACATAGTCTGTATTTTCCCCCTGAAAAAACGCTTTCTGTTGCTGCGCTGTGGCATCTTCCGGTAACTTTATGATTCCTTTTATCATAGGATATTCCTCTAATGCTGCCGCATTGGCTCCCTCTTCCAGCTCCCGGCAGATACGGTTTATCTCCACGCGGTATGCCCGCCCGCTTTCTGTCGTTTTCCGGTTCCACACCATTATATTTGCTCCTGTAAAAACAAGGACTGTTACCGCAATCAGTAACAGCCATATCCATTGAAACTTTTTCATAACGCTCCTTATCCCTTAGTTATCCTTATTCAAAGCGGTAGCCTACGCCCCAAACGGTAAGAATCCGCTTTGGCGCTTTGGGATTCTCTTCTATTTTCTCTCTCAGCCACTTTATATGTACCGTCAACGTCTGTGGCTCACTAAAGCTGTCAAAGCCCCAGACTTTGTTGAACAGCCATTCTTTTTTCAGGGACTTTCCTTTATTCTCCATCAAAAGCAACAGCAATTCATATTCCTTTGTGGTGAGATTCAGTTCCTGCCCGTCAAGAAAGACAAGACGGCGTACCCGGTCAATCTTAAGATTTCCGTCTATCATAGTGTCCGAGCCATAACGCCGTTTAAAAAGTCCCTTAATCTTCGCCAGCATAATATCAATATCATAGGGCTTTTCCATATAGTCATCCGCTCCTAACAGCAGACCATTTAGCTTATCCTCTTTTCCGGTTCTGGCACTCAGGATAAAAACAGGAGTATCGGAATACTCCCGTATTTTCTGACATACTGCAAAGCCATCCATACCGGGAAGCATAATATCTAAGACCACCAGCCGTACCTTTTCCTCTTCAAAATATTCCAGTGCATCTTCCCCTTTTGTGACCAGATGCACGGTATAATTTTCTGCTTTTAAGAAATCACAGAGCAGGCTCCCCAGCTCTGTGTTATCTTCTACAATCAAAATATCTGTCATATTTCCCTTGTATGATAATTAAGGACGTTAATTATCACACGTTCCTTTCTACTTTATTGGCGTGTTTTCAACGCCATACAGGTATACCCGAAATGTCGTAATCAAGTAAACGATTGAATAATAGCTCTTGCCGGACATATAGTAAAGCAATTTCCACAGTGCAGACAGTTATTTTGCCTGATTACAACCGGTTTAGTGCTGATATCGATACATTTCTGCGGACATTTACTGTAGCACACCTTACAGCCGATGCACCTATCTGTTACATAATATCCCTGTTTCACATCCTCTACACCACCAAGAGCAAAACTGGCTCGCTCTATTGGTTTCTTAGAGAGGTCAAACCACTCTCCATTTCCCTCGTATATCTGAAATACCGTTAATGCTGTCCTTGATGCAGCATTCGGGTATATTTCATTCATATATGGATTTTTCTCAAACAGCCGTTCAAGCCGCTCGCTTCCTATTTCTCTAACTTTACCGCCAAATGATACTGCCACACATGACATGGTATCTTCGCCTTTCATACCTGTAAGGGATAAATATCCCCGACTTACCAGTCGATTATAAAACTTTTTTCCTTTTGCAGTCAAGAAATATAGCCCATGTTCATCACAATCCATCATATCTATTGCGCAAGTCACAGGAAGCCCATTATCATCAACCGTTGCAACAACTGTTGAATGGATTTCATTTACGATATACTCTAAATATTTTAATGTATCCATATTGTTCATCCTCCTGCTAAACCTCTTTCATTGTACTGTCAATGATTACAACAGAATTTTTTATAGCAGGAAAGGTAAGCCCCCTTCCTGCCATGTGTATAGAATACATCTAGAACTTTCCGTTCTGATTCTGCCATGTAGACTTATCTGCGATTGTTTCCATTACATCCCAATGCTCTGCAATCTTACCATTCTCAACCCTGAACAAATCATAGTAGCTTGTCGGAGTACCACCAAATGTACCCTCGCTTACTGCCAGACCGTAATTACCATCAGCAAGCACCTGATAAGTCTTAGTGTAAATCATCTGGATTCCCTGCTCAGCAAGTGCAGTGAGTGCGGCTCCAAGCCCTGATAAACCATCTGCAATGCTGATATTATGCTGAATATATGCATCTCCGTCAAAGTAGCTTGTTAATTTGTCAGGGTTTTCACCTCTGAGAACATCTCCAACAAATCCTGTTACAAGTTTTCTTGTTTCCTCCTTGTCAACGAGCTTCTTTTCTAATGTTCCATCAGTCTGTGTATGACCGGAAGGATTTGGAGCTGCAAGAGCTGTGAGATTATCCCAATGCTCTGCAATCTTGCCTTCTTCATCAAAACGGAAGATATCAAATGCTACCTGCTCACCTGCTCCGGCAAAGTTGTATATAGTCTGAAGAAATACCTTATCTCCGTCCTCGAATGCTCTGATGTTCTTTACTGTTGTCTTTACCGGTGCAGACGCCAGATATGATACTGAACCTACGAATGCATCCCTGCCTGTACCATATGCCAGATTGTGCTGGATATATCCCTCTGCTAAAAGATTTGTTGCTGCCTGTGTGTCACCTGTTGCGAATGTGTTAATGAGTGCGATTGCCTTATCCTTGTTTGTCATAGTAGTGTCCTCCTTGATATTGTTTTTCTCTTGCTGTGACTATACTATAACTCACTTGTGGAAATAAAAAAATGACCGAAAATTTGTATATACCACAACTTCAAGTTGTGGTATAATGTACGTAACCAAATGAACATGATTTTATAGAAAGGGCATATCATGGAATTTAAGCATATAGAATATTTTATAGAAACCAGCCGACATACATCTATGTCAAAAGCAGCAGAGGACTTATTTATATCACAGCAGGCTCTCAGCCGCTGCATTGCCGGTATGGAGCAAGAACTTGGAACAGAATTGTTTACCCGTTCCGTAAAGGGGATTTCATTAACAAAAAACGGGCAATATTTTTTTGATATATTTGCTCCACAAGTCGATAATTTTCATAAGTCCTTAGAAAATGCAGTAACGCACTTTGCTCACAAACCAATTCGTGTTACCTTTTGTTGTGCACCACTTATCTTCCGCTGCCTTAATCCAGAACTGCTGTTTGACTTTCAGGACAAGTTTAAGAATATTATATTAGAACAGTTGGAATTGCCTGATAGTGAATGCGATAAATATGTAGAAGAAGACGTCAGCCACTTCGGGTTACTTGCAATCCCTGAAAATCGGCATGGAGAACGGCTGGCATATACACCAGTAAAAACTTTTCCGCTGTATCTGTTCGTTCATAAGGATAATCCCATTTCAAAATGTGCTTCTGTAAATTTTGCACAGCTAAAAGATGAAGCCTTCCTTATGCTTGATAAGAAATCATATTATCGCAAACTTGTACGACACTACTCTCATAAATATGGTTTTGAACCTAAAACAGCATTTGAATCTTCTGATGCAAGCCAGCTTATCAGCCTTGTTAATAAAGGGCGAGGCATTGCCCTGAGTCTGGAACCACTTCTTGACAGTAAGGTTTATGAAAATATTGTAATGGTTCCGTTTGATGACAAGGATATCACTTGGAGCATAGCTTTTATTCATCAAGACTATGAGAAGCTCAGCAGTGCTGCGAAAAAATTCATTCAGTATATTATAGAAAATACATAATCTGATGAGATACAAGAAGATAAGGGAAACAATCCCTCGCGTCATCAAACCTGTTTCTTGTTTATTTCAGCCAAAACCGATAAAAAATCAAGGAACTGATTCCCTCTGTTACCAGCCCATTTCTAACAGCCAGTTATTCAGTGTGCGTTCCCGTTCCTTTGCTGCCTTTTCATCAAGAGCATCATATCTATCTAAATGATACTCTCCTTTGATGTTTCCGTCAACAATGTACATGACTCTGGTGCATTTTGCCGCAACCTTCACATCATGCGTTACCAGCATAATGGTGGTTCCCTCTTCGTTGATTTTCTTAAGTTCCTCCATTACTTCGTTGGAAGCGGTTCGATTGAGCGCCCCGGTTGGTTCATCTGCAAAAATCATCTTCGGTTTATTAATCATGCTGCGGCAGATGCAGGCGCGTTGCAGTTGTCCGCCAGACACTTCATTGATGTCATTTTCTGCAATATCCACAATTCCAAGCTTTCGCATGAGCTCCTGTCCACGGAGTACCTGTTCTCTCCTGCTTCTTTGGTTCTTTTGGGACTGGCGCGCCGGGAGTATGATATTGTCTAATACCGTAAGGTTTTTCAGCATGTACATTTTCTGAAATACAAAGCCCATTTCTTCTAACCGAAGCTGTGCCAACTTTTTCTGTGGCAGGGAATGTATCTCTTTTCCTTCAAACATTACATTTCCGGCAGTAATGCCATCCATTCCCGATACCGCATAGAGCAGAGTGGATTTTCCACTTCCGGAAGGTCCCATGACAGCCACCATTTCCCCTTCTGTAATGCAAAAATTCACGTTTTTTAGTACGTTATTTTGTCTTTTATTGATAATATAGGTCTTACATAAATCCTTAACTTCCAATACGTTTCCCATGTTTTTTCCTCCATTTTACTCAATGTTGTTGGTTTCCTGTGCGGAAATTCCGCGAATCTGCTGCATGGAAATAAATGCGCCTGCCAGGGTTGCCGCTAACAATAGCAGTGGGTAGATGACATATACCTCCAACGGCTTTACAACAAATTCTATATGGGTAGCTCCCATCATCTCAAATACCTTCCCAGAGGAGATTTGTGCCACCGGCTCTGATAATAAGGCTCCGATAATAACAGATAATATCAGGATAATGGCAATTCTAAGCATCTGCCAGTGGATTAACACACCATTATCAAATCCGATTGCTTTTAACATTCCGATTTCTCCTCTTTCCCGGTTCAAAAATGTTTTTGTCACCAGAATTGTCACCAGCATATTGATTATCATGATTATGATTACAATTAGCTGTTTGATGGAGCTTAAGGAACCTGCCACACCTTCGCCCATCATTTCAACTATGTACTCTCCCGAGCTTAACGCATCATAATCCGGAAACAGTTCTACAATTTCTTCTTTTCGTGCCTCCCGCTCTTTTTTATTCGGATTATCCTCATAGAAAAGCTGTCTTGCAAAGGTTCCCGTGGCATATTGATAACCAATGTCTGCTTTTTCCGAAAAACGGATTCCTTCTCCCATGTTATTCATGGACTGATAATATGCCGTAATGAGAAATTCCCGCTCTTCCTCTCCTATGGTAATCGTAACGGTATCTCCGATTTTCGCATCAACGTAGCCGGCTGTCATTTTGGTGATTGCAATTTCATTTTCATATTCCGGCGCGCTTCCTTCTTCATATACATAACCGTCTGCATTGGTTCCATTTCCCTGTAAACAAAATGCCATATGGGATTTTCCTTCATAAGATACCCGGAATTTAAACATGACCTCCTGGGATATTTTTGCCGGGATTCCATGCTCCTGTAATTTCTCCTCCATTTCAGCAAAGCTGTCAGAAATCCCCTTTTTTCCCTGTTCTCTGATGATTCTGTTATCTGTTTCCTCATTCCGCAGGCACAAATCTGATTCTTTCATGCCAAACCAGGTAATCAACTCGTCAGAGGTAAGGGTATTTACGGTATTTACCGGAATTATGACCAGCAGCATTCCAATGGTGAAAATCAGCAGCAGTATTACAAAGCTGCGAAATCCGCTTAGAATATCGTTGAAAGCCAGAAAGGACACCAGACTTCCGTGATATTTTTCCAGCTTCAGCAGTCCCTTTTTGGTAAAACGTTCTCCATTGCTGCCTTCCCGTATAGCATCAATAGGAGAAAACCTTTTAAGCCTTCCGGTACAGCGGTAGCAAAATAACACCACCACCAGAAGAATCAACAGAGCGCAAACGAGGCTTAAAATCCATGTGTTTCCGCTTGACTCCATAACCATGTTTCGGGATACCTGTGCCAACAGCATGTTGCCAAAGGGGATTCCTGCAAGGAATCCAAGTCCGGCTCCCACTGCGCCAATCGCCAAGTATTTTACAATATAAATCCTCCTGATATGAGCCTCCGGGATTCCGATTGCCTTCATGACGCCGATTTCCCGAAATTCTTCGTTGAGAGTAAATACGATGGTGAATCTTAAAATTACCATGGAAATTACAATGAGACAAATACTTACTACCAACAGCAGACCTGCGATTACCATATTCATGATATAGCACATTTTAATCAGTGCTCTGCTTCCGCTAAATATCATAATAAAGCTTTCCTGATTAATTGCTTCCTCCAGTTTTTCCGGTTCTTCCGAATTTACAGAATATATCATTCCGGGCAGTTCTGAATATTCCTTCAGGGTTTCATATCCCTCTTCGCTTACCAGGACACGCACCGCTCCCATCATATCCGCTCCAAGAAAGGCATCCTTGCAGGTTCCCGCAATGACGAATTCCGTCTTTTCTCCCGCTTTGGATAAGTACAGGGAATCTCCCGCTTTCAGTTCATTTCCTTCCATCATTTTCAATGGGAGATATATTTCATTTTTTCCGATATGGGTAATCTCCTGGTTCTGGCTGTCAAAAAATTTCTGCCCGTCAAGGTCCAGTGCCATTGCCATGGGCGTGTTCTGGATGGTGAGTTCTGTTCCATCCGCTTTTTCCCAGCTTCCGGTGGGAATAGACAGCACTTCCTGAACATTCCATTGTTCTACCTGTTCGTTTTCATTCAGGAAATTCTGAATGTTTTCTTCGTTTGCTTCATCGTATGCTGTAACGATGTAATAGTCCGCCAGGTTCGCCAGGTCGAAATAATTTTCCGTAGCATTTAAAATGGAAATCATATTGCTGGCGCTGCTGGAGACAAACATGGCTGCCATGGCGATGAATATCAGCAGGATGAAATTCATGGACTTTTTTCGTTTTAAGTCTTTTTTTAATATGTTGAAATACATTATGTTTCTCCTTTCCTTTGATAAGGAGATTGTATCAGAGGAATTATTAAATAATCATTAAATACGACAAAAAAGCAAACAGATATTTCTGCCTGCTTTTTTCTACAAAACAGCTATGATATTTATTGTATCACTCCTTCAATAATTCTTCCACCGTTTTCTTTCAGCCACTTCCGCCTCTCCCAGTAATCCGGCAGCACCTTCTCCACCTCGTTCCAGAACCGTTTGGAATGATTCATTTCCTTACGATGACATAATTCATGCACTACAACATAATCCAATACCTCCGGCGGCGTCAGCATTAAAAGACAATTAAAATTCAAATTTCCCTTTCCGCTACAGCTTCCCCAACGTGTTTTTTGATTGCGGATGGTGATTCTGCCATAAGATACACCTATGATTTCGGCATAATAAGCTGCTCTTTCGGGAATCACTTCTAATGCCTGCTTTGCCAGCGCGCGTATCTGTTCTGTTGTCAGGCGTTCCACCTCTAATACTTCCTGTTGTTTCTCCAGCATCTTTTGTACATGCTTCTCTATCCAATCTGACTTTTCATTTACAAATCTTTGAATTTCTGATAAAGGCATACGGTGGGGTGCCCGTACCAAAACCTTTGCCTCTTCTGTCACCTCAATGGTCATGGTTTTTCGCTTACTGCGCCGTACCTCTATATCCATGTTTCCCTCCTTTCCCTGTAGCTAAAATATCTGTCAGCGTAGACACATCACATCCGGCATTTCATATTTTGTCAGCTTATATTTACGCTGTTTTCTCCATGCTAGCAAATTTCCAGGTAAAAAACAAGAGCATGCCAGAATTCACTTTCTGCATGCTATAATCTATTTGCTTTTTCAAAGGGAATATTCACATTGCAATATACATCTCGTTCATAATCGGATAGCTGATTCTGCTAAATAATCGTTCCACCGCCGACCACGATATCTCCATCATAAAATACCACAGCCTGTCCCGGCGTAATGGCGCGAACCGGCTCATGGAACTGACAGACTATCTTGTCCGCTTCTACCTTTCGTATGGTGCAAGGCGCTCCTTTGTGGCTGTAACGAATCTTACCGATAACTTCTAAGTCTCCTTCCAAATCCGGAATTGACATAAAGTTCAAATTCTTGGCATATACGGTAGTTCCAAATACATCTTCATTGCTTCCAATCACCACTTCGTTGGTATCCGGGCGGATTTCTGTTACAAATACAGGTCGTCCCATGGCAATACCAAGACCTTTTCGCTGTCCTACTGTATAATGAGTAATTCCTTTGTGCTGTCCAATGACAGTTCCATCTGTCAGTACAAAGTTCCCGGGGGGAGGCACCTTTCCTGCTGCTTCCCTGTCTATAAATCCGGCATAATCGTTATCCGGTATAAAACAAATTTCCTGACTGTCCGGTTTGTTGGCAGTACGGAGTCCTATTTTCTCTGCAATTCCACGTATTTCCTCCTTGGAGTAATCTCCAACAGGCATTAACGTATGGGAAAGCTGATACTGGGTCAGATTATAGAGTGCATAGGTCTGGTCCTTGGCTGCCGTTACCGACTTTTTCAAAGCAAATCTGCCATTAGGGAGTTCTGTAATTTTCGCATAGTGTCCGGTGGCAATATAGTCTGCTCCGATTTCCATGCTGCGCTTTAAGAGAGATTCCCACTTTACATAACGGTTACAGGCAATACAAGGATTGGGGGTACGTCCTTTTAAATATTCTGCCACAAAGTAATCCATGACATTTTTCTTAAATTCTGCCTTGAAATTCATGACATAATAGGGTATGTCAAGACTTGCCGCCACTCTTCTTGCATCATCCACTGCACTCAGCCCGCAGCAGCCGCCATTTTCTTCCTGAACTGCCTCTTCCTCGTCCTGCCAGATCTGCATGGTAACGCCGATTACATCGTAGCCCTGTTCTTTTAAAAGATACGCCGCCACCGAAGAATCTACGCCTCCGGACATACCTACTACAACCTTCTTCTTTTCCATATCCTTAGTAATCTTCTTCCTCTTCTTCTTCGCTAATGTCTGTCTTTGGCTTCTCTAAGCCTTCAATCTTAATCCCATTTTTTTCCGCATAGTCCCACAAAGCCGCGTGAATAGCTTCTTCTGCCAGGAGGGAACAATGTACCTTTACCGGTGGCAGTCCGTCTAGCGCTTCCATAACTGCTTTATTGGTTACCTGCAACGCTTCCTGAATATTCTTACCTTTTACCAGTTCGGTCGCCATGGAGCTTGTGGCAACTGCAGCTCCACAGCCAAAGGTCTTGAACTTTACATCCTGGATAATTCCATTCTCATCAATATCCAGAAAGATTCTCATAATATCACCGCATTTTGCATTTCCTACTGTTCCTACGCCACTGGCGTTCTCTATCTCTCCCATATTTCTTGGGTTCTGAAAATGGTCCATTACTTTTTCACTATACATATTTTTTCCTCCTTGTTACGAGCACTTGGCGAGGTATTTTCGAGCCTAGTACTTTGTATTGTTACGAGCACTTAGCGACCGTATTTTTTGCTACGAGCACTTAGCGACCGTGTTTTGGTCGCTTACGTGCGATACATGCCACCGCCGTTAGCGAGGTATTTTCGAGCTTACCAGGCGGCAATATCTGTTTCTGCTACTTTTTAACTATGTTTCTTCATGTAATCCTCATAGAGTGGGGACATCTCGCGCAGCTGTGCCACAATTTCTTTTATCGCATCAATGGTATAATCGATATCTTCCTTTGTGGTATCTGCTCCTAAGGTCAAACGCAAAGAACCATGTGCAATTTCGTGTGGCAGTCCGATTGCCAGTAACACATGTGACGGGTCTAAGGAGCCTGATGTACAAGCAGAACCGGAAGAGCCACAGATGCCTTTCATATCAAGCATAATCAACAGGGATTCTCCTTCAATAAACTGAAAGCAGAAATTGATGTTATTTGGCAGGCGGTTCTTTCTATGTCCGTTTACACGGGTAAATGGTACTTCCTTCAGTACCCGTTCTATCATGTAATCCCGCAGTTCTGCTTCCTTTTTCGTACGTTCTTCCATATTGGCAGCTGCAAGCTCCACTGCTTTTCCAAATCCCACGATTCCCGGAACGTTTTCGGTTCCTGCCCGGCGTTTCCGCTCCTGGGCTCCGCCATGTACAAAGGAACGTATCTTTACACCCTTACGAATATACAAGAATCCGATTCCCTTTGGTCCGTTTAACTTATGAGCGCTTGTGCTAAGCATATCGATATTTAGTTCGTCCACATTGATTGGCACCTGTCCAAATGCCTGTACTGCATCTGTATGGAATAAGATGTCATGCTCTTTTGCAAGCTTTCCAATCTCTGCGATTGGCTCAATGGTTCCGATTTCATTATTTGCAAACATAATGGTGATAAGGATGGTATCCGGGCGAATTGCCTTTTTCAGCTCTTCTAACTTTATCACACCATTCTCATCTACGTCCAGATAAGTTACTTCAAATCCATTCTGCTCTAGCCACTGGCAGGTATGCAGTACGGCATGATGTTCTATCTTGCTTGTAATAATATGCTTTCCTTTGCTCTTATAAGCTTCTGCTGTCGCCTTAATTGCCCAGTTATCGGATTCACTTCCGCCTGCGGTAAAGTAAATCTCATTTTCCTTTGCTCCAATTGTATTTGCAATGATTTCTCTTGCCTTTGCAACAGCCTCCTTGCTCTTCCCACCGAATTCATATACGGTAGATGCATTTCCATAAAATTCTGTAAAATACGGAAGCATTGCTTCTACTACTTCCGGTGCGGTTCTGGTCGTTGCCGCATTATCCAGATATATCATTTTTCCCATTTCTTTCACCTCTATTGTTCTTTTTTGCTCTCTTTTACCAATTCTCCAATATATATGCTGTCCACGGTATCATTAATGCTGTCATTAATCCGTTTCCATACAATCTTACTGACACAATGGGAAGAACCATTGCAACGTGTCGTCTCATTGTTGCTGCCAATTCCTACACATTCCACCGGAGCTAAATCACCCTCCAGCGCCCGCAGGACATCTCCCACGGAAATCTCTTCTGCCGGCTTGGCAATCACATATCCACCATTCACACCGCGGACACTGTTCACCAGTCCTGCCCGCTTTAGCTTTGCCATAAGCTGTTCTAAATAGTTTACAGATATGCCCTGACGCTCAGCAATACTGGTGAGAGATACCGGTTCTTCCTCTCCCCAGACCGCAAGGTCAATAAATGCCCGTAAGCCATATCTTCCCTTCGTTGATAACTTCATTGCTATCACCTCATCTTTAATTCCGAGTATTTTAGTCGGGTTTCGTACAATCGCATAGTACCACTGTTTCTTTTTTCTGTCAAGAGAAGTTACATGCATTTAGCGGTATTTTTTCACATACATTAAACAGAACTACTTTTTTTATTCCGGAGGACTTATGAATTCCAAATCCCTGCAAAGCCACCCTGTGCTTACCGGCACACTGCTTTTAACCATTGCTGGACTGATTTCCCGAATTATCGGCTTCTTTTATAGAATATTCCTTTCCCAGACCATTGGTGCGGAAGGAGTGGGTATTTATCAGCTGATTTTTCCACTTTATGCTCTGACGTTTTCCCTTACGGTATCCGGCATTCAAACTGCGATTTCCCGTTTCACTGCTCAGGCAGTCGCTGCCTCCGGTTCTAATGGTATTCCACCGAAGGACACGGGATTGTGCAATGACCGCTGTTACCTTACTGCTGGTCTTATTCTTTCACTGTTCTTGTCCTTTTTATGCACTCTTTTTCTTTACTATTTTGCAGAACCGCTGGCTGTTTCTTTTCTGGATGAACCACGCTGTAAGGTTCTGTTAGAAATTCTTTCTTTTACGGTTCCTTTCGGTGCGATTCATGCCTGTATTAATGGATATTATTACGGCTTAAAGAAAACCTTTGTTCCGGCTACTTCCCAGCTCTTTGAACAGATTATCCGGGTAGGCTGCGTTTTTGTCATCTATCAGATTTGCTTAGAACAGCATCGTCCTATCACCGTCAGCATGGCAGTATGGGGACTGGTTGCAGGAGAAGTTGGTTCTGTTTTGTATTCGGTTTCCTTTCTGAGGCGTGGAAAATGTTATGGCAGCAAGCTCCTTGGCTTAAAACAGATTTTCTTTATGTCAACACCACTATGCGCCAACCGCGTTCTGGTAAACCTGCTCCAAAGCGTGGAAGCCACCATGATTCCCGGACAGTTGAAGGACTACGGCTACTCTGTATCAGAAGCATTAAGCGTCTACGGTGTACTGACCGGAATGTCAATGCCTATGGTTCTTTTTCCATCGGTCATTACAAATTCTGTTTCCGTTATGCTGCTTCCAGTGATTGCGGAAGCTCAGGAAAAAAAGGAACAGCACTATATTCGAAATGCTGTGAGAAAGACCTGTTTTTACTGTCTGGTTCTGGGCTTCTCCTGTACTTTTATTTTTCTGCTCCTTGGAAAATGGATGGGACGGGTGCTTTTTGCCAATGAACTGGCTGGTACGTTTATCGTAATCCTGGGTTGGATGTGTCCATTTTTATATCTTTCCACCACCTTAAGCAGTATTTTAAACGGACTAGGAAAAACCACCATCACCTTTGTACTGAATATCGTAGGGCTTGCTATCCGCATTGCCTTTGTTATATGGGGAATTCCAATGTTCGGTATTAAAGCCTATCTGTGGGGAACGCTTTTAAGCCAGATTGTAATGGCAGTTGCCTCTATTGGAATACTGGGAAAGAAAATATAAGGAGAATCTTTTCAGGCTTAGTTTGCCAATCTTATGGGATAAAAATTACTGCCTCACCTACATATCATTCACTACGTGAGCAGGTAGGTGGGACAGTTATTTTTTTCTATCACTAATATCTGCATTCAGAATATCTACAGAAAGATTAAAAAACATATTTTCCAACAAGTTTCTTCATCATTATCAATAATCATTTCTATTTTTAATTATAACATATCAGAATGAAGGATATTATCTACTTCTATTAAATCTTTTCTAGTATATCGAAAAAAGAACATTTCATTATCCAAATATTTTTCGACTTTTTTTCTAGGAATATAATATTTATTATTTTCTACCAATACCTTTACCATCTCCTTTGTTCCAACCATCTCATTCTTGCTAAGAATTTTACATATAACAGTTTTATCCTGCATACTCTGAACAACAGTACCAAATAATTTTATTTTACATTCGTACTCCTTCCCGATTGTTAAAAAATCAAAATTTATGTCACTAATTAAAGCAGAATCATCAAAGCATTCCTCAATTGTTCCCGTATCAGAATTTTCTAACTCTACGTTTCTCGTCATTTCATCATCACTAATAGATATTACTTTATACATATAAACCTCCTGTCAATCAATTGGATAGAAAGATACTACAAAACCATTCGTACCATATGCAACTCTATAACTATTTCCATTAAATGCATAATCTGCAAATAACCCCTTGGTATTACTTCCAGTCTTTATTGGATTTGTTGATAATACATTCTCTAACAAATTTGGTATATCACTCACACCTTGCGCTGCAAAATCATCTGCATGCTTCTCTAGTATATGTGTTAATCCTGCCTTACTATTTCCACCTTCCAACCACATTAATTTTCCATCTGGGGTTTTAATGACCGTTATAACATCCTCTGGATTATACTTCACCCCACTACTAGCTAATTCATCTAGTAGATTAGTCTTGCTACCACTCCCTACTTTCAGCACCTTACCCACAGCACTGCTTATGGCTTCTCCACCTATATTAAACAACAGATTCTGCCCTATGTCCAGTCCCGCATTCCGAAAAACATTTCCTGCACTTTGTCCTTCCAATATGTCCCCTATTGCTCTTGGAATCGTAAAGGCTCCGGTATCTATAAAAGTAGCTCCTATGATGTTGGTAAGATGGTCTTGTCCTATGCTCCTAAGAATCGGAAATGTCGATAACCTTCCTGACAAACTGCTGATTCTTTCCGACAGTCCCGGAATCCCTCTGGCGACTCCTGCGGCTGCATGATAGGTCAGCAGGCTTCCTATGATATTTCCTCCTAAGGTTGCATACGGGTGCTGGGTATGACTGTTGGCAAATGCATTTCCACACTCAACTCCCTCTCCCGGGTCATATCCCCAGATATGGGCATTCCATCCGGACAGTCCGTCCTCCATCTGCTTCATGAATGGGATTCCTTCATAGATTCCCCGAAAAGTACTTATCCTGATATCCGCTTTCGCATACAGCTCCATCATCTTATCGTACTTAAGCTTTTCTTCCACTGTCCAGTCAGCAATGGACTTCTCTCCGTCTACCGGACAGTTCTCATCGCGCATGAGCTGTTGAAGGCTTCCTTCTACAAAATACTTATCCAGAATCTCCTGTGCCTCTTTCAATTCTTCTTCGCTCAGTCTATACCCTGGTTTTATCCACAGCTCTACTTTGAGCATTTCACTGTTTTCTCTTGCCTCACTATATGCACTGCTGATTGCCTGAATCTCCTTCAGATAATCGGCAGGATTCATGGACAGTTTTTCGGGCTTTAACATCTCTGCCACAGAGCGCACCTTACAGTCATACGCATCTAACTGGTCATTCAATGTCTTTAGATAACCTCCATAGGTCTTGTCCACTTCCCTTACATCCGCAATGATTTGTTCCAGCTTTCTTGCCGTAATGATCTCTTTTTCTTCCATCTGCTCCAGGAAATGGTCGACTGCTTCCAGACCAATGACTGCTTCCAGCATATCACCTTCCAGCCCGCAGTTTTGCAGATACCCTGCGGTATGGCTTATCATATCCTTGGTACAGCTTTCCACGAACTCCCACAGTTCGGTCACTTTTTCTTCGGAAAAATCCCGCTTCATTCTCTCCCTCCTTATTTCGTCCATTCAAATGCCCGTGCCACACTTTCATCTGAATTTGTCATCCCCTCTTCTATCTTCTTTAGTGCCTGTGTGGTCTCATACATCAGACTGTTCAGGCTGTAGGCAGTCTTGTCAAGCTTCCCTCCCGCTGCCATAATCTGCTCCGGTGCCTTTCCTTTTCCATCCCGTTCCTGTTCTCCCATTCCCGGAATGACATTAAGCAGTGCCCGCCGCAGCTCTTCTATTTCTGCCCTGTGCTGCTTTAAGCTGTATGTATTGACATGTATCTTCCCCATTTTTCCTCCTCTAGTATAAATAACTGTCTGCCGCATCTATCTCCATCTGATAATATGAGGCTGTTCTGTATATCTGTTCTGCAATCTCCGTAATATCGCCTTTCAGCTGCACCACTTCCGCATAAAAGGCTTTCAGATTCTCTGCTGTATTTCCTTCCATGACGGAATCTTCCTCTATCTCTTTCAACAACTTACAGTACAGCTTTAATGCTTCTTCATAGTTGACAGCTCTCGTATATATCTGTTCCAGTTCTTCCTGTAGTTCTTCTTCCGCTACCACAAGGTCATATCCTATGGTCTCATGCATGTATCATTCCTCCTGTTCCATATACCGCAGTTTTCTCTGTAGTGATTCCAGTTCTGCTTCTTTTCTGCTGATTTCATAACGAAGGTCAGATTCATGACATGCTAACATATCTCTTTTATTCCTTAAGCTCCACTCTGCCTGTGCATAACCGTCTACTGCCCTTTGATATTCAGTTCCTTCCATAAAGCCCGCCAGTTCTTCCTGAAATCCTGTTAAAAAAGACATATTTGGAAAACTTTCATTTATTCTTCGTATTTTGTTTCTCCGCTCACCAAAAAATCCCTCGAACTCATTTCGTTTGTTCTGCACTTGGAACAGCGCATTTTCGCTCAGTTCCATCTTATGCCGGCAGCCTGCAATCTCATCTTCACACTCCGTTATCTGTTCCTTTAGATTCCTTATCTTATTCCGCAACTGATAAGTAGTTGTCACTCGTACTCTCCTCCTCTGTACACAGTATTATCCTGTAACAAGGTATATTTATTCCTTACAACACAACCATGCCTTACAGGTCATACTTTTTATTATTCTGTTTTCATTCTGGGTACTTTACTGACTCAGTGCTCTGTCGAACGACAGATATTGGAATTCCCCTCCATTTACTGATACCTTACTAATACTCACCCTCAAATCTTTCTTAGTGTAGCGTATTTATGTAATAAAGTCAAGATTTTCATCTAACAAGGAGCCATTGCCAAAGTAGATGAGTAATCTACTTTGGCAATGACTCCTTTCTTTGTACATTCAATCTTAATTTTTATCTAAAATAATTTTGAAACATTACAGCTTTCGAAACTGATTAATATCGTGTACCAGTTCCTTAACGCATCGTATCTGATTGTTAAATACTCCTGCTTTATACAGGTTAATGAGTATCATTCCAATCGGAACTGCTATAATCATTCCGATAATACTGCTGAACTTATATCCTATATACATGAAAAACAACGTAGCCAGCGGATTCATACCTATCGTATCTCCTACAATTTTCGGCTGAATAACCTGTCGTACCAGCTGCGTTACCAGATACAGGATAATCAATCCAACTGCCATGGTATAATCTTTCGACAATATTTTCATAATAGCCCAGGGACCCAGTACTGTTCCTGTCCCAAAGAACGGCAGGGCATCCAAAAATGCAATGATTAACGCTACCAAAAGCACATAATCTACTTTTAATATCAAAAGTCCAATAATAAGAATGACATACACCACTCCCATGATTTTGAACTGAGCCTTAAAATAGCCACCCACCACATGCTTTAAGTCATTTACTACACTAGAGCAGCGATTCCAAATCCCTTCCGGAACATTCTTACGAAGCATTTCTATGATGTTGTCCCTATCTGCTGTAAAAAAATATGCAGACAAAATACACATGATAATTGCGATTAACGTTCCCGGAACATTTTTTGCAAAATTTCCTGCTGCCTGGAAGGTCGGTTCACCGATTGCCTGTACCACTCCGCTGATATATCCGGAAAGGTCTGCCAGTATATTCGAAATATTCTTTTGTATATCAGACGGCAGTTTGTCATATAAAATCTGCAGATTGTCACCAATCTCCTCAAAATCCGCTTTTGAATTCTCATATATCTGAGGCAGACTTTCAACCAAGTTCACTGTTTCAGAAACCAGCTTTGCCCCTGCCAGATAGCCTACCAGAATCACCGCTGCCAGCACTCCGATAATCGTAATCATGGAACCATGCTTTCTTACCAGCTTAAGCTTCCGCTCTAACAGCCGTACCAACGGATTCGCAATCATGGAAATAATCCAACCGATAACAAATGGCATAAAAAATACCAATATTCTGGGAACCACAATACACAACAACAATATTACGAAAAGTGCCACTAATAAGTTCACCACTATTTTTAAATATTTCGTGGAATTTTTCATGTCCTCACCCCTTCATTCGTTTCTAACACTACTTATGCATCTTTACGTTCTACACCGTATTTTGCTTCCAGTTCTTTTATCTTTGCATCATATACTTCTTTCTGCTTATTCTGAATCAACTGCTGGTGAATCTGGTCCTGTACCTGTTCAAACGGTACTACAGAGCCTTCTTTTTTATCTTCCACACGAATCAGATGATAGCCAAACTGGGTCTGTACCGGTCCGATTACTTTTCCGATTTCTCCTTCAAAGGCTGCCTTTTCAAATTCCGGCACCATTTGTCCCTTAGAGAAATATCCCAAATCTCCGCCCTTTTCCTTGGATGGGCAGGTAGAATATTTCTTTGCTGCTTCCTCAAAAGCAAGACCATCTACAATTTCCTTTGCGATATCGTTGGCAGAATCCTCATTCTCGACCAGAATATGCTTTGCACTTACCTGTGCCTGCGCCTCAAATAAATCCGGGTTTTCTTCATAAAAGGCTTTCTCCTCTGCCTCTTCTACCCTGACTCCTTCGATAATGCTGGTAGCTGCCATATGACTTGCCAGCTCTACTTTCATTTTTTCTATCATTTCTTCATATTCTTTGGATTCGGTAATCTTTTCTTCTACTGCCATTTTATGGAATAAATGAAATGCAATAATCTGCTCTAACACCTGCTGTTTTGCCTGCGGACTGGACATATAAATCTGCTGCTCCGGTGGATAGTTCTTGATTAAATCATTCAATTCTTTCTCTGTAATCTCATGTCCTGCTGCTACTGCTAAAATTTTTTCACTCATGTTCTTTTCTACGTCTTTTGACGCATCCTTTCTTTATACTATATTTCATTGGAAAACTCTTTCCTTTTGCCTGTTTCTACTCTATCATATCAGAGTTTATTCGTAAAGAAAAAAGTACCCTGTCTCTTAATTTTAGAGAGAAGATACTTTATTCTTTTAATATTTTATTGTCTTTCCTATGCTACATATTATGTTTTCTGCCCCACAGATAGGTCACAAAATAAATCACAGAAGCAATAATTACGATCATAGGTCCGGTGGCAACGTTGGTATAATAAGAAATAATCAGACCTGTCACACCGGAAAACATGGAAAACACGATGGAAAAAAAGTGATACTCCCGCATATTTTCTGAAATATTCCGGCTTGCTGCCGCCGGAAGAATCAGTAGTGCGTTAATAATCAAAATTCCTACCCACTTAATAGACACCATAACAATCAATGCCGTCAAAACTGCAAACAGGTTCTCCATCAGCTTCACCGGAATATGCCTGCTCTTTGCCAGCGTACGGTTCAGGCTGACTGCCAGAAGCTTGTTGAAGCCAAATATCCAGAATGTCAGCGTAATGATAAAAATAATCACCAGATATATGATTTCCGTAGGTGTAATACTTAAAATATCTCCCACCAGTATACTGGAATATTTGCTGAAATTCCCTCCCTTAGACAAAATAGCAAGTCCCACTGCCATACTACAGGAGGAAAATACGGAAATTACCGTATCGGTAGATGCTACCACTCTGCTGCTCAGCTGATTTAACAATACCGCAAATACTATGGCAAACAGAATCATAGACAGATTGGTGTTACTGATTCCAAGCACCACCCCAATGGCAATTCCCGTCAATGCGGAATGTCCCAATGCATCAGAGAAAAACGCCATTTTCCGATTTACAATCATAGTTCCCATCATTCCAAACAAGGGAGTAATAATCAAAACTGCCACAAAGGCATATTTCATAAAATCATATTGTAACCAGGAGAAAACTTCCATTTATGCTTCCTCCTTTTCTTTTCGTTCACTGCCGGATTCTGCCTGAAATACCCTGCTAAATTCCGTGCTGGAGAAAACTTCTTTGACACTGCCCTGTTTTAAAATAGTCTCATCCAGTAAGACCACCTTATCGGCATATCGTTTCACATATTCCAAATCATGAGAAATGAGAATGACGGCAAGGTCATAGTTTTCTTTTAAATGATATATGGTCTGATAGAAAAGCTCCATACCATTCTGGTCAATTCCCGATACCGGTTCATCCAACAGCAAAAGATTCGGTTCATCCATAATTGCCATAGATAACATCACTCTTTGCAGTTCTCCACCGGAAAGATTGCATATCTGCTTATCCATCAGATAATCAGCCTCAAATATCTGCAAATGCTCTAAAATACGTGCCCGCTGTTTTCTGCTTTTGAGTGCAAATACCGGCGCATTGCTCTGGTAAGCGGCTATCATATCGTACACACTGACCGGTGTCTGCTTTTCGATATTTAAGGACTGAGGTACATATCCGATTTTCAATTTCTGAATTCTGCCATCTTCACTATCTTTAAATTCAATATTCCCTGTATGAGGAACATCTCCGAGAATGGCTCTGATTAGCGTAGACTTTCCAGCGCCGTTTCGCCCGATAATGGCATTTAGGCTTCCACAGTGGATATGGAGATTAATGTCTCTTAATATCTCCTGTCCTCCCAAAGTCACGCCCAAATGATTTACTTTTATACAATGCAGCCCACAAGGCTTTATGATTTTACGCAAAGCTGTCATTCCTTTCCTGCAATTTCCCGCATCAGGTCTATGTTGTTCTGCATGACATTCAGATAGCTGTCCTTTTCATAAGCTCCACGCGTCAGAGAATCTAAGTAATATACCTTACATTCTCCTTCTTTTTCCACCGTATCTCCCATGCTTTTTCCATACAGTTCCTCTGCCAGTACCACGGATACCTGATTGTCCTGAATCTGTTCCATCACTTCGGCAACTTCTCCGGCGCTGACCTGACGCTCTTCGTCTAAGTCCAGACAATACGCCACATGCATTCCATACTGCTGCGCCACATACTCATAAGCTTCATGGAAAATAATGACGTCTTTTCCGGAAAGCTCTTTCTTCAATTCCTCAATCTGGTCTGTCAGTTTTTGAATCTTTTCACAGTATTTTACCGCATTTTCCTGATATGTTTTCTGACGCTCACGGTCTGCCTTGGAAAGTCCCTCTGCAATGTTTTGCACCATTCCCGCATAAAGCTCGGTGTTCATCCACGCATGGGCATTTTCCTCTCCATGCTCATGGGTATGCTCTTCCTCTCCATGTGCCTCTTCGTACTCATGGGTATGCTCTTCCTCTCCATGCGCCTCTTCGTGCTCATGGACTTCTTCTTCCTCAGAGTGTTCCTCTTCTCCCAGAAGTTCCAAGCCATCCGTTGCATAAATAATGGTAAGGTCGGGATATTCTTTCGCAACCTCCGTCAGAAATCCCTCGATTCCGCCACCATTTACAACAAATATATCCGCATTTGACAATAGAATCATATCCTGGGGCGTCAACTGATAGTCATGCATACATCCGGTCTGCGGTTCACTTAAGTTCTGTACCGTCACATTTGGGTTATTCCCTATGACATTTTCTGTTGCAATATAGATTGGATAAAAGGACGTTACCACTTTTATCGTACCGTCCGTTTTGTCCTGTTCTTCCTGTCTTACATATGCTGTTGTAAAAATACCGCCTGCCAAGGCAATGGCAAGCAGCATAATTAATACAAAAATATATTTATTCTGTTTCTTTTTTGGTTTCATTCTTTTCCTCTAGTTCCAGTAAAGAATCCATTAGTTCCCAGATTTCTTCCCGTCCCTGCTTCGTCAAAGCAGAATAGGGCATAATAGGCGTTCCCGGCTTCACATTTAACCCTGTCTTTAACATCTTTACATGCTTTTGTATCTGGCTTCGATTAATCTTGTCCAGTTTTGTGGCAATGATAATCGGATCATATCCCTGATACACAATCCAGTCATACATCTGCTTATCATTCGCAGACGGCTCATGGCGGATATCAATTAACAGAAATACCGCTTTTAACTGCTTTGAGGTATGCAGATAGTTTTCAATCATCTGTCCCCATTTCTCTTTTTCCTTCTGAGATACCTTTGCATATCCATATCCCGGCAAATCCACCAGATACATCACATTGTTGATATTGTAATAATTTATCGTCTGGGTCTTTCCCGGCTGCGCAGAGGTTCTTGCCAGAGACTTTCGGTTCATCAGTCCATTAATCAAGGAAGATTTTCCTACATTGGACTTTCCTGCAAAAGCCACTTCCGGCTTGTCCGTATCCGGCAATTTACTGGTGATTCCACAAACAGTTTCTAATTCTACAGATTTGATTACCATTTCCTTCACCTATTCCTTCACAAAAGCCACATCTAATACCTGTTCCATCTTTTCTACAAATACAATTTCCAGTCCCTGCTTGATTTCCTTTGCAATCTCCTGAATATCCGGTTCGTTTTTCTTCGGCACACAAACGGTCTTGATTCCTGCGTTTTTGGCTGCAAGAATCTTTTCCTTCAAACCACCGATTGGAAGCACTCTTCCCCGCAGGGTAATCTCGCCTGTCATTGCCACATCCTTACGAACTTTTCGCTTCGTAATGGCAGAAAGCATGGCTGTCGCCATGGTAATTCCGGCAGAAGGACCATCCTTTGGCACTGCTCCTTCCGGAATATGAATGTGAATATCATGTTCTTTAAAGAATTCTTTGTCAATCTGATACTGCTCGCTGACAGAACGGATATAGCTGATACCTGCCTGTGCAGATTCTTTCATCACGTCTCCAAGCTGACCTGTCAACTGGAATTCTCCCTTTCCGGGCATGATATTTACCTCAATCTCTAAGGTATCTCCGCCTACGCTGGTCCAAGCCAGTCCCCGGACAATTCCAATCTCATCGGTCTCGTTAATCAGGTCATAACTGTACTTTTCTTTTCCCAGAACCTTCTCTATGTTACTCTCGGTAATCTTTACCGTTTTCTTTTCCTTCTTGTAAATCTCTTTTGCCGCTTTTCTGCAAATTTCTCCAATCTTACGCTCCAGATTACGAACACCTGCTTCTCTGGTATAACCACGAATCAGCTTTTCCAATGCCTTATCACTGATGGAAAGCTCTCCTTCCTTCAGTCCGTTTTTCTTCATCTGCTTTGCAATCAAATGCTCTCTGGCAATATGGCACTTTTCGTTCTCGGTATAACTGCTGACCTCGATTACTTCCATACGGTCCAGAAGCGGTCTTGGAATCCCCTGCAAATCATTGGCAGTGGCAATAAAAAGTACCTCGGACAAATCCAATGGCAGTTCTACATAATGGTCACGGAACTTATTGTTCTGCTCGGAATCCAGTACCTCTAACAATGCAGACGCCGTATCCCCTTTGTAATCACTGCTTATCTTATCAATCTCGTCTAACAGCATCAGCGGATTCTTTACACCTGCGTATTTCAATCCATTGGCAATGCGTCCCGGCATTGCTCCTACATAGGTCTTACGATGTCCACGAATCTCGGCTTCGTCTCTTACCCCGCCAAGACTGATACGCACATACTTCTTATCTAATGCTCTTGCTACGGAACGTGCGATACTGGTCTTACCGGTTCCCGGAGGACCTACCAGACAGATAATAGGACTTTCTCCCTTCTGGGTAAGATTGCGCACTGCCAAAAATTCCAGCATACGCTCCTTGACCTTTTCCATTCCATAGTGGTCCTCATTCAAAATCTCTTCTGCCTCCTGGAGATTCTTGTTGTCCTTCGATACCTTATTCCACGGAAGCTCCAGAATCGTCTCAATATATCCGCGAATTACTGCACTTTCGGAGGAATTGGCGGATACATTCTTGAAACGTTCAATTTCCTTTTTCAGCTTTTCCTTTACTTCTTTTCCGGCTTTCAGCTTCTTGCTCTCTTCTAAAAAATGTTCTGCCTCAGAAACGGTGTTATCTTCCCCCAGCTCCTGACGAATCAACTTCATCTGTTCCCGAAGGATATATTCCTTCTGGTTCTTATCTACCTTTTCTTTTACCTTGGTCTGGAATTCCTTTTTTATCTGAATGACATTAATCTCATTCATCAAAAGAAGCATTAACGTCTCATATCTTGCTTCTAGTGTTTCTGCTTCTAAGATTTTCTGTTTTTCTTCGTATCCTACCGGAAGATTATTTGCAACATAATCAAGAAGCTTTTCCAGCTCCTTCATTTCTCCTATCTGTCTTGCGACCTCTTTGCCCGGTTTGGGATTTGCAAGGCAATACCGGGTAAAAGTCTCCTGTACACCACGTTTCATGGCTTCCTGAACATCAGCAGGAAGCGCTTCTTCCTGCTGCGATATCTCCTCAATCTCTGCCTCGAGATACTCTTCGTACTGGCTGAACTCAAGAATTCTTGCACGTTTGATTCCTTCTACCAGAACACGTACCACATTATTCTGTAATTTAATTACCTGTTTTACAATCGCTATAATTCCAATATGATATAAATCATCAATTCCAGGCTCTTCCTGTTCCACATCTCTTTGCGCTACCAGAAATATATTCTGATCCTGAAGCATGGCATTTTCCACTGCTCTTATGGACTTCTCCCGGCTCACGTCAAAATGTGCCACCATTCCGGGGAGAATTGCCATGCCACGAAGCGCAACCGCTGGAATTTTCCTTTGTTCTTCCCTCATCTGTAATCTCTCCTTTGTTATGGACGGCTTAAGCAGTCTTACTTTCCCGGTACTGAATCTCCGGTTCTCCTTCTTCTTCCACTGCTGCTTTTGTAATATTACAATGAACAATAGATTCATCAGAAGGTACACGATACATAAGATCCAGCATTACTTTTTCCATAATTGCACGCAATCCTCTGGCTCCAGTTTTCCGTTTCAGGGACTTCTCTGCAATGGCTTCAATGGCATCCTCATCAAAGGTCAGCTCTACACCATCTAATTCGAACAGTTTTTCATACTGTTTTACCAAAGAATTCTTCGGCTCTTTCAGGATGCGAACCAAAGCTTCTTTATCCAGTGCATCTAAGGATACGGTTATCGGTACACGTCCTACAAATTCCGGAATCAAGCCGAACTTAACAAAATCCTGCGGCAATGCCTGCTTTAAAACGACTCCTGGATTCTTTTCCCGTTTATCTGCTATCTGTGCATTAAAGCCCATAGACTTTTGATCCATTCTGGTCTCTATAATCTTATCGAGACCTTCAAATGCTCCTCCACAGATAAATAAAATATTGGTGGTATCAATCTGAATCAGCTCCTGCTGCGGATGCTTTCTTCCACCCTGAGGCGGAACACTTGCTACGGTTCCTTCTAAAATCTTCAAAAGAGCCTGCTGTACACCTTCTCCTGATACATCACGGGTAATGGAAGGATTCTCGGATTTTCTCGTAATCTTATCAATTTCATCAATATAGATGATTCCTCTCTGGGCACGTTCAATATCATAATCTGCCGCCTGAATAATCTTAAGCAGTATGTTTTCTACGTCTTCCCCTACATATCCTGCCTCTGTCAGTGCTGTCGCATCTGCAATGGCAAATGGTACATTCAACACTCTTGCCAAAGTCTGTGCCAATAGTGTCTTTCCAGAACCTGTCGGTCCCAACATTAAAATATTACTTTTCTGCAGCTCTACGCCCAGATTCTGCGGCGCCATAATTCTTTTATAATGGTTATAAACAGCCACAGAAAGCACCTTTTTCGCTTCCTCCTGACCGATTACATACTCATCCAGAAATGATTTCATTTCTTCCGGCTTTAACAGATTAATTTCTTCTTCCTCTACTGCTGTTGTTTCTTCCTCGTCTAATTCTTCTTCTATAATTTCCGCACAAATATCTACACATTCATCACAGATATAAGCCCCGTTCGGTCCTGCAATCAGTTTTCGTACCTGTCCGTCTGTTTTTCCACAAAAAGAGCAACGGATTCTCTCATCCATTCTTCCTGCCATATTTTCACCTCGCTAATCTCATTTTATAACATATCTCACTTTTTGTAATCATTTGCTCACTTTTTCAAAAATGATTACATTCAACATAGGGGACAGTGGCAAATGCTCGCTGTCCCCTGGTTTTTTCTACTGTCTGTTTGTAATCACACGGTCAATCAGTCCGTATTCCATCGCTTCTTCTGCAGACATATAATTGTCTCTTTCTGTATCTGCTGCAATCACATCATATGGCTTTCCGGTATTTTCCGCTAAAATTGTATTTAACCGTTTCTTAGTCTTTTGAATATTATCTGCAACAATCTGAATATCCGTTGCCTGACCCTTTGCACCACCGGACGGCTGATGAATCATAATCTCTGCATTTGGAAGTGCAAGGCGCTTGCCCTTCGTTCCTCCTGCTAACAAAAATGCTCCCATACTTGCAGCAAGACCGAGACATGTAGTCTCTACATCACACTTAATATACTGCATCGTATCATAGATTGCAAGTCCTGCGCTTACAACCCCTCCCGGAGAGTTAATATACAAATGAATATCCTTTCCCGGGTCTTCTGACTCTAAGAAAAGAAGCTGTGCAACTACAAGTCCTGCTGTTGTCTCATTTACTTCTTCTCCAAGGAAAATGATTCTATCTTTTAACAGTCTGGAATATATATCGTAGGACCGTTCTCCTCTGCTGGTCTGTTCAATGACATAAGGTACTAAACTCATTAATATTCCTCCTTAACTTTGCCCTGTTCTCTGGGCATGGGTGTGCCCTTTGGGTGCCTCCTTAACTTTGCCTCGTTTTGCGGGCATAGGTGTGCCCTTTGGGTGCCTCCTTATAAGCGTGCCAAATTTATTTTTCTGCTTCTGCTGCCGCTTCTGCTTCTTTTTCTTTCTTGCTCTTTGGCTTTGCTCTTTCTTTGATATTTTCCATGATTAAATCAACAGCCTTCTGGATTGCCATATCCTTCTTCATGGATTCTTTTTCAGCATCTCCCATGTACTCTTTCAGTTTTTCAACTTCCATTCCGTACATTTCAGCCATCTTCTTTAATTCTTCTTCTACTTCTTCATCAGAAACTTCGATGTTCTCTTCTTTTGCGATTGCTTCTAATACAAGGCTGGACTGAATACGCTTCAAAGCTTCCGGCTTCATTTGTTCCATCATCTTCTCAACGTTCATACCTGTAAACTGCATGTACTGCTCCATAGATAATCCCTGCTGTGCAATTCTGTTTGCAAAGTCATCTACCATGGAACGTGCCTGAGTATCTACCATTGCATCCGGAATCTCCATCTTGGATTTATCAATAATCTTCTGGATTGCTTCGTCTTCCTTAGTACGTTTTGCATCTGCTTCTTTTCTTTCCACTAACTTCTTCTCAACGCTTTCCTTGTACTCAGCTAAAGTATCGAATTCAGAAACATCCTGTGCAAACTCGTCATCTAATTCTGGCAGTTCTTTTCCTTTGATTTCATTGATTTTTACTTTAAATACTGCAGGCTTTCCTGCTAACTCTGCTGCATGGTATTCTTCCGGGAAGGTAACGTTTACTTCTACTTCTTCTCCTACGTTCTTACCAATTAACTGCTCTTCAAAGGTATCAATGAAGGAATGGGAACCAATTACCAGAGAATGATTCTCGCCCTTTCCTCCTTCAAATGCTGTGCCGTCTACAAATCCTTCAAAGTCAATTACTGCGGTATCACCATCAGCTACCGGTCTGTCTTCTACTGTGATAGTTCTTGCATTGCTTTCTCTTTCTTTTTCGATTTCAGCCATAACTTCTTCTTCGGTTACAGAGGTATCAATCTTAGTTACCTGTACACCCATGTATTTTCCAAGAGTTACTTCCGGTTTTACTGCTACTTCTGCTGTAAAGATAAAAGGCTTTCCTTTTTCAATCTGGGTAATATCAATAGTAGGACTGGAAACAATATCTACGCCGGATTCGTCAATAGCCTTTGGATATTCCTGAGAAATCAGGATATTTGCCGCATCTTCAAAGAATATTTCTGCACCATACATCTTTTCAATCATATGTCTTGGTACTTTTCCCTTACGGAAACCAGGAAGGCTGATCTGCCCCTTCTGTTTCATATATGCAGCCTGAATTGCTTTTTCTAATTCTTCTGCGGAAACCTCAATAGTGAGTTTCGCCATGTTCTTTTCTAAATTTTCTACCTGTACGCTCATTACAACTATTTCCTCCTTAATATATATCTTATCCTTTTCCCACCCTTTTTGAATGGTAGTCAGACGTACTTTTCTTTCCTATAGACACAATATCAGAGCATAATGTCCTACTCTACAGTCATTTTGAAATTATAGCACACTCATTTCCAAAATACCAGTGTTTTTTTGAGATTTTTAAAAACTGCAGGCAGTACAAAAGGAAAAGGACAAATTCCAGAGAAGCAGGTCCGCCTGCCAAACTGTATCTGCCCTTTTCTGTTATGCTTTTTCTGTTATGCTATCTGCTTTGGTATTTGAACTTTTTTCTTCCTGCTGCTGCCATGGCTACGGCTGCACAGGAAACTAATAATATCATATTTGCAATCGGTGCATTATCTCCGGTCTTTACCTTATTTGCTCCAATTCCATTTGATGTACCATTTGATGCCTCATTTGATGTGCCATTTGCAGCTGCCGCACTATCCTTATATGCTATCGCATAGGTTGAGAAGCAGTCCGTTTCAATGGTAATGGTATCGTCATTGTCATCTAAATCCTTCAATACTGTTGTTTCTCCATTATGTACACGTATTACTGCAAATTCTCTTTTTACAGAAGCATCTGTATTTTTGCAATCCTCCGGTACCTGAATTTCAATTCTCATCATACCGTTTAATTCAGAGAGAATTGTAACTTCGCCATTTAAATCCTTTTGTAAGGTTAAGTCAAGATACTTTCCTATTATATAACCCGGCAATGATTTTTTCAGTTCTGCTGCAATCAGGTCTTTTTCTTCCTGACTAATAGTATTGGTAATATCTTCCATTTTCAGACGAAGTGACAGAATGGAACCATTTCTAATGTCTTCCTTTTCCTGCTCGGTAAGTGGAATGATGGTCAGCAGTGTTTCTATCGGGGTTACAATACTTGCTCCCGGTGCTCCTGTCTGGCTGTCTACGTCTACCTTTACGTTTCCACTCAGTTGACTGTCGTTACTTCCTGATGTTCCTGTTGTTGTAACGTTCAGAACAACATTGTTATATCCGCTTAACGCAAGCTCGATTCTGTAGTTCTTGCCGCCTTCATTCAAATATGCGCCCGGAATCGTGATAGTTCCTGCATCTGCATTTACAATGTCTGCAAGTTTTACATAATCATTTAATGGCAGTTCGTTAATCATAATTACTGCTTTTCCATTTGCAGCAACCGTTTCCATAAAGGAGTTCTTCCATTCTCCTTCTGCAACCTGGATGGTATAATCTGTTCCTGCTGCAATCTTTGCACTGCCTGTTGCGGTTTTTTCCGGTGCTTCTTTCCCTCCTGTCTCTACAACAACCGTCATAGATACATCCTTTAAGTAAAATTTACCCTGTGAAACATTGGCACCGGAAAGCAGGTACTTCAGGTTGATTGGATTTCCTGCGTTGGTCAATGTCGATGTAAATGTATATTCATAGTCCTTCCAGCTCGTTGTTGTTTCGATTGTCTCATGAATCACCTCTGCCCAGCTGTTATCTTCCTGAACGGACATTTCATAAGTTTCGCCCTTATCCGATTTTGCCTTGAAGTTTAACTTGTAAGTAATGCCCTCCTGAAGCGTAACCGGATGGAACAACATTCTCTGATAATTAATAGTAGCATTTGCTGTTTCAATGGAAAGCTCTCCATTGTTATTGGTAAAGCCCGGGTCACCACCATCCTGGTCATGTCCTGTCCATTCCGTAGAATTCGTTTTAATCGGCTCCAACTCAACCTTAGAGTAGTCCATGGAAACATTATTCTTCGTCATACGCACCAAATTAATATTATCAACAGATACAACACTTCCATCCGCAAGACTTAAGACAAATACACCATCTTTGTCTGTTACGCCCTTTGGCATTGCGAAATTAGAGGTATATTCCTTAATACCATCTGCTGCTTTATAGGAGAAGGATTCTTTCATATATATATTAGAACCATCTGCACTTGTAAACATTACCTGGAAGTTTGTATCATTTTCCGAAGATAAGTCCATCGTAAACTGATATTGGTCAGACTGTAACAGTTCCATTCCCTTCTGGTAAATCTTAGCGTCTGCGCCTGTTGCGGTCAAAATAGCCCTGCGGCTGTAATCATGTTCTCCTACCAGTGACGGAACATATGCACTTACATTATTAAAATGCCAGAACCCAACTCTGTCCGTACCCTGGTCAAAGGTACCGTTATAAATCTGATTTCCATTGGCAAGAGGAGTCTTTGCCATATCCGTATTGTCTACGGCTCCTTTTTCCACCATTTTTACAACTACATTTCCAATCCATACGGAATTGGTACTTAATCCCAGGTCAAACTCCAAACGTGCGGTCGGGTCGGAAGTCTTATCCATGGTAAACTGATGTGTATAATGCTTCATTTCTGTGGTAAGGGCTGCCTCATAACTCTGACCGTAGCCTGCCCAGCTATTGTCCCCATCACCACAAGGTTTCACAAGTATATTTCTACTACCGGAAGACTTGGCATCAAAACTGATTTCATAGGTATACCCTTCCGCAAACGGAAAATGTTTAATCAACTGGATTGCATAATTCTGACCGCCGGATGAACTGATATCAATCTTTGCATACTTAGTTCCATCTATCGTATCAATGGTCTGTGTTGCTGCTCCTCCAAAATCTCCTACAAAGAACTGCCAGTCAGAATCATCCGGATTTACCTCTGCTACATCCTTTAACGTAGCAAACTGTGTATCTCCAACATAATCCCCATCGCTTCCGGCAGGCTGAAATTCTGCACTGTTAAAGCTTTCAAAATCCTTATCTAAATCCGGCTCTACTAAATTTTCTTCGTCATATCCTTCTGTTTTCTGATATACACGAACATAATCCACTTCCATACTTGCAGGGAAGGTCGCATTATTAAGATTTGCATCCCCATCATAAGTTCCACCAACTGCAAGATTTAAAATAATATAGAATGGTACATCAAAAGGGGCCCCATATGCGTAATTTGCTGCATTATCTGCACCCTTGCTGTAAAAATTGCTGATGCTTCCATAAGGTACATCATCTACCAGCCATGTAATTTTACCCGGCTCCCACTCTAAACTATACAAGTGGTATCCACTGATGTCCGTTTCATCTGTATCAAAATAATAGTTTTTTCCGGCACTGCTGTTGTTTGGCCACTGGGAACCAAAGTGAAGGGTTCCGTCAACCTTACCCGGCTCACGTCCTCTGGCTTCCATAATATCAATTTCACCTGATGCAGCCCATGTACCATAAATTGTGGTATCCTCCGGAAGCATCCAGAATGCCGGCCACAAACCGTCTTCTGCCGGAAGTTTCATTCTTGCTTCCACACGACCATATCTTGGCGCATATAAGGTTTCTCCGTCATCTGTTATAGTACGGATACGGGTAGAAGTATATGGCATGCCTTCCATTTCTTCTTTTTTCGCTGTAATCACCAGCTTACCATCTTTTACTTCATGGTTCTTGTCTGTGTAATACTCCAGCTCTTCATTCCCCCAGTTATCCGGTCCGCCATTCGGGTCTTTTGTTCCAATCTGGAAGGACCATTTGCTCATATCTAATTCGGTTCCGTCAAATTCATCATTCCATACCAGTGTATATCCCTCAGAGGTACGGTCTTTTGTATCTACGGTGTAATCCTTCGCAATAAATCGTGTAAATACATGATTTTTTGCTTCGGATAATGCTCCCGCACCTGACCGGATAACATTGAATCTGTACCGGATTACCTGACCAGACTGCAATTCTATCGCATCATTGGAATATTCCCATATTCCGCTTGCTTTCTTCGTCATAGGATAACCTGGGAAAGTACCTACATCGGCTGCATTTGCCTCTGCTTCACTGTCAAATATCTGATAAAATACAGTTGCAGAGTCAATCGCATCGTCTGCCTCCTGCTGGAAGGTAACTTTGGTTCCGGTTTTATTAACCGCTATTTCTTGTGCAACCTCATGCTCAGTGACTTTTATGTTGGCAATTTCCAGCGTTCCTGACTGATTAGCCGCTTCTCCTGCCATCTGTCCCAGACCAAAGACGATTTTCTTTCCATTACTGTCCATGTCGTCACTGTCATCTTTGGTAAATACACCGCCTGCTGTTGACTGCTTATAATGATATGGCGTATCTGCCTTTAATTCGATGGTATCTGATATTAGTGGATTATCGCCACCGCCAAATTTCAAAAATATTTTTTTATCAATACTAGATAAGATATCAAACTCCAGCGTATATTCTGTGTTGTCTTTCACATCTAAATCATAGATTTTATACTGAAGCCCCCATTCTCCATTCCACCCATAGCTGCTTACATCAAAGGTTGCTTTACTGCCTGATTCAGTAACTGTTGCTCCTGTTCCAGCCCAGTCACTTCCCACATAAAGATCCGTACGGCTCTTTTCGATATCAATGCCTGTTCCATCATTCTCCAGAGAAAATGCAGAAATTGCATCTGTTGTACCAGCTGCATTTACAGTTGATACTCCCCACGCACCTGAAAATGGCTGAACCGCCAGCATCATCGCCAGGGTAGCTGCTATGATACGCTTACCATGTCCTGCTCTTCTTCTTTTCATCTCTTTCCTCCTATACATGCTTTTGCTTCCTCTTTTTCCTTCTCATGCTAACGGAAACCCGTTAAAGGTAATTATATATTCAAAAAAAGAGAAAAGAAGTGCATTATTTTATTTTTTAGTGCTATTTTTATAGTTTATTTGATAATCACGTCGAAATATTGGTATTTTTTATATTGCAAAATAAGAAAAAAGTACTATTTTTATATTTTTTCGTCAAATTCACTAATTTTTGTCATAAAATAACATGTCAGTGCAAAGTTCATCCTCTGCACTGACATGTTACTCTTTCTTTTTATGATATTCTCATTTTCATACTATTGGTTCATCTCATCCACAAATGCTCTGCTCTTTGCCGTCATTTCTATCCACGCTGGTCTAAAGCCACTTTTTATGGCATTCCGCACTGATTTCAGGTTAGACCATGCCGCACAGTAAAAAGGAATCTTATCTCGTTCCATGATTTCTACCGCAAGACTGCTGGTCAGGGCACTGGCAATTCCCTGCCTCCGATATTCTGGCAATACATCTACGCCAATCTGCCACATACTATCGCAATCCGCAGAACAGGCGGCTAATCCTATCAATTTCCCTCCATCATAAGCTCCTACTCCCAGCACATCCAGTTCTTTTCTCTTTTCACAAAGAGCATTCCCCCACTCTGGCACATACAGGTTCTGAAAATCTTCCTGTATCAATACACGCATTTCATACGGACACTCCAGCCTTTTTATCTTTTCCACATCCGGCAGAAAATACTCTGCCATGAAACAGATGCGCAAATCATGCTTTTGCAGTTCATCGTTTAACACATGAAGATTGGGAGTTTCAAAACAATGCTCTATAGGATATTTATTGATATAATCCCTTACCACATCGGTCAAATCCTCCCGAACCGAAGCCACAATGTTGGTTCCATAAGACACCAACTGGCATTCAAATGGTTCTGTCAGGTATTTTCTGGCATTTTCAGGAAATTGTGCCGTTACTATTTTATTTTCATCCTCAAAAAAATCCTCCGGATTACAATTACATTCTATGGCAGACTGTTGCAAAGCAATTTTTAAAATATCCTGATTACTCATGTACAATGTTGCTTTTCCTCCTTACCATATCGCTCTGTCCAATATAAATTCAACTTACCAATTCCTTCCACGAAGCTTCAAACATCGGCTTTGCCCACTGATACTGCCCATCATCCTCATACTCACGATATGCTCCCTCTGTCATCATGGTAAGATACAACAGCACATCATACCAGTAGATTCGCTTCTGCTCTGCTTCGGAAAATTCTTCTTGTCCATACCCTCTTAAAAAATCCTGATTCCGGCTTGCTCTGCGAAAACGGTCATCTATAAAGGCTTCGCCCCAGACTGCCCGCTCCCAATCAATAATTCCGGAAACATGCTTATCCTTGATAAATATGTTACCTTCCCACATATCCCAATGAACCAGCACCGGCTGAGTCACTTCTTCAAAGTAAGGCTTATGCTGTACTAATTGCTGTAAGACTTCATCGGCTGATATGCCTAAGTCTACTTCCTTCTTTTTTGCATCCGACAACACATTAGAAATCATCTGATGGAAAAAATAAAATAACTTCTCATATCGTTTTTTCTCTCCCAGAAAACCAAACTTTTCCCCGCAAATGGATGTGATATTTCGCTCTATCTGTCCCGCTTCATAATTTATCCTGCTTTTTTCTTCTTCAGTAAGGGTATCCCCCAAAGAGGAACAGCTTTTCCCTTCCAGCACTTCCATAAAGAAATAATTTCCGTCACAAATAGTATGTGAGGTATCATAATAATAGACCTCGGCCACTTTCACCGCATTGTGTTTACGTACAATCCGCATCGCCTCTACCTCTGCCTGCATCATATTTACCTCATTCGACATCAGCCCTTTTCCATCTCCCGATGCAATTTTTACAATGCTCTTACTGCCATCAGTAAACGTAACAAGATAAGCTGCATTGCACATACCCTCCGTCAGTTCTTTGCAGGCTTCCATTTGTTTTTTCGGAAATGCTTTTTGTGCCATCCGTGCAATCACTTCATCGGATTGTCTATTTTTTGTAATCCCCATATTTGTTTTACCTTCCAAGCTGTTTCAACAGCTTATCCTTGCGGTATTTTTTTATGATTCCTTCAATTTCATTATAATCCCGCTCAAAAAGTTCTCCACTTATCTGCTCTTTCAAGACCTCTTTTTCCACTTTAAGAAGTATCTTTTCGATAACAAATTCCTTACTTTTCTGCTTATACTTCGGTAATTGGTTCATTTCCTGTATGTGAACAAGCTCCGGTCTCCATAAGAGACTCATTTTCTTTTTCCAGTTCACCTTGGGATTCTCCTTTGGTTCACGTAATAGATAGAAATCCGTTCTTCCCTCTTCTAACTCTACAGTGATGATTCCCCACCATTCCGGAACATGCTCTGCAACATGACCGGCATGGCTTGTTCCTGCCACAATATAATTATAGTCATAATATTGATTATAATCCCGCACCTGCCGGTTCAAACGTGCATAGGTGTCTGCATCACTCTTTATCTCAATACCGCATAAAGCGGAGGGCATAACCATTACCACATCTGCTCTGGAGCGCCCCATCTGCTTTTCTTCTATAATTCTGATTTTCCCATAGGTTTCTTCCAGGAAATCAAAAAGAGGGTCCCGGATGTCTTTATCATATAGCATTGTTCCATCCTTACTTTCTTACAGTTTTTAAGCAAAATAATTTCAAACGGCTTCCTTTCTTTAGAACTTGAACTTACCCGCCTGTTCGTTCAGGTTCTCACTTAAATGGGATAATACCGCTGTCTCCTCACGACACTTATCAATACTTCCGGTCAGGGAGTGCATCGTTATGCTCGTCTCCTGCGTAGAAGCTTCATTTTCCTGCGCAATCGCCGCTAACTGTTCAATCACATTGCTGACATCTGTCTTTAAATCATTAATCTTACTGGTCTGTTCAAAGATATTCTTTGACGTATCTGATACTGCTGAAATTTCTATCTTCAGACCTTCAAAGGACTGCCTTGTTCCGTTTAACTTCTCATGCTGGAATACTGCATTGCTGCTTAACTCTTCCATCTTAGTCACGCTGTCTTTTGAATTATTCATCAGTTCCATTGCAATACTGTCAATCTCAGAAGCACTTTGTGCTGAGTTTTCTGCAAGTTTACGAATCTCTTCCGCAACAACTGCAAACCCTTTTCCAGACTCTCCGGCTCTTGCAGCCTCAATGCTTGCATTTAAAGATAACAGATTCGTCTCTTCTGCAATTCCCTGAATAATTGATACTGCTTCCTTAATCTTCTCGGCAGATTCATTGGTGAGATTCGCCTGCTCCATGACAAGCTTAATATCGTCAGTTGTCCTGTCATTAATTTCTACCAGTTCTTCTAACATCACATCTGACTCATTTGCCAATTCGTTCATTCGTTCAATGGATTCCTCCAGAATATTTACTGCACTGCTGTTAGATTCGATTGCCGCACCAATGTAGTTCACATGTTCTCCGGCAGAAGTAGTCTCCTGTGCCTGGGAGGTACTTCCCATTGCAATCTGCTCCACCGCAGAATTGACATTCGAAATATTATCTACAATCTCGGCAAATTCCCGTTCAAACTCTACATTACTATTCGCAAGCTTGCTTCCCTGTGTCTGGATTATCTCAATAATTTTACGCAATTCATCATACAGGTTACCGATGGCACGGCTCATCAGACCGACCTCATCCTTCCGCTTATTTAAAGCAGCCTGTCCACGATTCTCCGTAAAATCAAGCATTGCGACTTTATTCACGATTCCCGTCAATTTATGTAATGGAGCTATCATTCGACTCGTCATAAATATGCCAAGAATCAGAAGCACAACTAAGGTAACCAGACCGCTCACTAAAATAATTATCGTCATCTGATTGGTGGCTTCAAAGATTTCAGCGGAATCTACCGTAATTACAAGGATAAACTCTCCGGTCGTATTAATATAGTAAGATGCATATTTCTCTGTTCCGTCAGCTTCATATTCCACACATGCCGGTCCATCTACCACGCCCTCTGCCAGGTCTTCCAACAGTCCCGTAACAACAGCATCCTCTACCGGCTGTCCAATTAATTCCTCTGTCGGATGGTACAGCATAGTTCCGTCTGCAGAAACCAGATAGGCATAGCTCGTAGTGGTATCCTTGATATTAACCTCCTGTAAAATACTCTTTAAAAACAAAGGCTTACTCAAGTTTTTCGGACTTTGTATTACCTGCAGGCTCAAAATATAACCATACGCTTTCACCTCGTCCAGCATATAATTCTGCGTTACCCTTTTCATGTTACTCCGAACTCTCGGAAGTGTTGTGACCAGACTGACCACTGTAGATAAAATAATCCCCACTATTAAAAGCACCAGTATTCTGAACTTCATAGAATTCTTAAATTTAATCTTTTGTTGCATAAGGAAACCCTCCCATTTATGTAGACTTCTATAACAACCATCTCTTATTATGCATTTTATCTACAATACATTTAAATACCTTCTGTTATCCTTGTGCTTTTTGTAAGATATGCACAACATATGTGTTTTCTTTTGTTTTAATAATATCAACTTTCCTACAGCTTGTCTATATCATAAATCTTGGATTTTATTACACTTTTCTTAGATTTTTTCCTCCCATGCAAAAACCGGGACCTCTGTTTTCGTCACATATCCTGTTTTTTCATAAAAAGGCTGGTCTCCACCAAGCATTCCTGTGCACTTCGGATACCGCTCCATCACCCGGTTGGATGCTTCGTGCAAAATGGCGGTTGCCAGATGTTTGCGCCGCTCCCACCACGCTACCCCTAAGGGTTCTAATTCACAGTAAGGCATTTTCTCATCATACCAGATGATTGCCATTGCTACCGGGCGTTTTGCGGGGTCTAAAATACACAAATCCAACTTAGGGTCATAATGCTTCATCTGACGCAAATCGTGAAATGCCCTTTCTCCTTCTTTTACAGCGCTGATACCGTAGCGGAAGGCTGCCATATGTACGTTGGACAGATAAAAGTCCGGGGTTGTCTCACCGTCTGCGAAGCTGTAGCCCTCCGGAAGCCTGACTTCAAATTTTTTATCCTGGAAAGGAAGTATATTGATTCTCTCTTTCCAGTCTGTTTTATGGAATCCGGCTTTTTCTGCCACTGCCTGTAAGGTCTCGTTCCATTCGGGAATACGCAAATTGACGTAGCTGGTAATTCTGTCATCCCGGACAGAGGACATGGTTGTTTTGGCAAAGTATAGCATTTCCTCTAACAATGCTTCCTCCTGCGCACGCTCTTTCCCGTCAAACAAGAAAAAAATGTCTCCTTCATCATTGCCTTCATTGATGGCGCATGCGGTGATTTTTCCATCCATACGCCATACTCCTACCGTCCGCTCCCATACGCTGGGTATTCCGGTAAACGCCGGGTGCAGTCCTCTGGAGAATTCATGACGGCTCAATCCCCAGATGGGATATTCCCACTCATAGGCGGCGAATACCAGCTCTTCTATTTCTTCAAAATCTTTCTCATGATAAAAATTAAATCTATATATCATTTTTTATTTTCTCCTTTGGAATTCCATTTTCCAGTTGTTTTTTTCTTTCAAATGCATCTCACAGATACGTGCCTGTCAGGTCAGACATTGATAATCCGAATAATCTACCACACCTTCCATATGTTCCAGTGCACCCTCTGCTAATTCTTTTACCATCAGACATTCCGGTGCAGGCAGCTCTACACTGGCACCTGCAACGATTCCATAATCGCATGAGGTCTGAAAGCCTCTCGGATTATAATTTTTCGGATTTCCTTCTACCAATACTGCCTCATATCCCCTTTCTTTTGCTTTTTCAAAACCAAACTCTATTAATTCTTTGGAGATATGCTGCCTTTGCAGTTCTGTTTTTACTGCCACCGGGGAAAGAAGTAATAACTGTTTTTCATATTTTCCTTCTAAATGAAATCTGGAAAACATTACATATCCAATGATAACGTCCTTTTCGTCCACCATGATTAATTCTAGTTCCGGTAAATAAAAACGCTTGCTTCTGATTTCTTTTACCAGAGCTCTTACCAGTTTTCCGGATTCTGCTCCCTCCGATACGGTAAATACATTTTCTACGAAATCCAATGCTTCTTCTCTATGTTTTTCATCCATACTTTTTATGATTCGATTCATTTTGTTCCTACTTTCTATTACGTGTGAGCGATTTCCGGGAACAACAGCTTTTCGCCTGCAAAGATATTTTCTTTTCCTTTTAATATGAACAGCGCATTGTCCTCGTCTTCTATTTTCTTTATCTCATAGTTCCATTGTTCTGTCTGGTCACATACCGGTGTAAATTGAAAAACAATCCTGCTGATTTCTTCCGTTGTAACTGCTGCAAGAATATGGTTCAAATCTTTTCCTGCTTCACAGAAAACATCCAGACAATATAAGGTTTCTTCCTCTTGTTCCGCTATTACAACTGCATCCATTTCCGGGATGTAGTAAATGCAATCCTTAAGAAAAGAGCCACAGTAAAACATCAATAACCCAAAACCGTTTACGGTCTGCAATTTTGAAAAGGGATTGCCTTTTTGATAACAGTTTTCTAACCGCTTTAAGTGCTGTGGTTTTTCTATCTCTAACTTCTCCGCTTCATACAGTTTTTCTATATGCGTTTTTTCTTCATCTGGATTTCTTAAATTTCCCGCTGTTTTCCCCGTAGCTTTTACTGGTATTAAGCTGTATTGATACTGTGCCTGCCGCTCAAATCCAAACTTAGGATAGAAGTCCAGCACGCTTTGATTGGCAAATAAAAATATGGCGTCTGCCTTGTCCCTCCAGTCGTGCAGTACCTCTTCCATCAGACAGCGGGACAGATTCTGATTGCGGTATGCCGGGTCGGTCATAACAGTTCCAAGCTGTATGAAATTTCGCACTTTCCCCTGCCATGCAACCTGCATGCAGTTTACGGAAACATTGGAAACCGCCTTTTTCCCGTCAAATAAAGTGTATGGAATGTGTGTATTTCCACAATAGCCGCTCTGATACCACGCTTCAAAGTTCAGACCGAAGGTCTTTTCTGCCAGCTCGTTATAGGCTTTCCGCAGAGTATCGTTTTTCATGATGTTTTTTTCTAATTGATAGTTCATTCCTTTTCCCTCCCTGATAACATTTCTTCATCCATAAGCAGCGTCTTCCAGGCTGCTCAAACATGTTTTTTGCCCAATTCATCGGATTTTGGTTCCAATTTTTTTATCCTGCCGCCACTGTGGCGCTTCGCCGTCATCTCCCCAGTATTCATCAATAGCGGCAATTTTTTCCTCTTCTATCCGCATAAAGGATACGACATGAAATGACATGGCATTATCCCTTGTCCACACATGAACTACTACGATTGTGACATCTGCTGTTACTTCCATCCGCTCAATTTTCCCGTCCCAGTCGCCGGGATATTCACAGTTTGCGCGGATAAACTCTTCTACGGTAAAGTGCTCGTTTGTGTTATGCCAGCGCACATACGCGTCTTTCTTAAAATATGTTTTCATTGCTTCTTCATTCTGGTCTAAGACCGCTTTCCAGTATTTTTCTATGTTCATTGGTTTTCTCCTTGTTCCCATATTTTAAACCACCCTTACGAAAATCTGACAGGGATTCCACTCATCCCAAAGGGTTGGCAGACACTCCAATTCCTGAAATCCCATCTTTTTATAGAATTCTCCTGTTCTGTCATATTCCTCATAATGCCCTTCCTGTACAGTCTTTACCTGTAAAAATGAGTATTTCTTTTCTTTGGCATAAGCATGAAATGCCTCAAAAAGCTGTTTTCCAAATCCTCTTCCGTGATAGGATTTTTTGACTCCCATCACATAGATTTCCGCCGTATGGGGGCTGGTTTCCTTTAAAACAATAAATCCCCTGGGATTTTCCCCTTCCATAGCCGCCCAGAATGGCATATTTGGGCTTTTTTCTATGTATTCTCTGGTACTTTCCGGTAAGCCGAACCACTCCGGCAAATCTAACAGAACACTTTCTGCAATTTTTTCTTTTTGCTTTTTATCTGTAATAAAACAAATCATCTCTAACGCCCATTTCTCTATATTTTATATTTCTTTTTGACTTTTAAATGCGGTAAGCTGTCTCTGGTTTTTAATCACAACACATTTCTCAGGATATTGCTCCAGAATCTTCTGAAAACCTTGTTTTTTCGCTTTGGTGCGCCCGGCGTGAAGAATCCACCAGACAAACTCCAAATCTATTTTTTCCTTGCAGCCCTCGCCCATGGATTCCCTGGTCTTTCCCCTGTAGGTGAAATATCGGTGAAAGGCGCGGTAAAGGCAGGCGAAGCGGTTGAAATTTAAAAAGATAATCCGGTCTGCTTCTTTCATGCGCCTTTCCTGTTCCATATGGGAATAGGTTCCATCTATCACCCAAGCATCATTTGTATCCAGAAATTGTTTTACAATACTTGCGGACTCTTCGCGTTCCCTTTCTTTCCAATTTGGCAGCCAGTACACACTATCCAGGTACAGAACCGGAATCTGGTATCTTTCACTTAGATGTTTTGCAAGAGTGGATTTTCCGCATCCACTGTAACCGATAATTGCAATTTTCATAATATCGCCTCACACAACTTTTCCAAATCATATTCCTTTGCTGGCAAGCAAATACAATTTTCTTTTATTATTTCCTCTATTATCCTTTTTTCTATTTTTTCTCTTCTCTTAAAATGTTCTATCAAATCAGAAAATTCTTTACAGCCATGCTCTTTTCCATAAGGGGAAGTCGTAAAATAATTCATCATAAGAGGATACCACATTTCGTTTCCCGCTTCGTCTGCACGCTCTTTTTTGATTCTTAAAATATCCTGTTCTATGTCCTTGGAAACAAGATATATCATATAAAAACGCTCTTTTTCCATCTGCTCATAAGCACCACGATAAAATTCTAAAATCTCCTCGTCGGAAAGCTGATAAAACAACATCATATCTTCCATTGCATTCTGAAAAAAAGAACATTCAAATAAATTTCCTGCTCCCCGGAAACTTCGATACCGTTCATAAATAATCCTGCGGAATTCTTCAAAGGACTTTCTGCCATTGTAAATCTCATATCGCTCCATATATTCATAAAACTTCCTGTCGTCTGCTAAAATCAAGGTATAGGCAGTAATATAGTTTCTGCCTTCCCGCACTGTATGAGACTGTATTTCCTGCATTAAGTCCGGAAACTCTGCAAGCGCCTTTTCGTATTCCTCCGGCTTCATATAACTGCACCAGGCAAGCTCTACGGGAGAGATGTCTCCCTCCCGATAAACCTGATAATCCTTTAATTTTTCCGATAATTTTGTAAGCAGTGTGCTCTTTCCGGAGCCTTGTAATCCCTCAATAAAAATATTTCGTTTTTCCACCATAGATACTCTGCCTCCCACTAAATATTTTTAAACTGCGCCATATACAGATTGTAATAATGCCCTTTCTTTTCCATCAGTTCTGCCGGGCTTCCCTGTTCTAAAATACCGCCCTTGTCGATAACGAAAATCCGGTCTGCCTTTTGAATGGTAGACAAGCGATGTGCAATGACAAAGCTGGTTCGTCCCTTTAACAAGGCTTCGATTCCCTGCTGTACCAAAATTTCCGTGTGGGTATCAATACTTGAGGTCGCCTCGTCTAAAATCAGAATCTTCGGCATACTCACCATGGTTCTGGCAAAAGCAATCAACTGACGCTGTCCGATGGAAAGTCCTGCACCTCGTTCCTTTAACACGGTATCATACCCTTTTTCCATTTTCATAATAAATTCATGTGCATTTACCGCTTTTGCCGCCGCCATGATTTCTTCCTCTGTGGCATCCATTTTTCCATAGGCAATATTTTCCCGAATGGTTCCCTGGAAAATAAAGTTCTCCTGGGTCATAACGCCCATCTGACGGCGCAGGCTCTGAATGGACACCTTTTGTACGTCATAACCATCTATGAGAATTTGTCCTTTTTGAATATCATAAAAACGGCTGATTAAGTTTACAACGGTACTCTTCCCTGCTCCGGTGGGTCCTACCAACGCAATGGTCTCCCCCGGCTGAACCTGAAAACTGACATCCTCTAAGACCCTTGTTTCTGCCGGTGTTCCCTCATCATAGGTAAAGGATACGTGGTCAAATTCCACCTTTCCCTGAATCTCCGGCAATTCCTCTACTTCCGCAGCATCTGCAATATCCGGCTGCGTATCTAATATCTCAAAAATACGCTCTGCCGCAGTCAGATTGGTGATAATCTGGTTATAAAAATTACTCAGATTCATGACCGGATTCCAGAACATGCTGATATAGGTTCCAAATGCCACCAAGGTACCTACGCTGACATATTCTGCACCAATCATCTGAATCCCTGCCCAGTAGAGAACCATGGCTCCGATTCCCCAGCAGAAGTCAATGGCACTGCCAAACATATCCGCCAGCCGAACCGCGCCGATAAAGGACTGTTCGTGCTCTTTTACCAGACCGGAAAATACATCTTTCGTTTCATCCTCAGCCCGAAAGCTCTGCACTACACTCATTCCCGCAATGCTTTCATGTACATACGCATTCAGGTTAGAGCTTTTTTTACGGACAATCTGCCAACGCACATGGGAAAACTTCTGGATAAACCAGATTGCAGCCATCATAAGCGGAATACTGCACAAGGAAGCAAGTGCAAGCCGCCAGTCCTTTACCACCATAATTACTACTACTCCGCAAACCGTAACAAAATCGGGTATCAATGTTGTTACAGCATTTGTCAACACCTCTTTTAAAGAATTGACATCCCCAATGATTCTCGCCAGAATCTTTCCCGTTGGTCTGCTGTCAAAAAAGGAAAAGGACAAGGTCTGAATATGCTCATATAATTCCTGCCGAATATCCAGCAAAATTTCATTGGATATTTTCGCCATAACAAACATCCGAACCTTTACCATGATGATAAAAATAATATTTAATATCACCGTAAAAATAGCCAGTCTCGCAAGCCCTGTCATATTGCTTTCTGCTATGTATACATCAATCGCTCTTTCTATAATCAGAGGATTCACCAGAGATATTACTACTGTAATCAGCATACAGACCAGTACACCAATGACAGCAGACTTATATCTAAAAAGATAGGAAAACAGCCGTTTCAGGGTTTCTTTTTTTCCTATTGCCTCTAACTGTTCATCCTCTCGAAATGAATTAACTGCCACGTTTCCACCTGCTTTCTATTTCTAATCTGGCACCACTAACTGTACTGTGCCTGATAGGTCTGGTAATACAGCCCCTTTTGCGCCATCAGTTCTTCATGAGTTCCACGTTCTTTTATTTTTCCTTCTTCCAGGAAAATGATTTCATCTGCTTTGCGTACTGCTGAAATACGATGCGCAATGATAATCTTCGTAGTATCTTCCAGGGTATCTAATGCCTTCTGAATCTCATATTCTGTTTCCATATCAAGAGCTGACGTGGAATCATCCAACACCAGAATCGGATTGTGCTTTGCTATGGCTCTTGCAATGCTGATACGCTGCTTTTGTCCACCAGATAATCCCACACCACGTTCCCCGATGATAGTTTCATATTCCAAAGGCATTTCTTCAATAAAATGCTTCGCCTGAGCAAGCTCTGCTGCATGCACCATAATGGGATTTTCCATTCGTTCTCTCTGCCCCATCTTAATATTTTCCTCAATGGTATCCGAAAACAAAAATACATCCTGCATTACCGTGGAAACGCTGCTTCGAATCTGTTTTAATTTCAATTCTTTTACGTCCACTCCGTCCAGCTTAATATTACCTGAATTTACATCAAAGAAACGCATTAAAAGATTTACAATCGATGTCTTTCCGGCTCCGGTTGCTCCCATGATTCCAAGGGTTCTTCCCGCTGGGAGCTCAAAGGAAATGTCCTCTAAAATTTTTTGATTTCCACGTGCAAAAGAAACATGTTCAAATGCAATATTTCCCGTTATCTGCTGCAGTTCTGTTGGTTCTTCTGCTTCTTTGATTGTGGATTCCTGCTTATAAATTTTATTGATTTTCTTGCAGGATGCTACTGCTGAAGACAAATCATTGGTAAGCCATCCCAACATCTCCATAGGCCACACAATATTACGGCAATATTCAGAGAATGCTACCAGACTTCCCAGCGTCATCTCACCGTTAATTACTTGAATACCACCAATAATAACCATAACTACCGGGAGCAGCTTTCCGGTAAACTGGAAAATCGGATAATAACGCACCAGCATTTTCGACTGCTGCATATTCAGGTCATAGTAGCGTTTGTTGTGAGAAAGAAACTTTTCTATCTCAAATTTTTCTCTTGCAAATGCCTTTACGGTACGCACGCCGGCAAGATTTTCCTCTGCAATGGTAGTAAGAATTGCATTTTCCTCACTGATAGATTCATATACCTTATCCAGCTTCCTCTCCATGTAAATAGCAGTAGCTCCCATCAGAATCATTGCTGCCAGTGGGATAAACGCCAATTTCCAATCCAGCGTAAACATGCAGTACAGTACAATAGATACATGAATAATTACTTCAATAATCAACATTCCAACGTAACCGAGAGCATTCCAGATACGGTCTACATCGTCTTTTACTCTCGCCATCAATTCCCCTGTATTTGTATCATCAAAATAATCCATGGATAAACTTTCAATATGGGAAAATAAATCCTTTCTCAGTCTGGACGCTATTTTGACACTAACAACATCAAATGTAAATTCTTTAAAATATCCCCCTAGTGCCCTGCCAATTCCTATGATAAAAATAGTTGCAAGTAAACCGCCCAGTAATTCTATTTTTCCACCTATGATAACATCATCTACAATGCGTTTCGTAATCATGGGATATAGCATATCCAGTACGATTGCTGTTACCATACATGCGATTGCAAATACATAAGCATACCAGTATTTTGCTATGTATTTCAAGATTTTTTTCATATCGTCCCTTCTCCTTCTGCCATTTTTCTTTTCTGTTTCCCCGATGATTTTTGCGTAAACAGAATTTTTATAATATTCCATGTTCCTTCTGCTTAATCACGCAAAAAACCCCGTGGCAGATAAATCTACCACGGGGTTCTAGTCCGTAAGAATCCAATTTGTCCATTCTATTACAATACAAATCGGCGCATATTCTATTTTCATAATTGGAACCGAAATAAAATATGCTATCTTCGTCTTATAACCATCGAGGTAAATTTCTGACTATTTGTTAAGTTGCCTGTTGTGTACGCTAAATTAATCATTACTTTTACCTCGCTTTCTTTAGATTTTAATTCAGTTTACTAGTTTAGTAAATCATATCTGATAATATTTGTCAACACTTTTTTCCAATATATAGAAAATGCTGACTCATTCCATAAAGCTTTTCATCCACACCTGCAAATGCCAATTCTTCCAGATGGTATTCCTGCATAATTCCTCCACCTCTCCTTTGTATCCCTCAAAAGTAAGGTAAGCAAGGCTATTCTGAATTGGTGCATATTGAGAAATAGAATATCGTCCCGGACCTCCGCCAATATCAAAGATTTTACTTTCCTTTTATTCCATATTCTTTATAAAGTTTTTCGCGAAATTTCATATCACTGATTGCTCTTAGCAAGTCCTCATTCCTGGAATCCTTCAATAATTTTTCAGTCAATGCAGCAAACAATTCCTCCCCTTCTTTTCTTCCTTCTTTTCTTCCTTCCTCCATTCCCTGTTTTCTTCCTTCTTCTCTTCCTTCTTTTGAATATACCTGCCGCATAGACTCCTTAATTAATTGCATTTCTCTTTCTTCATCGTATTCAAAGATACTCATCTGAATCGCCTCCGCTTTATACCTGAGCAGGAAATCCTTTAGGACTCCCTGTTTTATACATTCATTTACCGCACACTCCACTGCTGCCTGGATATCCATAACAGCCGCATATTTCCGTACCTTAGTCACATAAATCATATATTCCTGTAATGTTTTACACTTTTCTAATATTTCCTTATTTTTTCCTAGATTGATATTTAACATTATTGATGCTCATAAAGATTTAATTCCATATCAAATACAAAAGAAATATCATTTTTCATATTCATATAAACAGCATTCTCTAATGTATTGACTTCCAGAGCCTCTGGATTATCATAATCCGTTTCGTTTACTGCATTATACAAACTTAACAGTTCTTTTTTCTCACGGAACACTAATCGGAACAACTTATCCTTATACTTGTGCTCTACCTGCGGTGTTTCAATCATTAAATTTTCTTCTTCGTTCATACATTTTCCTCCTTATTGTTGCAGGAGGCTTCTACAGAATCTCCTGCTTTTCATTTTTTGATGTGAATAAAAGCATGGATTTTCTGAAGTAAGAATCTTTAGAAAAAACAGATGGCAACATGCCTGGAATCTTAGAAAAATATGCTTTGTACATATTTTAGCATGTGTCATCTGTTTTCTCAACTATTTTTATTCCATTTCTAATATTTCTATTTTCCGGCTATCTCCTTATACTCCCTTATAACCGCTTCCATAATCTCAAGGGTTCGCAGCACATCCTCAGAATCTTCCAAAGAATGCCCCCTCAAACTGACGGTAAGAAATCCTTTGTTCCAGCAATCACCCGGCATGTTCCAGTCTTCATAAACAGTCATCATACAACTAACGCATTACTGCATATACCATATATCCTGCATACGCAAGTACACAAATAGCTCCTTCTATTCTGGAAGTCATTCCTTTTGTTTTTCCAAAAATCAACATCATTATTGTTACCACGGTTAATACGCAGATGTCTACAAAGGATTCTCCGGTTGCTGCCATGGGAGAAAGTGTTCCTGACATTCCGAGGATAAATAGAATATTAAACACACAGGAACCTACGGCATTTCCAAGGGCAAGTCCACTCTCTCCCTTTCTTGTTGCAACAATAGACGTAACCAGTTCCGGCAGAGAAGTTCCCACTGCTACAATCGTAAGTCCAATCAGGTTCTGGCTCAATCCAAAGTTTTCTGCAATTTTACTTGCATTATCCACAACCAAATCCCCGCCAAATACAACGGCTGCCAGACCTGCCACAATGAACACGATGCTCAACGCAGGACTCAAAACCTTTACCTCTTCGGTTTCTGTGGTACGATTCTTCATTCCTTCCCCTACTACAATAATCATATATACCACAAAAAGAATGAAAAGAATAACGCCTTCTATTCTGGTAATTTTTAAATCAATTAAGAACAACAGCAGCAACGCACTGATTCCAATATTTACCGGCATATCACGCTTTAAGATGTCCTTATCTGTTGTTACGCCTTTCATCACTGCACAGACACCAACCACTACCAATAGATTAAAGATATTTGACCCGATAATATTACTGATGGCAATATCATTATTGCCCGCTAGTCCTGCGGTGATGCTTACTGCCGCTTCCGGTGCACTGGTTCCCATTGCTACAATGGTAAGCCCGATTATCACAGAGGGAATCTTTAGCAGCTTTGCCACAGAGGAGCTTCCTTCTACAAAAAAATCTGCTCCCTTAATCAATAACACAAAACCTACAATTAACCATACATACATCATATCTTTTTCCTCTCTTTCTGCAACAGAAGTTTTTTCCACGCAAAACGAGACTCCTATTGCATTTTTGTACAAAAATAAATGCAATAAAAGTCTCGTTTCTTAGAACACAGCCCGGTTTTGCAACGTGATGACGAACCGTGTTATATCCAGGGGATACAAACTACTCCCTTTTATTATAACTAATAATATCGGCATCGACTTTTTTCGTCAATCTTTTTTCCGCTAAAATTGTGTTAAGATTTGTAAATAATTCCTTTCGCCAGCTCTCCTGCTTTCTGTTCTGACGTAAGATATGCTGTCAGTCTCAAAGCAAAAGGAATTGCAGTTCCCATTCCCCGGCTGGTAATGATATTTCCGGCTTCTGCAACTTCGTCAAAGACCACCTCTGCTCCCAGAAGCTTGTCCTCGAAGCCCGGATAACATGCTGCCTTTTTCCCTTTTAAAATTCCGTTTTCGCCAAGAACACTGGGGGCTGCACAAATTGCAGCTACCAGCTTTCCTGCTTCCGCGAATGCAGCTATCTGCTTCTTTACACCGTCATGCGCTCCAAGATTGGTGTTTCCCGGCATACCACCCGGAAGCACTACACCATCCAAATTTTCAAAGGATACTTCTTCACAGAGTGCATCTGCCAGTACCGTAATCTTATGCGCCCCGTAAATCTCTTTTCTTCCCATAATGGAAATCGTTGTAACCTCTACTCCTGCACGACGTAAAATGTCTACTACGGTCAGTCCTTCTATTTCCTCGAATCCGTCTGCTAAAAAAACTCCTATTTTTGCCATGATATTCCTCCTGTAACTATTTTATCATCCGCAACATACCCTTCCGTCACGTGATTTTCTTACATACAGAATATCACTTTAGGTCATTCATGTCCATAACTCCATCGCAATAATCATCTACATCAAACTCACGATTCTTATAATAATATTTCCGGTCCTCTTCTGTGATATAGCGTATTACCCTACATGGATTTCCCACCGCGATAGCATTGTCCGGAATATCTTTTGTTACCACACTTCCGGAACCAATTACTACATTATTCCCAATGTGTACCCCGGGGTTAATAACAGTACTTCCACCAATCCAGACATTATCTCCAATCGTAATGCTGATTCCATATTCATATCCGGAATTCCGGGAATCGGGATGCACTGGATGTCCTGCTGTATAGATAGATACGTTTGGAGCAATCTGTACATTCTCTCCGATTATCACTTTCCCAACATCCAGTATAACCAGATTGTAATTGGCAAAAAAGTTATTTCCAACTTCAATATTGGCCCCATAATCACAGTGGAATGGCTGTTCAATAAAAATGCTTTCTCCGCATTTTCCCACAATGCTTCGTATCAGCTTATCCTGTTCTTCTCCTTCCTCCGGAGATAACTGATTGTATCGGTAAATTTTCTTTTTATTTTCTCTGCGCTCTTCTGTTAATCCGTCCATCCACGCCTTGTAAGGCAGGCCATTTAACATTCTTTCTTTTTGATTCATGCCTCTTTTCCTTTCCTTATGCGTTTAGTTTATTGACAATTTCCATATCCGGCCAATATCCCCAGGATTCTGTCACTTTTCCGTTTACCAGTTTAAAATGTTCCAATGCTTCAAAGGTAATTTTTTTCCCTGTGGGGGCAACTCCTGCGAATTCCCCCACATGAATTCCCTGAAATAAAATTCTTACACCGACCAGACCATTTTCTTCAAATAAATCCAGTATCTCTACCTTTACTTGTTCGAAGGTCTTGGCTGCTCCTTTTAATATTTCAACTGCCTGTTTATTGCTCTTTGCACCAGCCGGGCTATGGTCTAAATAGTCCTTTGAAAAATATTCCATCACAAAATCATAATCCTGCTCTTCATATGCTTTTTGAAAAAAAACTTTTACGATTTCTTTATTGGTCATTTTTTCTCCCATCCCTACTCGCACTCCAATACAATTACTTCACAGCTTTCCAGCTCCAGCACATGCTCCGGCTTCTGTCCGCTTCCTGCTGATGTTTCTTCCTGATTTGATAAAAGAACACGCTTTACCGGATACTTCAGTTCCAGTTTCACCGGTGTTTTCCCAAAGTTTGCGGCTATCAGCATCCTTTTTTCATCATCCACACGGTAATATGCCATCACACTCTCGGTAGCCTCATATTCCGGAACAAATTCACCATAGGTAAATACTTCCTTGTATTCCTCAGATTTACGCAAAGCCGTCAGCTTTCGGTAATAATTCAATACGGAATCCGGCTGTGCTTCCTGACTTTCTACGTTAATTGCGGTGTAGTTGGAATTTACCTTAAGCCATGGGGTTCCTGTGGTAAATCCCGCATTTTCCTGATTGCTCCACTGTACCGGTGTTCTTGCGTTGTCTCGGCTCATTTTTCCACATACCTTCAGTGCTTCCTCATTCGAAAGTCCTGCTTCTCTTGCTATATGATACTGATCCTTGGTACTGATGTCATCATACTCTTCGATGCTCTCCCAAACCGCATTCTGCATTCCAATTTCCTGTCCCTGGTAGATAAAGGGAATTCCACGCAGTAACAGACTTACCGTTCCAAGCATTTTGGTTCCGGCAGGTGTTCTTGCATACTCCGGCAGGAATCTGGACACGCCTCTTGGCTCATCATGATTTTCTATAATGTTTGCCTCAAATCCTGTTTTCTGTACCTCCAACTGGGAATTTATTACTGTTTCCCGCCACTTTTTGAATTCCATCTCCGGCGCATCATACCACCCATGTTCTCCATCGCTTAAGCAGTGGGCGCTGAAATCAAATATCGTGGAAAAATGTCCGTTTTCTCCTATGAACTGAGGCAATTCTCCCTCTTTCATATTAAACACTTCTGCAACAGTAAAAGCATCATACTTTTTAAAGGTATGCTCCTTTAATTCTTCTAATAATTCTCCTACTCCCTCTGTGCTCTCTACCATCTTCCAGCAGCCAGCCATTCCGTCTGGTCCATCCGGTTCAAAATCCGGGAATTCCAGATTCTTTTTAATATTGATGATAGCGTCAATACGGAAACCTGCCAATCCCTTTTCCAGCCACCAGTTTATCATGTTGTAGATTTCCTGCTTCAGCTTCGGATTCTCCCAGTTTAAATCCGGCTGTTCCTTGGCAAACATATGCAGATAGTATTTATCGGTTCCCGGCACCGGCTCCCAGCAGCTTCCGCCAAAATAGGAACGGTAATTACTTGGAGGATTTCCATTTTTTCCTTTTCGGAAATAGAAGTAATCTGCATATTCCCCTTCCGGGTCTGCCAGGGCTTTCTGGAACCACTCATGTTTATCGGAGCAATGGTTAATTACCAGGTCCATGATAATGTACATTCCTCTCTTCTTGGCTTCTGCCAGTAGTTCGTCAAACTCTTCCATGGTTCCAAATTCTGATGCAATAGAATAATAATCCGAAATATCATATCCCTGATCTACAAAAGGAGATTGATAAATAGGAGAGAGCCAGATAATATCAATTCCAAGCTCCTTCAAATAATCCAGCTTTGAAATAATTCCTCTAAGGTCTCCAATTCCATCTCCATTGGTATCCAAAAAGCTCTTTGGATAAATCTGATACGCTACTTTGTCATGCCACCATTTTCTTTCCATGTTTCTACCTCTTTTCTTATCTTTCCTGAAATTTTTTCTACTGTTTCATTCTCTGTTGAGATATTTTGTTCTTTGTATTATACTGCTATTATAAATACTGATTTTTATTTTTTCTTGCAATATATTTGCCTTTTATAACACAATACTGCTCATTTCAAAAAAAAGCACAAAAGGAGAGAAAATCTATGAAAAAGCTTCATTCACTTGCGTTAGAACAAAAGGAAGATGCCAAACACGGCGAAGCCTTTTTCCCGGTACAAAAGTATGTTACCAATCTAAAACCCGACTATCCGGTCGTCACTACCCATTGGCATGAAGAAGCAGAATTTACTCTGATTACCGCAGGACAGGCAGATTATCAGATTGACTTGATGGATTATCCGGTGAAAACCGGCGACCTTTTGTTTATCCCGCCACTGATACTTCATTCTATTTCATTGAATGAAAGCCCGAAAATCACTTCCGAAACCTACGTGTTTCACATGAATTTTTTAGGTGGGAATTCTACAGACATCTGCTCTACCCAATACCTGACTCCGCTGATGAATCAGGAATTTTCCATGCCCTATCTGATAAAAAAAGAGCATCCTGCCTATGCTTCCCTGCGAAAAATCTTTAATCAGATAAATTCTTTGTATCGTGAATCTGTTGCCGGATATGAACTTGCACTAAAAGCGTTATTTCTACAGACTATATTTTTGTTGTTACAATACAGTGAGCGAAATCTTATTTCTGATACCGGCACCTCCTCTGCTAAGCTGAAACAAGTGCTTGACTATATCGAACTTCACTATGGGGAAAATATTTCGGTTTCAGACCTGGCAAAGCTGTGTTACTTCAGCGACTATCATTTTATGCGTTTTTTTAAAAAACACATGAACATGACCTGTGTGGAATATATCAATAACCTGCGATTAGAAAAATCGGTAGAACTTTTTGAACAAGGCAACTCTTCGATTCTGGATGTTTCCTTATCTACCGGATTTCATAATCTGTCCTATTTTCACAAGGTATTTAAACGCAAATACCATATGACGCCAAAAGCTTTCTTAAAACAGTTGGAGTAAAATTTTTCGAGGTACAAACCATTTTGAAAAGTTACCGAAAATTTCCATTATATTTTTTTTATCTTTGCAGATAATAACACCATGATAAGCGACAACATTTTGAAAAGGACATCATTCTTAAGGAATGAGCCGATTCGGAATGATGTCCTTATCAAAACAAAAAAATAAAAGAGAAAAATTTGGAGGTGAATCACATGAGTGGATCTAATAACTCTGGTTCTAACACAAGTAAAATGGCAGTACCACAGGCAAAAGAGGCTATGAATCGTTTTAAGCAGGAAGTTGCATCTGAAATCGGTGTACCTTTAAAAGAAGGTTACAACGGTGACTTAACTTCTGCACAGGCTGGTTCTATCGGTGGTGAAATGGTCAAGAAAATGATCATGAAGCAGGAACAGCAGATGTCTAGCGGACAGCAGTAAGCATAAGCTTATAGCGCATAACGATAACGCATAAAAATGGCAGACCTTATTATAAGGTCTGCTGTTTTTATAAATTTATAATATGAAAGGTATTTTTGCCCCTCTTTTTTGCAATGTACAACGCTGTATCCGCCTGCCGGAACAAATACTTATAGCTGACAGTTCTTTTATCTGCTCCGCTACTCATTCGTGCTATTCCGATACTAATCGTTACCAATATGTTCCCCTGAATACCATCATCACTGCTATTGTAACGCCCTTTTCTTATCTCCTCCATCAATATACGGACAAATTCTTCTACCCGATTCTGACTACCATTTTTCAAAAAAACCAAAAACTCATCTCCACCGGCGCGACCGGCAAAATCATTTTTTCCGATTGTACTTTTTAGAATCTGTGCAACCTGTATCAAAATATCATTTCCTTTTAAATGCCCCAGCGTGTCATTAATATTTTTAAAATTATCAACATCAATCATGCACATGGCGCAGCCTTGATAATTCTCCTCCTCTTTTAACCATTGTTCTACCTTTTCTTTCACCGTTTTAACATTGTATATCTGTGTTAGTGGATCACGTTGTATCTGGGAAATTAAGTCTTTTCTCCACACAATATTTTCATGACAGTCTGAGATATGAAAATGCACGATTTCGTATTTTTCTTTCTTTTTTTCCAGAAGAATAGAGCAACGTTGGCTGTTTTTTAACATAAATCCTCCCTCTTCCATTGGCTCTAATACGTAAATTCCCTCTACTAATACAGCGTCATTGCCTTCCCAGACAATACGAAAGGAGCTTTTTCCCATCTTGCACAGCGGAAATTGTTTCTGCCTTTTTAAATGCCAACGCACCTCTTTGGCACCTTCATATATTTCAGACTCATTTTCCCCAATCCATGTAACATTTTTCTCCAAACAATCAGAAAGTCTTTCTCCGTTTCTATATAAATCCTTTATTAAATCCTGAACATATTTACATAAATCTTTCTTCTGTTTTTTCATATAAATTCTCCTCGCTATGCTCACTCTTTTTACAAGCATAATAATACAACAATATATCTGTATTTTCAACACCTATTGTTGTATTATAATTTATTGTATTATCACCCATAATATAATCAAAATATTGATTGTGAGGATAATAAATGAATATAGCAGAACAATTCAAAAAACTGAGAAGCGAAAAAGGTTTCAGCGTATATAAGCTGTCCAAATTGTCAGATGTTTCAGAGAATTATATACACAAAATCGAAAAAGGTGAAAGTCTTCCTTCTGTTTTTGTTTTGGAAAAGCTTTTAGACAGTCTGGATACTACTCTTTCAGAATTCTTCTGTGAAGATAATTCAGCCATATATCCGACAGATTTTGAACGGGAAATCCTTACAAATCTCCGTCGACTGACACAAGAAGAATCTGATACTATCCTGCATCTTATAAAACTTATGGCGAAATAATCTTTTCCCTCTTATATTTACTTTTCACTCTTCGACCACTATAATAAAATTAAAACACCAAAGGAGATTTTTCATGGAAATCGAACGTAAATTTTTAATTGATACTTTGCCGGAAAATATTTCCCAATATCCTTTCCGTCAACTGGAACAAGGTTACTTGTGTACAGAGCCTGTGGTCCGCATCCGCCGGGAAGATGATGATTATTATCTCACCTACAAATCCAAAGGGCTTATGGTTCGGGAGGAATACAATCTTCCTCTCACCAAAGACGCATATCAACATCTATTGCCCAAAATTGATGGTATCTTAATCACCAAAAAGCGGTATCTGATTCCTCTTTCTGAAAAGCTTACCATTGAACTGGATATTTTTGAAGATGCGCTTGCTCCGTTAGTCCTTACAGAAGTGGAATTCACCTCGGAAGAGGAGGCAAACGCTTTTACCCCGCCGGAATGGTTTGGGGAAGAAGTCACTTATTCTACCAAATATCACAACAGTACCCTAAGTCAGAGAAAACCTTGATTTTCTGACCAGGGTACTGTTTTACTTCCTGAAATATTCTGTTTTACTTCTTCTACTATATAATAAACAATATTGAAATCAATAAATACGACCATCTAATATTCTTATTTAATAATACATAGATAACACCATATACTACTGCACTTACAACGGCATATATTCCTGTCATAAAATCCTGTGTCAAAACATGTACCAGTCCCCAGGTGCATGCCAGAAAGATTCCTCCAAATGGAACTACCTTGCAATTCGTCAGATTTTCAAAAAATCTCTGTCCAAATACAATAGCAAGTACAATTAATGCTGTCTCAAAAAGATAATATATGAATTGGAAAATAAACTGGACTCCCCCAAGACTAGTCATTTCCATCACAATTTTAGAGCCACCAATTACCATATATTTTGCAATCAGTGCCAACACCATCAAAAGAACGACTGCCACCACTTTCTGATTAGCAGGCTTTTTCTTTTCTTCCAAAACAGCATACCTTAATTTCTTGGTACTATTTCTCACCAACAGATATGCTACGGTTCCCCATAGTACACAGGTCAAACTCCAATGCAGGCAGCTGAAAAACAGATTTTTTTCTATTCCAATCATACTTTCTAACATTCCCAACAGAATTTCCAATCCAAAACCTGCAAATGCATACAATCCGTAATATAAATGCTCCTTATTATCCACTTTCTCCATAACTCTCTCCTTATTTTTTAATATTTAGTTTGTAATACGCTAAATTATAACAGACTTTGCATTGTGCCACAACTCATAAATAAAAAAGTAGAGAAGGGACTGACTTTTTCCATCAGCACCTTCTCCATGATTCAACTTACATTTTTCTTTCTATTTCCTTTTTACCGGAATCCAGATAGCACTCTTATAGTCCGGTGCACTGGTATCTCCTTGAAAATACCATTCAATATTTACACCCATGGCAATTTCATACTCCGGATTATTCGGAAGCCACTCCCGGAATATCTTCGTATTCACTGACTGCAATGCTCCCGGCATGGGGCCGGTACACAGAAACTTCGCCCATTCCATCTCGGGAAGCTCAAATACTTTCATTCCTTCCGGTACTTTGCCACCCCGATAGTTTCCGGCAATCAGATAACGGAACTTTCCCTCTTCTTCCACATCATCAATACAAATACCGTAAGCACCAATACAACAATCACGAATCACCTGCTCCTCTTCATTCTTAGGCTCCTCCTGTGCAAACAGCGGCTTCATGTACTTCTCACAAAACTCATCCCAGAACTTTGGAATATCCTGATAAGAAGAGTCAAAGGAAAACACCCTCTCCATTCCGATTACCTGAAAACGTTCCATTTTTTCCACTACATAATCCATGTCATTTCCTCCTTGAATTGATATTGTAATTTTCAGAGGTAAGAATGGCTTTATTTTCTCCGAATGATTTCGTATCTGTACCGGAGAAATCCCATGGAAACGAGAGAATGCCTTTGTAAAACTTTCTGGTGTATCATAGCCGTACTTAAATGCAAGGTCAATTACCTTTTCTTTTCCTGATATAGCTTCCATTGCGGCAAGATACAGCCTGCGGTTTCTGATGTACTCTGCTACGGAATAGCCTGTCATAATCTTAAATGCCTTCTGAAAATAAAAGGTTGACATACATACTTCTCTTGCAATCTTTTCCGCACTAATGTCTTCCAAAAGGTGTGTTTCCATATATCGGATTGATTTCTGCAAGCTTTCTGTCCATTCCATTTCCTCACCTCCTGTTATCATGATAATATCATTCAAGAAATTATTCCTGTCATTTTGTGTTCAAAATTGTCCGGTGCTTCTAAGGGCATATTCTCTCCTTTTAACAAATAACAAACAAAATACTTTCCTTACGAATGGCTTTCATCCTGCACTTCATTCTCAATCCATTTTGCAATGTTTGAAAACTCTATTTTCAATTCTCCATTGTAGATTCCTATCGCTACCGGCTCATCCAGTCCATGAATCACAGGACATGTCTCACTTTCAAAAAAATATACGATCAGCTTCTGCTGATAAGGATCTAAAATCCAATATTCTCTTACTCCTGCCTCCATGTACTTGGATAACTTCTTCGTATAGTCCTTCCTCTTCGTAGAAGGAGAAATAACTTCCAATATAAAATCAGGGGCACCATATACGCCCCATTTCTTCACCTTATCATCCTGACACAGAATCGCCACATCCGGCTGAACCATGGTCTTCTCGTCACAATCCAGTTGAATGTCCACTGGTGCAATCAGAGGCTGGCAGGCTCCACCATTGTCCATAATGAAGTTAGCAATCTGGCGATGTATTTCCCCTCCAATCCGCTGATGCAAAAAGGTAGGAGACGCCATATCATAAAAATATCCGTCAATCAGCTCCACCCGCTGTTCTTCCGGCAATGCACGGTAATCGTCAATGGTATAGCTGCCCTGCATATGCCGGGTATTTACCTGATAACTACTCTCCTCACACACCATTGATACATCTGTAAATAATCGCTCCAATGCCTGCAACGTATCATAACGTGGACTTACCGTTTCTCCAGAAAAAATCTTCTGAATCGTTCCTAAAGGCACTCCTGACAGCTCTGCTATCTGTGCATAGGTGTAACCCTTTTCCTGCTTTTTCTTCTTCATTTCCTGAATTGTCATATGGATACCTCCTGCCTGTCATGTGCTTCTACAAAACGTTCCTGTAACTTCTTACCATAAGTATATGTCGGATTTTTCCATTTGTCAACCGAAATGTATTACAATTTTAACCGTTTCTGTGGTCTGTTTCCATTTTTCAACCGTTTTATTATTTATTTGTGCTTATATCCGGTATACATAGTAAGCGCAAAACAAATGATTGTCGCCCATGCCCAAAATTTATGATTTTTCATCGCTTTCTACCTCCTTTTCTAAAATATTATATCTATTACAGCTCCTTTGTCATTTGTATATAAGGTAACTGCTGATATCCACATTTTTTATATACTTCAATGGCGCGGCCGTTGCTGGGCTCGACTTCCAGTCTTAGCCGAACCGCCTTTCCCCGATATGCTTCTTCCAGATATGAAAAGAACTGTGTGCCGATACCACTACCTCGATATTCCGGTTTTATATAAAGGTCTTCTATCCAAATACATAGTCCGCCATATTCCGTAGAATAGCTTTTTGCAAGCATGGAATAACCTGCAATCTGACCTTCTTCCTCAAATACAAAGCCTTCGATAAAGGGATTCTCCCCTACACAATCTTCAATATCACGTCTTAATACTGCTTCTGATGCCTTATGCAGAATTGCAGGCGAATCATAAAACACACCCATCATCGCCAGCACTTCCTCGGTGTCTTTGCTTTTCATCGTTCTTATTGTAATCATTTTCTATTTCTCCTATCTAATTTCTTTCTTGTAATTATACATGATTTTGATGGATTTTCAATATAACTGCAACTTTCACCCAGCTTATATATGCCACACAAATAACAAAAAGAAGATAAACACTGAAATGTAATCCTTCCACGGTTTATCTTCTTTCCTTGTAAATCATATCTTTTTAATGAATATCCAATTCCGGTGGCACATCAATTTCATCTGACACGTATTTGCCATTCTTCTTCCGCTGTCTGACGCATTCTGACAAAAGATATTCTATCTGTCCATTTACGGAACGAAAATCATCTTCCGCCCAGGCTGCTATTGCATCATAAAGCTTTGGGGAAAGCCGAAGCGGCACCTGCTTTTTCGTATTATCTGCCATATGCTAATAAAGACTTCCTGAATTCACAATCGGCTGCGCATCGTGATTTCCACAAAGTACAACCAGAAGATTCGATACCATTGCAGCCTTTCGTTCTTCATCTAATGTTACGACCTGATTTTCGCTTAAACGTTCTAATGCCATTTCAACCATGCCAACCGCTCCGTCGACAATCATTTTTCTGGCATCGATGATGGCAGATGCCTGCTGACGCTGAAGCATAACAGCGGCAATCTCAGGAGCATAAGCAAGATAGGTAATACGTGCCTCTACGACTTCGATACCTGCTTCATTCACCCGTACCTGTATTTCATCACGAATCCTTGTAGCTACCGTTTCACTGGAGCCCCGAAGACTGCCTTCATCTGCAATGCCATCCCCTGTGGTGTCTACATTCGGTGCAACATCGTATGGATAGAGACGTACAATATTTCTCAAAGCGCTGTCACACTGAAGAGAAAGAAATTCCTTGTAATTATCTACATTAAATACAGCCTTTGCCGTATCTGTAATACGCCAGGTAACGGCAATCCCAATTTCTACCGGATTTCCAAGACAGTCATTGATTTTCTGGCGATTGTTGTTTAATGTCATAATCTTTAATGAAATTTTCTTTGTGGGCATTTCAACTTCCGTAGTATTTTTTGCTAAAATGCCATTATTTACATCACCACTCTGATTTAACTTTGTCTTTGCAGCCGGATTCACTGCGGTACAAAATGGATTAACAAAATAGAAGCCCGGCTCTTTTAACGTACCAATATATTTTCCAAATAAGGTAAGAACCAATGCTTCTTGGGGTTTTAAAACCTTAAGCCCCGGCCAGAACAGCCATGTAACACAAAGAAGAATAATACCGATAATCAGAAGTGCCGGATTCTCCCCTCTCTCTACCATAATACCACCTATAACGGTTCCTGCGATTGCTGCGGCATAGATAATAAGTGAAAGCAGTAAAACCATCATACCGTTTTTCTTTCTTTTTAAAACTTTTTCCTCCATAAAACATCCCTTCTTTCTTTTTGATATTATTATGATATCACTTTTATATCATTTGTGCAACCATAATTTGACAACAATCACTTTTGTACTCTGCAAAAAGTGCTTGCATTCACAAAAAGACCATAGGAAAATACCACACTGCGGTATTCTCCTATGGTCATAGAATATGTCTTATACATATCATATATTTTTATACATTACCTTTGAGCCAAACAGCCACCCCATCTGCATCATTACTGCCAATAATTCCGGTTGCCATTTGCTTTAGTTCATCCACTGCATTTTCCACCGCATAACATTCGTCAGAAATTCGAAACATCGGTATATCATTTACGGCATCACCAAAAGAAACCACTCTCTCACAATTCCATAATTCTTTCAGTTTTTGAATGGCATTCGCCTTGGTTGCCTTCCTGGGCATGATTTCACACCAATATTCCGTACGATATAATTCCTGCTGCAGCGTGCAGGTATATCTGCTATCATTTGAAAAAATATCGTAAACCGGCTGTAATTCTTCCCTTTCTCCGATACAGGTATAGTAAAACATATTTCCTTCATATAACTTTTCCGCGGTTTCAAGTGGTCTGAGCCTTTTATCTCCCTTTCGCAGGCTCAAATATCTTCGTATCCCATCATTCTCCCGGCTTGTCACCCAGGACACTTTTTCTTTCCCTTGTACAAAAGAATAGACCAGTGGACTAATATCATGTTCTTTCAAAACCTCTATTATCTTGTCCGTCTCCTCTTTCTGAAAACCTTCTGACGCAATAATGGCACCTGTTGCAGGATGAAATATAAAGGCTCCATTATAAGCGATTACAGGAATCTTTGTAGAAAGACCTTTCGTAACCACTGATGCTGAAACCAACGACCTCGCCGTCGCATATGTAAAAAGTATCCCTTGTTCTACCAGAGAATTGATTATTTCAATACTATATGGATTGATAAAGCTCTGCGTATTTAACAATGTTCCATCCAAGTCTGTCACGTATAAGGTTTTCATTTTCTTATCCTTTCCATCATCTTAGTATTTTTCGCTAGCAATCACTTTTCCTCAGAGCAAAAAAGTGGTTGCATTCAATCAAAATAAAACAGTTCTTCAAATTTTTTATCCAGAGCAATGCACAATATTAATGCTAACTTAGCCGTGGGATTAAATTGTCCTGTTTCGATAGAGCTAATGGTATTCCTGGAAACACCCACCATTTCTGCTAATTGTGCCTGAGATAATTTCTTTTCCGCTCGTGCTTTCTTCAAATTATTTCTTAATATCAACTTATCTTCCATACATTTAATGTCCCATACAAAATCTAATTAACGCAAAAATCCCCATTCCAAAGGTGATAACCCCAAACAACAGGCATGTTCTGTCTTTCGTTTTCACAAAGCGGTATAACTGCCCTACGCATACAGATGCACATACCGTCGCACACAAGTCCATCATTGGCAATCCTTTTTCTGCCCGAAGCTCTGCAAAAACAGCAGCTACTACAACCATCGTTAAATAGGTCCATTTCAGTGACTTATCCCTGACTTGAATCTCCCGTTCATCCATATTCTCATTTTGCGCTTTTTTTAATATTTCTTCTTTATTCATTCTATCGCCCTCCACATAATATGTTGACAAGTTTTCTTTGCATCTTAATATAGCATAGCCAAGTTTTCTTGTCAATCATTTTGACAAGTTTTCTTTACACCCCAAAACTAAAATCAATATCCATATTAGAGCCTATTATCTTTTTTATTTTACTATTCATCTACTTTTCCTCCAGAGTGCGTATTTTTTGATTATTATATAAACACAACGTGATAATAATACCAATCAATCCTGCCAACACAAAAATCAACCCAATTCCGGAACCGGCTCCATTCCCAACCACTTTAGAACATACGGTTTGTAAGGTTCCCTGCTGTTTCATAAATGGTTCAAAAACATAATCTGCCAGAATCGCACCTGACATATATCCGATGGGCGCCAGAATCTGTGTAATCATTCCCTGCATGGAAAACATTCGCCCCTGCATTTGAAGCGGAACCTTTTCTCTTAAAATGGCAGTCTGAAAGGTTCCATAAATAGGCGAACCGAAGCATCCAAAGAATGCAACGATGCACCACCAGTAGATACTTCTTCCCATTCCAAAAAGCATAATTCCCAATAAGCACATAAAACTGCCAAGAAACATGATGGAAACCTTTTTCTTTGGCTGCTTTTTGAGCGTTAACAGTAAACTTGCCGCAACGCAACCAGCCGCCATGAAAACTGATACGATTCCCACTGTCATTTCATTGTTTCCCGTTCTCGCCAACAACAACGGGGAATACATACCATCGAATGAGATTGCTCCTACAAGCTCCAGCACACTATATGCCGCTAATAATAACAGAATCGCATTTTGCGTTTTCAGATACTGAACGCCCTCTCGGATGTCTTTTCGCAAGGTATGTAATGAAGTCTTTTCTGTGGGAGCTACCACTTCCGGAATTTTTACCCACAACAAAAGTGTTGTAAATGCAAACAAAAACGTACCTAAATCACTGGCTAAAACAAGACCTAATCCACCCATACTTAAAAAAGCTGCCGCCAAAATCGGATTAAGCATCCCCACAATGGAACCTGCCACCGATTGTATTCCACCAACACGCACATAATCCTCTTTTTCAATCAGCAAGGAAACCGCCACTTGTGATGCCGGTCCCTGGAAAGCATTCATAAAGCCATTTACCATATTGATGATACACAAAATCCATAACTGCAAATTGTCGGTAAAAAAACATAACAGGATAATAAGAGAGCCCACTGCCGCGACGGTATCACATACCAGCATGACCTTTTTCTTACTTGCCTTATCTGCAACCGCACCACCCAGCAGGCTTACAATCAAATACGGAACCGTACTGCATATGGCAAGCAGGGATGAAGCCATAACTTCGCCTTTTTGTGTATACGCCCAGATAACAAGAGAAAAACCGGTCATAGACGAGCCTAATTGTGAAATTGTCTGTCCTATCAATAACAAGAAAAAATTATGCAGCTTCTTTTGTCTGTTCATGGTATTACCTCAACATCTTATTTGCAAAGCATATAATCCGAATTTGAATACTGCGCCGCAATCTTTTTTGCAACGTCCATAAACTTATTTCCAATACTATTTCCGCGTAACGTTCAATTTATAAAGTCGATATTGTAACAGTTCCCATTTGAGAACAGCACACCATCGGTTAATTCAACACAAAGAATACATGTATTTTCATCATCAAAATTATTATGTCCGTTATCAATCCACGCTGCAAATGCATTTCTTAGTTTCGCAGCAATTTTTGAATTTTCACTTTTCCCGAAATATCCTAAATTTTTCCCTTTGCCATGCGCCGTAAACCACTCACCGGAAATAGCTACAACAGGATTTTTCTCAATCTGTTTCATCTTATTAGAAATACCATATGTAATGATGTAAAAAGCTCCATCCTCATAAAATGCATTTACGTTACGTACATATGGAATATCATTATCTATTGTAGCTAATGCAATAATATTGTCCTTTCCAAAACGCTCCTTCATGATATCCGCTGTTTTTTGTGTTAATTTTTCCATCGTGCTTCTCCTTAATATATACATCTGCAAATCTGTCTATATCTTCAAATTATAAATTTCTGTTTGCAGGTTCCCCAAAAATCTACCCGCATGGGCACCATCCATCTGCGTGTGATGAAATTGAAAAGATACGGTTAATGTATTTTTGAACATTTTTCTCTTATATCTCCCCCAAATCATAAACGGATTATTAAAAATACCACTGTTCATGCCCACGACTCCATCAATTTCCACATTTGTAATAGCCGAAGTACCGATAACCATGCTATCTGTTAAATCCCTATTTTCACATGTTTTCGCAACTTGCGCTGTATACTTCAAATACTCATGATTAAACAGCATTAAATCCCCATTATAGAGAATATCACAGGAGCTTACCTCTCCATCTTTGTTCTTTACAATCGTATTGACGGCAAGCGTGTCATACTGTATCAGCTTATTGCCAACAGGCAGAATATAAAACTCATCTATGTCCACGGCCGCTTTTCCAATACAATAATCAAGCAGCATATTGAATTTTAATTTTTTCTTCTTACTTATTCTTACAAGCGGAGTCACATCCAACGTCTTAAAAAATGTCACCATTGGATTTGGCGCATTCATCCACAATTCAAAAGCCATTGCACGCTTTGTCTGCTTTGGGTCAATTTCTTTCATCGTCTTTTCCTCCAAAAATGAATATATTTGTGGGCGCTGAATACTTAAAAACAAGGAAAACAGTCTGTCAGATAGGGATTTTGTTTCATTACTTTTTCTTGAGCTTCATATTTATATTTTTTCTATCCGCAATCTTTTGGCATAACCCCCTTAAATTTTCACCGTCTAATACCTTTTTATAATTATACATATATTGAGGTGGGTTTTCAATGATAGAAACGGAATATGGTAGGCACAACCTCAATTCCGTTTTCTCTACACCTACTTTGTACGCTTTTGCACTAAGATGCACTAAGTTCGAAAACACCTCACTAAGCGCTCAATGTGTCAGTTCGGGCTGGCGCACTATGAGGAAATGATTTACTCCGCAGGACTCCCCACTTACGCGTGGAGCGGGCTTTCTCCCTTCCAAAATAAAAGAAGATAGCTTTCAGAAAGTAAACTTTCCGACATCCACACTTCCGCAGTGCAACCTCGATTCCGCTTCGCTCCATCTCGTTTCGGGCTGGCGCCCTACCGAAAAAGAAAAAATCAGCTTCTGGAAAGTAAACTTTCCGAAAGCTGATTTTTTCTTTTTCTGCACTGCTTATAGCTTTAAATATTTTTAACCTTTGCAATATCTATCAAGTTGAGTTCGCTATTCTCACTAGCATGTTCTAAGCTTCGTGCCAGTGCGTTTGCGGTATCCATTGCAGTGATACAGTAAACGCCTGTCTCGATAGCATTTCTACGGATTAAGAAGCCGTCTCTTGTCTTATCACGACCCTGGGTTGGGGTGTCGATTACAAGGTCTATCTTATGTCCGAGAATCAAGTCCATAACGTTTGGAGATTCCTGAGAAATCTTATTGATTCTCAAAGCATCTACCCCATGCTCCTGCAGGTATTTTGCAGTACTTCTGGTTGCATATATCTTATAACCAAGTTTTTCAAAACGCTTTGCCACGCTTACGGCTTCCGGCTTGTCTGCGTCTTTTACCGTCATAATCATCTGCTTATACTTTGGAAGCTGTACGCCTGCACCCAAAAATGCCTTATACAGTGCTTCATCAAAGCTCTTACCGATACCGAGGCACTCTCCGGTGGACTTCATTTCCGGTCCAAGGCTGATTTCTGCACCGCGCAGCTTCTCGAAGGAGAATACCGGCATCTTGATTGCAATATAATCTGCCTCCGGTGCAAGTCCGGTTGGGTAGCCCATGCCCTTTAAGGTGTTTCCAATAATTACCTTGGTTGCAAGGTCTACAATCGGGATTCCGGTTACCTTACTGATATATGGCACAGTTCTGGAGGAACGTGGATTTACCTCGATAACATACACTTCTTCGTCCATGGCAATGAACTGAATGTTAATCAAACCAATGACATGAAGTGCTTTTGCCAGTCTTCCGGTGTAATCTACGATGGTGTCCTTTACCTTCTGGCTAATGGTCGGCGCCGGATATACGGAAATACTGTCTCCGGAATGAACTCCAGTACGCTCGATATGTTCCATGATACCCGGAATCAGAATGTCCTCGCCATCACATACCGCATCTACTTCGATTTCTTTTCCCTGTAAATATTTGTCTACCAAAATCGGGTGGTCCTGCGCAATCCGATTGATGATTTCCATAAATTCTTCGATTTCCTGGTCGGAATATGCAATCTGCATTCCCTGTCCGCCTAATACATAGGAAGGACGAACCAGTACCGGGTAGCCTAAACGATTTGCAACCGTCTTTGCTTCTTCTGCGGTAAATACCGTTCCGCCGGCTGCTCTTGGAATCTCGGTCTGCTCTAATATTTTATCAAATAATTCACGGTCTTCTGCCGCGTCTACATCTTCTGCCTTGGTTCCTAAAATCGGAACGCCCATTTTCATCAGGCTTTCCGTGAGCTTGATAGCGGTCTGTCCACCGAACTGTACTACTGCTCCGTCCGGTTTTTCCAGACGTACAATGCTTTCTACATCTTCCGGTGTCAGTGGCTCAAAGTACAGCTTATCCGCAATGTCAAAGTCAGTAGAAACGGTTTCCGGATTGTTATTTACAATAATTGTTTCGTAGCCTTCCTTGGAAAATGCCCAGGTACAGTGTACGGAACAGTAGTCAAATTCGATACCCTGTCCGATACGGATTGGTCCGGAACCAAGTACCAGAACCTTCTTTCTGTCATTTGTCTCAACTGCTTCGTTTTCACTGCCAAAGCAGGAATAGTAATATGGTGTCTCTGCCGCAAATTCTGCCGCACAGGTATCAACCATTTTATAAGCTGCGGTAATGCCGTTTGCATAACGCATATCGCGAATTTCCGTTTCTTCCTTTCCAGTGAGACGTGCAATGACATTATCCGGAAACTCGATACGTTTTGCTTCTTTTAACAGCTCTACGGTAAGCTCCTCGCTTTGCAGTCGGTCTTCCATCTCCACCAGAATAGCAATCTTATCAATGAACCAGTGGTCAATCATGGTAATCTCGTGAATCTCATCATAAGAGATTCCCTTACGAAGTGCTTCTGCAATCGCCCAGATTCTACGGTCATCCACTACCTCTAACTGTTTTAACAGTTCTTCCTTAGAAAGTGCGCTAAAGTCATAGGACATCATGCAGTCCACATGCTGTTCCAGAGAACGGATTGCCTTCATCAACGCGCCTTCAAAGTTGGTGCAGATACTCATAACCTCTCCGGTTGCTTTCATCTGAGTGGTCAAGGTACGTTTTGCAGTAATGAACTTATCAAACGGAAGTCTCGGAATCTTCACAACGCAGTAATCAAGCATTGGCTCAAAGCTTGCGTATGTCTTTCCGGTAATGGCATTTTTAATTTCATCTAATGTGTAGCCTAATGCAATTTTAGCTGCAACCTTTGCGATTGGATATCCGGTTGCCTTACTTGCTAATGCAGAAGAACGGCTTACACGCGGGTTTACTTCGATAACACAATATTCAAAGCTGGTAGGGTGCAGCGCGTACTGTACGTTACAGCCACCGGTAATATTCAGTTCGGAAATAATGTTTAATGCGGAGGTACGCAGCATCTGGTATTCCTTATCACTTAAGGTCTGGGAAGGAGCTACTACGATACTGTCTCCGGTATGCACACCAACCGGGTCAATGTTTTCCATATTACATACGGTAATTACGTTTCCTGCTGCATCACGCATTACTTCGTATTCGATTTCTTTCCATCCGGCAATACAACGCTCAACCAAAACTTCACCTACACGGCTGAGACGAAGTCCGTTGGTCAAAATGTCGATTAACTCGGTTTCGTTGTGAGCGATACCGCCGCCGCTTCCGCCTAAGGTATAGGCAGGTCTTAAAACCACCGGATAGCCGATAGTATTGGTAAATGCAATACCGTCTTCTACGTTATGCACAACAAGAGATGGCGCACATGGTTCGCCGATTTTTTCCATGGTGTCCTTAAATGCCTGACGGTCTTCTGCCTTGAAAATGGTCTCTGCTGTGGTACCAATCAGTTTTACACCATGCTTTTCTAAAAATCCGGATTCTGCTAACTCCATTCCAAGGTTCAGACCAGCCTGTCCACCTAAGGTCGGCAATACACTGTCCGGTTTTTCTTCTATAATAATCTGCTCTAATACTTTTGCAGTTAATGGCTCAATGTAAACCTTATCTGCAATTTCCTTATCTGTCATAATAGTTGCAGGATTTGAATTTACCAGAACTACTTCTATGCCTTCTTCTTTCAAAGAACGACATGCCTGAGTTCCTGCATAGTCAAATTCTGCTGCCTGTCCGATAACAATAGGACCGGAACCGATTACTAATACTTTCTTGATATTTGGATTCTTTGGCATTACTGGTTCCCTCCCATCATATTGATAAATCTGTCAAATAAGTAGCCGCTGTCCTGTGGTCCCGGACATGCCTCCGGATGGAACTGTACGGTAAAAATGTTCTTACCGGTATATTTCAAACCTTCGTTGGTTCCGTCATTTACATTGATAAATGCAGGAACTGCAACTTTCGGGTCAAGATTGTCGGTATCTACCACATATCCGTGGTTCTGTGAAGAAATGTATACTCTTCCGGTCTCTAAATCCTTGACCGGATGGTTTCCACCGCGGTGTCCGTATTTCATCTTGTGGGTATCTGCTCCTGTTGCAAGTGCCATAAGCTGATGTCCTAAGCAGATTGCAAAAATCGGCACCTCTGAATCGTACAGCTTCTTAATTTCTTTAATGATTTCTGTACATTCCTTAGGGTCTCCAGGTCCGTTACTCAGCATGATTCCATCCGGATTGGATGCTAAAATCTCTTCTGCAGTGGTATGTGCCGGATAGATAGTCACTTCACAGCCACGCTCGTTTAAAGAATGGGCAATATTCTTCTTTGCACCAAAGTCCATCAGTGCAACTTTTTTTCCTTTTCCGTTAAGCTTTTCCGGTGTCTCACATGTCACCTTATCTACCACATTTCCTGTCGTATATTCCTTTAATTTGGGAATAATCTCATCTATATTATAGTTCTCATTAGTGGTAATCATGCCATTCATGGTTCCCTTTTCACGGAGAATCTTGGTCAATGCTCTGGTATCGACCCCTGCGATTCCGGGAATGTCATGTTCTTTCAGGAAGTCCTGAATGGTTCCCTCACAACGGAAGTTACTCGGCATTCTGGATAATTCTCTTACAATATATCCGTCTGGCCATGGCTTTGCAGATTCCATATCCGGTGTAATACCGTAATTTCCGATTAATGGATAAGTCATGACAACTGCCTGTCCGGCATAAGATGGGTCTGTTAATACCTCGAGATAACCCGTCATTGATGTGTTAAAAACGATTTCACTGATGATTTCCTTCGTAGAACCGATACTTGTACCTTCAAATACGGTTCCATCTTCCAGTATGAGAAATGCTTTCATTTATTTACCTTGCCCTTTCTATTATGAATCTCTTGTTTACCTAATTTTTTACAAAAAAAAAGAGGGATTCTTTTTTTTCATAAGGGATTCCACACTCAGATTCCTCTGGGTGCATCTACTACACACAACTTCACCTGCACTTTCTTCAAATGCAGGTGTTTCTAACTGTGTGCCTAAATTGTAAAAATTTTAACATATAACGAACTTTTTTTCAACCTTTTTTCCAGCTTTTTTTCAGAAACATTTTGGAAATATTTTATACCTTTTTATTAAAAACGGACGACTCCTTATTTTCCTCCATTTCAAAATACTGCTCCCTGTCATTGTGCGGAAACAGCATTTCCATATACAGACTTCCCAACAGATTCTTTACCTTCTCTGCCTTTACCTCCTGCACGGAAATCTCTTTCATTTCCATTTTTCTTAAATTTTCCAAAAGCAGCTCCATGTTCTCTTTTTTCAGAGGAACTTTCTCTCCTATGGGTATCTCCCTGCATTCTGCCGGAAGCTCCTTGGGCTTTTCCTCTGCCTTTTCTTCCTGATGCATTAACTTTTTTGTTTCAGGAATGTTATACACAAGATTCTGACAGGTCTTGGCGAAACATTCCGGGTCATATTTTGACAAGAACGTCAAATCCTCCATGGTCAGCGGTCGTTTATTATATATTTTGATATAAATATCTGCAAGACGTACGTTTTTTCCCATATAGCCCACCCCTTCTATATCTATATTACGAACTATGTCCGTAATTGCCATTCACCGTTCGTCATTCGTGCAAGAATATTGACTCTCTTGCGTTCATTACATCATAACATATTTCACGACTATTTTCTATACATACATCCTCCAATAATGTTTTGGGTCCTGATAGTTTGCACGTTCCACTCCATTCGTCAGCATATCATGTACGCTATTTTGGGGCTGTTCATACACCGGTCCCTGATGATTCCAAAACATTTTTGCAGTGGACAGAGCGCAGATACGGTCCACCGGATAACTGCATCTGCTATATTCTCCCGTACTATAGCAAGTTGCAGAGGATTCAAACAGAAGATAGGTATTTTCTCCATCACATACAAGCTCTTCTGACATTGGCGGAAACTTACAGGAGCCATAATTGTAAAACAAATTCCGCTCACTGCATATATCCTTTGCCACCTGGTAAAAATAAATTTCAGAATGGAAATAACGTCCTTTGGAGGTAGATACCGCCATATATGTGTTTCCTTCACTTTCCATGAAAGAAACCCCATTCGCAAAACCCGGTATGGAGATTTGCTCCTGTTTTAAAAGCTTTAACTGTTCTCCTTCTATAATATCATAGCTCCTTAAAGTTCCCTTTCCACTGCTGCGATTAGAATAGGTACCTACCCAGATACGATTATCATGATAAGTGATAAAGGATGCCACTGCTCCACATTCTACGTTTTGTGTATAATCATCCAGATAATAGCTGTTTTCTTCGGATTCTGCCGCTTTTTTTATAATGTCATAATCAATGACACTGCACTTGCGGGTGGTACTTTTTGCAATCCAGACACGCTTGCCATCGTATGTGATGCCGCCCACATGGTTTGCATCCGGAAGTACGATGGTGGTCATCAACTGACGATTGGTGGGATTTTCATTTGATAACACATATATCACAGAATTCGCTCCGGTATTGTCATATGCCGTCACCAGCATATAGTCCTCTGCGATGCAGATTCCCTGGGGCACCATCTGCGTACTGATACTTCCCATTACATCTGTTGCCGCAAGTCCCGGAATTGCAGTAGAATATTCTTCTTTATAGAGACTCTGAAAGGTTCTGTAACGGTTCAAGGTTTTTTCAAATTCTTCATTATATCGATATCCCGTACTGGTAACATTTTGAGCCGAAACGTTTCTTTCCAGGTTGTGTAAAAAGGAAACGACCACACGAGACCTGCCTCCTGCTACCGCAAGAAGCCACCATGCAGTCGTTATTACTGATAGGATAATACTATATTTTAAAAATCTTTCCGTATTTTTTCTCATATGCTGTCTCCACCTTTGCTGTTATACCATCATTGCCTCGATATATGGTATGGTATTATGTCCATCCGGGCGGTATAATGTCATCAGACATCATACTGCATTTTGTACAATTTATCTTCTTGTAATTATAGTATAACCAATTTTTATTTAGACAGCATTAACAAAAAATGTACAATTTGTAAACATTTTTTATTCATTTAATCCAATTTATTCCATTTTTATTTTTTAACTTTTTTACAAATACATTCTACCAGAGCTTCTTCCGACGGCATCTTCCCTATGCCAACATCACCATTTGCCAACATTCCCTCTTCCGGGGAAATGATTTCATAGCCGAACCGTTTCAGTTTTTGCAAGTTTTCCTGCAGGATTGGATTCTGATACATATTATGATTCATAGATGGCGAGACCAAAATAGGACAAGCACATGCCATCACGGTAGTGGTGAGCATATCATCCGCAATTCCATTGGCGATTTTTCCAATCACATCGGCAGTAGCCGGAGCTATCAGTACCAAATCTGCCTGCTTTCCCAGAGATACATGTTCTACCGAAAATTCAAAGTTCCGGTCAAAGGTGTCTATGAGACATTTGTTTCCCGTCAGGGTTTCAAAAGTAATTGGTGTTGCAAAGTTCGTGGCATTTTTCGTCATGAGCACATGAACATTACAATGGAGCTTTTTTAGCTGCCGTGCCACATTAGGCATCTTATAGGCTGCAATCCCTCCGGATACTGCCAATAATACCGTTTTTCCCTGTAACATATTTTCTCCTTTTTCTATCCTGCTTATGCCTACATGGAAATCTGTCCATGCTTTTCGTACGTGGTTATTTTTTGAATTTTATTTTCTTCGTCTACAAATACTACCTGTGGGTGGAACTCTTTTGCTTCTTCCGGTGTCATCTGGGCATATGCCATAATAATAACGTGGTCTCCGGTCAATACCTGTCTTGCAGCTGCGCCGTTTAAACATATCATGCCGCTGCCCGGTTCTCCTGCTATGGTATAGGTCTCGAAACGATTTCCATTTTCCACATCTACAATCTGGACATTTTCATATTCTAAAATACCGGCTGCTGCCATAAGCTCCGGGTCTACGGTAATGCTTCCTACATAGTTCAGCTCTGCTTGTTTTACCACTGCACGGTGGATTTTTCCTTTTAACATTTTTAAGTACATTTTAAGCTCCTTTCTTTAAATGATTTACGTTGTGTACTATTTAGAACAGGCGGGATTCCGCTTGGCTCCATCCCGCTTGGGCTAAACGCCCAACATCTTTCATGAAAAACTGTTCTGTATCTTTTAGAACAGCAAGCTCGATTCCGCTTCGCTTCATCTCCCTTGGGCTAAACGCCCAACATCTTTCACAAAAAGCAGTCTCCTGCAGGCAAGCCTGCTCGCCTGCTTTTTCCGAAATCTGCTGTTCTAAATAGTTACAAAGTTATCAATCAGTCTTGTTTTTCCAATATAAACTGCGGTTGCAACCAGAACCGGAGCATCTATGGTCTCTACCGGCTCTAAGTTCTCAGCATCTACGATTTCTACATAGTCTATCTTTGCCAACGGCTCTGTCTCCATATGTTCGATAATTGCTTCCCGCACCTTGGCTGTATTCTTTTCGCCGGCTTCTATCATTTCTTTTCCCAAGGTCAGGGATTTATTTAAGATAAGAGCTGCCTTACGTTCTTCTTCATTCAAATAAGTATTTCTGGAGCTTAACGCAAGTCCGTCTGCTTCTCTTACAATGGGACATCCTACAATGGTAATGTCAAAGTTCAAGTCACGCACCATACGCTTGATCACTGCAAGCTGCTGGGCATCCTTCTGTCCAAAATAAGCACGGTCCGGTGTTACGATATTAAAAAGCTTGGATACTACTGTGCATACTCCGGAAAAATGTACTGGTCTTGTTTTTCCACAAAGTCCCTTTGTCAGCTTATCCATATCCACAAAGGTGCATTTATCCGGGAAATACATCTCTTCCGGTTCCGGATGAAAGATAATGTCCGCTCCGGCTGCTTCACAAAGCGCCGCATCTCTTTCAATATCTCTTGGATAGCTGGAGAGGTCTTCGTTTGCGCCGAACTGGGTAGGATTGACAAAATCGCTGACTACTACCTTGTCGTTTTCGGATACTGCCTTTACAATCAGGCTCTTATGTCCATCATGGAGATAGCCCATCGTAGGAACAAGTCCTACGGTAAGTCCTTCTCTTTTCCATCCCTTAATGATAGGGCGGAGTTCTTCGATTGTTTTTATAATTTTCATTGTTTTTCTCCCATCTAATACAGTTTCTCTATCACATCATCGTCTATTTTAAAGGTGTGTTCCTCCGCTGGGAATGCACCGCTTTTTACTTCTTCCGTGTACTTCGCAAAAGCTGCCTTCATCTGTTCTCCAATCTGCGCAAAATGCTTTACGAACTTTGGCTTGAAGTCGCTGAACATTGCAAGCATATCCTGATATACCAGCACCTGTCCGTCACAGCCTGCACCTGCTCCGATACCAATGGTTGGTATCTTTACCTTTTTACTGATGAGCTCTGCCAGCTTTGCCGGTACACCTTCGAGTACCATTGCCACCGCACCTGCTTCTTCTATTGCAAGGGCATCCTCTAATAATTTTTTTGCTGCTGCTTCTGTTTTTCCCTGCACCTTAAATCCACCAAAGACATTTACAGACTGTGGGGTTAATCCCAGATGACCGACTACCGGAATCGATGCATTGGTGATGGCACGAATATGCTCTGCCACTTCGCTTCCACCTTCTAATTTTACTGCCTGCGCGCGTCCTTCTTTCATCAGTCTTCCTGCATTTACTACTGCATCGTAGACGGAAGTCTGATAAGACATAAATGGCATATCTGCCACAAGCAGAGCGTTTTTTGTTCCCCTTGCCACAGCGGCAGTATGATGAATCATATCCTCCATGGTAACAGACAGAGTATCCTCGTATCCTAACATTACCATACCAAGGGAGTCTCCCACCAAAATCATATTAATTCCTGCTTCATCAATTAACTTTGCGGTAGAATAATCATAAGCGGTAAGCATGGTAAGCTTCTCGCCATTTTCTTTTGCCTGTTGAATGGTTATTACTGTGTTCTTCATGTTTCCTCCTATTTTCACTTACTTTCTTTTAACAGCCGCTCTATGCTACAATAATCCCTGTTTGGATTTTTCTCCTTCGCCAGCTCTGTCACCAGATTTCCCACTGCCCGATAGGACTGATTCCATAACGGATATTGTAATGCTTGCAGATGTTTTTCTACCGTTTCTTTATCCCCTCGTTCAATGGGACCGGTCAGCGCTTCCTGACACCCCTGCGAAAATATGGTGTTGACGCTGTTTTTTACCAATGGCTCTAACATCTGATAGGCAGTTTCCTGAGAAATCCCGGATTCCTTCAACAGTTCAACCGCCATCCACAAAAGTCCGGTCAGCTGATTGCTTGCTACGCTGGCAGCCGCATGGTACTTCACCTTTGCTTCTGTCGGAATCTGCACAATCTGGTTTGGCAAAAGCCGGAACAATCCCTGCATCTGCTGTAACGCTTCGGAATCTCCTTCTACCGTAAAGAGCGCTTCTGTTAAGTTTTGATAAGCTGTGAATTTATTACTGAACGCGTAAATGGGATGGACAGAACAGACAACTGCGCCCGTACCCTCCTTGTTGGAAAAAATATCACTTGATAATGAACCACTAAAGTGGCATATGACTTTGCCTTTCACATTCTTTTTCGCAATGCAATCCCATATCTCTTTTATTGCTCCATCGGTTGTGGTAATAAACAGGGTATCGCTTACTTCAATCAGTGAATCTAAATCCTTAAAATAATCTGTGTTGCAAAACTGTGCCGCCTCGCGGGCATTATCCGGGGTTCTGCTGTAGAATCCACGTATCTTGCCACCATGAACTGTAATATATTTTCCCATGGTAATTCCCACTCTTCCGGCACCTATAATTCCTATCTTTATATGTATTCGCCTCCATTTCCTCCTTCTGCACTACGCATGAACCTGAAAAGGGATGGCATTATCAAAATGATACAGTTTCTTTCCAGAATACCGTTCGTTAATAAATTAACACATATGGGAATCTTTTACAACACATTTACTTTAAGTTCTGGATTTTGTACATAAAAATAATAAGAACTGCTATTCCAATTCTTCTTCTGCACTCTCCTCCATCAACCGCATACCTGCTGTTGCAGATACCGGCAGGGAAAATACAATGGACTTTGCCTTGCTTTCTAAACCTGCCTTATCCATAATGGCTTTCATAATCTCGTTCTTCTGTTCTTTCTTTACTACAATAAACACCATTTCTTTTTCTGCTACCAGGGTAACTCCAAGGAATTTTTCTGCTTTTTCCACTCCTGTTCCCTTTGCATGAATGACCGTACCTCCTGCTGCATGTACCTCTCTCGCCGCATCCATCACAAGCTCCGTATATCCCTGATTTGCAATCGTAACCAAAAGTTCGTATTTTGTTTCTTTCAATGTGGATTCCTCCTCTTTTACAAATTCCTGTCCGCTGGTAAGATAATTCAATGCCTTTTTTCCACCAATACTGCTTAATGGCACCAGAAATGCAATTCCCATTCCGGGTAAATCAATCTGCATTTTCTTTTGCAGATCATGCTTTACTTCCCGCCATTTTTCATTGGTAACAATATGAAACAGTACACTCTTCTCGTTTCCCTCTAATCCAAAATAATCCAAAATCTCACTGGCGGCAGTCCCCATACCTACCGTTACTGCTGAGATATCCAATCCTTTTTCTTTATAAAAATGTACAAACTTTTTGGCAAGATTACGATTGGTAATCGTAACCATCATATGAAGCTGACTCATTTTTTCATCCTTTCTTACTGTTCATAACCGTTCCGACCATGCCATCTTTTGTTACTATAATTCAATAATTGCATCCTCATCCATTTCTGCATAAGCATACTCCACAGGTGACAAATCGCGTCTGCTCTCTTTTACCTTATAAATCATTCCCAGTATCTGAATGGTAATCAGAGGCGTCATGGCAACCATTGCTACCACGCCAAACGCATCGGTTGCCAAATCACCACCTACCGCAAGGCAGGCTCCCTGGGCAAGAGGCAGTAAAAACGTTGCTGTCATGGGTCCGGAAGCTACTCCACCAGAGTCAAAGGCAATCGCCGTAAATATCTTCGGCACAAAAAACGATAGTCCGATTGCAATGGCATAGCCCGGTATTAAGAAGTAAAGTAATGGAATACCACAAATAATACGAAGCATAGAAAGTCCGATGGACAATGCTACACCAATAGAAAGACTGGTACCCATGGCACTTGCAGGAATCGCACCGTCTGTAATCTCTTCTACCTGATGATTCAACACATAGACTGCCGGCTCTGCCTTTACAATAAAGTATCCCATCAACGCACCTACCGGAACAATAATCCAACGATAATCCAAAGATGCTAACATCTGTCCTAAATAATTTCCCGATGGAATAAAACCTACATTTGCACCAGTTAAAAATAATACCAGTCCAATGTATGTGTAAATCAATCCAATTACGATTTTCGTCAGAACTTTTTTAGAAAGTTTTAAGGAGAAAATCTGAAACACCCCGAAAAATACTATAATCGGAAGCAGGGAAATTGCAATTTCTTTTATGTATGCAGGCAGCTCAGTTCCAAACATTTTCCACAATTCTACGGAATCGCTGATTTCCGGAATGGCATTTAAGGCATATGCGTTTTCTCCCGGCTCATAAATCATTCCCAGAATCAATACTGCCAGAATCGGTCCGATAGAGCACAATGCCACCAGTCCGAAGCTGTCATTGGCTGCATGCTGGTCATTACGAATGGAAGAAATACCAATTCCTAACGCCATGATAAATGGTACTGTCATTGGACCGGTTGTTACTCCACCGGAGTCAAAGGCAACTCCACGAAAGCTTTCCGGCACCAAAAATACCAGTCCGAATATAACCAAATAGAAAATTACCAGAAGCGGAGGAAGGGCAATTCCAAGAAGCATACGCAAGATTGCAAGCACTAAGAAAAATCCTACGCCCGCTGCCACTGCCAAAATCAACGTGGCATTCGGTACAGACGGAACCTGTTGTGCTAAGACCTGAAGGTCCGGTTCCGAAATCGTAATAATAAATCCAAGAATAAAAGACAATAAAACAATTACCAGGATATTTTTACTCTGGGTCATTCTGGTTCCCAGACGTTCCCCCATTGGAGTCATTGACATTTCAGCCCCTAATGTAAAAAACATCATTCCAATAATTAAAAAGACTGCTCCAATTAAGAAACTCAAAAGAATACTTGGTGTAATGGGCGCAATGGTGAAGCTTAGAATAAGTACGATTCCAATGATAGGCAGCACCGCCCGCAATGCCTCCTCCAGCTTCTTTTTTAACTTTCCTGTGTATTTTTCCAAATGACCGCCTCTCTTTCTGTTTGAATACAACCACTTACTAGCGAAGCGCTGTTGATTGTTTACATAATATTTGGTTTCTATTCTATCATACCTCTTAGGAAGAACGCAAAATTTTTTTCAATCTTAGCATTTTCTTTGCACCTTATACAACAAAATCTTTCCTATGATATAAAAACCCCTTTACACCAGCACCTTTGCTGATATAAAGGGTCTATTATTTCTATATTGCAAAACAATTATGGTACGATTTTTTCTGTTCCACCCATATATGGACGCAGTGCCTCCGGAATCCGTACACTTCCATCTGCCTGTAAATTGTTTTCCAAAAAGGCAATAAGCATACGTGGCGGAGCTACTACCGTATTATTCAACGTATGTGCAAAGTATTTTCCGTCTTTTCCATTGACACGGATTTTCAAACGGCGTGCCTGAGCATCACCCAGATTGGAACAGCTTCCTACTTCGAAATATTTCTTCTGTCTTGGAGACCATGCTTCTACATCAATGGACTTCACCTTAAGGTCTGCCAAATCACCGGAACAACATTCCAATGTACGCACCGGAATATCCAGAGAACGGAACAGGTCTACGGTGTTCTGCCACAATTTATCAAACCACATTTTAGAATCTTCCGGCTTACATACCACAATCATTTCCTGCTTCTCAAACTGATGGATTCGGTATACCCCACGTTCTTCAATGCCGTGAGCGCCCTTTTCCTTACGGAAGCATGGGGAATAGCTGGTCAGTGTCTGAGGCAGCTGCTCTTCGTTTAAAATCGTATCAATAAACTTACCAATCATGGAGTGTTCGCTGGTTCCGATTAAGTACAGGTCTTCTCCTTCGATTTTATACATCATTTCATCCATTTCCTTGAAGCTCATAACACCGCTTACTACATTGCTTCTTATCATAAAAGGCGGTACACAATAAGTAAATCCACGGTTAATCATAAAGTCTCTTGCGTAGGAAATTACTGCGGAATGAATTCTTGCAATGTCTCCCATCAGATAATAGAATCCGTTTCCTGCTACCTTTCTTGCACTGTCTAAGTCAAGTCCGTTGAAGCTTTCCATAATTTCTGCATGATATGGAATCTCAAAATCCGGCACTACCGGCTCTCCATACTTCTCTACTTCTACGTTCTCACTGTCATCTTTTCCGATTGGTACCGACGGGTCAATGATGTTTGGAATAGTCATCATAATTTTGGTAACCTTTTCCTGAAGCTCTGCTTCCTGCTTCTCTAATTCTGCCAGACGGTCTGCACTTGCATTTACCTGTGCCTTTACTGCTTCTGCCTCATCCTTTTTGCCTTGTCCCATCAAAGCACCTATCTGCTTAGACAGCTTCTTACGCTCTGCACGAAGAGAATCTGCTTCCTGCTGGGTCTTTCTTGCCTGTGCATCCAGTTCGATAACCTCATCTACTAATGGGAGCTTCGTATCCTGGAACTTATTACGAATATTCTGTTTTACCACTTCCGGATTTTCTCTTAAAAATTTTAAATCTATCATGTTCTTCCTCCTGAAAAAATAAAGAATTCTGCTTGCGGAATCCTGGCTGCACATAAAAAATGCCTTCATCCCGTGCATTTTCATACATGGGACGAAGGCTAATGCTCCGCGTTGCCACCCAAATTGCCGCATTCCTGGACCACTCGACAGTATGTTAAGGAATACCACCCCGTGGCTTATCACCACCGACTCTGAAAGTGGAAAGATTGTATCCTGTACCGATTCACACCCTCCATCGGCTCTCTGTTACAGCATTGCAATCGTAGCTTTCATCAAATGTCGCTTTTTATTCTTTGCTTATTATAACGCGATTATTCTCTGGGCGCAAGGACTTTTTCCGAATTATTCCTTGAACATTGTATTATCTGTTTCACCATCCGGTACCTGCTGCGGATAAATCTGATTTCTTCTTTCCGCAACCTGCTGTATCATCGCCTGTCTGTCCTGCTTGAACGCCTTCTGCAGTTGTTCATCATACCCGAAAAACACATACGGAAGTACATGAGCAATATGCTCCATGGCAGCCTCTGTCTTCTTCTTACTTTTCATTCCTACTTCCATTCTGCTTCCATCTGCATTTACAAATATAATTGAATATGTTTTAGCCACCGGAATCAGATTGACTGAATGTCTTAATACATGCTGATATACCCAGATGATATTTTTACTTTCTGCAAAAAGCACCTTGGCAGCCTGCAACGCCAAAAAGTATTCCGAGGAAATGCGCATTCCATAAACCTCCGGTGTCGTCGCATAAAACTGCTCCAATCTTGCTCTTGCCATTTCCGGACTGCCGGATGCTTCACAGTATTTCCGGATATTTTTCAAATAATTTCCCTTCAGTCCCAATATCAGCCATATAATACCAAAAATCAGGAAAAAGGCAGCCATCACCATAAAGAACACAAACTGTCCCAATGAGGATTCTCCTATGTAACCAACCTTTAAAACATAGGGCAGGAAGATTTCCTCTTCCTCCTCTGTCCATCCCAAATCAGAAATGTATGATTTATAATGCTGTCTTTCTATTCCCTCCAACGGCAGAATCGTACCAGTCACATGAATCGTTTCCATCTGCTCTAACGCCTCTGTATCTCCGTCCATATAATCCCAGGTAGCCTGCATATTGTTATCGGCTTTTGACAGATATGACTTGCTCAAAGCAATACCCATATATTCTGCTTCTCCTACTGGAATAAAATATTGCTTTTCTGTTGTGGTACCATTCTTTTGGGTATAGGTATAGTAATCCATGATAACATCAATATCCGCCTCAACCCGCATGGGTGTTGTAATCTCATCTGCATATAAATCGTATAAATCTGCTTTGGGTGTCAACAGCACCTTCATACTCTCCACATTCATGGCAAGAAACAGCAGACCGATAATAAATGCAAAGACTGTTAAAATTACATACCTTGTTAGATATTTTCTCTTTAGTTTCTGAAACATTTTTCTCCTCCCTATGGTTTCTTATCGTTTCCAGATTCCATAACATATTAGCAGTTATCTCTCGTACTTGTCAATCATTGAATGTTGACTGGTAAATATACCATCCTCCCTTCATACTGTCTCGCTGGTTCCGCTATTTACCAATGTCTCTCCTGCGGCTCCAGTACATAAATTCCCGGTTCATCTTCCTCATTTCTCCACTTAAATCCTTCTGGCTCTGCTTCTTCTGTCATGACTTCTATCAGATATAAACCTACTTTATCCGGTTCTAAAACTTACCTCATACTTCTTTTCACCACTTGTTACTGTATAATTACCCGTTAATATTACTGTTATATCCCCATAATTCCTCGCCCCTGTCATACTACAATTTCCTTCAAATCCGCTTTCATTTCCTGAATAAAATTCCATCAATTCTGCAATCTTTTCATCTATGTTTTCCACATACTCTAATGCATAGGGAGAAAATAAATCTTTCAGTTTTTCTGCATCTTGTGCTTTAAGTGCATCCATAATAGACTGCATTGTCTCGTCCGACTGTTCTTGGTATGTTTCCTCCTCCCTCCCCATACGCTCTAACCGACTACTATGTGCACACCCTGACATGCTTAACGATAACATACACGCCAACATTATTACTACTTTTCTCTTACCACTGATAATACGCAACCATATTTTCTTCATCAAAACACCATCCTCCTTTCATACTATCTCGCTGATTCCGCTATTTACCAATGTCTCTCCTGTGGTTCTAACACATAGATTCCCGGTTCATCTTCCTCATTTCTCCACTTAAATCCTTCTGGCTCTGCTTCTTCTGTCATGACTTCTATCAGATATAAACCTACTTTATCCGGTTCTTTTTTCAATGTGTAAACACTATTTAATATCCAAATTCCATAATTTTTCCCACCTTCTGCACTATAAAGTTCCCCTTGTCTTTCACTATCACTTCCTTGATAAAATTCCAATAGCTTCTCTATTTTTTCCTCTAAATTCTCCGCATGTTCTAAGGCATAAGTTGAAAATAAGCCTTTTAGATCTTCTACATCTCGTGCTTCCAGAGCATCTATAATAGAATTCATCATTTCCTCCCCCATGTCCTCATCTTCACTTATAACCCTTGCTCTATATTCTCCTGCACTTTCAGGATTACAACCTGATAGACTAAATATTAATACATAGCCTATCAGTAGTAATGTTACCTTTCTTTTTTTCTTATATAATCTCTTACCACTAATAATACGCAACCATATTTTCTTCATCAAAACACCATCCTTCACTTCCCACAAGCTCCCGATTCCGTTATTTACCAATGTTTTTTCTGTGGCTCTAACACATAGATTCCCGGCTCATCATCTTCATTCCTCCACTTAAATCCTTCTGGCTCTGCTTCTTCTGTCATGACTTCTATCAGATATAAGCCTACTTTATCCGGTTCTTCATCATTTTTTGGCATTGTAATAATAGTTACCTCATACTCCCTTTCACCATTCTTTATGGTATAAGTGCTATCCAATATTAATTCCCCATAAGGTATTCCTCCCTCCGCACTACAAAGACCTCCTTCCATTTCATCATTACTTCCCTGATAAAATTCCATTAATTCCTCTATCTTTTCGTCCAAATTCTCTGCATGTTCCAAAGCATATGGTGAAAATAATTCCTTTAAAGCTTTTACATCCTGTGCTTCCAAGGAATCTATAATAGACTGCATCATTTCATCTGCCATATTCTGTTCATCTCTTATAACCCTTGCTCTATATTCTCCTGCACTTTCAGGATTACAACCTGATAGACTAAACATTAATACATAGCCTATCAATAGTAATGTTACCTTTCTTTTTTTCTTATATAATCTCTTATCACTGATAATACGCAACCATATTTTCTTCATCAAAACACCATCCTCCTTTCTATACTATCTCGCTGATTCCGCTATTTACCAATGTCTCTCCTGTGGCTCTAACACATAGATTCCCGGTTCATCTTCCTCATTTCTCCACTTAAATCCCTCTGGTTTTGCTTCTTCTGTCATGACTTCTATCAGATATAAACCTACTTTATCCGGTTCTTCATCATTTTTTGGCATTGTTATAAATCGTATTTCGTATTCCTGACTATCACTCATTACTGTATAAATACCATTTATTATCCACTCTCCATAATGTTGCCCTCCTTTTGCTGAACAATCCCCCTCGAATCCTTCATCACTTCCCGGATAAAACTCTATTAATTCTTCTATCTTTTCTTCGAGATTCTCTGTATGCTTTAAAGCATAAGGCGAAAATAACTCTTTCAGAGCATTAGCATCCTGTGCTTCTAAGGTCTCCATAATAGACTGCATCATCATGTCTGCCTGTTCGTAATCTTTTCTCACAGCATCCGCCATATACTCTCCCCTACTTTTATAGTGGCAACCAGATAATCCTATCATTACTATGATTCCACCTAACATCAAGGCTATATTCTTTTTCTTACCACTGATAATACGCAACCATATTTTCCTCATCAAAACACCATCCTTTTGTTCCTTCATATCTATTAAAAAATGCTTTCCACAACTCCGGTTCCGCCGAAAAATCAATACTTCCATACACATCTAACTCACTTGCATTTCTATCCTGATATTTCGGATTAAATCCGGTAATCCACCATTGCGGCTCATCTGGATTATAGAAAAATACCCACTCCCCATTTCTGTTATCATAGAGCTTCAACGTCATATGCAGATTAGTATCTGTAGCACAGTTTTTGTGAAATCCATCTCCATAATAAATTCCCGTCTCACATCCTGCTCCCAGATTCAAATAATCTCCCTTCCACATCCAAATAGTATAGATTCTCCCATCCTCAAGAGTAAATGAATATCTTTCTGGTTCCATTGACGTAGCCGCATCAAACACATAATCATAAAAATCATTATATCCAAAATACTGCTGCCAACAGTCTCTATCCGCATGATACACTCCATCCCTTGTTCTGGTAAATGAAAACATATCCAGAAATGCTTCACCGACAGGAGTCATCGTACCGATTGCCATAAAATCACTTGCATCCAATCCAAAGACTATATCCTGCTCCAGAAGTTCACGTCCTGCACCAATAAGCTCTCTCCCTTTGTCAGCAATTTGCCCTTGTATTTCGCCGGAAATATAATCCTCCCATACGATTTCTGTACTATTAAAGAAACCGGTTGTAGCTGTAATAGCCACCTCACCTACTGCAATAGCCGTATCTTCCAACCAGCCACCGACTACCTCACTTCCAGCCTCCACAGCTTCTGTAATCTCTTCCCAACTAGGAAAAGCGCCGTCACGGTCTGCAAAGGTTAGTGGACGGTTCCAACAATAACTATATTCATTGAATGTATAAGGCGCTTTCTGTCCACCTTTTACAATATCCCTTGCTGTAAATCTTCCTGCTTGCGGCATATATTCCCGCGCCTGGGCAAAATATGTGTCCGATACCATATCACGATAAAATCCTACATATCCAAAAGGCTGAGCCTGCTCTTGCTTCTTTTGCATGTCACTTCCAAATTCATCGAAAACATAGCTTTCCCTTATACTTCCATCCGCCTCCAGATAACGCAGTGGACTTCCCTGTTCATCTGACATGTAGTAATGCACGCCTTCTTTATCTGTTTCGCTTATGACGCTGCCATCCCATAGAAACTGGCAGATATTATCATCTTCTATCTGCTGCAACAGATTATGATAACGTCTGGTCTGATTCAGAACAAACTCAATGTTTCTCAACGGATTTTCCGCTTCTGCCATCATCGGCAACTCTTTTTCGTTTGTGAATGTTATCCCTTCAAACATCTGCTGTCCCACTCTTTGTCCAAGACCGTTGTAGTTATAAACAGACATTCTTCCTGCTTCATCTGCTGCCCGCCGCATGTGATTTCTACAATCATACTCATAGATATGCTTACATGCATTATTTTCTAATACCTGAACCAGATTCCCTCGCTTATCATAAGAATAATCTATAACAGTTTCTCCTCTTACAGAACGCATCAGCTGATTTGCTCCATCATAGAAATACTTGGTTCGAGCCTGCTCATCTTCCATAAAGCTTCGGTTTCCAAAGGCATCATAACCATATCTGCGTAACATTGCACTATCTTTTTGCGCACCAACTAAGCGGTTCAGCGCATCATACTCATAACAATACACACCGCTTTCCTCTTGTAGTCCTCTTCGCTGACGTTCGATTTCTATCTTATTGCCTACTGCATCATACCGATATTTGATGCTCTCCAGAAGTCCTTCTTTATCCCAATGGTTAAGACTTTCCAGTGCGCCCGTGATGCCATAGGAATAATTTGTCCGCATACCATTCGGGAACAATTTCTCGCTTAACCTGCCGTTTTCATCATAAATATACCGGAACTCTCCATTTTCATCCCGCAGAGAAATCAACCTTCTCCACTGGTCATAGCTATACTCTACTTTCTTTCCGCCCGGATATTCCATAGCAACACATTGTCCTAACTTATTACGGGAGTAGAGGACTTCTCGCCCCTTTGGGTCTGTAACCTTCTCGGCTCTTCCTAATTCATCTACTTCGATTGTGGTGATTCCCAGCCAGTCGCTTATTTCTACCAGTTGTTTCAATGGGTTATAGATCAATTTTACAGAATTTCCATCGGCATATTGAATCTCAGACAACTGTCCACCCTTTGTATAACGATACTTTGTGACAAAACCTTCTCTATCCTGTTTTTCAACCATACGTCCTCTGTTATCATACTCATAATGTTCTTCTCTTCCCAGAGCATCTACAGCTGTTTCTACATGTCCTAGAATGTCACGTTTATATTGGGTAAAATACAGGCTTTTATTGTCTTCATTCAGCTTACATGCCTCTTCTAGTTCTTTTTCCTTACCACATTGTGAAATTTTTAACAAATCACTCATCTCATCATAATGGTATTCTGTACAATTTCCCAAAGCGTCTATCACACGACTCAAATGTCCCGTCGGCGTATAAAAATATTGCGTCGTATTTCCATTGGCATCTGTTGCGGAGCTTACACGACCTGTCAAATCATAGGCATAACGTTTTTTCTGTCCCTCGCTGCTCTCCATCTGTATCATTCTGTTCATAGAATCATAAGTATAATAAAATGTATAGCCTTTCTGATTTCTGCTGCTCTTTACATTGCGATTTTTATCATAAGTATAGCTTACATAAGTTCCGTCTGCATAAGTGACCTTTTCTAACAATCCGCCCGGAAGATAATCATAAATGGTCTCTCGTCCTGCCGGGTCAGTTATCCTGCTGATTTTTCCCATGGAATTATATTGATATGTGGTCTCGTTTCCTCTGGCGTCTATCACAGCTATCCGCTGCCCTGCCTTGTCGTATACGTTTCTTCGCACATTCCCCATGGCATCCACCGTCTTTATCTTCTGTCCAAACTGATTGTACGCCATATGACTCACTGCTCCGTCGGCATCTGTGAAAGCAATCAGACGATTCAGTGCATCATATTCCATTTTTACAACTCCACCATCCGAATCCATGACTTTTGTACGATTGCCATTCTGGTCATATTCATACCGCACTTCTGCACCTTTTGCATTGATGATACGTTCCAGTCGGTTCAGCTTGTCGTAAACAAATCTTGTTTTTCCACCGTTAGCGGCTGTCTGGCAGGTCATATTCCACATTTTATCATATTCAAACAGGGTAACATTGCCCTCCTGGTCAATCACCTTACAGGGCTTATTGATTTCATTATATTCACATTGCACCCGGCTTCCATCAAAATCTTCAATACAGGTTATCTTTCCACTCTCATTATAATAAATGTGCTTTGTATTTCCTTCTGCATTTGTTACTGCGGTAATATGTCCCCGGCGATTATAGGCATATTCCGTACGATTTCCATTTCCATCTATGGTGGCAGTTACCTGTCCGAGCATATCATACTCATAATGGGTCTCACCACCTAAAGGTTCACGAATGGAGCTGATATTACCATGTTCATCATAAGTCAATGCTATGACACTTCCGTCCGGCTGCCTTAGTTCGATTGGTTTTCCACGCTTATTGTAGGATACTTTAATTTCTCTTCCAAGGGCGTCTTTTCTCCGCACCAGATTTCCGTTTAAATCATACTGATTGTGCAGGAACACTTCTCCACATATCTTTATTCCGGTCATCAGCCGCATGGCATTATACGTCATTTCCAGCTTTTCTCCCATGGGATTTTCCACCATGGTCAAATTTCCGTCCTTATCATAGTCATAAATTGTCTTATTTCCTTTTTTATCTATGACCTGTGTCTTTTGATTCTGGTCGTTATAGGCATATTGTACCCGCCCATCTGCAAATACTGTCTCCACACTCCGAAAACGTTCATCATGGATATAATCAATCTCATTTCCGTTCTGCTCTGTTACATGTATCTTTCTGGCATTATCATCATATTCCAGCAGCATCTGTCCGCCATCCGGATAGGACTGTCTTGTCACACGTCCCTGATTATCGTATTCGTTACGAATACTCTGAATATTTCTGCCATTGGTAATTCCACATATATTTCCGGCATTATCATATGTATACTGGAATGTATGATTTTCCTCGTCTCTCACTTGTATCAGGCAGCCCGCTTCATAGGAAAGGTTCACAGAACGTCCTGTCTGGTCCGACACCTCTGATAAAAGTCCTTCCTCTCCATAGCGATAGAACAAAGCCTCTCCCGATATGCTTTTTGCCTCTGTCATTCTCCCTTCTGCATCATAAAAAAACTTCAGCCAGTTCCCGTTACGGTCTTCTACTCTGATATTTTTCCCCTGAGAATCAAAAACATATTTTATCCCAAGCTCTGTCTTATAGACCATGCCCTCCGTGGCTTCCATCAGGGTATCCCGTTTTCCTATCAAATGAGAATACTGTCCGTTTTCTTCTCTGAGAAAGGTCTCTTCCCTGCCGTCCGACCAATGCAGTACGACCCGCTGCTCTTCCTTTCTAAGATAAATCTGATAATTATGTACCCAGCCTTTTCCTAACACACTGTTTTGAGGTTCCATAGAATTATAAAACATTACAAACGCTAAGGGATAAAGTCCTTTCTGCCGCAAATACTCCCTATGATAAATAAAATTTCCGGTAGCAAGATTAATGGGGTCTCCACCATACTCACAGCTATTCTGATTCAATCCCTTTAACATTCTGATTAATTCTTTTAAAATCTCGTTCATTTGAAAGCTTCCGCAAGAAATCGACAGCCGATTCAGCAATGAACTAATGCTTGTAGACCAGCCTGCCGGCATTTGCAGCTGTTCCATCTGTGCCGCCATCACCGTCTCTAGCTCTTCTACATTATCCTGATAGGAATCCATGGCACTTTTCAGGTTCTGAAGCATCTGCTGTACTTCATGAATTTTACTAACTGCACTATCAATCTGTGCCCCTATAGAAAATCCGGAGTAACATAGCTGTCCATTTAAATTTCTTAATGTGGATAATTGGTTTGCGTAGCTTTCATATTCCCCAACCAGACTTCCACATAACCGGCACATTTCCTGCTTGCCACTCCAATCCAGACTGATTTGGGCTGTCCCACTGCTGTTCCCTGCACTGCCGCCTACACAAGCCGCCATGGAACCTGCCTGATTGTTCAAAGACTCCACTCTTGGCATAATCTGCTCCTGCAAAGCACGATGCATCTTGTCTAAATTGGAAATATATTTTTGAAAGTTGTCCCGCCATTCAAGTGCGTTTTCCTGGAATGTTACGGCAGACTTTCCCGACCAGTGATAACCTGTCAATTCTGTATTCGCTTGTACAATCCTTATCTTTAGTGCATTGATTTGTTGTATAGACTGCTCCAATTTGTTAATGGTCTCCTGGAGCACAGACTTGTCAATAGAAAATTTCTTCATTTTTCTCCCCCTTATCTATTATTTCTTCTCTCTTCCTCTTGTTTTCTATGATAATCTCTATCTTCACTTTGCATCCACTTACATGTATTTTCCAGGCGTTTTTTCTCACCTTCACAATCGCTCAGCATCTGGCTTCGCAAATTACTGATGGGATGATTCAGTTTCTGTTCACTGGATGTAAGTTCCCCAATATTTTGCGGTGTAATAGATACACCACTCACACTGGCAAGATTATTTAATCCATTATTAATACTACTATCTTCTTGTTCCAACTGTGTCAGCTGACGAATCATTTGACCCAAAGTTGAAATATCTCTGCTGCATCTGCTTATCTCAGAACAACGACATCTCATTTTCTACCCCTCCTTATTTATTTTTCTACAATGGTACGCTTCAAAGTCTCATCGGCATCCTTCAATGAAGTTTCTGCATATGACGTTTTTCGTTTCAAATCGTCTAATGTCAACTGTGCCATTAACGTCTCACACAAAATTTCATTACTTCCCTGTTTGAAAGCATCTCCACTCGTTCCCTGCCAGCTATTTTTCATTGCACCAAATACACTTTTTTGTGTCCTGTATATCTCCTGCAGTTCCGTTATTGCTGACTTCTGTAGTGTCATCGTCTTCTGAAATCCAGTGTCTTTTAACTTAATTTCACTCACTGCTTTCCTCCCCTCCTCATAAAGATAAAAGTCAATTCTTTTTCATTCTATCTTATTTGCAATTCCACGTCAATTCTTTTTAAATCCACAAATCAAACTGATAAATCCCTCCTGCAGAACCACCAGCTTCCTCCGCTAAATAATACTACTGCCAAGCCAAGCATTATCACATTCTGACACCATACTCCGCTTTCTCCCTCTACGATTTTCGATGCCGGAAGTAAGGTATAGACCGTCAGGTATTTCAAATTTTCCAATTTTTCTCCCATATTAGAAATCATCTGCATTAAGAAAAAAAGAATAGGAAGTCCTGCCCCCAAACCATAATAATTCTTTGCCTCGCTACATACACAAGCTGCCAGAAATACTATTCCAGATATTAAAAGCTGCATGAACAGCGTGCTTCCATTCAACATGATATAGCGTTTCACGTTCAGTTCGTTCGGAAACATCATCTGACTTCCCACAATTCCTACTGCCGTAACTGCGGTCATCAGAATTCCCAACCACAAAATCACGGACAACGCCTGGGTACGGATTAGTTTTCCTCTGGAATTTGGAGTTGCCAGAAGATTTGCCATAGAACCATTATCGATATACCCCATTAATAGTTTCTGCACCAAAATAATAATAAAAATCAACGGAAACAGCAGCATCAGAAACCCATACAGATATATCTGCATCCACTCAAGCAGACTAGAGGCAACTCCCGTCATCCCCACCGCCGCCATAATTCCCGGCATCATCTCCTGATACTGATTCAACATATCAGCCATCTTAGGCTCATACATATAGATAATCACGATTGTATACATACAAAGTACCGCATAAATAATCAAGAACGGCTTGATACAAGAAAACATATTTCTTTTTAACAGTGAAAATGAAATCATTTCTTTTTCCCCTCTCCGTAAAAATGCATAAACAATTCCTCCAAACTTTGTGTCTTAATATCCAGGTCTATGGGCTGATATTTCGCAATCATCTGCAATGTCTCCGGAATCTGATTCTTCACGGTAAGCTGTACACGATTCCCCATTCTTTCCCTAATCTCTAAGCCTGATTCTTCTACAAATCTATCTGCTGTCTGCCCATCCGGTAATGTAATTGTATAGATCTTCTTTCGTTTTCCCGACAATGACTTCATATCTTCCACTGCCACAATTTTACGCTTTAACACAACACGGTATTTCCTAATAGAGTAAAAAAATCGAAGCCATTTCACCTAATGAAATAACTTCGATTTTATAAAAAGTTTCTTTTATTTTTTAATTCTATTCGTGTCGCAATGCATCAATCGGATTCAGATTTGCCGCCTTATAAGATGGAAGCAGACCAAAGATAATTCCGATTACCATGGAGAAAATCACTGCAACTACAGCAGCCGGAACACTGATTGCCACCTTGGTTTCCATTACCTTGGATATTACCTCCGCAAGCACAATTCCAACTGCAACTCCAAACAGACCTCCAAGGCTTGTCAATACTGCTGCCTCCGTAAGGAATTGTCCTAAAATTTTTCCTTTTCTTGCTCCAATTGCCTTTTTCAAACCAATCTCCTGGGTACGTTCTGTTACGGACACCAGCATAATATTCATAACACCGATACCGCCTACCAAAAGAGAGATTCCGGCAATCCAGATTAACATCGTGTTGGTAGACTGGCTCAATTCCTGAATCTCCTTTGCCTGTTCCAGAAGATTTTCTGCCTTATATTTTAGTGTGTCATCACTTACGGTAAGACGGGCATTCAAAATCTCCTCCGCCTGCTTTCCTGCTGATGTCATGTTGTCTGTGCTGTCTAACTTCAGCACCACCTTCTGAGGCTCATCATAGCCGTAAATTACAGGCCATGTAGCATCCGGCACATAAACGGAACCACTGCTGTCTTCTGCATACATGTAATAGTCATCAATGGAGTTAATCACCGGTTCGAACTTTGAGGACTTCTCCATCACTCCAATTACTACATATGGCTCCTGCTTAATCTCAATAGTCTTTCCTACCGGATTCTCACCTGAAAAAAGTGTTTCTGCCGAATTATCATCCAGAATTGCCACCTTTCGGAAGTTACTGTAATCAGACTCTGCAAAGTTTCTTCCATTTTTTATTATATAGTTACAGGTGGAAAAATAATTCCGGTCCACACCATATATCTTCCCTCCGGATAGTCCGGTATTCTGACGATACACTGCATCATAGGTTTCACGATACGTATACAGGGAAGCATTCTCTACATGAGAAATATCTAACATCTGCTGTCTTACGTCCTCGGAAATGACCGGAACACCATCCGGGATTCCATTGTATTCCATCTCATAAGCCCAATCTCCCTGATTCAACTGCACCGTTACTGTATTGTCTCCGGAGCCTACCAGATTCTCTTTAATCTGCTCATTTGTTCCCTTAATGGTAGAAACAATGGCAATAATTGCTGCAATACCAATGATGATTCCTAACATGGTAAGAAAGGAACGCATCTTATGTGACCAGATTCCCTGAAAGGACAGTCTTATATTTTCTAGCATAATGTTTCCTCCTTATCAATAATACATCATTCCGCCGGATGATTCTTTTACCTTGACACCCTCCTTGGCTGTCTTTCCATATGGAAATGCAATTCTATCCTCCAACGTAAGTCCTGATACAATTTCTACTGCCTGACCCCAGATTGTCTTTCCGGTCACTATATACTGTTTTACAAGTCTGTCATTTTCATCTGCCTTTAATACATATGATTTGCCGTCTTCTTCCCTGACATATGCCTTGTCCAGATAAATACTATTGGAATTATCCATATTACTTGTCATGGTCAAATCTACATATTCACCATTTTTCAGTCCTTCCGTATTCTCTATATATGCCGTATAGGGATAATAGGATACGTTTGGATTTCCGTCTCCCCAGGAATTACTGTTTTCCTGCGGATAAGTAGAAATCTCTGTAATCGTCGCTTCAAAGCTCATTCCACTTTCCCATGAATTCGCATATACGGTCTGACCTACTTCAACCTCTCCTAACATCAGTTCACTTAAAGAACCACTGACATAAAGTCCCTCGGAACCACTGACTGTCAGAAATGCGCTTCCATCTGTAGGTGGATTATCTTTGTCTCCTACACTTTTGACTACTCCATTTACAGTGGCGGAAACGACACCATTTTCAGAAATCTTCTTCATCTGATCCAATTCCAGTTCTGCTTTTCTCTTACTTAAGTCAAGGTCTCTGATTTCTCCTTCTTTGTCGGAAATCATTTTTGCCAGTTCCTTTGCTGTATAGCCCTGTGGCAGCTCTTGCGTCGGCTCTGTTACAGTGGTATCTATCATTGGCTCCTGTATATCATCCATAAAATCTTCTTCTATCTGGGAACGGGTACTTACTGCCCATTTAGACTCTTCTGCCATCTGAGGTAATCCACTGTTTCCGCTTACATTCCAGGATGCCAGCAGCGCCCCATCAAATGTATTATCCTGATGAATCTCAAATATAACAAACAGAGGATTCGATGCATCTGCGGATAAACTATTCAAATATTCTCCTAACACATAGCACTCCGGCGTACATAAGAATACATATGGGTCATCTGCTGTTCCGGTTCCCTTATTGGGAACAGAAGCAGATGAGATATAATTATATGCTTCCCCCGTCTTTTCCGGCAGCTGAGGCTGTTCTGGCTCTGATGGTATTTCGCTCACAGCCGGATTCTCCGAAGGAGCCGGGTTTTCCACTATCGGTGTCGTATTCTTTAACTTTTCCAGTTCCTTTTTTGCTGCCGCCAGCTTATTCTCATAAGTATCAATATCCAGCTGCTTCATTTCCAACTGAAGATTTGACATAGTCATATCATAGGAAATCAATGGGTCGCCCACAGCCACGGTCTGCCCCTCTGTCACAAATACTTCTTCTATGGTCTGACTTTCTAACAGATACACATCCTGAGACATATCATTCGTTACCATTCCGTAACTGCTCATCTGATTTCCACTATATCCCCAGTTCAGATTGGAAACAGACTGAACCTCTGCAGTGGTATTCTCTGACCGATACCAACGATATGCAAAAATACCTCCGACTATCAAGGCAATCACCACTACAAGAGAAACCGCTATCACTATTATTTTTTTCTTACTCATGGGCTGCCTCCTCACTGCCTTCTTCCGTAATCATACCATCAATGATATGCACAATACGTTTTGCATTTGAGGCTATATTTTTGTCATGGGTAATCATCACAATGGTAACCCCTTCTTCATTCAGTTTTTCAAAGAGTTCCATAATCTGTTGTCCTGATTTGGAATCTAACGCACCTGTTGGTTCGTCTGCCAGAAGAATCTTGGGATTGTTTACCATGGCTCTTGCAATGGCAACACGCTGTTTCTGACCACCGGAAAGCTGCGTTGGTCTGAAGTCCACACGTTCTCCTAAGCCTACCCGCTCCAATGCTGCCGCTGCCCGCTGTCTTCTCTCTTTCTTCTTTATTCCTGCATAGCTTAACGGAAGCGCCACATTCTCCAGTGCCGACTGTCTTGGCAGCAAATGAAAGCTCTGAAACACAAATCCGATTCTTCTAAGACGCAGGTCTGACATTTCTTTGTCTTTATACTTTAATACATCCTCACCTGCCAGCTCATACGTTCCTGACGTCGGTCTGTCCAGACAACCGATGATATTCATCAGCGTGGTCTTTCCCGAACCGGACGGTCCCATAATTGCTACATATTCTCCCTCTTCTACCTGAAGAGATACATCCTTTAGCACCGGAACTACAAGCTTATCCTGCTGATAATCCTTAAAAATATTCTGTAAGTTCAATATCATTCTGCTCATCCCTCCGGTTCTACCACTGGTTCTTCTACTTCCGGCTCGTCTACCCCATCCTCTAACATTCCGTCTTCCGGCATCATCTCACCATCTTCTAACATTCCGTCCTCCGGCAGCATTTCACCGTCTTCTAACATTCCGTCTTCCGGCAACATTTCACCGTCTTCTAACATTCCGTCTTCCATGCCGTTCTCCTGATTATACAAAGGAGAAGTGTAATCTACCTCTGCCGCATCCGTCACCGCAGCGACTCCCTCATACAGTCCGTCCATAGGATATGCAATATAATCATCTTCAGAAAGTCCTGACTTGATTTCATATTCTCCCAGCGCTTCGTCATATTCTCCCAGCTCTACCTTACGTTTTTCCAATCTGTCCTTTTTATTTGCCGCCCACACGTATGGTTCCTCTTCGTCCATTCCGATGTAACCTTCAAATAACCAGATTCCTTCCTTTTCTACGCTCTGACCTTCATCCATTTCAATATAGACATGCTGTCCGAGAATTAATCCTTCTGCAGAATCTAACGCAATATAAAACGGATATTTGCTGGAGGTCTGTGCCGAACTGTCTGAGTAATAATTGTTATTACCAGTCTCCTGATTCTCCATATCCACCTTGGAAATCGTTCCGCTCCAGGTCTGCGTTTCATCTACCCTGGAACGAATAATGACGCTCTGCCCCTCTGTAAGAGACCATATATTCTGTTCACTTACAGTCCCCTTAATCCGATAATCACCAGTAGCAAGAATCGTCATATATGCCGCACTGTTTCCCATATCATCCATCCCTGACTCATTGATGGACTTTACTACACCTGCCATTTCACTGGTTACCGTAGCATTATCTATGGCTTCCTGCTTCTTTTGCATTTCTATTTTCTTACTTTCAATGTTATATTCTGACTGTTTGATACTATTCTGAAGACTCTGAATCTGAGTGGTATAATTAAACTTTTCGTCCTCCGGCGCCGTATTCTTCTCTTCATTCAGCTGTTTAATCTGTTCCTGATAATTGGTAATCTCATTCCTCATTCCTTCTAAGTCCAGCTCAGCCTGTGCCAGCTCCGACTCGAGTGTCTCCGTATCATATTCAAACAAAGGAGTTCCTTCCTCTACGGCATCTCCTTCGGCTACAAAAACTTCTTTTACTGTTTTTTCCCCATTCCTATTTACTTCCCATGTTTCCTGCGGCTCTACTACTCCGGAATATCGATTCTGCACGCCGGAATTACTAGAAGTTAAAGAAGATACTGATTCCACATACACTTTATCAGCACTGCTTCCTCCGGTACTGCTTCCCTTTAAGAAATACCATAAACCGCCTCCTGCTGCTGCCACAACTACCACCGCTGCCGCAATGATAATTCCCACTTTCTTTTTACTCATTGTTCTCCTCCTGTCCTTCTGGTTACCTTAGCCTGTAACATAATAAAATGGCTATAAGGCGCATATTACCTCATAGCCATCTTATCATGAAACAATTATGAACTCCAATGAAGTTTCTTAATATTTTCTTAATTTAACGGATACTTTTCTGTCAGTTCCTTTACCATAGCTCTTACTTCTTCCGAAGCAGCTTCCCCTTCCTTAATCATCCGGGCAATACACTCTGCTACCTTGTCCATATCCTCTGTATTGAAGCCTCTGGAAGTAACTGCCGGTGTTCCAAGACGAATACCGCTGGTTACAAATGCAGATTTTGGATCATTTGGAATGGTATTCTTATTGGAAGTAATATTCACAGAATCCAACAGCTTCTCTACTTCTTTTCCGGTCAAATCAAAAGGTGTCAAATCTACCAGCATCAGATGATTGTCCGTTCCACCGGAAACAATCTTGATACCACGGTCCATCAGTCCCTTGCAAAGCGCCTGTGCATTGTCGATGATATTCTTCTGATATACCTTAAAGCTATCATCCAGTGCTTCTTTGAAGCATACTGCCTTTGCTGCGATAACATGCATCAGTGGTCCGCCCTGAATTCCCGGGAAAATAGCCTTATTGAAATTGAACTTGTCTGCCATTTCCTTGCTTGCCAGAATCATTCCCCCTCTTGGTCCGCGTAAGGTCTTGTGGGTTGTAGTAGTTACTACATGGGCATATGGTATTGGGCTTGGATGAAGTCCTGCTGCTACCAGTCCGGCAATATGTGCCATATCCACCATCAGATATGCTCCCACTTCGTCTGCAATTTCACGGAATTTCTTGAAGTCAATGGTTCTTGCATAAGCACTTGCTCCTGCAATAATAAGCTTTGGCTTACATTCTAATGCAATTTCTCTTACCTTGTCATAATCAATAAATCCTTCGTCATTTACACCGTAAGGAACAATCTTAAAATAACTTCCTGAAAAATTCACCGGGCTTCCGTGTGTCAGATGTCCGCCGTGGTCTAAGTTCATTCCCATTACGGTATCTCCCGGCTCTAACATAGCAAACTGTACTGCCATATTTGCCTGTGCGCCTGAATGAGGCTGTACATTGACATACTCACAGCCAAACAGTTCCTTTGCCCGTTCAATGGCAAGATTCTCTACTACGTCTACACATTCGCATCCGCCGTAATATCTCTTTCCCGGATATCCTTCTGCGTATTTGTTGGTCATAGGACTTCCCATTGCTGCCATAACTGCCTTGCTTACCCAGTTCTCTGATGCAATCAACTCAATGTGGCTGTTCTGTCTTGCCATCTCATCTGTAATTGCCTGTGCCACCTGTGGATCCGCTGTTTTTACTTCTTCAAATGAATACATATCTTTTTATCCTTCCTCTTTTTATTCGTTATACCGGCTCTTACACCAGTTTAATATCACTATGATATCTATGATATTATTTTATATTTTGAATGTCAATGAACATTTTTCATCACTTTACATCCAACGAAATAACATAATTAATATCATTACCTGCACTGCCAGTATCAAGGGCATTCCTATTACAAAATACCAGTGCTTTGTCTTGTGGTGAAATACATACATTCCAGCCCATGTTCCCAGACTTCCAAATAAAAGCGCCGTCAGAAACAGTGTTTTTTCCGATATCCTCCATTGATGCTTTCTGGCTTTCTGCTTATCGATTCCCATAAGCCCAAAACCGATTATATTTATTAGCACTCCATAGAAAGGAACGGCTTTTTCCAAGATGTCCATATTCTTACTCTTCTCCCAGCTTCAGGGCAACAAAAATTCCTGCCACAAGTGCTACGATTCCGGTAAGAACCGTTACTACGGTAATAGTTCCAAGATTGTTCATCATCAAAATCGCAAAAGGAGATGCTATAATCAGTCCGATAATCGCCCAATATGCCAAATAAGGGAACTTGGTAAAAATAATCTCAATCACTTTTGCAATGGCAAATATTCCTACCACTACACCGATTCCAAAAGGAATTAATATGGCACATCCATCCAATAATCCCGGCACATTAAACTTTACCAGATTATCAATAAATCGGTTTATTTCACTCAAAACCGGATTATAATATCCCATAATCATCAAAATCATAGAACCACTAACGCCCGGAATTACCATGGTAGCAGAAGCAATAATACCTACGCCAAATAATTTCACTACATTAATCATATTAAAGCTTAAGTCTGCTGCTGCACCTTCTGTCTCTCCCATGGCTGCAAGACCTACCACTAATGCGAAAAACAGAACACACGACAAAATGTGTGGCAGGCGTATGCTCTGCCCCTTTACCTTCTTAGTCATAGCCGGAAGCCCACCTAAAATCAGTCCGATAAACAACAGATTTGTCTGAAATGGAACCCGCTCAAACATCATTTGTATGATTCTTGCTACTACTACCAGCCCAAGCGCTGCACCAATCAAAATCGGAATCAACAGTTTCATGCTCTTTTTAAACTCAGACAACAAATGTGTTGCCGCATGAATAATCTTATCATATATCCCCATGGAAACAGCCATGGTTCCGCCACTAACGCCGGGAATAATGTTCGCCACACCAATCACAACGCCTTTTAAAATCATTTTTAACATAAGTTCTCTCCAGTTCCTTATTGTATTTATTTTATATATTTTTCAAAAAATGCAATCAATTCATCCATTTCTGCATCGGTTCCAATGGAAATACGCAGATAATTGTCGATACGCGGTTTGTTAAAATACCGCACATAAATCCCTGCCTGCTTCAATGCCTCGAATAATTCCTTTGCCGGATAGTTCGGATGACTGGCAAAAATAAAATTACTCTTAGAATCCTGAAAAACAAATCCAAGCGCCTTCAATTCTCCTTTTACCCGTTCTCTGGTATTCATCACTTTTTGCAGTGTTTCCTTAAAATAAGCATCATCCTTCACTGCCTCCACTCCAAGCGTGAGCGCTGTCATATTCATGGTATAAGAATTAAAGGAATATTTTACATCATTGAGATACTTAATCATTTTCGGACAGCCGATAGCATAGCCAATCCGCATTCCCGCAAGACTTCTGGACTTAGAAAAGGTCTGAACCACCAGAAGATTCTCATACTTTGGAAGCAGGGATAACGCGGAATCCGCTCCAAAGTCAACATATGCTTCATCAATGATGACGATTACATCGAGATTGCTTTTTAAAATCTCCTCTATCTGGGATAAGCCCATTTCTACTCCGGTAGGTGCATTGGGATTCGGAATCACAATACCGCCACAATCCTTTTTGTAATCCTCTACCCGGATATGGAATTCATCATCCAGCGGCTGACACGCGTATGGTATTTTTAATAAATCTGCCCAGACATCATAAAAGGAATACGTAATGTCCGGAAAAAGAATCGGCTTTCCCGAATTAAAAAAGGTCAGAAAGCTCATTGCCAAAACATCATCTGAGCCAACCCCTACAAATACCTGTTCCGGCTTTACCTGATAATACTCCGCTAAGACATCTACAAGAGGTCTTGTCTCTGCGTCAGGATATTTACGAAACTCCTGCACATCCATTTCCCGCAGTGCCCGCTCCACGCCCGGCGCCGGTGGATAAGGATTTTCATTTGTATTTAACTTAATTATGTTCCTGGACTTTGGCTGCTCCCCAGGTGTGTAGGGGACCACTTTACGAACATTTTCTTCCCATGCTGCCATGCTGTTTCCTCCTCTGATTCAAAGTTGTATCCACTCATGTACGTGCTTTATCATCTTATCACATCTGTCTTAAAAATTATATCTTTTTTCCATCCATTTTTTTACTTCTATGAGATTATCTAAAATAACAATACTCTTCTCCCGCATTTCTTCGTTGGGCGGCGCCATATCCGGCACCATAATTGCTTTCATTCCAGCGTTAAATGCAGAACGTATTCCATTGTAGGAATCCTCTATGGCGCAGCTTTCCTCCGGCAGCACATGCAGTCTGTCGCATGCCATCAGGTAGATGTCCGGCTCCGGCTTGCTTTTCTTCAGCATATCCCCACAGACTACTTCATCGAAGCAGGAAAGTACCTTAAGTCTTTCTAACTCCTGCTTTGCCGCTGCCTCTCTGGTAGAGGTCGCAAGACCAGTCCGGCAGCCCTGCTGCCTTAACCAGTACAGGAGCTCCTTTGCACCGGGTTTTAACGTTAATTCTGTTACTGCACGCTGCTGAAACATGTCTGCCATTTCCTGTTTATAGCGCTCATAAGGGAAATCGCTTCCGTAATGCTCCAAAAACACCTTGATGGTGGCGTCTCGGTTCAACCCAAGACATTTTCTGCATAACTTTTCTATATCGGGGATTTTGTACTTTCGGGCAACCGCTTTCCAGCAATCCACCACTAACCACTCGGAATCAATGATGACTCCATCCATATCAAATATTACTGCTTTCATTTCTTCTCCTGTTTGAAATGCTTTTTGCCAACGTGGACAGTTTACCATAAAAATCTCTAATTGAAAAGGAGATACTGTGTTAAAATTTTAACATAGCATCTCCTTTTTCTATAACTATTCTACACTATTTTATACAATTCCTTTGAAGCTGAATTTCAGTTCCATGGGCTTGGTTACATCTAACAGGTATTCCTCATGGGTTCTTGCACCCCAGCTATTATCACCGCCGACTCCCATCTGCTGCAGAGCCACCCGCACTACCGTGTAGTGTACCTGAGGCAGTTCGTAAGGATGCATTGCATTTTCCATTTCATGAGGCGTATATGGCAGGGCGGAAAAACTCAGTTCCTCACCGCTGAACATGATTCCTTTTCCGGTATTGTCGGTAATGCGCGCCCACCGTACTCCGGTCTTGTTGCCACATTCCTGTGGAACCAGGTATTTCGCCACATTATCTGCAACCTTATTCTTGTAAATACCAAGCTTTGCTCCATGCTGTCTGTCACAGTAGGTTTCAGACGGTCCGTTGCCGTACCACTCTACGTTCTCATAATCCGCATTGAATTTGAACATCATACCGAATTCCGGCATATCCGCCAATTCTTTTACCGGGTCATAGGACAGCGTGGTGGTGATAGTACCATCTCCGAACACTTCGTATGCCACACTGCATTTGCTTGCCGGTGTGGTAGCCATTGCATAGAAAAAGGTAATGACTGCACTATGCTCCTTTTCCTCAAGTGTCGGATTATCTTTTACCTCCGGGTCCATCCAGCAATACATACTGGCAATTTTCCACTGCGCGTAACGCCCCATCATCTTGTTTCCACAATCATTGTCAATAGGTGCACGCCAGAAATTAGGCATCGGAATTTTCTCTATCATCTCTCTGCCGCCATAGCGGTAAGAAGCAAGACCTCCGTTTAAGTAACTGAACATACACTCAAAATGCTCTCCGCGGACACCGATGTTTAGTTTTCCACGGATAACTGTAAGTGGTTCTGTTATCGGCTTTTCCGTTTCTTTTACTGCAAATACACCCTGACCGAAAGCTACTTCATGCCCAACAGGCGCCCAGTCCTCTGCTTCCTTCAAACGGAAGGATACGGTGACTGCATATTCTCCCGGAACAGACGGTATCTCTAATGGCAATGGGTATTCCTTTTCGCTTAATGGCTCTACAGCTGTTACAAGCTGAGCCTGCTGTATGAGCGTTCCGTTTTTCTCAAGCAGTACCACACAATCGTATTTGTCTGTGTTTACAAACAGGTTTTTATTTTTTACCAGCACCTTATCCTTAGAGACGACTGCGCTGATATTCTGGTAATTGAATTTTACCTCCTGCATCTTTGGTGATTCGTCTCTTTCTCCTCCATATACAATTCCGTTTCCACTGAAATTGTAGTCGCAGGGATGGTCACCGAAGTCTCCGCCATATGCCTGGAATTTGTTGCCGTAGCGGTCTTTTTTCTCAATGGACTGGTCAATGTAATCCCAGATAAAACCGCCCTGGTAGGAAGGCTCTGTGTCTGTCAGGTCTGTATACTTATGCATTGCCCCGCAGGAATTTCCCATGGCATGAGCGTATTCACAACAGATAAAAGGCTTACTCCTGTCTTTTGCCAGAAATGCCTTGATATCCTCTACACTTGGATACATCTGGCTTTCCATGTCGCTGGTCTCGTTGCAGCGTCTGTCATTGAAAACGCCTTCATAATGCACCAGTCTGGTGTTATCCAGCTTACGGAACAAATCCGCCATGTCACGGATAACGGTACCGCCAAAGGATTCATTGCCACAGGACCAGATAACAATCGCCGGATGGTTCTTATCCCTCTGATAGCAGGAGTTTACCCTGTCTAACATCATCGGCTTCCAATCCTCATTGTTTCCCGGAACGGCAGTTTCAATATCTGCCACACCTCTTACAATGGGGTCCCAGGAACCGTGGCTTTCCATATTGTTTTCTGCAATCATGTAAAGTCCATATTTATCGCACAGCTCATAAATCCTGGAGTCATCCGGATAATGACTGGTACGGATAGCATTGATATTATTCCGCTTCATGGTCATAATATCCTTTACAATTTCCTCATCCGACACGGCACGCCCGGTCTTGGAGCTGAACTCGTGGCGGTTTACGCCCTTAAATACAATTCGCTTTCCATTGATGTGCATGATACCATTCTTCATTTCAAAGCGTCGGAAGCCTACCATCTGGGAAAATACTTCTGTAATATCTCCGTTTTCCTTCCGTACCTCTACCAAAAGCTCGTAAAGATTCGGTTCCTCCGCACTCCAAAGCGCCGGTTCCTTTACCTGTTCCAGAACATTCAGTTCTTCCTCCAGCGTCTCTTCTTTTGTAAAAATAACCTCTTCTCCGTCCTTTAAGGTTAGTCTTACCTTACCGCTTCCCTTTGTCTTGCAGACAACCTGCAGGTCGGCGTTTTTATAATCATCCTCTAACAAGGTTCGAATCCGGATATCCCGGATATGAGCCTCCGGCACCGTATACAGATATACACTTCGAAAGATTCCGGAAAAACGGAAGAAGTCCTGGTCCTCGCACCAACTTCCCGCTGTCCACTTAAATACCTGGACTGCCAGCTTGTTTTCTCCTTCTTTCAGATAATCCGTTAATTCAAATTCCGACGGAGTAAAACTGTCCTCACTATAACCCACATAGCTTCCGTTCAGCCACAGCGCCATACCGCTTTCCACACCCTGAAAAGAGATATATACCGGTTTTCCCTGCATATGCTCCGGAAGAGTAAAATATTTCACGTAGCTTGCCACCGGATTGAAATATTCCGGAATCTCTCCCGGTTCAATCTGTTCCCTGCCATCCCAGGGATACTGGACATTGGCATACTGCGGCACATCATAGCCTTCCATCTGGATATGAGCCGGAACCTTGATATCCGCCCAGGTCTTACAGCAATAATCCTCTTCCTCAAAGCCTTTGATGGCAGAATTATAATTTCTGGCATAGGAAAACTTCCAAAGTCCGTCTAAACTATAGCGGAAGCTGCTTTTTTTCTGCTTTAATTCTTCCACAGATGCATAGCAGATATGGTCAGAATGTGCTTCTTCCCGATTTTCAGCAAAAACAAATGGGTCTTTCACCTTTTCATAATTAAAATGAGACATATCAATTCCTCCTGCTATTGATAGATTTATTCTTTATACTGGTTCGGCAGCACCGAAAAAACAGTGCTGCCGAACCTTGTTCTTATGCTTTCAAATATAAGATTATTTCACTGCTCCAGTAATACCTTCTGCAAAGCTCTTCTGTAAGAGGAAGAAGATAATTACTGTCGGTAAGGTACATAACAAAACGGCTACCATCAGCATACCATAATCTGTTACATAACCCTGTGTCAGGTTTGCTACTAACATCGGCATGGTAAAACTGCTGTCATCCAGCATAATTACCTTTGGCCATAAGTAATTGTTCCATGCATTCATAAATGTAATTGTCATTGCTGCTGCATACGTAGAACGCATGGTAGGAATGAACATACGGAAGAAAATCTGGATTTCATTTAAACCATCAATTCTTGCAGCTTCTATAATGTCATGCGGAAAGCTTCTTGCGCTTTGGCGGAACATCATAATCAAAAACGGTGTAGAAATCGTCGGCAGGATAAATCCTAACGTGGAATTCAAAAGTTTTGCGGAAGAAAACATACGGAACAACGGAATCATGGTTGCAACAAACGGTACCATCATTGCCAGCAATAAAATTGACATTACCGCATCTTTTCCTCTGTCATGATAGATTTCAAATCCATAACCAGCGAGGGAACAGATGACTAAGGAACAAATGGTAAGTATAATTGCATATTTAAAGGAATTGACCATTGCTGCCCCTACGTTCTGTGCGGCAAGCAGATTCTTGATATTATCTATCAAATGTGTTCCCGGTAACAAGGTTCCACTTAAGACATCTGCGCTCTTATTGGTTGCAGATATTGCCATCCAGTAAATCGGAAATACCGAAATAATAGATACAATCGTTAAAAAGATATACATCAAAGCATTCGCTCTCTTTGTCTTAGTCACGTTTGTCACCTACTTTCATCTGTATGAATGCCAGAACTGCTACCAGAATAAAAATCAGGAAGGACATTGCTGCCGCATATCCGAAGTTCGGCACATACTTAAAGGATACATTGTAAATGTAATGGGACATTGTAATTGTGGAATTTACAGGTCCTCCGGCAGTCAGGTTTACAGATTCATCGAACAACTGTAATGTTCCATTTGTAGACATAATCGCTGTCAAAAGAATCGTCGGTTTCAACAGTGGAACCGTTATTTTGAAAAATGTCTGCATTGGATTTGCACCATCAATTTTTGCTGCTTCATATACGGAATATTCTATATTTTGTAATCCGGAAAGGTAAAATACCATGTTATAACCGGTCCATCTCCAAACTAATGCAATAATGATAATGATTTTTGCGCTTGTGGCATGCCCCAGAAAGTTATATCCTGTATTTAAAATGCCTAATTTTATTAAAATTGTGTTTACAAATCCGTCTACTGCGAACAGAGAACGGAAAATAATTGCATAAGAAACAAGTGATGTTGCACAGGGAAGGAAAATTGCGGTACGGAATAATCCTTTTCCTCTAAGGTTCTTATTATTCAGCATAGATGCCAGAATCAGTGCTAATATCAACATGATTGGCACCTGAATGATTAAATAAACAAATGTATTTATAATGGACTGTTTAAAGACACTGTCCTGAAACATTCGTATATAGTTACCGAGACCGGTAAATGTCAGGTCTGTTCCTTTTCCTTTCTGCAAGGACAGGATAAACGCCTGTATCATAGGCAGGAAGCTCATTACCGCAATCATAATGGTTGCCGGTGTCAGAAATGCCCAGCCCGTGAGATTTTGTCTTTTATTTAATGACATCTTTTTACCTTTGGGTTTTGTTGACTGGCTCACGTTTATGCCCCCTTTTTATAATGGGGAACAGCTCTGCTGTTCCCCACATATTCATTTCTTAGTTCCTTACTGCTGCATTGCGAACTCTACCGTATCCTGTGCTGTCCGTAATTCGCTATCAATATCTGCACCATTTACAATGTTGGTAATTGCAGTTCCTACGGCATCACGAGCTTCGTAGTAATAAACACCTGTATTATTGGATGGAACTTTTCCTGCAAAATCTGTAATCTTAGCAAATACAGCATCTCCGCCAAAGAATTCGGATGGCTCTGCATATGCTTCGGAATCACCTGCCGGTAAGTAGGTTGCTAACGCTCCTGATTTCGGAAGAATGGTCTCGTAGAACTCAACGCTTCCTGCAAATGTACTTGCCATAAAGTCTTCTGCTAATTCAATGTTCTTGCAGTTTGAAGTAATAGCCCAGGAACTTCCTCCGTTATTGGAGTAATTGGTTGCTCCGTCAACACCTTCCATTTTTGGCATATTGGTAATTGCCCAGTTTCCGCTCTGGTCTTCAGCAGTCTGGATAGAGCCCATAATCCAGCATCCATTGATTGTTCCTGCTACTGTACTATTGGTTAATGTTCCTACATACTGATCCCAGTCGTTTACTTCAACCATAACACCAGTCTGAATCAGCTCCTGATAAGTTTCCATAACTTTCTTTAATGCTTCATTATCTACCATATCCGGATTTCCCTCATCATCAAAGAGAGATGCGCCTGTGGACTGAAGCATCATTGTGATAACATCAGATTCACCAGATACACAGGAAAGTAATGGTTTGCCTGTCTTTGCCAGAATGTCTTTTCCTTTTTCAATGTATTCATCCCAAGTAATATCTGTAAAGTCATCAACAGTATATCCTGCCTGTTCTAATATATCGGTACGATAGCAGGCAATAACTGCGCCGTTATCAAATGGTACACCATAATTCTTTCCATCTACTACAGAATAAGCTGTTTTTCCTTCTGCAAACTGTGAAAAATCAATCTTGCTGTCTGTCAAATCTGTAAATGCATCCGGATAAGAAATAACATTTTTCTGGAATGCATTGTCCTGCATCAGGAAGATATCCGGTAAGGTATCATAATTTCCACTGGTTGCAGCTGTTGTCAATTTGGTCTGTACATCATCCCAAGGTGTTTCTACTACATTAACAGTAACCTCCGGATGGTCTTTCTGATACAGCTTAGCTGCTTCTTCCATTGCGTAAATGTTAAATGCCGGGTCCCAGCACCATACGGTTAATGTGTTTTCATCACCAGATGCTGAGGAACCGCCGTCGCTTCCTCCATTGCTGCTTCCGCCGTTATTAGAGTCCCCACAGCCTGCCAGCACCGTTGTTGCTGCCATTGCTACACAAAGTAACGCGCTTAAAAATTTTTTCTTCATATTGTTTCCCTCCCATGAAAAACATTATTGTTTTGCTAGAACAATTTGCAGATTGTTCAATCGGTTGTTCTATGATTAAAGTTTACCAAATAATTACCTTGTTGTAAATGTATGTTTTTTCTAGTTTTATATGTTTCTTTTTGTTTATTTTTTATAGTATTTTTTCGTCATTTTGACTATATTTTTCGCATGCGCAATCGGTTATTCAACGTTAAATCATATATTTTTTACCCGTTTTTTCAAGAAAATTTGTTCTGGTAACGTTACCATTACCCAAAACACGTTATTCTTGTTTATTTTTGATTATTTCTGTTGTTTGTTGGTAAATTTTCACATTAGTTTTACTTATATTTATCTTATATTTTACTAAATATTTACCACATAAAAACAAAACGAACAAGTCAGGCATTATCCAGGATATAAGAAAGAACGTGAAGATATCACTAGCTCTTCACGTTCTTTCTTATATCCTGCTTCTATTTCGTAGATTCCTTCAATATTACTTCATACCCCAGCAAGGTTCGTTTCTCCACTTCTTTTCCTTCTATCATGTCCAGCAGTGTCCGGCACGCTGTCATTCCAAGCTCTCTTACGTTAAAGGAAAGGGAGGTTATGGACGGAATATGATTTTCCAATACGGAACTGTCATAAAAGGATGCCACCTTCATCTGCTCCGGCACTTTCACATGCTCCTGCCGCAATTTGTTCAGCACCTGCATACACACGGCATCATCCAGACATGCAATACAGTCCACCTCTGCTTCCAGAAGCTTTTCCACCGCCCGTTCTATCATAGCCTCTCTATCTGCATTTACATATATGATATCCTTATCTACCGTAATTCCGGCATTTTCATACGCTTCCATATATCCACGTAAACGATTCTGGGTTACTACATGGGATTCAATGCCGCCCACGATTCCAATCCGTTCCATCTTTTTCATCAACAGAATCGATATTAATTCCCTGCAGGCATTCTTATGGTCATTGTCTATCTGGATAACATCAGAATAATTTGTACTTCCGACTGTCACAAAGGGCGTTCCCATTTCTTTTAAGTATTCTACACTCTGGTCCTTTGTAAATGTGCGCATAAGAATAATTCCGTCTACCTTATGATTTTCCACCATACGCATCAACTGGGTATTCTCATTTTCCCTGCCCATGGTCAGAAGAATATCATAATCCATACTTACTGCAACTTCACTGATTCCCATGAGGCATGTCTGAAAAAACGGCAAATCCACCAAAGTATAATCCTCTGGCAGCACCACGCCCAAATTAAACGTTTTTAACTGTGCCAATCCTTTTGCCAGAGCATTCGGCTTATAATTGTGTTCTTTTATATAAGCAAGCACCCGTTCTCTTGTCTCAGCACCAATTCTTCCCTTTCCCGAAATAGCTCTGGAAACCGTGGTTTTCGATACGCCAAGTGCTTTTGCTACGTCAGAAATCGTAAGATTCTTCTCATTGTCCCTCTGGTTCTCCATATCGTATCCCTTCCCTTTTATCTTATGACCCACTTTCCAATGATGCTATAATTCTTTCTGCTTCTGTGAGTACAGAATAATTTGTCACTTTTGCTTTTGCTGCATCCGATAATGCATCATACTGTCTTCGTATTTCTTGTATGATTCCCTTCTTGTCCAAATTAATCATCTGATTTACCAGATGCGTATTAATTGCATCAATGACCGGCTGTGCCTGACTTTGCGCCTGCTGGTCCGCTGCCGCGGCTGCAGCCTGGGCATCCAGCGTTGCAAGCTGTGCCTCTGCTGCAGTCAAAACATCATAATTAGTTACATAACCTTGAGCCATCTCATCTAATGCGTTATATTGTGCCCTTACATTATTAATGGTATCCCGGCTTCCCAAAGACACACTGCCGATGCCATTAATTGCACTGACAACAGCAGCCGCAGCATCCTGGGCTTTTGCCTTTGCACTCTCCGTACCTGAAAGGGTATACACAAATATCGGACATCCGGATTCGATGTTTTCATAGAGCTTTTTTGCTGCACTATAAGGCATGTTTACACATCCATGAGAACCACTTTTCCGGTAATAATTTCCTCCGAAATCCTTGCGCCATGTGGCATCGTGAAATCCAACGCCTCCATTAAACGGCATCCAGAAAGATACGGGAGTGGCATAATCTTCTCCGCGAAGAGTCTTATCCCTCTGTTTATAGTATAGACCATAAACTCCGGTGGGGGTATTCCATCCCTTTGCTTCATTTCCCGATACAAAATCAGACTCCAATATCAATGAGCCATTTTTATAATAGTACATATGCTGTGCCGTCAGATTTACTTCTACATAGGTATTTCCATAGTCGTTTTCCTCATGGCTATTTGCTGTCTTCGCATATACCGGCTCCTTGGAAAGCTTATCTCCTGCCATAATATTTGCGGTCAGAGCTTCTGTTTCTGCCGACTTATCAATCTTCCATCCATAATCGCCTCCACTTACGGTAATGGTACTGCCATAGGATGTATGAAAGGACTTTGCTTTTCCGGCTGTGTTATAATTTTCTGCCAGATATGCGATATACTCGCTTACTTTTTCCTGGGAAATCTCCACTTCCATATTATCATTAACGGTAATCCACTGACTGATTGTATTTCCGTCTAGTTTTTCACTCTTACTTCCGAATTCATAAGTAATTTCTGTTCCGGCATACTGATTCATGGTATCTAACAGTGCCTTTATTTCTTGGGAATCTTTTGTGTATTGAGGCTCGGTATAACAGCCCTCTTCTTCTAATGAAACACTTTTTTTCAGATTGGTCACAGACTTACCTATTACTTCTAAAAGCTTTGCATAGTCTACCTGTGTTCCCTCTTTTTCCGGAACAATCTCATAACCGTTCCCTTCCGAATACTCTGAAATAGAAGCGTTTTCCGGCATTCTCATCTGACTTTCGTCCATGCAGGCAAGGTTATTTAACTCTGTCTCTAAGGCTTCCTTGTCATAAGTTATCATTGTCCCTACTTCTATCTCAGAAGTCCGAAACAGGTACACCGGCCAGGCAAATCCACTTTGTTTCTTCACCTCTTGTTCCAGACTTCCATCAAATTCTGTCTTCAGTCCAATCTGCGTCCCCTTTAGAACCTCTGACTGATTTTCACGTTCCTCTAAGGTAATCTCATACCCGTCAATTTCTTTTTTTATCAACTGTTCTATCTGCTTTGGACTCTTACCAGCTGCTTTTACCCCATTTACTGTGGTTCGAAATCCAAAATGATTTTGAAAAAAAACTGACACGCCAATGTAAATCATCAGCAATATCAAAATTATGATTCCTGCAATTCCAAGCAATTTCTGCTTTTTCGTAAACTTTTCCATTACTTTCATATACTACCATCCCTTATTTTCATTCTTTCTTACTATTATATAGTCATTTTTTATTAAGTCAAATCATTTACGCGATTTTTTTGGTTGCGTTATTGTATAATTTATGATACAATATCATGGTTACGGGGTATGGCTCAGCTTGGCTAGAGCGCACGGCTGGGGGCCGTGAGGTCGCAGGTTCGAATCCTGTTACCCCGATTTTTTAAATTAATGATTTCATACTTTTATGTAACATTGTCTTTTCTAAATGATACAAAAAAACAGTACCAGATATTCCACTTCTGGTACTGTTTTTTCTTATATCCGTCGGTACTGTCTCTCGTACACCCGCTTTCTGTTCTCCTGCCAGTTGCTTCCATATACAAAGGTATACATCACAACTGCAGTAACACATGCCGTAATTACATCAAAGACAGAATGTTGTTTTAAAAACATAGTTGATGCAATAATGGAACCCATCAGCAGGAAAGAGCCCCACTGAACCCACTTCTTGCCTCTTAACTGCTCGCTGTGGCTGACTGCAATATGTACCCCGAGAGAATTATATACATGAATACTCGGAAACAGGTTCGTCGGTGTATCCGTAGCATACAGCCATTGCACCATACTTACAAAAATATTATCCCGTTCAAAGACCCTTGGTCTTAAATAATGTCCATTGGGATATATGGTAGATGCCACAAGGAATATCGTCATTCCCACAAATAAAAAGCAGCATAGCTTGTAATAATCCTGTACATTCTTAAAAAAGAAATAAATAACAGCTGCCGCAACATAGCCAAACCACAACAGATATGGAATAATAAACACTTCCACAAACGGAATATAATCATCCACCGCCATATGAATCACATGGAAACGTCTGGTCACTGTCCTTTCCAAAAAGGCAAACCATAGTAAATATATTAATAAGTAGGATAAGATCCATCCATGCCGATATCGGTATATAAGGTCTTTTAACTTTTCCTTCATAAAACTCACCCTTTTGAATTATATTTTATCAAATGGATTATAGCACAGGCTTTCTTTTGAAACAATGAATTTTTTGATATTTAAGAAATTCTTAGGAAATTATTCATTCCATTTTTACTTTTGGCATATTTGTGCATTATGTCCAAAATATATCTTATTTATGTTTGACTTTTATCTATTTTAATGATAGGATTTTAGATATAAAGTAACTATTTTACGTTTTTCAAATAGGAGGGTTTTATATGGCAAGATTTACATTACCAAGAGATTTATACCACGGAAAAGGTTCTTTGGAAGAACTGAAAAACTTAACAGGAAAAAAAGCAATTATAGTCGTAGGCGGCGGTTCTATGCGTCGTTTTGGTTTCCTTGACCGGGCAGTTGACTATTTAAAAGAAGCGGGTATGGAAGTTGCTCTTTTTGAAAACGTAGAACCAGACCCCAGTGTAGATACTGTTATGAAGGGTGCTGCAAAAATGCAGGAATTCCAGCCGGACTGGATTGTTGCTATGGGCGGCGGTTCTCCTATTGACGCAGCAAAGGCAATGTGGGCTTTCTATGAATATCCTGATACCACATTTGAGGACCTGATTACACCATTCAGCTTCCCCACACTGCGAACCAAAGCAAAATTCTGTGCGATTCCTTCTACTTCCGGAACAGCTACAGAAGTAACCGCATTTTCTGTTATTACAGATTATAACAAAGGAATTAAATATCCACTGGCAGACTTCAACATCACGCCAGACGTTGCTATTGTTGACCCTGAGCTTGCAGAAACAATGCCTAAGAAATTAACGGCACATACGGGAATGGATGCTATGACCCATGCCATTGAAGCATATGTTTCCACGCTTCACTGTGACTATACAGACCCATTGGCATTGCATGCCATCAAAATGATTCACAATGACTTAAAGGCTTCCTTTGACGGAGACATGGAAGCACGTGACCGTATGCACAACGCACAATGTCTTGCCGGAATGGCATTCTCCAATGCACTCCTTGGTATCGTTCACTCCATGGCACACAAGACCGGAGCGGCTTACAGTGGCGGTCACATCGTACACGGATGCGCTAATGCCATGTATCTGCCAAAGGTCATCAAATACAATGCCAAGAATCCGGAAGCAGCAAAACGCTACGGCGAAATTGCAAGATTCATTGACCTTAAGGGTTCTTCCGATGCAGAGCTGGTGGATGCTCTCATTGCAGAATTAAAAGCAATGAATGTTTCTCTGGAAATCCCATCCTGCATTAAGGAATACGAAGGCGGTATTATTGATGAAAAAGAATTCATGGATAAATTACCGGACGTTGCAAAACTGGCTATCTCCGATGCCTGTACCGGTTCTAATCCAAGAATTCCGACTCCGGAAGAAATGGAAAAGCTGTTAAAGGCTTGTTACTATGATGAGGAGATTGATTTTTAAATATACATATGGAGAAAGCCGAAGCTCTATGCTCCGGCTTTTTCTTATATCACAGGAAATATTTTATCCAAATATTCGTTTCAGAACTTCATCCTCACGCAGTAACTGCTTTGCCAGCTCCCGGTACTTTTCCTCATGGAGATACGTATGACGATAGGGCTTTATGGACGGTGCCAAATCAATGGCTTTTTCGTAATCTTCCCGCTTCAATCCCAGTGTAGCCACATAATCCCAGAAGCCTGTATCTGTAAATATCGTGTTTACTCTTTGATAACGATGGTTCTGTACCCTGCTCATAAGATAGGTAGCAACTCCAACCTGAATTCCATGAAGCTGGGGACACTCCAATGTCTTATCCAATGCATGGGAAATCAAATGCTCGCTTCCACTGGTAGGCGCACTGCTCCCTGCAATCTCATTAGCAACCCCGCTCATTGCAAGAGAGTCTAACAGCTCTCGCAGGAATAAATCCTCCTGAATACTTTTAAATGGAGTCCGCACAAAGCTGTTTACTGCCTTTTTTGCTATCATCATAGCAAAGTCATTAAGCACCGCATACCCATTTTCATCTTCATACACCCAGTCATAAAGAGCCGTTATTTTCGACACCAGGTCACCGATTCCGGAATAGATAAACTTTTCAGGGGCGCTTTTTATTACCTCTGTATCAGCAATGATTCCATATGCCATTCTTGCAGGCACAGAAGTACGCTTGCCATCTACTAATAGCGATGCGCTGGAACTGGAAAATCCGTCGCTGGAGGCTGAAGTAGGAACACTGATAAAGGGCAGTTTCCGCAAATATGCCGCATATTTTGCAGCATCAATTACCTTTCCACCGCCGATTCCAACAATCACCTGTGTCTTTACATCAATAGAAAATGCCAATTCGATAATATCCTCTATTCTAATGGAATCCAATTCCCGATATTCTAATACCGTGACGCCTTCCTTTTTCAAAGACTGCATTACGGTATTTCCGAACATATCAATCAGACCATTTCCAAAATAAATGACGGCATTTTCCATGTCATTTGTCTTAAGATACGTTCCTAAACTCCCTAATGTTCCTTTTCCTACTTTTAGAATCGTAGGAATTGCAATATGGCTTGCGCTCACGCTTAACATCCCCTATCTTTTTCTAAAATTACTACATTCCGGTTATTCACCGACTACACTAAATACGCGGAAGCATATGCTCTACCAATGCTGCGGAATGAGCTGCTGCCGCCTTTTCAAAGGTAGGATAATCCATTTCTGCACTGTCATCTGCTTTATCGGAAATGGCACGAATAATTACAAACGGTACATGGTTCAAATAAGCCGCATGGGCAATGGACGCTCCCTCCATCTCTACACAGAATCCACCAAAATTAGAAATAATATGTTCTTTTACCTGTTTATCACTGATGAACTGGTCGCCGCTGACGATTCTTCCGCTATATACGGAAATATCCGTGTTTACTTCCTTACAGCACTCTACGGCAAGACCTGTAAGCATCTCGTCCGCCGGAAATGCAAGACATCCCATCTGTGGGACCTCTCCTAACGGATATCCGAATACCCGTACATCTACATCATGGTGAAGAGCATCGGTAGACACTACAATATCACCGATATTAATCTCATTCTTCAGGGAGCCTGCCACACCTGTATTGATAATGTGGGTCACCTCAAATATATCGCATAAAATCTGAGTACAAAGCGCGGCATTGACTTTTCCGATTCCGCTTCTTACAATCACTACATCTGTTCCGTTTAATGTTCCTTCTAAAAATTCCATGGATGCCTTTTTTTCCCTGCGGGTAACCTGCATTTTCCCCTGCAGCTCTTCTACTTCCAGTTCCATGGCTCCGATAATTCCAACTTTTTTCATGGGTTCTCTCCTGTTTCTACTATGATAGACATCTTACTTTCTTCTGCCAAACATTTACTCCGGATATACCAGATGCTGTTCATCAATTCCATACAGTGTATTTTCCAAATAACGTTTTGCCAGATAATTTGCCATACCAAGATTCATATCAAGATAGTTTCCGCAGTCCTTGGCACTTGCACCAGGCACTTCGCCCTTAAAGTCCCGCATAAACTCAAACATATCTGTTACCAGTTTTACAATATCCTTAGATTCATAGTCTCCTGCTAAAAGCAGATAAAATCCGGTACGACAGCCCATCGGTCCAAAATAAATAATTTTGTCTTTATATTCCGGCTCATTTCTAAGAAATGTTGCTCCCAAATGCTCCAGAGTATGTACCTCTGCAGTGTTCATCACCGGTTCGTCATTAGGAGAAGTCATACGAAGGTCAAACGTAGTAATTACCTCTGCTCCTACATAATCCTTTCGTGACACGTAAATTCCCGATTCTAATTTTATATGGTCTATCGTAAAGCTTGCAATTTTTTCCATATTCTCTCTCCTTACTTTTCCAAAAATTCTTTTACTTTCTCCGGCAGCTGAGAAAGCTCCGTGATAAAAGGCACATTCGCCGCTACCGTTCCATACCCTGTTCTTGCATGAATAAAAGGAAGCCCTGCCTGCATGGTAGCTTCGTAATCGCCCTGGGTATCTCCCACATAAACTGCCCTATCCAGATGATTCCGTTCTGTCACCAGACGGATATTTTCTCCCTTGGGCTTTCCTGTTCCTCCGTAGCTCTCAAAATCATCAAAATATTGACTCAGCTTATGGTACTCTAAAAAAGCTTCGATATATCCCACCTGACAATTACTTACAATATACAGATGATACCCTGCTTCCTTTAATTCCTGAAGGGTCTCTTCCAATCCTTTTAATAATTTCCCACCATGGCTTTGGATATAATCGTTCTCCACTTTGCAGCAATAGTCCAGCAGCTCCATACGTTTCTTGGAATCAAATTCAGAAAAGAGAATATCTGCAATATCTTCCATGGTCTTTCCCATTACGCCTTGAATATCTTCCATGGTAATATCCTTTTCCACATCTGCACGCTGTTCCAGCGCCTGTTTCCAGGAAAAAGCTACTTCCTCCGAAGAATCCCATAAAGTTCCATCCAAATCAAACAAAATTCCTTTTTTCATATTCTGCTCCTTTGTCCGACATTTCTCATTATTTTATCACGTTTTTATGGGAAAGTCCATGTTTTGCCACTTCTATTTCCTTTTAAAGTTCGTTCTGATGCAGGATATCCTTTAATATATCTGCGGATTCTTTCAGTTTCTGTATTTCATCCTGATCCAGGGAAATTGGCACTCTGTTCTCCATTCCATGTTTTCCCACAACGGCCGGCATGGAAAGTACAATATCTTCAATTCCATATTCGCCATGCATCATACTAGAAATCGGCAAAATAGACTTTTCATCTCTTAAAATTGCTTCACAGATACGGCGAACCGCCATGGCAATTCCATAATAGGTAGCATGTTTCTTAGAAATAATCTCATAAGCACTGTTCTTTACTTCCTTTGCAATCCGCTCTGTTGCTTCATCATGCTGATAATGTCCGCGCATTTCGCAGAAATCATCTACCGCAATTCCGGATACATTGGCACTGCTCCATGCTGCAATTTCGCTGTCTCCATGCTCTCCAATAATAAATGCATGCACACTTCTGCTGTCTACCTGTAAATGTTCCCCCAGCTTGTATTTCAGTCTTGCCGTATCCAGTACGGTACCGGAACCGATGACTCTGTTTTCTTCAAATCCGCTGAGCTTTAATGCCGTATAGGTTAAAATGTCTACCGGGTTCGATACAATCAACAGAATTCCCTGGCATTCTCTCTTTGCAATTTCCGGAATAATAGACTTAAAAATTCCGATATTTTTATGCACAAGGTCAAGTCTGGTCTCATTCGGCTTCTGGTTCGCTCCGGCAGTAATAATAATAATGGCAGCGTCCACAATATCATCATAATCTCCGGCGTATATCTTCATCGGTCTTGCAAAAGGAACACCATGACTGATATCCAGAGCTTCCCCTTCTGCCTTTTCCTTATCCGCATCTATCAGTACCATTTCTGAAAACAATCCACTTTGCATCAGGCTGAATGCAGAAGCAGAACCTACAAAACCGCAGCCAATCATTGCAACTTTTCTTAAATTAACACATCCACAATCCTTTTGAACTTTTTCCATATAAACTCCTTCTTTCTATATTTGAATTTATTTGTTACCGTGTTTTATAGTGTTTCTAAAATCACTCTGTTTCATTCCTTGATTTCTTGTATACAGTATACCACACCCTATATCCTTTGTGTGTCTTTTCTTTTATACATGAGTATTTTTCTCATAAAAACAGAAACACATTTCACGAAAAAAAACTTTCCATGAAATGTGTTCTTTGTCCCATATATTATGCTTTCCAAAGACCGTGAAGATTACAGCTTTCGGTAGCTGATATGAATTCATCCGTGTCAGTCAATGCAAATACTGCTTTCGGTTCCTCTCCAGGTTTTAACATTTTTCGCTGGGTTCCTTCCTTTGTTTCAATGGAAATCCATTCAATATGATGTGACTCTTCCATAGGATGTATCAAAGAGCCGACGGTTACTGTTATGATGTTTCCATCTATTTCTACCACTGGCAAATGCTTTTCTGATGATGCCTCTACAGTTCCGGGAATCATCTCTGTCATGGGCTGACCACAACAAACCAATGGATTCGGGCTGTCCTTAATTACCTCAACCATTTTTCCGCATTCCCCGGATTTAAAAATTTTTGTTTCCATTCTGCTTTCTCCTTCATTCTTCTTTTATAATTTTTCGAAATCTGCTGCTCCATGCTTACAAATTGGGCACACAAAGTCTTCCGGAAGTTCTTCTCCTTCATAAATATAACCACAAATCCGGCATCTATACCCTTTGGTTTTTGTTTCCTGTGGCTTAGGTTTGATGTTCTTCTGGTAATAATCATACGTAACGGTATCTCCGTCTCCTAATATTTCTCCATCCACAACCTCAGCAATAAACATAATATGGCTGTCACAATCTATCATCTCTGTCACCTTAGCAGACAGATAAGCATTGGTGTTCTCTGTGATGTAATAAATTCCGTTTTCTGCCCGCTTCATGCCCTGATAATCCGCAAATTTATCTACCTCTTTACCACTTTGGAACCCAAACCGACGGAATAATTCAAAAGAGGTCTCTGTTGTCAATATTGACACATTAAACTCTTTTGTCTCAGCTATCATTTTGCAAGTCTCATTCATCTTATTGACCGCTACCACAATACGTTCCGGGTTGCTTGTAATCTGCATCACTGTATTTACAATGCACCCATTATCTTTCTCTGTCTTTCCCGTTAAAACATACAATCCATACCCGATTTTAAACATTACTTTCCCATCCATACCTACATCTCCTTTATTTTTATATTTTTTATTCTTCTCTTTCTGTTAGTGTATCATGCACCTTTTCTTTTTACAATCTCTTTGCGCAATTTTAGCTAGATATTGACATTCTGCTCATATCCGTATTGGCAGCACAATTTCCCAGCACAAAAAAGAGCATCACATCACGCAATGCTCCTTGTTCTATACGCTAAATACTCGCCCTGATTTTTCTGTTCCTGATATCTCCCCTCTTAAATATCAGAAACCTATGTTTCACAAATTCCTTGTTTATTATACACGTTTTTTCCATATTTTTCTATTATGGAACTCCATATAAAAAAGGGCGGGTTTCGATATGGAGATTACAAAATCTTATCCAGCTTCTTTACAGCTTCTGCTCTTCCCTTTACATTCAGTTTACGGTATATATTAGATAGCGCTTTTTCCACTGTTACTGTTGCTATATTCAGGGTCTTTCCTATCTCTCCGTTTTTATAACCGGTCTTTACCAGCTGAAGAATCTCCAACTCCCGTTCGGTTAATAATCCTGCCTCTTTTGACCCTTCTCCTTTATTCAGAATCCGATTGATTCCGGACTGATACTGCTGACAATGGAATATTACCTTTTTTAGATATTCTCTATCGATTTCTTCGTCCTGTACCAGCTTTAGAACCGGCAGAAGTTCTCCTGCATTTTCCATAAATAATCCAACCAAATCATCTTTCTGCGCCGCTTTCAGAACCTTTTCTAATTCTTCTCTTGCCGCATCTTCTCCAAACAGATGAAACTTGGCTATCACTAAATATATTCCGCCCTTAATCCTCAGATAACAACTAGAGCTCCACTCCTGATACTTCATCATATCTTCGGCAATGGCGGTCAACTGGGCATATCTTCCCTCTTCCATCAGAATTCTGCCATATGTAACGCTTCCGGCACAAGTAATTTTGAAATAATTATTATAAGAAATAATCTCATAATTCTTAAGCCATTCTGCAATGCCCGGGTCTCCCATACACTGATGAATATATCCATTAACTAAATCATACAAAACTGCCATGGTCTCATCTTCATTGATATCTTTTCCTACTTCCTCAACCACTGCAAGACACTTTACCAGTTCTGCGTATCTGCCAAGATAAATACAACACTTCATTTTCAAAAAGGCGGTACTTATGATTGCCCCCGACTCCTTCCGAAAGCATGCCTTTTGAAATGCGATTTCACTAATTTCAGCTGCCTTTTGAATATCTCCCATCAGATAATGATATTCTCCTTCTGCCAGCCATTCCCACCCGGAATCTTTGGCATTAATCAACGGAAGATAATATCTGCTGAACTCTTTTATCTTTTCTATGGAAAAGCGCAGTTTTCCCGGCTCACTATAATGGATTCCATATAATTCCGGAACCATATAGAGCGCCATGAACTGTTCGTTGAATATTTCAGAAGGTTTTCCCTCCAGCAATTCATAGGCTTCCCGAATGGTCTCTGTCATCTTGCCAACATCATCCATACTCATGATACTGCGCATAATTCGTATTTCACCGAGAATTCTCCGATTCTTTGGCAGTTCCCCCTGTTCCTTTTCCAAAAACCATTGCTCCGTTTCCTCGAAATCCTTGCGGGCACTTTCCTTATCGCCATATACTTCCCAATAATAGATATAAATTAAATACGCCTTTAAATGTACGATTTTTTGTTCTGTATCTACGCTCATAAAAAAGTTTTTAAAAATCTGGGGCGCAGACATATAAATTTTCAATGTATTTTCTGTTTCTAATACACGGAAAACTTCCTCCGTTTCTCCGATTTTAATATAGATACCTAAGGCATCTTTCAATCGTCCCTGCTGCTGATACCACATCGCAGAACGCTTCTGGATTTCTGCTACGGAATTTCCTCTATCTATATATTCTTTTTCCGCAATCAAACGCAGCAGATGGTGCAGACGAAAGGTCCTGGTGACCATGTCATACTCCATAAAATTGGTTTCCAGAGCACAATTTTGAAGCTCCACCTGGCATTCCGGTATCTGCGCCACATAAGCGGCTTCCTGCAGGGTAAAATTCTCCAGAGGAGACAGCCGCATAATGATTTCGCGTTCTACATCTGACAAAGAATCGAATACCAATTCTTTCATAAAATTCCACGCACTAAAAAAACTGTTTAATCTCCCGGTCCGCATATAATCCAGCAGAATCAGGGAAATCACAGCTGTCCATCCTTCCGTATACTGATAGATTGCCTTTCTTTCTTTGAAGGACAAATCTATTCCATTATTTTTAAAATAAGCTCCTATTTCTTCTTCCGTAAAACTCAAAATATTCTTACGGATTACATTACACTTTCGGTCTAATATCAGCTTACCACAACGAAATCCGTGCATTCGCTCACATATAACAACCAAATGAAGATGCTCTAATTCTGCTTCTGCAATGTCTTCTAAAAGAAAAGAGAATTCTTCACTGTGATTTTCCTGACCTCCGTCTTCAATTACTACGATAGTTTCTTTCCTTATGCTCCGACTGAGCTGATGGATAAAATTCTGTCTCTCTTCGGAAGTCTTAGGAAAGCGAATTCCCAGAAATTCTTTCATCTCTTCCTTTACTTCTTGTTCCAGTAATTCTGTGATTCGCTTCCATATCTTTTCATCGTCATATTCATTTTCTTTTAAAGAATACCACAAATATCTTGTTCCTGTTTCATCTAAGAAATCTCTTACAGCAGTCTTCTTCCCCATTCCTGCGGATGCCTGCACAATACACAATGGCAGCTTAACAGCCTCTGCAAGGCAGTCATTTACCCGCTGTCTTTTCAGTTCTTTCGACCGGAATAGTTCTTCTTTCACTCTTTTCTTCTCCCAAATACTTAAAGCTCCTGCTTAAGCGTAATATTTCTTAAATTTTATCATTTATTTAAGACTTCGTCAAATATTTTGGACCTGTGGCAACCAATTCCTTCCATTATTGTATTAAATTTCTCAACCATTCTTGTTGTAACTCTTCAAAATTCTTCTCAAAAATTTCTTCTAATGTGTGATGATTTGTTACCACCTCAATCACATCTTCCAGTGAATAATTTTCTATAAGATAGGTAATAAACGATTCATAATACGGATAACCATATCGCTGTACAGCTTCTTCTAATCCATATTTTTCTACATTAGAATAAACGTACACATTATTGAATAAAGTATGGTCAAATTTATCCTCTTCCATGGAACCGCCTAACTGTCCATACAATTCTAAAATGTCTTTTGCTTCTTTTATTCCTGCACTTTCTAACATTTTAGCCTGACACCATAAAAAATCGGCATCCTTAAAACTTCCTATATCAATTCCACAATACTCTTTTACTTGAAGAGCTCCATAGCAAGCAAAGCCTTCGCCAAACCATATTTTATCCATTGTACTATCCTGCTGCTTCGCCTGACTCCACAAATGGGTCAACTCATGTAAATGGCAATATAAAACATACGGACTATCGATGGTAATTTCACCTGTAGATATATCTGTATAACCTCCTAATTCCTGATAAGAATTATTTTGTTCTTCAATGATATAGCTTGCCTTACGGTCTAAATGCAATAAATTGGAATTTTCTGCTTTTCCCAGATAGTCATGAAGTTCTTTTGCCCCCTTTTGATTTTCGTATAAAAAACGCTCTACATTTTCCACACTACTCATAAAATATGCAGAATCATCCTGTAACTTAATCTCATAATTTGCATATGTTCCTGACGCTGAGATACCCTTGGAATATTTCTTTGATATTCCTACTGTTATATCATAAAGTCCTTCATATGGATAAGCATATTCTCTTTTTACACCGATAGAAGTAAGCCAATTATTCTTTTCTTCTGTTAAATTTTTTCCCTTCAGACTCTCTCCTAATTTTTTAATATCGTCAGTTCCCTGTTGTTCTTTCCAATAAGTATAGAAAGAAATTGCTGTTTTTTTAGCAATCTGAATTTCTTCTTCCGAACAAATCCCGGACAGAAATCTGGTATCTGCGAGCCCTAGAATTCCCATGTCCTCTGTATTCTCGTAATACCTGGCAAGTTCTTTTCCACTGTCTTTTGTGGCTTCTTTCTCTGTTACTGTACCAGTGATGCCATATGCAATCCAACTGTTTTGTATGCCTGTAGCCTTTTTTACATATGTTGCAAAATACTCGCCGTTCTCTATCTGCTCTTTTCCGGTAATAATTTTTTTATCCAGCACATATGAGTCAGTAATATTACCTGTTCCTACTATATCAGTATTTACTATCCATACGGATATTGGATTATCCACCTTCCAATCTATATATTCTAAAATTTCTCTTTCTTGCTCCTCTATCTTCTCTACTAGTTGCAGAGCTGCATTTTTATCCTGTTCTACTGTTTTTTCAATGATATATTCTGCGTATATTCCGCTCACTTTCCATGCGTCAAAGGATCGGGCACAAGTCTCTGTTCTTGGCTGGTTAATCTCTGTGATTTCTATTTTTGAATTGCAGGCTGATAACATAAACATAGCACATAAGATGAATAAAATCTTTGTCATTTTCTTTTGTTTCATAAATATGCGCTCCTTTTCATTCGTGACACAGTAAATTATTTTTTATCGATTAATAATCTCTATTTTAACACAATAAATTTTTTTCACTATAAACTTTAAGGAAAATATTAATAAAATGGAATACCACCATCATTAAAATAATTATATTTTTCACACAAAACACCGATTAATAACAAAAAAGTACGATTAACTTAATAGTTAACCGCACTGTATGCTTCCTTATCCTTGAACACTCCGACAGAATAATTTCTAGTCCACAATTTCTAATGTTTCGATTGTCACATTTTTCTCCTCATCAATCCGAAAAGCCTTTAACACAGGCTGCTCCGGCTCCATCAATGATAAAATAAGATAATTGACCTTCGTATCATACGCAAGCCTTTTGTCTTCTTCTGACGGTCTGGAGGGAGATTCCGGATGAGAATGGAAGTTTCCCAGCAGTTCATATCCATTTCCACGCATATCCTTGACTGCTGCAAACTGTTCCTTAGGGTCCATAGAAAAATGTTCCCGGCTGGCATCTATATTCGTCAGGAGATACACCTTTTCTACATACTGATTCTCTCCCTCTTTTCTTCCGCCAATCAGCCCGCATGCTTCGTTTGGGAGTCCCTGTCTGCAATGTACCAATATTTTTTCGTAATCCTGCTTTTTTAAAAATAACATACTGCTTCTCCTTACTGCTTCCTTACTGCTTCCTTTCTGGTTCGCTTCGTCTGCAATATCTGTTTATTTTCCGTCACACTCTATCTGCTCGTAGTCAATCAGCTGGGTAATGGTCGGATGCTCTCCACAAATACCACAATCCCGTACATACTTCGGCAGCTTTACGGTACGAAATTCCATCTTCAGGGCATCATAGGTCAATAATTTCCCTGTCAAAAGCTCACCCACTCCGATAATATACTTAATGGCTTCCATCGCCTGAAGACTTCCGATAACTCCGCCCATAGCGCCGATAACGCCTGCCTGCTTACAGGTGGGAACTGCGTCCTTTGGCGGCGGGTTCTTGAATACACAACGGTAGCAGGGACCTTCTCCCGGAACGTAAGTCATCAACTGTCCCTGGAAACGAATGATTCCGGCATGGGAGAATGGCTTCTTTGCCATCACACAGGCATCGTTAATTAAGAACTTTGCCGGGAAGTTATCGGTTCCATCAATGATAAAATCGTAATCTTTAATTAAGTCCATGATGTTTTCCGATGTCACAAAGGTACGATATGTATTGACAGTGACATCCGGGTTCATTTCGTTTATGGTCTCCTTTGCAGACTTAACCTTTGCCTTTCCTACATCCTTGGTGGCATGAATAATCTGTCTCTGAAGATTTGACAGGTCCACTTCGTCTGCGTCGGCAATTCCTATGGTTCCTACGCCTGCTGCTGCAAGATACATGGCTGCCGGTGCTCCTAAGCCTCCGGCTCCGATAATCAGGACTTTGCTGTTTAAGAGCTTCTTCTGTCCCTTTACGCCTACCTCCTGCAAAATAATGTGTCTGGAGTAACGCTCCATCTGTTCATTGGTAAATGCCATTAAAAAGCGCCTCCTCCCATGAAATACAAGAATTCAATATTGTCTCCTTCTTTGATGACGGTAGTGTCAAATGCTGCCTTGTCTAAAAAGTCATCGTTAAGTGTCACGGTGACGTACTCTGCGTTTTCCACTTTTTCATCTACAATTAATTTTGCAATGTTTGTTCCTTCTGCGATTTCTTTTTTTACTCCTGCGATTGTTGCTTCCATTTCTTTCCTCCACTATTTTTAAATTAATGTTTTTACTATGGTTTCTAACTCTTCTTTTTTTACCAGTCCTCTGGTTCTATTGACTTCTTTTCCATTCTGAAAGAAAAGAATGGTGGGTGAAGCCATTACTTCATGCTCTGCCGCTAAGTCTGCATCAAAGTTTACATTGACCTTAACAACTTTGATTTTATCCTCGTAATCATCCTCTAAGTCTCCTAAAATGGGAGACAACTGCTTACAGGGAATACAGGAATCGGAATAAAATTCCACCAGAACAGGAAGTTCGCTTTTTAATACTTCTGATTCAAACTGTTCCTGATTCACTCTTGCTGCCATTTTCTCACCTCTTTTCCTTTCTCCTTCCATATATCTGCTACTGCCAGCTTATGTTACATCAAGTCATCTGTTTATTCTTCCAGCTTTTTTACAATAAGGTCGTAGGTTCCATTTTCATTGTCAATTAACTTAAGAATCTGCTGACCTTCTTCCTTAAAGCTTCTGGGTACGTTCTGTACCGGCTCGCCCTCATTCATGGTAACGGCAAGAACCTGACCTATCTCCAGTTCTTCCATTGCCACTTTTGCCTTTACAAAGGTCATGGGGCAAACCACGTCGGTAATGTCCACTCTTTCATCAATTTCAAATTCAGCCATTGTACGCCTCCTCTAATACTTTTTGTAATTTGTCAGCTCCTACTCTGTCGATGGTAAACTTAAAACGTTCTCCCGGGTTGGCATTGTCATCAAAAAACTGGATTGCTGCATCGGTCACACGGTAAAGCTGTTCTTCTGAGGTAATGACCGGAAGCAGGGATTTTCCTTCGCTGATATGATTTCCAAAGGTTCCACCAAAGGACACCTGAAATCCCGGTGTTCCCTTCCATGCGTCGGTTGGACATGACTTCACACATCTACCGCAGTTGTTGCACTTTTCCTTGTTCAGTTTGATTTCTCCATCTGCAATGGAAATTGCGCCTACACGGCATGCTTTTTCACAGACGCCGCACATGATACAGTCTTCTTTTTTCCAGTCTACAATCTGTGCACCCTTGATTCCCACATCATTTTCCTCTGCTTTTAGACAGTTATTCTGACATCCGGTTACTCCGAACTTGAACTTGTGGGGGAGCTCTCTTGCGAAATAGCGCTTATCCAGCTCTAACGCAATCTTATAAGTGTCTATGTTACCACTGGGACAGATTTCAGAGCCTTGACAGGCAGTGACAGTACGAACTCTCGGTCCGCACACACCCGGTCTGCAATCGCCCTTTGCCAGCTCTTCTTTGACCTCGTCTATATTTTCCAGCTTAATAAAGGGAATCTCCACCCCCTGACGGGAGGTCAGATGCACATGTCCGTCTCCATACTTTTCCGCTACTTCTGCAATAATCTTAAGATTTTCTACGGTCAGGGTGCCTCCCACTACCTGTAATCTTAATGAAAAATTGTTTTTCTGCTTCTGGCGCATGAAACCGCCTTTTTTCAATGTTCCATAATCAACTGCCATACTATTTCTCCTTTCGTTATGAGCACTTAGCGCCCCGTATTGCCTGCTTGAAATCTGCAATCAAATCTTCGATATCCTCTATGCCTACACTAATACGAATCAGGTCATCATAAACGCCTGCATCCTGCTTTTCCTGCCGGGTACTATGTACATTTAAGGTAGATTCCGGATGAATCACCAGCGACTTGGTATCGCCGATATTGGAAACAATCATTGGAATCTCTAAGCTGTCTATAATAGAAAATGCCCGTTCCTTGCTTCCTACCCTTATGGTAAGAATTGCTCCGTATCCATGCTTCAGCTGTTCTTTGGCTAACTTATGCCATGGACTTTCCGGCAGTCCCGGATAATTTACTTCGATTCCCTCGATGCTGTCGAGATATTCCGCCAGCTTGTATGCATTTTCACATTCCCGTTGCATTCTTAAGCCCAAAGTCTCCATGCCCAGCAGATTATAATAGGCTGTCTGGGGAGCCATACAGGCGCCGGTGTTGCGGAACAGTCCGTTTCGAAGCTTGGCGGTATAGGCAAACTTTCCAAATTTTTTAAATTCCTTCATGCCCGGATATTTTTCTGTGTCCCACGAAAAGCTTCCCCCGTCCGTAATAACGCCGCTGATGGCATCGCTATGACCGTTGATATACTTCGAAGTGGAATTGATTACAATATCTGCTCCCAGTTCTAACGGTTTTACCAGATAAGCAGTCGCCACCGTATTATCCATAATCAATGGAAGACCATGGGCATGTGCCAGTTCGGCTAACCGTTTGATATCGGTGATATCCAGTCTTGGATTCCCAATGGTCTCTGCAAAAATCACACGGGTTTTTTCGGTAATGCTTTCCTCTATCTGCTGCCAGTCATTGTTTTTCACATAGATGGTATGAATATCAAAGGCTTCCAAATCCCGGAACAAATCAATACTTCCGCCATACAGGCTGGCACTGGAGACAATTTCATCTCCCGCCTGTAAGATATTTAACAGTGCATTGGTAAGTGCCGCCATTCCAGAGGCACAGGCTACGGAGGCAACACCGCCCTCTAACTTCGTCATCCGTTCCTCAAAGGCTGTGACCGTTGGATTGGCAATTCGTGTATAGGAATATCCCGGTGCCTGATTGTGAAACAGCTTTTCATGCTGCTGTGCCGATGGCTGATAAAACGCGCTGGACTGATATATCGGCGGAAGGGTCGCTCCGGTCTGTTTATCTCCCGCCTCACAGCTATGCAAAAGAGATGTATTAAAACCTGCCACTGCTGTCATCTCCTCTCTTTCGTTAGATAATCCAGAAATTGTCATGGAACACAATGCTTCTGTAGGTTTCAAACTTTATCCATTTTTCAAAAAGCTCTGCGTCAGGATTTTCTCCGGTCTTTTCAAAGTCTGCTAAAAATGCCTGATACTGTTCTTTGTTTTCTGCCTGAATCGCAAATCCTCTGCCGTTTACCAGTGGATAGCCGCTGTAGGTATAGTCGCTCAGCTTTTTAATTGCCGCTACCTTTCCTTCGCGGATTTCTACTGCTGCTTTATCGCGAAACACCAGAATATCGAAGTTATCCGGATAACGGTAGCTCTCACCTTTGACCGGTATACTGTCTCCTATGGTGTAGGTCTCCTGCACTGCTCTGGTCTTTCCGATGTTTTTGCTCTCCATGTTGTAGTAGAACTCTTCAAACACATCGCCTCTTGCCTTGATTTCGTCTGTCTGGAAGGTAGCTTCACTTTCTGAATCGTCGGAAGCTCCGATTTCTTCTACCACACCGCAGGCGGAGGTCATATTGGTAATACGGTCAATTAAAATCAGCTCGCCCAGTGTCTTATGATTTTGGAAGGTATCTACTACGATATTTTCCTGCAGGAGAAGTTCACATAAGGCAATCTCATTTTTCTCCAAATGGTCTGCACTTAGAAATGCTCCGGTATTTACGTCAATTTTATGTTGAATATTCGTCAACACACCCGGAATCTGCTTGGTTCCTAACTTTATCAGATAATCCTTTCCAACCACCAGCTCTTCATCATCCATCCAGAGAAGTGTTGCGGTAATCTTATTGCTTAACGGCGGATTGGTTCCCTTTACCAGTACGCATCCTCTGGAAACATCTACTTCTTTATCTAACTGAATAGTTACCGGATTTCCTTTCTGTGCTTTCTCTCTTTCTTCAAAGCCCACCAGAATACTTTTTACCTTTGCTTCTTCTCTGCTTGGAAGTGTGGTAATGGTATCGCCAACCTGTATCTGTCCGGATTCCACCTGTCCCTGAAATCCGCGGAAGGTATGATTCGGGCGGCATACACGCTGTACCGGAAGATAGAAGCCTTCTTCTTTTGCTTTTTCTGATACATCTACCTGCTCTAAGTAGGCAAGTAATGGTTCTCCGGTGTACCATGGGATATTCTCGGACCTGGTGGTTACATTATCCCCCTCTGTTGCGGAAACCGGAATGATTTTCACACTTTCTAATCCCAGCTCTTCGGTAAGCTCGTCAATCTGCTTTTGGATTTCTTCAAAACGCTTCTGGTCATACCCTACCAAATCCATTTTGTTGACTGCGAACACGAAATACCGGATTCCCATAAGGGAGCAGATTCTGGCATGTCTTCTGGTCTGAACAAGTACGCCCTGCTTGGCATCAATGAGGATGACTGCCAAATCTGCAAAGGAAGCGCCTACTGCCATGTTTCTGGTATATTCTTCATGTCCCGGTGTATCTGCTACAATGAAGCTGCGGTTATCTGTGGTAAAGTAACGGTACGCCACATCAATGGTGATTCCCTGCTCCCGCTCTGCCATCAGTCCGTCTAACAGCAGAGAATAGTCAATGGCTCCGCCGCGGCTTCCTACCTTACTGTCTAATTCCAATGCTTTTTCCTGGTCTGCATACAATAACTTTGCATCATATAAAATATGTCCGATTAAGGTGGACTTTCCATCGTCTACGCTTCCGCAGGTAATAAATTTTAACAATCCGCTCATTTAGAAATATCCCTCCCTTTTTCTTCGTTCCATGCTGCCTGCCTCCTCATTGTCAATAACTCTGGTGGTTCTCTCTGAGGATACGGCACTTAAGGTTTCTTCTATAATCTCATCCAATGTGGTTGCGGTAGATTCGCAGCCACCGGTCAGTGGATAGCAGCCTAAGGTACGGAATCGCACGCTTTTTTGTTCTACCTTTTCTCCCGGCAGCAGCTTCATTCTGTCATCGTCTACCATGATGATATTGCCATCCCGGTATACGACCGGGCGTTCCTTTGCAAAGTACAACGGTACAATCTCAATGTTTTCCCGTTTGATATACTGCCAGATATCCTTTTCCGTCCAGTTAGAAATCGGGAATACTCTCATACTTTCGCCCTTGTGGATTTTTGTATTATACAATTTCCACATTTCCGGTCTCTGGTTCTTCGGATCCCAGGCATGGGCTTCGTTTCGGAAGGAAAAGATACGTTCCTTGGCTCTGGACTTTTCTTCGTCTCGTCTGCCGCCGCCAAAGGCTGCGGTAAAGCCGTATTTATTTAACGCCTGCTTTAACGCCTGTGTTTTCATAATATCGGTATAGGCAGAACCATGGTCAAAAGGATTGATGCCCTGCTTTACACCGTCTTCGTTGATGTATTCTAACATCTCAATTCCTTTTTCCTTAGCGATTCTGTCTCGGAACTCAATCATTTCTTTAAACTTCCATGTGGTATTTACATGAAGAAATGGAAATGGCGGCTTTTCCGGATAAAATGCTTTTAATGCCAGATGAAGCATTACGGAGCTGTCCTTTCCTATGGAATATAACATTACCGGTTTCTCACATTCTGCCGCTACTTCACGAATGATGTAGATGGCTTCTGCTTCTAATTCATCAAGATGTGATAATTCACTCATAACTGCTCTCCTTTTCTAATACTGGTTGGACTTGGTCCGGTCAATTTCTATTGTTACTTTTTCTTGGTCAGGCTTTTCTATATTCCAGTAAATCATATCGCCTTGGCTCTTTACCTTCATTCTGCTTCCCCTGCCGCCGATATCTGCTCCCAGATAAAAGTCTATGGCTCCTACGTTACATTCCTTCACGCAGGAAACGCAGCCCCAGCAGTCCTTGGGATATTTGATATATGCCTTTCCGGTTTCATCCCGTTTAATGAGGCTTCCGGGACATACTTTCGTACATTTCCCGCATCCAACACATTTTTCCTTGTTAATAGCTATGCTCATATGTCTCTCCTCCCTTCACCAGTTCGCGATAGAGGATTTGAACCTTTCCATTCTCTACTCTGGAATTTACATATTTCAGCCATTCATCGCTCTTATCGGGATAATCCAGATTTTCTGCAAAGCTGTGCCATCTGGTTTCCTTTCGGGCTCTTAAATGGGCAATCAGAACTTTACATACGGTAAGCCGCTCCTGTAATTCATATACGAACATCAGCTCGTGCATATCTTCCGCAGAAAGCTGTTTGGAAAGCTGTTCTATCTGTTCTATTTTTTCTTCTGCCAGCGAAAGCTGTTTTTCATTGAACTGGTAGTGGCTTCCGATTCCGCCTGCATATGTGTCCATTACCTTTTGCATGGCTTCTTCTAACTGTTCTACCGTAAATCTGGCATTTTCATAAGATAAAATGCGGTTGTATTCTGCTATCTTCTCTGCCAAGAGCTGTTCTTCTTCCTCTGGCGAAAATACATCTGTAAGAAACTGTTCTTCTGCTTCTGTTAATTTTTTCACAATGGTCTTTGCCGCAATCTCTCCCTCTACCAGAGCGCCTGTCACATACTTCTGCGGGCATCCTCCGGCTACGTCTCCTGCTGCATACAAGCCTTGAATAGTAGTCTGGCGGTTAGTATCGACCCAATAACCGCTTGCGGTATGTCCTCCTACCACATAAGGCTCAGTTCCTTCTATCTCTACATTCTGCTGACTGGGATTCTTTTCAGCTTCTATCCATTTCAGTGTCTGGCTGGGCGCCATGTTAAGGTATGCTTTTAACAACTCTTCGTCCTGCTTTTGGGTAATCCCTTCGGTGCGAAGATAGCAGGGACCTCTTCCCTCTAAATTCTCTTTTACGGTTCCATAGACACGCTGGGAAGTGGTAAGTCCGTATTTGTCCTCATATACCTCGCCCAATGCGTTGACCTGCTTGGCTCCTACACCCTGTGCAATGGTTCCGGTGGGTGCGATGGTGTCCTTACACCGCAGTGCAATGAAACGCATCTCAAAGGTGGTCATCTCTGCTCCTGCCCGGATTCCCATGGCATATCCGGCTCCGGTATTAAAGGGTGGATACCACATCTTATGTCTGGAAAATCCCGGATTATTTGGTTTATATAATCCTGAGGCTCCTCCGGTGGCACAGATAACTGCTTTTGCCCGGATTTCATAAGCGGTTCCATCTTCTATGTCAAATCCAAAGGCGCCCAGAATCTGATTCTCTTTTACAATATAATCTGTGATATTTAAGTGATTGATAACGGTTACGTCTTCTAAGCGGTTCACAGCATCTGCCAGAATCGGCTTAATGTTTTCTCCATTAATCTTAATGTTACGGTTTCCTCTTGCCACATAGTCCCCATTCTCGTCTTTTAAGATGACCAGCCCCAACTGTTCTAGCTTTGCTGTGACATGATTCAATCCCTCCGACATGGTAAGCAGCAAATCCTCTCTGACAATCCCGTCTGCATCCTTTTTGGCATAGTCTACATAATCCTGTGGCTTTCTTCCTTTTACAATGTAGGCATTGATTGCATTTACTCCTGCTGCAAGACAACCGCTTCTTTTTATATTGGCTTTCTCTGCAATAACTACGGAAAGCTTCGACTGTTCCCTTATGGTAAGTGCCGCGTAGCATCCGGCAGTTCCTCCACCGATAATCAACACGTCTGTATGAATGATTTTTTTCTCTGAAATTTTCATATCAACACTGTTTCCTTTCTACATTTATTTTTAAATACTGCCCGGACCATTCCCTTACTCTCACAAAGATGTAACGCTCCGGTAAAATAATTAAATATAGAACACGTTCTGCTCCTGCATTGCACTGTTTTCCATAAGGTACGTTTTATTTTCATCAAAGATATACAGACGGTAAATCAATACCTGCACCTTTTCTCCTACACTGACGGGCTCTTTTTCTAAGGAGCGTTCTGCCTTGATTAAGATTCCCTTTACGTTGATGGTAAGCTCCAGATAATTTCCCCGGAATACCACCTCTTCTACGGTCCCTTCCTCTGCAGCGCTTATATACTGTTCTAGCTTTCCGCTTTTGGAAACACGGACAAATTCCGGTCGGATTACTGCTTTAGAGGCTCCCTGTACAGAGTCAAAGCCATTGAGCTGTTCGTAATGGTTTACTACAGTAGAACGGCCGATAAACTGTGCCACAAAAGGAGTCTGCGGCGTTTTGTAAATCTCTATGGGCGTTCCTACCTGTTCGATTCTTCCATGGTTGGTAACAATAATTTCATCTGCCACTTCCACTGCTTCATCCTGGTCATGGGTTACAAAAATACTGGTGATTCCTACCTTGTGAATCATTTCTCTTAACCAGTTGCGAAGCTCCTGTCTGACCTTGGCATCAATGGCTGCAAAGGGTTCATCCAGCAAAAGCACCTGTGGATTTGGCGCCAGAGCTCTTGCAAATGCCACTCTTTGACGCTGTCCGCCGGAAAGTTGTGACGGATAGCGTTTCTCCATACCGGAAAGTCCGGTCAGTTCTATCAGCTCCATGACCCGTTCCTTAATCTTTGCTTTCGGAACTTTTTGAATCTCTAATCCAAATGCGATATTATCGTATACTGTCATGTAACGGAATAATGCATAGTTCTGAAATACAAATCCAATGCCGCGCTTTGCCGGCGGAATATCATTGATTCTCTTTCCATCAATGAAAATATCTCCTGCATTGGGCTCTTCTAATCCGGCTATCATACGAAGAATCGTTGTTTTTCCACTTCCACTGGGACCAAGCAGCGCCACCAGTTTTCCTTTTTCAATTCCAAAATTCACATCATCGGATGCCTTAAAGTCTCCATATTGTTTTTCGATATGTTTCATTTCAACGTACATCAGGACACCCCTTTCTTTTCTGCCTTATATTCTACGAAATTGCGAAGTATCAGTACCAGCACTGCAATGATGACCAGCAGGGAGGATACTGCAAATGCTGCTGTAATAGAGTCGGAAGAACCTGACAGATACAACGCATCAATTTCCAATGGAAGGGTAAAGGTCTCTCCTCTGGTCTTTGACAGTGCATTGACTGCTCCAAATTCTCCTAACGCTCTTGCGGTACAAAGGATAATGCCATAAAGCAATGCCCATTTCATATGGGGCAGTGTGATTTTGCGGAATATGTAAAATCCTTTTGCACCCATCAAGGTTGCTGCTTCCTCTTCTTCTCTGCCCTGTGCATTTAAGACCGGAATGATTTCTCTTGATACAAAGGGAAAGGTAACAAATATGGTAGCAAGCACTACTCCCGGAATTGCAAATACGATTCGGATATCGGTTCCAAATGCTTCGTTTAAAGCATCTACATATTTTGACGCCCAACCCAGACGTCCAAAGGTCATCAAAAATGCCAGACCTGCAATCACCGGAGAAATAGAAAAGGGAATATCTATCATTGTTGCCAGCACATGTTTTCCCCGAAAGGAAAACTTTGTCAAAAGCCATGCCGCCATAATTCCAAAAAAGGTGTTTACGATAACTGCAATTACGGTTGCCAGCACAGTTACTCCTAATGCAGATATCACATATTTCGAGGACAATGCCTGAAAATAGAATCCGATTCCTTCCTTGAGAGAATTGGCAATTACAGATAATAACGGTAACACCAGCATACCAATAAGAAAGAGTACCCCTAATGTAATTAACAAAATTTCTGTTTTACTTCGCTTTTTCTTTTCCTGCTTTTTCATAGTTCCTCCTTGTTACGAGCACTTAACGCCTGCATTTTTGGCGCTTAGGCGGTACGCTTTGCCTGATGTACCTGAATCATGTTTATGATAAATAAAATTAAAAACGAAAGAATCAGCATCACAAGCGCAATGGCGGTAGCGCTGGCATAATCTACATAATTCAGCTTCTGCATAATCACGTAGGAAACTACCTGCGTATGTTCCTTAGCGCTGTTGCCTGAAATGTAAATCACGCTTCCATATTCTCCAATGCCTCTTGCAAAGGCCAGCCCAAATCCGGTCAAAAGCGCCGGCTGTAATTCCGGCAGGATAATCCGAAAGAAAATCGTTCTTCTATCTGCCCCTAACATATTGCCAGCCTCTTCGTAAGAACCATCCAGCTTCTCTAACACCGGTTGTATGGCTCTTACTACAAAGGGAATACCTACAAAAATCAATGCAATGGTAAGTCCAACCTTGGTATAGGATACCTGAATTCCAAGCTTTGCCAGATATTTTCCGGGAAATCCGGTGTCTGCATACATTTTGGATAAGGTGATGCCTGCTACTGCGGTAGGAAGCGCAAAGGGAAGTTCAATTAGTCCATCTAAAATTTTCTTCCCCGGAAACTCATACCGTACCAGAATCCATGCAAGAATCATTCCAAAGATGCAATTACATATGGCTGCAATAAAGGAGCACAGAATGCTGGTGGCAAATGCATTTCTTACTACCGACTTTCCAATCAGTTGAAAAAATTCTGCCGGTGATAATTTTAAGGAGTATACCAGTACAGATGCTAAAGGAATCAGCACGAGCAGGGACAGCATTGTAACCGTAACTCCCATACTAAGTCCAAATCCCGGTATTACGTTGCAGCTCTTTTGCTGCCCTTTCCTTTTCAATCCTTTCATACTATTCTCGCTTTCTTAGTTTTCGTATATTTCATCAAAGATTCCGCCGTCCTGAAAAAAGGTTTCATACGCTGCGTCCCATCCACCAAAATCATCTATGGTGCAAAGATTGATGTTCAAATCAAACTTATCGGAAAACTCCTGCAAAATCTCTGTATCTGATGGTCGATATCCATGCTCTCCGATGATTCTTTGTGCTTCCTCAGAATAAAGATATTCCAGATAATCTTTTGCAGCTTCTTTAGTGCCATCTTTATCTGCGTTTTCATCTACAATGGCTACACTTGGCTCTGCCAGAATACTGATACTTGGTGTAATAATTTCATATTCGTCGGGATATTCTTCTACGGTAGTAATTGCTTCGTTTTCCCATGCAATCAATACATCTCCCTGACCGTTTTCTACAAAGGTAGTGGTTGCCCCTCTTGCACCGGAATCCATGACGGACACATTTTTATAAAGTGCCGCTACAAAGTCCTTGGTCTCCTGCTCGCTTCCATACTTCTCACTGGCGTATTCCCAGGCTGCTAAGAAGTTCCAGCATGCACCACCGCTGCTCTTAGGGTCGGGGGTGATTACATTTACACCATCTTTGATTAAGTCATCCCAGTCTTTGATTCCTTTTTCATTGCCTTTCCGTACCAGAAAAACAATGGTAGAAGTATACGGAGCGGAATTCCCTTTAAACTCATCTATCCAGCCCGGTTCAATCAATCCGGCTTTTTCAATCAGCGTAATATCGTGGGCAAGTGCCAGTGTTACTACATCTGCGTCACTTCCTTCAATGACAGACCGCGCCTGACCGCCGGAACCGCCGTGCGACTGGACAATCTCAATATCCTTTCCTGTCTCTTCCTTGTAATGCTCCTTGAATACTTTGTTATATGCCTCATACAGTTCTCTGGTGGGGTCATAAGAAACATTGGTAAGGGTCAGTGTTTCGTCCGTTTCTTTGTCATTTCCACATCCTGTAAAAACCGAAAATGATAATAGCACTGCCAGGGCTGCCGCTGTTGCTTTCTTCCATCTTTTCATAAATAACTCCTCCTGTCTCATTCTAATTCACAGTCTTTCTTATTCAAACAATGCGGTAGACAGATAACGTTCTCCTGTGTCCGGCAGTAATACTACGATATTTTTTCCTTTGTTCTCCGGACGTTTTGCTAAAACTTCTGCCGCATAGAGCGCTGCTCCGGAGGAAATTCCTACCAGAAGTCCGTCTGACTTTGCTACCTTTCTTGAGGTTTCAAAGGCTTCTTCGTTTTCTACCGGAATAATCTCATCTACTAAGTCTAAATCCAATACCTTGGGTACGAATCCTGCTCCGATTCCCTGTATCTTATGCGGTCCCGGCTGTCCTCCGGATAATACGGCAGAGTCCTTTGGCTCTACTGCTACGATTTTTACATTGGGATTCTTCTCTTTTAATGCTGCTCCGGTTCCGGTAATGGTTCCGCCGGTTCCTACAGCGGAAACAAAAATGTCTACCTTTCCATCGGTATCTTCCCAAATCTCTTTTGCTGTGGTTTCTTTATGGATGGCAGGGTTGGCACTGTTTTCAAACTGCTGTGGAATAACCGCATTTCCATATTCTTCCTTTAGCTGTTCTGCCTTTTTAATGGCTCCTTTCATTCCTTCCTTTCCCGGTGTCAGTACAATCTCTGCTCCCAGTGCAGCTACGATTCTCCTACGCTCCACGCTCATGGTATCCGGCATGGTAAGAATCAGGTGCAGTCCCTTGGTAGCTGCCACAAAGGCAAGACCAATTCCGGTGTTTCCACTGGTAGGCTCGATAATTACGGTTTCGCTATTAATGCGTCCCTGTTTGATTCCCTCTTCAATCATGGCATATGCTACTCTGTCTTTGACACTGCCAAGGGGATTAAAGTATTCCAGCTTTGCAATTATTTTTGCTTCTAAGCTGTTCTCCTTTTCATAATTTGTCAGTTCTAATAATGGTGTATTTCCTATTAACTCTGTTAAATGCGCTGCTATTTTACTCATTGTAATCATCCTTTCTTAATATCCATTCTATATGGAATAGTTATATGTGTTCTCTTCTTTCCAGGTCATCATATCTTCTAAGGTAATGGTATCAATCACACTGCTTAATGCCTCATCCATCCGTTTCCAGAGAATCATGCTGATATCTTCTTCTATTTCTTCCTCCCGCAGTAAACACCCCTCTGTCATTCTCAGAATCTCACCTACCTTATAATCATATGGTTTTCTGACCAGTCGATAACCGCCCTGCGGTCCTCGTATGCTTCTTACCAGCCCTGCTTTGTTCAACAAGGACACAACCTGTTCCAGATACTTTTCTGAAATCTCCTGTCGTCCTGCAATATCCTTAAGGCTTACCGGCTCCCCTGCATCGTTTTCTGCCAAATCCAGCATTAGCCTTAAAGCATACTTTCCTTTCATTGAAATCTTCATCTGTGTCCTATCACCTCCTGGTATTTTTATATTTCCTACTTTTTCCATGGGTTATATATGATATTATACGCAACTGATTTCATTTGTCAACACTTTTTTGAAAAATATGGAAATTTGTTTGTCTTGATATATTTCTTGCATCAGAATAGAAAAGGGATTACAATGGAAGAATATTACAAAGGAACGAAATGAGGATTTGTTATGTCTGAAAAGAATAAAGGAATTTTTTATATTATATTAGCAGCACTGTGTTTCTCCCTGATGAGCTTGTTCGTGCGCCTGTCCGGAGATATTCCCGCCATCCAGAAAAGCCTGTTCCGCAATCTGGTGGCTCTTATTTTTGCGGCGGTTATTCTGCGAAAAGAAAAAATCCCTTTCCGGGCCGGAAAGGGAAATACAAAATATTTAATTCTTCGTTCTTTTTTCGGAACCCTTGGCATCTTTTGTAATTTCTATGCCATCGACCATCTGGCACTTTCTGATGCAAATATGCTCAATAAGCTGTCTCCGTTTTTTGCTATCATTCTTTCTTACTTTTTATTGAAGGAAAAAGCTGCTTTTTATCAGGTCATCTGCGTTATTACTGCCTTTATCGGAACTCTTTTTATTCTGCGTCCCGGCTTTGACAGTATGATAACCTTTCCTGCCCTGATTGGGCTCCTGGGAGGCTTAGGCGCAGGAACTGCTTACACAATGGTACGTGTTTTAAGCGGCAGAGGGGTAAAAGGACCTTTTATTGTATTTTTCTTTTCTGCCTTTTCCTGCTGCGCAGCGCTTCCTTTCTGTATTCTGAATTACACGCCTATGGAGCCCTGGCAGTTAGGCTTCCTGTTACTGGCGGGACTTGCAGCTTCCGGTGGACAGTTCTCCATTACCGCTGCTTATTCCCACGCCCCGGCAAAAGAAATCTCTGTCTATGACTATACACAGATTATTTTTTCTTCCCTCTGGGGAATTCTGTTCTTAGGAGAATTTCCGGACTGGATAAGCATTACGGGATATGTGATTATCTTCGGAGCTTCACTTGCTATGTTCTTAAAAAAGCAGCGGGAAGCCTAAGCAGTAAAAGAGGATGTCTGAACTGATTTTTATCGGGTAATCAACTCTTTCTGACGCCATTTTCCGCTTCTCCAGCGGAAGTACATACAGATTGCCCGGACACATTCATCCATAGCAAGACCAATATATGCGCCCACCGCCAGCAGTTCCAGTCGGATTCCGAAAACATAGGTGCCGCCTACTGCGCACAGATACATAAATACCGATGCAATTACCGTGGTAAATACAGCGTCTCCACTGGTTTTTAAGGCATTTCCGTACACCAGATTACTGACACGTCCGATTTCCAGAACAATATCAATCGCCAGAAGCTTTCCCACCAGTCCAATCATCACCGGGTCATCTGTAAACAAACGCATAATCCATGGGGAGAAAACAGCCAACAGCGCTTCCATTACTGTGGCAACGCAAACTCCCATAACAGCAGCTTTTCTGGTTCCTCTGTCACAATCATCATATTCCCGCGCTCCAATCCGCCACCCTGTCATAATTGCATTTGCCTGTGCCAGCGCCGCACCCACACAATAGGAAAAATTTGTAATCTGGGTGGTATAGGAACGTGCCGTCACATTGATTCCCTCCGCATCCATCTGATTGAGAAAACGTATTACCAGCGTCATTGCCACGTTGTAAAGAGCGGTTTCCAATGCAGAGGGAAGACCGATACGCACAATCTGTCCCAATACCTTGCGGTTGGGAATACGGTCCGGGTCCTCCCCTGCGCGGACAAGCTTGTGTGCAAAATACATTACAATCAACAGATTCATGCATCTTGATATTACCGTAGCAATCGCCACTCCCATCACTCCCATCTGAAACACAAACAGGAAAATGGAATTTAATATGAAATTCACAACATTTCCTGCAATGGAAGCTGCAAGGGACTGTCTGGTATGTCCAAACGCCCGCAGATAACTGGAAAAAATAGGGATAAGTGCATTTAAAATACAGCATCCTCCTACAATCTTAAGATAGGTCTTGGCATACTCCATTAAAAGCTCTGCCACTCCTACCATTTCCAGTATAGTACCGGAACAGAAAAATAACACCAGCGACAATAAGACTCCCAAAATAGCATTAAACAGCAAACCAAGCTGCCTTGCCTGATATGCCACCCCGATTCTTCCGGCACCGATGTACTGGGTCATTACTGCAATCATTCCGGAGGATATAACAGAAAACATAATAATAAAAATTCCAATGTATGTATTTGCCGTTCCAACTGCTCCTACCGCTTTATCCCCCACAGAAGACAACATTAGTGTGTCTACCATTCCTGCTAACATGAAACAAAGTGTTTCGAGACAAATGGGAATAAATAACTGTCTTAAACTTTTTCTTTCTGTCTGCATATCTCTTCTCCTTTGTATTCCATGATTTCTTCTTATATCAATATTACCCCATATATATTTTAAATACTTGCATTTTTTCACGCAAAAATTGCACTATTTCTACCTTTGTGATATAATCTGGTATAATGTGAACACTTAGCGAGGTATTTTCGATCTTAGTGTGAACTGGTATCATATGAACACTTAGCGAAGCAGAAGGAAGGAAAAGCTTATGATTTTAGAGCTAAAGGAAAACGTTCCCCATGGAACCAAGGAATATCCTTACGACCAGTATTTTATACGACATGTGCCTCATGCCTTTCAGTTTCCGGTTCACTGGCATGAAGAGCTGGAGATTATTTATATCAAACAGGGAACTCTGGAGATTACCATAGACAATACCAGCTACACTGGACATGCCGGCTCTATTTTTCTCGTAAACCCAAGAGAGCTTCATTTCATGGGTTCCACCGACCTGTCCGTGGCTTACTATACCCTGCTTTTTCCACTGGAATTCATTTCCTTTCAGTCCATGGATCATTTAGAATCCTCCCTGTTTCAGCCACTGCGCAGCGGACAGCTTCTGTTTTCCCATACGATTCCCGATGCAAATCTTATGGATACGTTAGCTTCTATTTTAGATGAGATTATTCCCCTCAACCGCAGAAGCCGCATAGACCCCCGGCGCGATGAGATTTCATACAATCAAACGTCTCCAAGCCGTCAGATTGAGACCCGCATTTTACTGCTTCAGTTTTTCTTAAAAATCATAGATGACGGTTCTCTCATTATGCCCTCTGTGCCGGGAAAGCAATCTAATATGCAGCGGGAGCTTCTTGCTTATATTGAAAACCATTACACGGAAAAAATTTCGCTACAGGACCTTGCAGCCTGTTTTCATCTGTCGGAAAAGTATGTTTCCCGATATTTTAAGGAACATTTTCATCTGACCTTTTCTGATTATGTAAATCACCTTCGCTTGACCCATGCGAAAAAGCTCTTAGAAACCACAGAGCTATCCGTCACCCATGTGGCGTTAGACTCCGGGTATTCCAATGTCAGCTACTTTATCCGAAGCTTTAAAAAAAATTATGACTGCTCTCCGCTGAAATACCGGAAAGCAGCCAAACGTCCTGTGGCTTTAGAGGAAGCCGAATAGGAAAATGAGCCGGACTTTACTCTGGCTCATTTTCCGTAAAAATTCTATACTCCCGCAATGCATCAAAGAGATGTACCTTTTCCATATCCGGCATCAATCTTACCTTGTCTCCTCTTTTGACTGATGTGTCTGCCGGAACCCTTACGGAAACCTTCTGTCCTGCATAGGAAACATACAGATACGCATAATCTCCCAGCATTTCATAAACTTCTACTTCACTTTCCATGGCTTCATCCGGGACATACTTCGTATCTTCCGCTTTTGCAGTTTCTTCCGGGACATGCTTCGTATCTTCCGCTTCTGCAATTCCTTCCATGACAAGCTTCATATCTTCCGCCCGGATTCCTATTCTAATTTTCTGATTAATGTAATCTTTTTTCCGCAGGGCTTCCGCCATCTTCTCCGGAACCGGAAACCGCGCTTCCCCAATCTGAATATGTAATACGCCCTCCACCGGAACGCAGATGCCCTCAAATATGTTCATAGGCGGAGTTCCGATAAATCCAGCTACAAACAGATTGGCAGGGTGGTCATACAATTCCTGTGGCGTTGCTACCTGTTGGATTTCTCCATCCTTTAATACCACAATTTTAGTTCCCAAAGTCATCGCTTCTACCTGGTCATGGGTCACATAGATAAAGGTACTGTCCAATTCCTGATAAAGTTTGGAAATCTCTGCCCGCATCTGGTTTCGGAGCTTGGCGTCCAGATTAGAAAGGGGTTCATCCATCAAAAACACCTTCGGCTTCCTTACCATGGCGCGCCCCATTGCCACACGCTGCTTCTGTCCTCCGGAAAGCTCCTTGGGCTTTCTGTCTAACACCTGAGAGAGCCCCAGCTTTCCAGCTACTTCCTCTACCTTCTGACGTATCTCATTCTTTGGAACATGTTTCAATTTCATACTGTAGGCAATGTTATCATAAACAGACATATGTGGATATAACGCATAATTCTGAAATACCATTGCCATATCCCGGTCACAGGAGGGCACTTCATTCATACGTTTCCCATCCATGAGAAGCTCTCCGTCAGAAATCGCTTCCAATCCTGCAATCATACGAAGTGTAGTGGACTTTCCGCATCCCGAAGGCCCTACAAAGATAACAAATTCCTTATCCTTAATGCTTAAATCAAAATCCTTTACTGCTGTTACTCCACCTTCAAATGTTTTATACACATGTTTTAACTGAATCTCTGCCACAGTATTTCCTCCTTAATATGTAACGGCACACGCCGCTCTGTGTCACCTACCAACTCGTCGAAACGCATTTTTATTGTATCCTGTATTTCATTTTGAGTTTTTGCGTCCAATATGCTCCAGCAGCTCCGGCAGCTCATGAATAGACGCAATAATGTAATCCGCCTCACCGCCAAAGTCTTTTTCTTCACTGACTCCGCTTAAAACACCAATGGCAATTCCGCCGTTTTTCTTTGCAAAAAGCATGTCGTTATAGGTATCACCAACTACCGCAATCTCTTCCGGCTTTAAGGAAAACTGTTCTGCAAATTCCAGAAACATCTCCTTATCCGGTTTTGGACTGCGTTTTCCGTCATCTGCTCCGATATAGTCAAAATATTCCATTATCCCGATAGAAGTAAGACAGTTTTCTGCGGAAATCTCTGTATCAGCGGTGGCAAGTCCAATAATGATATTCCGTACTTTGAGATTTTTCATGAAAGTATTCATGTCCGTAAATAACCGAAACGGAACGCCGCTTTGAGCCACATTCTGATGGAACAACCTTTCCAGCTGTCTTCTCGTCTTTTCTTCGGAAAGAATGATTTGTTTTTCTTTTAATGCCTTGCAAATATCCTCTGAAATCTCCCCATATGATTTATACGCTAACGCTCCCTTGGGGTCGACCTCTCCCCGTTCTATCCCCATGGTACACAAAAGAAGCTGTACCATTTCTCCGGTAACCGGAATCTGATTTTCCTTTAAAAAAACCGGAACCACTGCTTCTGCCGCCCGAAGCCACAGGGAAAAAAAATCCACCAGAGTGCCGTCTTTGTCAAATAATATTCCTTTTATCATTTATTGTTCTCCCATAAGCTTCCATATTTCTTCCACAGTCTTACAGCGGGACTTTCCGGCACCACAGGAGACCGGATTCACATATCCCAGAAAATCACCATTCTTTTTCCTTACTTCCAGTCTGACCCAGTTCCACTCCTGCCTGTCCGGTCTTACCTGTTCGCGAATGCAGTAGTTTCCTGCTTCATTGACAAAAACCTTCGCCAAATAACGCTGTCCGTTCTTTACCACAAAGACCTCCGGCTCTTCTTCTAATCCTGAAATTTCTGCCCCATAGAGAATCTCTGTTTCCTGGAGAACCTGCACATTTTCTTCTGTACCTGAATCTTTTGTTCCCTGGGGAACCTGCGTACTTTCTTCCTGCTCTGATACCGAAAATTCTTCTCCTGGAAGATATTCCTTTCCGTCTATGATGATTTCCGGCAGAATCCTGCAAAATCTAGTGACACACATGTGTCCTTTTTTCACCTGCTCCATCAGGGCTTTGGGGGACAAATTTTCACAGAACACATAGGTTCCCGGGTCGCCTGCAATAGAGGGAAGGTCTGCGCCCTCGTAGCGTTCCTCAATCAGGTTATGAGCATCACTTCCGCCCACGCCCCAGATTCTGTGTCCGTCTTCCCAGAGAGCATCCAGAAACCGAATCGCCTTATCATTAGAAGCCGGTGCATCCTGATAGGTAGGGTCATTAATAATTTCCACACATTGAAAATCCGTAAGCGCCGTTTTCCCATACTGCCATTTCCATATAGTAAGGAATGGATGATTGAGACTGACAATCCAGCCCTTCCTGTTTGCTTCCTGTATGGTTTCTTCCACATATTGTTCCATCTGGGGTTTGCCATTATACCTTACCAGCTCCAGCAGCTTTTCCGGCATTTCTGTAATGCCAAACAGATTAAAATGTCCCATGTCCGTGGTAATCTCAATTCCCGGCAAAATACAAAGTTCCGTATCGCACCAGCCGGTATGCATGAGATTGTGTTCGGTCGGCACATAAAAGTCCATTTCCATGTCCTTTGCCTTTTTCATGGCATTTTTTACGGTTTCTTTTCCATCGGACAATCTGGTGTGGGTATGAAAATCGCCCTTGTACCATTTCGCCCCGGTCTGATACTGCTTGTCCCATTGATATTTTTCCGGTGAAATCCGAAGCCCTTCTCCCATCCAGGTCCAGTTTCCTATGGGCTCTGTAATTTCTCCTGCCTCATCTGTCAGTGTTATCTGCAATACTGCTTCTTTTTCTCCTAAACGCTGGCACACATACTCTGTAAAAATTCCGATTCCAAGCTTCCACTCTCCCGGTTCGATATGCCCTGCAACACCGCCGATTGAAGTATGCTCTCCGTCATTTCCAACTGCAAGGTTCTGTTCTCCATAGCCCAGGAGCTTTTGCAGGCGGACTGCTCCTGTCTCATCCTGCAAAAAAAGAAAGCTCATATATCGGCATTCCTCCGGCAGATTTACTTTAATATAAATGGTATTTAATGCATGAGGAACCACAAAGGATTCCTCATGAAAATTGTCTGTCTGACGGTTAATCGTAACACAAATTGTTTTTTTCATTTTTTTCATCTTTTCCCATTATTACTTACTTTATACTGTCTAATGCTTCCTGCGCAGTTTTCTGTGCTTCGTCAAGAGCTTCCTGCGCCGAAATATTTTCCAGCTCTACCTTATCTGCTGCAATGCTTAAGGCATCGAAAATCTTTCCTCCGGTAGGGTCGCTCAGGGATGCCGTTGCGTGGGATGCCTGTGAAATCGGCACCAGAGCCTGTGGATTTTCCTCCGCATATGCCTTAAATTCCGCTACTTCCAGAGTAGACTGGCGAACTGCAATATAACCGGTCCCCATAGACCATTTTGCCTGATTTTCCGGCGAAGTAAAATATTTCATAAATTCATATGCTCCCTGTTTTTCCTCATCACTGGAACTTTCCAGCATGGCAAGCTGAAGAGCGCCTGCTGTTGGTGCAGAAGGATTATCATTAAATCCGGGCTGTTCCATTGCCGCTACAATACTAAAGTCAAGGTCTGCCTGGTCTCCGGAGGAACCTGTATATCCGCCTGCTTTATTCTGAAGTACATCATCAATGGTGGTATACCAGTATTCCCAGCCCTGCCCACCGGAATTTACCTTCATGATCTTGTCATCGTGAATCCACTGACGGAAGGACTCCCATACTTCTACCCATTCCTTTGAATTAATCATAACTGTCTTTCCATCTTCACTTAAAAGTGTTGCACCATTGCTTAATGCAGCGTCTACCAGATTGTTATATCCCCACATAGGCTCCCATCCCACAAAAGTTCCATCTTCACTTGTCATGGCGGCTGCTGCTTCTGCTAAATCCTGCCATGTTTCAATAGAATTTGGATCGATTCCTGCCGCTTCGAAGGCGGCTATATTGTAATAAAGAACCTGTGTTGTTCCGTAAGCCGGTAAAGAATATCTTTTCCCGTCTTCGCTCTCACCCTGTCCATAGAATACATCAATATAATCATCCTCTTCAAAATCTGAATCTGCCTGAATGAATTCATTGATATCCGCTAACAGACCTTTTTCATTCAGATTCTGCGATGCATCCACATCCAGAAGAACCATATCCGGCGCTTTCTTTCCTGCAATCGCTGCCTGAAGTTTTTCATAGGTTTCTGAATAATCTGCCTGGGTAGTTGTTACGATTTCATATTTGTCCTGAGATTCGTTGAATTCATCCACAATATCCTGAAATACGTTTACCGCCGTCTTTCCACCCGCATACCAGAAATCAACCTGAATCTTTCCGTCTGCAGTAGTAGTTGCTGCACCTGATGCAGAACCGTCACTTCCTGTTCCACATCCTGTCAACATTCCTACTGCCATTGCCATCGTTAAAAATGCTGCTACTATTCTTTTTTTCATGTTTTTTCTCCTTATTTGCTTTTATAGTTGCTTTATGTAAAAGGGTGTTTATCCCTTCATACCGGTATCTCCGCCGATTCCGTTGATAAACCATTTCTGGGTGAAGGCAAATAATATCAACAACGGCAATACAATCAATGCGCTTCCCGCCATAACAAGAGGCCATTCCGTTCCGTAGGCTCCCCCTTCGATAAAAAACTTCCGAAGCCCCTGGGACACCAACATTTTTTCATTGGAATCCGTAATCAGGGAGGGCCACATATAGCTGTTGTAGCAGGTAATAAAGTTCATCAGTCCAAATGTAATAAAAGAGGACTTTGTCATAGGACACACCACCCGCCACAAAATTTTCCACTGGGATGCTCCGTCTATCCGCGCCGCCTCTATCATTCCCACCGGCACCTGCATAAATGCCTGGCGCAGCAGAAAAATTCCAAAGATACTGACGCAGTTGGAAGTAATCAGTCCCATAAAGGTATCCAGCAGATTCCATTTTGCCAGAATAATATAGCTTGGTATGTAGGTTGCCGCGGTAGGAAGCATATAGGTTCCCATGATGATGGCAAAGAGCATTTTTCTTCCCTTAAACTTCATAAATACAAGGGCATACGCAATCATAGCGGCGGTCACAATCTGGATTGCCAGCGTGATAACGGAAACGAACAAACTGTTCCAGACATACCTTAACAGCGGAGAATTGAAAATAACCTCATAAAAGTTTCCCCATTGGAATTCCTCCGGGAAAAACCGGGACACATCCATAATCTCTGCTTTTGTTTTTAAAGCGCTTAACACCATCCATAAAAAGGGAAATGCCGTGAAAATACTGAATATCAGAAGTATCAGCGCTTTTCCTGTTTTTTCTAATCCTGTTCTTAACTTCATATCCTTCTCCCTTCTAATAGTGCACCCACTTCTTGGAGCCGGTGAACTGTACCACCGACAGCAATATGGTAATCAGAATCAGCACAATAGCTACCGCCGTTGCCTGTCCCATATTAAACTCTTCAAAGCCTAACTGATAATACATATAAAGCAGGGTTCTGGTGCTGCCTGACGGTCCGCCCTGGGTAAGAATCTGAATCTGGTCATATGCTTGCAGGGAATTTACCATGGTAATAATCATCAGGAAAAAGGTGGTGGGCGAAATACATGGAAGCGTCACATCCCGAAATCTCTGCCAGCTCTTTGCCCCGTCCATGCCGCTGGCTTCGTAAAGCTCCTTTGGAACCTTTTCTAAGGCGGACAGGTAAAAAATCATGGCGTAACCGAGACTTTTCCAGACCGTTACAATAATTACTGCAAGCATTGCGGTCTGGGAACTCTTAATCCACTGTAATTCCGGCAGTCCGAAAAATTTCAGTATGACATTGGCAATACCGGAACTGGGGTCATAAATCCAGGTCCATACAATAGAAACCGCAACCGTAGGTGTAATCCACGGAGAAAACAAAATAAACTTAATCACTCCGCTCCCTTTAAAAGACTTCTGCAAAAGGAGTGCCAGCCCCAGCCCTAACAGGATGGTGGGTATCAGGGTTCCCACACTGAACACCACGGTATTCCAAAGCGCGTTGTAAAACCGCTGGTCTTTGAATAACGAGATAAAGTTGTCTAACCAGACGAAGTTATAAGTTGGAGACATGTAGTCCCAATCCGTCAGACTGATGTAAATTGACCTTAAAATGGGATAAATCCAAAATACAGCCAGCGGTATTAACGCCGGAAGTACAAACAGCCAGACACGGCTTACCTCTTTTACTCTAATCTTCTTTTTCATTCTTTCGTTCCTTTCTTCTTTCTTGGCGTGCTTTTCATGCCATACTGTCTGCCTGCCTCATATAGAAGAAGCATACACACTGCCGTTGCCGGAAGCGCAGCCCATACTCCGTTGACACCTGCAAAAAGCGGCAGGAGATACAATAAGACCGGAGTCACCAGAAAGCTTTCCCCATAGGTCAAAAAAATTGCTTTTCGGGTCTGCAGCACTGCATTCAGATAAGAGGTGTGAAACTTCACATACCCAAGCATAAAAAAGGACAATGCACTGATTTTCATTCCGGTTTCAAAACATATGGAAGCCTGACTGGACAATCCAAACCAGCCGCCTATCCACGGCGATAATGCAATGGCTGTGACAGCCGCTATGGTTCCAATGATTCCCGCAAGAATATAAGCAATCCTTTTTATCTGTGCCACTTCCTGTTTCTTTCCTGCTCCGTGATAAAAGCTCATCAGAGGCTGGGTTCCGTCTCCGATACCGGACAACATGTACTGCACCGGAAAGGTAATATAGGAAATGACTGCGTAACATGCTACCGCCTCTTCCCCTCCGTAAACCAGACACTGCCAGTTGGTAAAAATCAGTGTAACGGATGGAGCTATGGACATTCCAAATGCGGTAATTCCGGTTTTTACCGTGTGCTTTGACAGTTCTTTGTTCAGGTAACCTCCAATCCTCTGCCGCCTGCACATCAAAATCATACTGATACAAGCCACGATTCCCTGAGCGGCTACGGTACCATAGGCAGCTCCCGAAATACCCATATTTTTTTCAAACATCAGATAGTAATTGACTCCGATATTGGCAAAAAGCCCGGTAGTCATACTCACCATTGCCCCGACTGCCATACCCATATTTCGAAGTATTGGCAATAATCCGGTGCCAAGAACCTGAAGGAGGCTTCCTATAACAATGATTTTACTGTACTTTCGAGCTTCCTTATAAACCTCACCCTCAGCACCTAATATGTGCAGCAATCCGGGGTAACACAGGAATAGTAAAATCGTGATTCCTATTCCCGCCAAAACCAGCAAGGTCAGGGTATTATCAGAAGCTTTTTTCCCTTTCTCTGTGTCCTGTTTTCCTCTATAATGAGAAATCAGAACACTTCCGCCTGTGCCAATTCCAATTCCCAATGCTGTAATCACAGCAGTAATGGGCCAGGCAAGATTGATTGCGGCAAGCCCGGTATCTCCGGTTGCCTTTCCAATAAAAATTCCATCTACCACACTGTACATTCCCGACAATGTCAGAGAAATAATCGTAGGCAGAGAATCTCGCAATATTTTCTTCAGCATAATACGTTCCTTCCCGTGTTCTTCCTTTCACGCTTTTTGCATAATAGCACATATCTTTTGCATCAATCTTCAAATTTATGTAAAATACTAGTAAAGGGTTTTTGCCAAAAAAAGGGAGGATTCCGGAGCATTGCTCCGAAATCCTCTCTTTTTTCAATTCCACAGGCTTTCCTGTTTCTTATTGCTTCGCCCGCTCGGAAATATCCTCTTCAAATTCCCTGGTAGACTTACTAAGCTGTTCACTGAACCGCTCCATATCACTTTCCATAATGGCGGCACACAGAGTATCCACAAAGGCAATCTGAGAAATCCTTGATGCAATCCAGCGGCTGACCTGATGGGCGTAAATGGTGGGCGTCACAAATACATAATCTGCACACTCCGCCAGCGCCGATTCCCGGTCTCCGGTGACTGCCACGGTAACTGCCCCACATTCCTTCGCCGCTTTCAGCGCCTCAATGACCGCTATGGTTTCCCCGGAAATGGAAAAGCTCACTGCCACATCCTTTTCCCCCAGATGCCCCGCACTGATTTTCTGAAAAAACAGGTCGGAATAATTCCTGCTGGTAAGCCCCAGATGAAGCAGTCTGCCGGAAAGTTCTGCGGCGGCATTAGCAGAATTATCCGTACCGTAGACATCAATAATTTTTGCCTTTTTCATGATTTTTACTACCTGATTCAACTGATTTCTATCCAGCTCCCTTGCCATGTCCGCAATCATCTGAATATCATCCTTGACAACCTGAAGAACTCCGCTTTGTTTCTGCTGCTCCTTCTTTCCTTCGCTCCCCTCCGTTCCCTTTCTCAATATCATGCTTTCATCCTGCCCCATACTTTTCCATACTTCACACTGAAAGGCAGACCAGCCCTCATATCCGCAGGCTTCCAGCATACGGATAACCGTAGGCTGCCCTACTCCTGCACCGGAGGCACATTCCCGCAGGGTCATGGTGCCCGCCTTCATTTCCTGTTCCAGCAGATAATCCACCACCTGCCTTTGCCGTTTGCTTAAAGCAGGATAATATACCTTTAGTTCAATTCTCCACATATCTTCCTCCAAATTCTGCTTTTACAAATCGGAGTGTTGCTCCGTTTTTTCTTTTTTCATTATAACACAGAGCATTTTACAAAACGATGGACTTTACGAAGATTTTACATTTTTCCTGTGCAGGAATCTCTCTTATAGAGAAATCCTTGTAATTTCCGGGTATTTCTCCGCTATTTGTGCCAGTCCAATCAATTCATCCCCTTTTGCTGTACGCACCAACAGTTCTACATGAATCGTCTGTTCCTTCCGTCTGGTCTGAAATTTTATAATTTTACACTTGTAATTCTCTTCAAGCTCCCTTTGTATCTCCGCTATGACCTGATTGTCCTCTTCCCCTGACAGGGTATATTCCACCACAATCTGATACACCTGCTTCATAAGATGGGACAGTTTGCCCCCGCGCCCGATAAATATTTCCACCAAAACAACAATACCTGTAGTGGCAATTCCAATCACATACATTCCGGCTCCTACTGCCATCCCAACTCCAAGAGTTGCCCAGATTCCGGCAGAGGTAGTAACTCCGCTTACATTTTTATTTCTGGAAAAAATAATTCCTGAGCCTAAAAATCCGATTGCGGTAACAGTTCCTGCCGCAATTCTCGACGGGTCTAATCTCACATACTGCCCCAATACATCTTCAAATCCGTACTTGGATAAAACAATCATTAAGGCAGAAGAAACTGCCACGATTACATGAGTGCGAAGCCCTGCTGTTTTCTTCCTGCTTTCCCGCTCATAGCCAATGGCTCCGCCGCAGACACCTGCCAATATAATTCTTGCCATCCACTCTAATTGTTGTATCATTATTGCCATATCAATATTTTTTCCCATAACGCCTCCCGTAGATTTCTTTTATCATATGTCAAAAAAGGATAAATTCTACTAAATAGAAGAGCAGGAAGCAAAAATCGTTTTTGCTTCCCTACTCTCTATCTAACATCGTCATAATGTGTCCACATACGTATAATTTTAACGGTTCCCTGATATAAAACATCTTCCTCTGTAAATGGTTCCTCATACACCTGATATACCAATCGATGTTGAATATTAATTCTTCGGGACAAAACTCCATCCAAATTCCCAACCAGTTTTTCATATCTGGGCGGATTCTGATATGGATTTTCACGTATGATATCCACCAGCAATTTCGCTTTTTCTGATATATGAGCCACCTTTAATTTTTCCAAATCTTTTAATGCTTGTTTTGTAAATATAATCCGATACATTTACCACTTCACCATATCTTCTGAAATGCATTCCTCTACAGGCTCTTTTGCTCCTTCCCGAATTGATTCCACCATTCCGGGAATCGTATTTAAATATAAGGTCTCCTGTATAGCACTCCAATCATCCTCTGATATAAGAACTGCATTTGCCTTTTTCCCAACAATCAGCGTCGGTTCATGATACAATCCTACATTCTCTACCAGATTGTAAAGATCCTTTCTCGCATTCGTTATATTAATTGTTGACATAAAAATCTCCTTTCCTCTGTCTCGCTCTTTCGTGTTTTGCTCCTTCGTATTCTTATTCCTATTCTTATTCGTATTCAAATTCATATTCTGATTCTTATTTTACGCTTTTCCTTTGAAAATCTTTTGTTAAATATTTACTCGTTCATTCGTTATTGTGCTTTTATCCATCAAATCTTTTGTGCTTAATATCTTCAAATGATAACTCTTTTTATTATTCTTCCTATTGTGAATGACGAGATTTTTTATGTCAATTACATTATAACGTACGTTTTAACGTACGTCAACTGTCAATTATCTTTTCAAAGTAAAAATTTATAAAAATGTTTTTTATCAGTAATTCTCCAGAAAATGATGCTTCACCCCATCCTTCTTATATGCAATCACCGTACTTAAATTCACATTTTCCACACTTTTAAAAATATTGCTTTCCACAAAAGGATTGGTCTTTTTCATCTCTGCAATCATATGCTTGACCTCCATCCGCTTAGAATCACTGCTGCCGTCTGCACTGCAGGTAGTACAGGTCTCCGTAAAGCGGCAGGCGCATTGGAGAAATTGCAACTTGTTGTAATCCCGCCAGTGCTTAATATCCTCTTCCCGAATATAGTACATCGGGCGGATAAGCTCCATTCCCTCAAAATTGGTGCTGTGAAGCTTGGGCATCATAGTCTGCACCTGCCCGCCGTAAAGCATCCCCATAAGGATTGTTTCGATTACGTCATCATAGTGATGTCCAAGGGCAATTTTATTACAACCAAGTTCCTTTGCCTTATTATAAAGATGTCCTCTTCTCATTCTGGCACAGAGATAGCAGGGAGACTTTTCAATATCAAATACCGCGTCAAAAATATCTGACTCAAATACCGTGATAGGAAGGTTCAGCCGCTTTGCATTGTACTCTATCATCTGACGGTTTACTTCGTTATAGCCCGGGTCCATTACCAGAAATACCAGTTCAAAGGACACCTTTCTGTGCTTCTGCAATTCTTGAAACAACTTTGCCATCAGCATGGAATCCTTTCCACCGGAAATACAGACCGCAATCTTATCGCCCTCCTGTATCAGCTCGTAATCCCGCACTGCCTTGGCAAATCTGGAAAAAAGCTGCTTGTGAAACTTCTTGCGGATACTCTTTTCTATATCTGCGGTAGTTGGTACACCTGTGTTCTCTGTATCATTTTCCTCATTTTGACCTCTTGTGACTTTCTCTGGGTTAGCCCCGTTCCTTTCAGTGACACAGTTCTCTGCGGCTTCCTTCGTATATGATAACAGCCAGCCGGTATAACCTCCTGACAGGCTGTATGCCTGATACCCCATTTCCCGCAGTTCCGATGCCTTTTCCTTGCTGAACAGCCCTCTGGTACAATAAAGAATGATTTTTTTATCTTTGGGAAGTCCGTTTTCCTCTAACAACTGCTCCTGGGGAATATGCACCGCTTCCGGCAGCATTCCGTAGTTTACTGCGGATTCATCCCTGATATCAACTAATGTATAAGTGCCTTTTTCTAATTGTCTCAACTGTTCACACGTAATCTCTATGTCCTGTATATGTTCTACCTTTTCTATCTTTTCCATCTTTTCCATCTTTTCCATCTTTCTTATTCTTTCCTGTTTTCCTGGTTTTTGTTTCCTTCATTTTCCTATTATTTTGATAGGTTTATTCTTCATCTATTATATAGACTTATCACTAAAAACTCAAGATAATTATCCGGGATAAACTCCTAAAATATTCTGAAATTTGAGGAACAAAAAAAGAGGACAATTCCTCTTTTTCTTCCTGGTTTATTCAATTCTTACAACTTCAAAGCCTGCATCTTCCACTGCCTGTATCAGCATTTCGTCTGGAATCTCCCGGTCCATTTCCACCAGTGCCTGCTTCTTCTTCAGATTCACCTTTGCACTGGCGCCTTCTATTTCGTTAATTTTTCGCTCTACACTGTTTTTACAGTTATCGCAATGCATTCCTTCAATTAAAATCACTTTACGATTCACTGCCTTTATCTTCTTTTTCTTTGCCTTTGGCACAGAATCGCCGCCTCCACAGCACCCGCCTTGCCCCTTAAAATGCTTCACACTGGAACGCAGTCCCAAATAACAGGCTATGATTAATATTGCTACGATAATTGCTGTTGCCATAATTCTCACTCCTATCCATCAGTAGTTCGTCTATACTAACTACTATAACACAAAAACGAGAACCCGCTTCATAGATTCTCGCTTTTTGATAAAAATTATCAATAATCACTACATACTTTCCAACAAGCCCTGAATTCCTTCTTCCTGAAATATCTCTTTATAATATCCAAGTTCGCTCTGAATCAGTTCATCAATGACCTGCATACCCAGAAGCTCTACCGGCGCCTTATCATCCGTGAGCAAATAGCTTCCCTTCTCATAAACACGCATATTTTCTGCAACCTCTGTCATCATAGACTTTAATTCCTTATCCGTAAGCTGACTCATTCCTGCTTCCATTCGTTCCAGCATATCACCGCCATTGGCAGCAAACAATTCCCGATTCGTAGAGCCTGCCACATCTACGGTATAGACATCACTAAATACATTTGCAATGGTATCGGAAAGATACTGATTAATATTCCCTTCCTGCTCCGTATGCATATTCATGTTTACCACCATAATTCCATCCTCGGTAAGATGTTCCTTTACCATCGTAAAAAACTCTTTGGATGACATTTGAAAGGGAATGGTAATATCCTGATAGGCATCTACCATAATCACGTCGTACTTTTTATCCACTGCAGCAAGATATGCTCTTCCATCATAAGTAGTGACTGAAATATCCTCTGGCAACTCGAAATATTCATGCGCCAGACCGGTTATTTTTTCGTCAATTTCTACCCCTTCGATAGCGATTTCTCCAAAATAATTTCTGCATTGCCTGGCAAAGGTTCCGGTTCCCATTCCAAGAATCAGCACCTGCGGATTCTCCTTTGCTTCCAACTGTGCCATCACAGGGGCTGCCAGCGCATAATCATAATACATTCCGGTAAGTTCCTGATTCTTTTTCAAAATAGACTGAACCCCGAACAGTACATTAGTAGAAAGAATCACATTCTCCTCATCCTCTTTCACCTGAAGATAATTGTAAATGGACTCTCCCTCATATACCAGATTATTTTCCCAGAAAGCAAAGCTGGTAGAATTGCCAAAAATACTGCATATCAAAAACAGTACAACGCCTGCTGCACAATGCACCTTTTTTGCTCTGGTACTGATAAAATAAATCAGCGCAAGCACCAGTAAAATCCCGGAAAAAATCAGAAACGTAACTGCGGTTCCTACTGCCGGAATGGTGACAAAGGTAGGAAGAAAGGTTCCAATAATACTTCCGATGGTATTAAAGGCTCCAAGGGTTCCTACGGTCTTCCCACTGTCAGAAAGGCTGTCCACAGTATATTTTACCAGTGAAGGCGTCACCGTTCCCAGCAAAAACAGCGGAAACACAAAGATTATCATACATGCCAGAAAGGCTGCCCAAATCAAAAAGTTGGTATTTACTGCAAGCACCAAAACGCCTGAAATGCCAAGAATCACATATTTTCCCAGCAGAGGAATGGCTGCAATCCAAACGGCTGCCACAATAAGCCGAAAATAGAGCTTGTCCGGATTAGGGTCCTTGTCCGCACGTCTGCCGCCCCAGACATTGCCAAGCGCCATGGCTATCATAATCGTTCCGATAATAATGGTCCATACAATCTGAGAGGAACTGAAATAGGGCGCAAGCAATCTGCTTGCTCCCAATTCCACAGCCATGACGGACATTCCCGCAAAGAATTCGGTCATATATAGATAATATTTGTTTTTTAAGATTTTCTTTTCCATTTTGTTCTCCTGCTCCAAGTATTTTCTTTTATTATACCCGTTTTCACATAAAAGGAAAAGACTTTTAAAATGCTCTTAATTCTGTAATTACCGTATCAATATCCATATCGATGCAAATGCTCTGATTTTGGATTTCATCCGGTGCAAATGCTTCTCCGTAATTGATACATGCATACGTAGCATTCCTATTTCGGGCGGTCATACGCCAGAAGGGATATTTGATAATAACCGGAGTATTGCCTCCTACCCCCAATTCTAAAAACAGGATATTTAACCCATTGTGCCGCCGCAGAAAATCTTCATAGCGGTTCTGCGCAATATGCCATCCTTTATCTTCTACAAAGGTGTTGTCACTGCGCAGATTTACATTCAGTGGCTTTCCGCACTTAGGACAGCAGGGAATCAATTCAGACGGAACCGCCATTTGAGGTGACACACCTTTTTCTACCATCAAATCATTGTCCTCTGTCACCGTGTAGCCTTGCGCCTCTACCATCCTGCGAATACTGTCCTCATTATCATAGGTATCGTTGTGACAAGGCACACTGCATTGAAATAACCCATAATCCCCCTGGGTGTAAAACATTCTGTGCTTATCAAACCCCGCCTTTTGGAAACAGTGATCCACATTCGTAGTCAACACAAAATAATCCTTGTCCTTAACCAGTGCAAGCAGCTTGTCATAAACCGGTTTCGGGGCATTCACATAGCGGTTTACCCAAATATGACGGCTCCACCATGCCCAATATTCTTCGGGACTTTGAAAGGGATAAAATCCGCCGGAATAAATGTCCCTGATATGATATTTTTCTGCAAACTCATAGAAATACCGTTCAAAACGCTCCCCGGAATAAGTAAAGCCTGCCGCGGCAGACAGTCCGGAACCGGCTCCAATGATAACTGCGTCTGCTTCATCCATTACAGCTTTTAGCCGGTTCAGCTTATCTGAGTAAGTTTCGGTAGATTTGCTCGTCAAGTTCCTTAAAAACATTAAATATCACCTCGATTTTACTGCCGGTTTCAGCTTTATAGTCTTTTACCGTCTGTACGGCAATTTCTGCTGCCTCCTTATTAGGAAACATAAATACTCCTGTGGAAATACAACAAAACGCAATGCTGCATATCCGATTCTGATCTGCCAGTTCCAGGCAGGAGCGATAACAGGATGCAAGCTGCCGGAGGTGGTCCTGTGTCAATGTTCCCTTCACAATGGGTCCAACCGTATGTATCACATAATCGCACGGCAAATTAAAGGCAGGCGTGATTTTAGCTGTCCCCGTCGGTTCCTCATGTCCCTGCTTTTCCATCAGGTCATTGCAGTAATTTCTGAGCTGAATACCGGCATAGGTATGAATACAATTATCTATGCAATTATGGCAAGGCTGATAACAGCCGGTCATACCGCTGTTTGCCGCATTCACAATGGCTCCGCAGACAAGTCTGGTAATATCACCGCGCCACAAATAAATCTCCTTTTGCATCGGCGTAAGACTTGAAAGCTCGACAAATCCCCTGCTTCTGTTTTCTTCCTGCAAATATTCGTCCTGAATCCGCTGAAATTCTTCACTGACAGGGGATGCCATTCGGATATTCATCAAACTGCGGAGCAATTTTTTTTGCTCACTGCTGCTATGAGGAATTTCAATTTTATTATACCTTGGCTGCTCCTTTAACAAAGAACGGAGCAATATTTGTCTTCTTTCACTCTGATTCATGATTAATGTTAGAATTCATACGGAGGATTGCCGGAAAAGTCTGCAATCACACCGTGCGCATCTTCCAGATAAAAAACTTCAAAATCTGGGTTATCAGCAGTCTGATAATTCCCCTTGACAATAGGATTTTCCAACGCAGCTTCCTTGATTGCCTTGTCGTCAACAAAAACAGCTTTGCCGCTCAGACGAATCCACTGATATGTAGGAGAGGAAACGCTGATCTGGACATAAGGATTTGCCTGAAGCTCCTTGTAAACATCCTTGAAGTTACCGGTGTTGAACCACAGCTTGCCATCTTTCTCAAAGCTGAACATAAAGGGACGGCACTTTGCTTTTCCATCTAACGAAACAGTCGCCAGATACTGTACAGGGTTTTTAGAGAAAAATTCAGATACTTTGCTCATGATAATGACCTCCATAAAAATAATATTCTGTTTGACAGTCGACTCCTTCACGAGATAACCTATTCGATTACTCCGTTCGTTGTAATCAACTTGTTTACAACAATAATATAACGCAATCTCGTTGTAATGTCAATACTTACAACTAGATTTTTTTAAATTTTCTCAAGGGTGTAATCATTGACATTACATCATATCTCAGTTATAATTTGTGGAATAACACAAATGTGAGGTGACCTATATGCAATTTTCTTCAAGACTACCGATTGCCGTACACATATTACTGGCAATCGTCGAATTTGAGGACAAGGAAAAGACAACATCCACATTCCTTGCCGGGAGTGTAAATGTGAATCCTGTTATTATCCGTAATACACTTGGACAACTCAAAGCCGCCGGACTTGTTACCGTAAAAGCCGGGGAGGGTGGTTCATCCCTTGCAAAAGAACCAAAGGACATTACTTTGATGGACGTATTTAATGCCGTTGAAAAGGATGAAGAATTATTCCATTTTCACGAGAATCCGAATCCAGAATGTCCTGTTGGAAAAAATGTTCATGCTGTATTGGATAACAAGCTTTTTGCTATACAAGAAGCAATGCGGGAAAAAATGAAGTCCATTACCTTACAAGATTTAATGGATGATATGAATCATATGCTCGCTCAATAGTTCTTGCATATCAACGCTACGATTCCGGTATGCACTAAAACGCCTGCCCCGGCTGCCACAAAAACCATAAAAATTCCATAATAGAAATCCTCTGTCATTCCCACTGCCATAGGAAAATTCTCCCCATTCATACCAATTAAAAACCCAATCAAAATTGCACCAACTCCCACCGCAACACGAATGGAAAACTTTTCATCAAACTGCTCTTTCTCCTTTGTATCATAATTTTCATGTAAACTTTGAGTTGCACGCCCTAACCCATTTCCTATTTTTTCATATATTATAAAGACTATAAAAAGAAAAGATATCAAAAAAATGGAAAATTATGTAATCTTATCAATAGAGACCCATTTATTTTTTGCAAGAATCATGAGAGAACACGCTCTTTTTCTGGAAGCAGGCTTCCCATGTAAAGACGAAGAATGGATAAAAAAGGCTGACTGGTTCCGGGAGCAGTTTGAAAACCTGCTTCGCGACACCTTAAGTATCAGCAATGGCAGAATAAACCGTTGTGTTGCAGAATCCAATGAATTGGTAACAAAATTTACAATACCGGCAGAAAAAAGAACCGAATGTCTAAGCGGTATTCCCATTGACAGTGAACTTTCCGTCATGGCACAGAATCTTCGCCCTATATGCGCCAGAGAAGATTTTAGACGCATGATTCCAACCGTTCACCGGCTTAATCAGCGGGCGCTCCAGCTCCTGAACGGTTTGATTGATTTTAAGGAAAGTATTTTACGAGAGGTAGGAGAAGGCAGACTTTTTAATACCAATTATCCATTACTGATTCAGCACATTTTACGGGAAGCCAGACTCTACCGTGCCACCATAGAAGAATTAATGCAGAATAAGCAGCCCTCTTATAAAAATCTTCGAAAAACAGAAGAATTCTGGAATCAGATTATGATGGAGCATGCGCTGTTTATCCGCGGCTTATTAGACCCATGCGAAGAACAGCTCATTGATACTGCAGATGGATTTGCCAAGGAATACTGCGAACTTTTAGAACAGGCAAAATCTCAGGACTGCAAAGCTGCCGGATTAACCGAAAAATCTCTGGCAGAAACCTTAAAATACCGGGAATTTAAAGAGGCTGGTGCTGATGGCATTTTAAATTGTAAAATTGCTTCTATTATTTTACCTCTTCTTGCAGACCACGTTCTCCGGGAAGCCAACCACTATATCCGGCTTTTGGAATGTGACTGTTCTTAATCTATTTAAAAGCTAAGAAATGTTTTTGTCTTACATTTCTTAGCTTCTTCTCCACGTTTCCTTTTATTAAATTTCAATCTTACCTTTTTCCAACTCCAATAAATACTCTTTCATATCCAGCCCACCGCCAAAACCAACCAACGAACCATTGGCACCGATGACTCTGTGGCAGGGCACCAGAATCATCACCGGATTATTATGGTTTGCTCCACCTACCGCCCGGGAAGCCTTGGGACTTCCTATCTGCTTTGCGATTTCTCCATAGGTACGTGTCTCACCATAGGGAATTGTTTGCAGTGCAGCCCAGACCTTCTGCTGAAATTCTGTTCCCTCTAAATGTATTGGCAAATCAAATACCTTTCTTTTTCCTGCAAAATATTCCGTTAATTGCTGATGTGCCCTTTTTATGATTTCTGTCTCAGCTTCATTTGCCCCTATATTATCGTCCCTGTAAAGACCTGTAATACAGCCATTTTCTTCTTCGATACATAGAGTTCCAATCGGAAACTTATAATGATAATAGTTCATACCGTGCTCCTCGCTCACTTTTTACATAGAATTTTATCCCGGACATGTTCTTATTATATATTATATAAATGCCAAATTAAATGATTTAATTTTATCTGATTGCTTGACTTTAGCAGGGTAGATTGCTAGTATGGTAACGTAACAATTTTATTTTATTATATTATTATATTTGGGAAGGAAATTTTAATCATGAAAAAGATAACTTTACTTATGATGTCACTACTCATGGCTTTCTCCATGACCGCTTGTGGAAACTCCGACAAAAAAGAGACCTCCTCTGATGCCGCTTCTAGTGAAAGCGATTTATCCTACATAAAGGACAAGGGAACTCTGGTTGTAGGTATTACTGATTTTGAGCCAATGGACTACAAGGACAGTAACGGTGAATGGATTGGTTTTGATGCTGATATGGCAACTGCTTTTGCTGAAAGCCTTGGCGTTAAAGTTGAATTCGTAGAAATCGACTGGGATAACAAGATTATGGAGCTTGACGGAAAGACCATTGACTGTGTATGGAACGGAATGACTCTTGTAGATGAGGTAGTCAACTCTATGGAATGTTCCAATGCCTACTGCAACAATGCACAGATTGTTGTTGTTCCCGCGGATAAAGCAGACCTGTATCAGGATGTTGACAGTCTTTCTGACCTGACCTTTGCGGTAGAAGCAGGAAGTGCCGGGGAAGAACAGGCAAATGCTCTTGGTCTGAATTATACTGCTGTAAAAGCACAGGCTGATGCTGTTATGGAGGTTGCTGCCGGTACCTCTGATGCTGCTATTATTGATTCCTTAATGGCTGCTGCTATGGTAGGGGAAGGAACCAGCTATGCTGATTTGACCTATACAATCGGATTAAACAGTGAAAAATACGGCGTTGGATTCCGTAAGGGTTCTGACCTGGCTGCTGCTCTCAATGATTTCTTTGCTTCCAGCTACGCTGATGGAAGTATGCAGGAATGCGCTGAAAAATATGGCGTTCAGGCCGCTATCATTGCGCAGTAATTTATAACTATATTGTAATAGAAAGCAGGAAAACATTATGGAACAGATTCTGGAGCAGCTTCCAATTGTCATAAAATCCTTAAATATTGGTTTTTTACAAACATTAAAGCTTTTCTTTGTGACACTCATCGGAGCATTTCCCCTTGGGCTGATTATCGCCTTTGGCTCTATGTCCCGATTCAAGCCCTTAAGCTACTTTACAAAAATTATTGTCTGGATTGTCAGAGGGACCCCTCTGATGATTCAGCTTCTGATTATTTATTATTTCCCCGGACTTGTATTACATAATCCAATCTGGGGAGGCGGCGAAACAGGACGTTTTCTTGCTGCAGCAGTGTCCTTTATCCTTAACTATGCCTGCTATTTTTCCGAAATTTACCGCGGAGGAATCCAGGGGGTTCCCGCCGGTCAGGAGGAAGCCGGACTTGTGCTTGGTATGACAAAAAGCCAGATTTTCTTTAAGGTTACACTGCTTCAGATGATTAAACGCATTGTTCCGCCAATGTCCAACGAAATCATTACACTGGTAAAGGACACCTCTCTTGCCCGCATTATTGCCCTTCAGGAAATCATCTGGGCAGGACAGGCATTTATGAAAGGTTCACAGGGAATTTCCGGCGCTATCTGGCCCCTGTTCTTTACCGCTGTTTATTACCTCATTTTCAACGGTATTCTGACTGTTCTTCTTGGACGGTTGGAGAAAAAACTGAGTTATTTTAAATAGGAGGAGCTGAAAACAATGGCAATTTTAGAAGTAGAACATATTCAAAAATCATTTGGTCATACGGAAATATTAAAGGATATCAGCTTCTCTTTGGAAAAAGGGCAGGTTGTTTCCATTATCGGCTCTTCGGGAAGTGGAAAAACTACACTTCTTCGGTGTCTGAATTTTCTGGAACGCCCGGATACCGGTATCATCCGTGTAAACGGAGAGTCCTTATTTGATTCTGACAATCCGGCCACGCAGCAGGAATCTGAAATCCGTAAGAAACGGCTCCATTTCGGTCTGGTATTCCAGTCCTTTAACCTGTTTCCGCAATATACTGCGTTGGAAAATGTTATGCTGGCAAAAGAACTGCTTGCAAAAGAGCAGACGGATTACCGTGCAAGAAAAGCAGAAATCCACAACGAAATCAAAGGACAGGCAGAGTCCTTATTAGCACAGATGGGATTGTCCGACCGGATGGGAAATTATCCCCACCAGCTTTCCGGCGGGCAGTGTCAGCGTGTGGCAATCGCCCGTGCCCTTGCCCTTCAACCGGACATTCTTTGTTTTGACGAGCCTACCTCGGCTTTGGACCCGGAGCTGACCGGAGAAGTCCTGAAAGTCATAAAGGAGCTTGCAGACCAGAATACCACCATGATTATTGTAACTCATGAAATGGCATTTGCTCGGGATGTGGCAAATCATGTTATCTTTATGGATGACGGTCATATTCTGGAGCAGGGGGCGCCGGCTCAGGTATTTGAAAATCCAAGAGAAGAACGTACCCGTCAGTTTTTGTCGCGGTTTAATCAGGGATAAAAGCGTGTCTGTTTTTCAAAACAGTCTCATCTGTTCCTCCCGAAAGGATTTTATCTTTCGCTCCGTGATTTTGTCCTCTTTTGTAATCTCGCCGCACAACAGCGGAGAAAATGGATGATAGTGGCTTATGGTATTTTTTATCTGCTGTTCCCTTCGGTTTGCATAACAATATCGACAGCCATTGAGACAAGTATCATAGGTACCCACCTCAATGCTTTCGATACACCCGCATGCTTCCCGCTGATTTCGGTCTTTTCCCACTTTCAGCGGGCATCCGATTATTTTCTCAATCAGTGCTTTATCAATACAGCTGTTATGTTCTACCCCGCAGTCACTTAAATCTATTTTCTCTGCACAGGAGGCAATTTCCATGTGATGTGCCCTTGCAATTTCTGCCATCTGCCTTGCAAGAAAACGACATTCTGCTTCCTTTATTTCATGAAAATATACCCCCTTCTGCCTCATTTTGTCATATAAATCCACAAAGCTGATAACCACTTTTTTCGTATATCCCTCAAGCCCCTCTGCAATATCTCTAAATGCTTTTAAATGATATTCCATGGTATACCGCTCTGTCAGTAATATCGGGTCGTAACGCCAGATTACTCGCTGGCTCCCGATTTTATCCGACAATTCCTGAAAGATGGGAATCATCTCTTTCTTCTTATGCAAAACATTTGGCTCTATGTCTTTTCCATATCCGGTAAGGGTAAACTGAAAATAATAAGGATAGTCTTTTAGCTCTGTAAGCCTGTTCCACATGGGTTTTGGGTTCTTTGTCCAGAATACAATACAATCTACGACTTCCGGTGACAGTTCAATCCGGCTGACCTGATGAAAATTCATTGGATTTCTCACATAAAGATATCCTTCCCGTATCCTATTAAAAAACCAATCCGAATAATAATTGGGAATATCGGTTCTTCTGCTGACACTTAAAATCATTGTGCTGCCACCTTTCTGAATTCCGAATTAAAACAACGTCAACTGCTCTCCCGCCTGTTTATCTTCAAACTGCCCCATGTATCGAAATAATGCTCCCACATCATAAACCATATGATGTTTTTGGCATTCTTCTGTCAGAACTTTCAATAGATATGAATGATTTGGTGAGGGCAATTCATAGGCGTTTCCATACTTTTCTATGTATTTTCCTTTTACTCCCGGAAAATGCGCAGCCAATTTATTGTAAAAATACTGCCGGTCCCCATCACGCAAAGTTACGCCAATTCCAAACTGTATGATACCGTAAACTTTGGCTTCGATACAGTAATTCAAAACTCCACGAATATTTTCTTCGGTATCATTGAGAAAGGGCAGAATCGGAGTCATCCAGCAGATTGTGGGAATCCCCTCATCTCGTAAGATATTCAATACCTCTGACCGCCGCTTTGTGGTACAGACATTGGGTTCTAATATTTTGCAAAGATTCTCATCATAAGTGGTAAGCGTCATCTGAACCACACATTTTGTCTTTTCATTGATACGTTTTAACAGGTCCAAATCCCGAAGAATCAAGTCAGACTTTGTCTGAATGGCAAGTCCGAAACCATATTCCTCGATTAATTCCAAACAACGTCTGGTTAATTTCAATTCTTTTTCCGCATGAAGATAAGGGTCACTCATGGCTCCGGTTCCTATCATGCATTTATTTCGCTTTCGCCGTAATGCCTGCTCTAACAGCTCCGGGGCATTGGCTTTTACAGCGATATCCTCAAAAGCATGGTCCATCTGATAGCAGGTGCTTCTGGCATCACAATAGATGCAGCCGTGAGTGCAGCCGCGGTAAAGGTTCATGCCATTTTTGGGGGATAGGATTGATTTTGGATAGATGTTATGCATATTCTCCTACTCCTCTTGAAATTTTGTAATATATATACTATATCTCTTCTATTCTGTCCGGCTTCTTACAAACATATGTTCTATTTTTATTATACTTTATTTTTTATAGATTGTCACTACTATAATTTTCATTTTTACGGTATTCGTTGTAGGAAAAATTTATTATGTTCAAACGCAGTACTGATTTTCCTCATAAAACATATAAATATAAAAAAGAAGTTGTTCACTATAAACAACTCCTTTAACTTCTCTATGCTAATCCCCACGGATAATTTACCAATGTAAATTCATATATTATAACATCGCTCAATGTTCCATCCGGCGCATATGCTTCATATACTACACGAAACGGATTTGCTGCTGCGGTTGCTGTTACCCAGTTACCACAATTAGAAAATTCATCCAGCTTATTCCAACCGCCCCCCATATAATATGTTGTAAATTTTATATTGGCATTCGGATCTGAGGTTGTAGCTCCTAACAGCAAATCCATTCCCTGCAATCCGGAATATGTTCCTGTAATACATACTTCTGTTGCGGTATAGTGAAAACACATGGTATAAGAGCTACTTACTCTTCCGTCAGATGACCGTATTGTACAATGCAGCCAATAATTCTGTCCAATTTCTCCATGCCATTCTGTCTGATTACTTTCCGACCAATCCTGTATCGTCGTCCACTCTTTGGTACTCAGGTTATATGCTTCCCACTTAAACTGCGGATTAGCATCTGAGGATACATATGGCGCTTCTATATTAATACCATTTCCGCTATAATTCCAACTGATTCCCTGTATCTGGGCATAACTACCGGTTACATCATAATTTCCTGCATCCGGATTCACCACACTATAACGATTGGAAGCCTGGGCCTGTTCAGGAACAAATAGTAATATTGTTGCTGCCATCGCTATCACTATACCTGCTATCTTTTTTTTCATTTTCTCTTCCTCCTCTATCTGCTATAAATTACAAAATCACTGTTTTCCGGGTAAACTGCTTCATGACAGGGTCTTGCAGAATAATTAAGTATTTTAGGTGCCGCATAATTATGTAACTCGTTTAACGTCACCTTCCCATCTCCATTACCATCTGCCTGCATAGAAATGGTACTCTGCTTATCACAATCCCATCCAAAGCCTTTCAGCCAATAATAGATGGGTACAGAATACTTTCCTGGCCAATACCATGATGACTCATCTTTTCCTGCTGCACATACTACTACATACTTAGAATCTGCCAATGCACCTTCTCCACCTGATGATTTACCGGGCTGAAATGCATTCACAAATTCCTGGCAAAATTCTTCTACTTCATCTACCTCATCCGCTCCATTACATTCTGCCATAGCAGATGCCTGTATCAGATTACCAGAATAACAGCTCGTTACCATTACTACGACTTTTCCTTTAATATACACATCAAATAATTCGCGCAACTGCGCTGGTGAAAACCTTATATCAGTTGTATCCATACAGATATTTCCCGAAGCATCTCCATGACAAGAGATAAAAATATAACTGATATCCCCCTCCGTAGTATCTTGAAATGTTGTACATACCTGGTCAATAATTGTACTCCTGTCCTGATTTATAACTTTATCCACCGTGCAGAACGGTAATCCATCCATAGTAGCATTCAAAAGTGTCTTCTCCATGTTATTTACATCATTTTGAAAAGCAACATCACTCGTTCCGTCACAATTATACATGTTTCCTATCAACAATGCTCTTCTTACCGGTGGAATCCATATAGATATGGTCCTTGTATCTGCAAGCCTTCTGTCCTTTGTATACAATTCATAATGTATCCAATATGTTCCTGCCTCCGCTTTCCAATTAACCCACTGTGTTCCATATTCCGATACGGAAGACCATGCCCCGCTTTCTACATCATAAATTTTAAAAGAATAAGTAATTCCCGTCTCGCTTGATGTGGAGTTACATCCTAATAAAACATTACGATTTTGTACCTCATAGCCTCCTGCATAGGTTCCCGAAATTTGTGTATTTCCCGCTACATAATGAAATGCAATAGTACTGGTACGTTCGATTGCCCCATCACTGGTTCTTGCTGTACAGTGCAGCCAATAATCTCCGCAATCCGTCTTCCAACTTGCCCAATTTCCATAATTCCATTCCGCAATGGTAAACCATTGACCTGTATTGACATTATACATTTCCCACTTAAATTGAACATGTGAATCGTTTGTTGTGTAAGCAGTTCCTACATCAATGTAATCAGATTGATAAACCCATGTCAAACCATCTAATGTAAGGTAGTAACCGGAACTTTCCTGTTCCATGTTATCCTCTGCATTCTCTTCCTTTTCATCAATTTCATACACTGCTTTAACTGGTTCCGCCTGCTCTATCGGCATCTTTATTCCCTTTTGTGCCTCTTCTGCCACGGCGTTATCTACGTTATCTTTATCTGCTCTTACCTGCTCTTGCTTAACTTGTGTTGACGATGCTGCTAAGGCTTCTGCGAATACAACGCTGCTCTGCCCTACTAACATCGTCATGGAAATAATAACTGCTATCCATCTTTTCAAAAAATTTTTCACAACGTTCTTCCCTCTTTTTCATGTGCTCTTTAATTATAGTTTATAAATTAGTATATTTTGCATATTATACCATATTTTTTGACAAGAGATATGATATTTAGTGAAAATTTTTTATATCATAATTTTCGTAAAATATCATGGTTTTTTCATTATAGTTATGTTATGATAAATAATTTATATTTCAAAATGCATTAAGTAACCGCGTACAAAAAAATAAAAAGAATTATGCAGCCTAACACTACATAACTCTTTTCACATTTTTTATATTTTATTCTATTCCGCTTCCTCTTTTACCACATTAATCGCAATGGACAGCTCCTCTAACTGCTTCTCATCCACCACATTCGGTGCATCTGTCATGAGACAGGACGCATCCTTTACCTTCGGGAAGGCAATAACATCACGGATAGAATCACACTGTAACATCAGCATTACCATACGGTCTAATCCATAAGCAAGTCCTGCATGAGGCGGTACTCCATACTTAAAGGCATCTAACAGGAATCCAAACTGCTCATGGGCGCGTTCTTTGGTAAATCCAAGTACCTCTAACATTTTCTCCTGAATATCATCCTGATGGATACGGACAGAACCGCCGCCCATTTCCGTTCCATTCAATACAATATCATATGCCTTAGCGCGTACTGCTCCCGGGTCTGAATCAATCTTATCCCAGTCTTCCTCCATTGGCATGGTAAAAGGATGATGCATTGCCATAAAGCGGTTTTCTTCGTCAGACCACTCCAACAATGGGAACTCTGTTACCCACAGGAAGTTATACTGATTCTTATCCAGTAAGCCCAGTTCTTTTCCAAGCTCTAAACGTAATGCACCTAACACATCCCAGACAACCTTGTTCTTATCTGCTGCAAATAACAGTAAGTCTCCCGGTTCTCCTTCCATTTTCTCAACCAACGCTTTTAATTCTTCCTCTGTCATGAATTTTGCAAAGGAGGATTTATAAGTACCATCTTCATTTACCGCAAGGTAAGCAAGTCCCTTCGCACCGTAGCCTTTGGCAAACTCTACCAGCTTATCAATTTTCTTACGAGGCATTGCTCCCTGTCCCTTGGCATTAATACCACGAACAGAGCCGCCATTTTCCAACGCTCCGGTAAATACACCGAATCCGCAGTTCTTTACGGTCTCAGATACGTTTACGAGCTCCATGCCAAAACGGGTATCCGGCTTATCAGAACCAAAACGGTCCATTGCTTCCTGCCAGGTCATTCTTGGAATCGGAAGCTGCACATCAATTCCGATTGCCTCTTTGAACACATACTGCAACAGACGCTCATTGACTTCGATAACATCATCCACATCTACAAAGGAAAGCTCCATATCTGCCTGGGTAAACTCCGGCTGACGGTCTGCACGCAGGTCTTCGTCACGGAAGCATCTTGCAATCTGGAAATAACGGTCATATCCGGAACACATCAAAAGCTGCTTAAATAACTGCGGTGACTGTGGCAAAGCATAGAAATTCCCCGGATGTACACGGCTCGGTACAAGGTAATCTCTTGCTCCTTCCGGCGTGGACTTGGTAAGCATTGGGGTTTCGATTTCCAGAAAGCCTTCCTGTTCCATGAACTTACGAAGCAGCATGGAAACCTTGCTCTTCATCATAATATTTCGCTGAATATCCGGTCTTCTCAAGTCCAGATAACGATAACGGAGTCTTAAATCCTCCTTGGTCTGGGAGTTTTCTTCGATTGGGAAAGGCGGTGTCTCTGACTCGGATAATACACGGATATCTTCTGCAATGACCTCAATATCTCCGGTCTTTAAGTTCTCATTGACTGCTGCCGCTCTCTTCTGCACCGTACCGGTTACTGCAATGACAAACTCACTTCTTAAGGTCTCTGCCTTCGCAAAGCCTTCACTTCCGACCTTTGGTTCGTCAAAAACCAGCTGTAAAATACCGGAACGGTCTCTTAAATCTATAAAAATCAAACTTCCTAAATTTCTTCTTTTCTGTACCCATCCCATAACGGTTACCTTTTCACCGATATTTGCATTGGACACCTCGGTACATCTGTGGGTTCTGTGCAAGCCCTTCATGGATTCTGCCATGATATCTTCCTCCTATAATCTTTTTATTATTTCATTATCTATTGTTTTCACCTAATTTTTTATTTTACCACATAGGCTTAATTCCGTCAAAACTTTCTGTCATCTTCTAATTAAAATATATTGTAATTCTTTTGTAAGTTTTATGTAAATTTTTTTGTAAGTTATTTTCACTCTTACTTTATTGATTTTTATTATCTCATTTTGTTTTTTCCTTAATTTTCCATAATTTTTTTCTGGTACTTTTTTCATAGATAAACATTGAATAGAATAGAAATATACGTTAATATGTTTAATATTTTAGTAATTCAGATGCTTTTATAATAGTTAATAAGAATCTACTACAAAAAGTAATGTGTACAAGGAGGAAATTACAAATGAAACAGAAACTTGAAAAAATGCATTTGAACAAACGCCTTAATTACGGTTATTCCACCGTTATAGGTCTGATGATTGTGTCGGGAGTCATAGCAATTATAGCGATTTTTTCGCTGTTTTTAAACACAAGACATTACGCTTATGACATAGCAGCTACAAATGCCGCCATAAAAAGCTGTCGTATTCAAACGAATATTGCAGCACGAACGATTCGTGAGATGGCATTAAATGAAGACACGTCAACTTATGAAGAATATCAGGAAAACTTTGCAGCCTGTCTTGAAAAAGTTGATACTTATCTAAAAACAATAAAATCGGCAGATGTCCTCAGTGATGATTTATATCTGAAGTATGTGCAGGCGCTTACCACTTGGGGAGAGACCGGATATGCCATTACGGAAGAAATTATGGCAGGCAAGAATGATGAAGCCGTAGACCAGATTTTAAACCTCTGTACACCGGCTCTTGATAATCTGGTTTCCATTTCTGAGGAAATAGATGAAGTGACAGACAAGGAAGAAAGCAGTGCGATTCTCTTTTTGCAGATAATGTCTTTTGCGGCTATTTTAGTCGTAATTATATTTATTATTATTGCATTCCTTGCTGCAAAGAAAATTGGAACGATTATTGTAAATTCCATTCTTACTCCGCTTAATGCGATTAAAGACGTAGCCGGAGAGCTTGCCGCAGGAAATCTTCACAGTGATTTGGATTATCGGTCCGATGATGAAATCGGTTCCCTTGCTCACAGCATGCGTAAATCCACCAAAATTCTTGGTTCTTATGTTGATGATATCGGACGCGCAATGAAAGAGTTTTCAAATGGTAACTTCGACGTACAGCCGGAAGTAGAATGGAAGGGAGATTTCGTAGAGATTCTGAATTCTATCATGAATTTTGAAGCAAGCATGACCAACACAGTAAACAGAATTCAGATAGCTTCTAATCAGGTATCCAGTGGTGCAGGACAGGTCGAATTAAGTTCTACCGATTTAGCGGAAGGGGCAACCAATCAGGCCGCCATCGTAGAAGAATTGACAGCTACCCTCAGCAGTGTGGCAGAACGTGTATCACAAAATGCAAACCAGGCAAAAGTAATCAGCGACAAAGTAGCACAACTCGGTTCCGAAATTTTGGACGGTAATGGAAAAATGCAGGAAATGGTAGGCTCCATGAATGAAATCAGTGAATCCTCCAACGAAATCAGTAAAATTATTGAAACTATTAATGAAATTGCATCCCAGACAAACTTACTTGCATTGAATGCTTCCATTGAAGCCGCAAGAGCAGGAGAAGCCGGAAAAGGCTTTGCCGTTGTTGCAGACCAGGTAACAGTGCTTGCAGAGCAAAGTGCTGAGGCTGCAAGAGAATCTGTGGCTTTGATTGAAACTTCTGTAAGAGCGGTAGAAAAAGGTATGCAGATTGCAGACGAAACTGCACGCCAGTTAGAAGGTGTTGCAAACAGCTCCAAAGTGATTACCGCAGAGGTAAGCGGCATTGCAGAAGAGCTTGATGCCCAGACCATTGCAATTCAACAGATTGATGAAGGCGTAGAGCATATCAATGATGTAGTACAGAATAATTCGGCAACCTCCGAAGAATGTGCAGCAGCCAGCCAGGAGATGCATAATGAAGCGGAAGGATTAAACGAACTGATTAGTAAGTTCAGAGTTGCTAATTTATAAATAAGAAGACCTTCAAGATGCATAAAATGCTCTCTTCCAGGTAGACAAGTGAACTAATCAAAAACTCGTCACCGGGAAGAGAGCATTTTTTTATTTGTGATAGTGCTTTCTTACTTAAAAAATTCTACAAACTCTGTATATCCTTCTTTGCCAAGCTGTTCCTTCTGGAACTTTTTATTTTTATTCATACGCACAACCAGTACCTGAACGCCCTTTTTACGTTCTTCCTGTGCCTGTGCAATGACCTCACTGAGCTTCTCGCCCGGATAGCCTTTCTCGATTAAGTACGCCTTTTTCTCAGCCTGTCCGGGAATCGTAAATCCGCTTTCCATCAATAATAACACGATTCGCTCAAATCCAATAGAAAATCCACAAGCCGGAACATCTTTTCCGGTAAAGCTTCCAATCATCTTATCATAACGTCCGCCGCCTCCGCAGCTTCCGCCAAATTCCGGCATTGCAATTTCAAAAATCGTTCCGGTATAGTAGGACATGCCACGCACCAGTGTGGGGTCAAATACCAGTTCAAAATCAGCCGTCTTGGTGGCTGTCACGCTGGATACGATTTCCTGCAGGTTCTGCTCTATCTCCGGTTCTAAGAAGCCCTCTAACTCCTTCGCCAGATATGCGATTCCGTCTTCTGCGTTTTCTACGCCTGTAAAAAGCCCTAAATACTTATCAACAGCCTCTTTTGCAAAGCCTTCCTTTTCTAACTCTTCGGCTACACCGCTAAGACCGATTTTATCCATTTTATCTAAAATGATAAATACGGTATCAAAAGACTCTTCTGAAAATCCGCTATAAGATGCCATAGCTTTCAGAATTCTTCTCTCATTAATGCGAATTTGGAAATTTTTGAAGCCTAACTTTCCAAGTGTGGTTGTAGTTGCAAGAATTAATTCAATTTCTGCCAGATTGCTTGGTTCCCCTAAAATATCAATGTCACACTGCATGAACTGACGGTAACGTCCTCTCTGGGGACGGTCTGCACGCCATACATTTCCCATCTGTAATGCCTTAAAAGGAGAAGGCAGGTTATTTGCATTGTTAGAATAAAATCTTGTCAAAGGCAATGTCAAATCATAGCGCATTCCAAAATCCACCACATCCGCTTCGGTTTGGGCGGTTTCTAAATTTAACTTTTCTCCTCTTTTTAATACCTTAAAAATCAGTTTCTCGTTTTCGCCACCCTGCTTGCTACTTAAGTTCGCAATATTCTCCATACAAGGTGTCTCAATCTGTGTAAATCCAAAGCTGCGATATGTTTCTTTAATCACATTCATTACATAATCGCGAATCTGCATTTCCTCCGGCAGAATATCCTTCATACCGTTTACCGGCTTTTTTGATAATGCCATAACTGTTCCTCCATCCTTTTCTTTCTCTCTATCATCTCATCAATTCGTTCCAGATAATTCTTAATATCCTTTACGTTTTCTACCCGCTCAATGCGTTTTCCATGGTCAAATACATATTTGGTAGATGCACCTGCACCAAGTGCCATTATAGACTGTTTTTCCTCCATAATCAAGATATTATAGATTCCTGCTTTGCCTGGCTTAGCATAGCCCACATTCTCAAAATTACCTGCCATGTTTTTCTGACGGTACAGATAATAAGGTTCCATTCCCATTTCCCTGGCATATTCCGCTGTCATATCTATGGTTTCCCAGCTATTATGAATATGCATGTCCTCATGTTCATTTTTAAACATCCGAAGTCTTGCGGCACGCTTAATGGCAAGGGAATGTACCGTAAGATTATCGGGATTTAGCTCTTTTATCTGCTCCATGGTTTCTCTGACATCTTCGATTCTTTCTTCCGGCAGTCCCACAATCAGGTCCATATTGATGTTATCAAACCCCAGCTTTCTTGCCATCTGAAAACTTTCCACCGTCTGCTTTACCGTGTGATGCCGTCCGATATAATCCAAGGTTTCCTGCTTCATGGTCTGGGGATTGATGGAAATTCTTGAAATACCATGTTTTCTTAACACAACAAGCTTCTCTTCCGTAATGCTGTCCGGTCTGCCTGCTTCTACGGTATATTCCAACAGCCCGGAAAAATCAAAGCTTTCCTCTACCTTTGTCAATAACCTGTCCATCTGCTCCGCACTCAAGGTTGTGGGCGTTCCTCCGCCGATATAAATCGTATTGAGCACTTTATTCTTACATATCTGCGCCGTAAAATCAATCTCTTTCTCCAGCGCCTCAAGGTACGCATCTACCTTGTCCTTCCACATTCCAATAGGAGACGAAGAAAAGGAGCAGTAAAGACATATGCTCGGGCAGAACGGAATTCCGATATAGAGGCTGTAGCCGTTTTCGTAATCAATCTGCTTTAACAGTTCCAGCTCCCGTTGTGCGATTTCAATGCTCAGGTCTGTTTTCTTATCTGACGCATAATAAGTTTCCTTCATATAACGGCGAATTTCTTCCTTCGTTTTTCCATCCTCCAGCATTGCCATCGGAATCTTGGTGGGGCGGATTCCGGTCAGGGTTCCCCAGGGCAGCTCCTGTCCGGTGTATTCCTGCAACATACGGTACAAGCATTGCTTCATCCGGTTTTTCGTTTCCTTTCGGTTGACAAAATCAACCTCCGTTATCACTTCTTTTCGTTTTTCAAGCCCCTTTTCACCAGGCTCCCATATTTCAAACCAAATTCTGTCCGGAAATTTCCTGCCACAATCTCCGTTGACGGCGGTGTATTCCTGCAAGCCTGAAGCTCCAACCTTAGCAAGGTTTTCTCCCATAACATAAGAAACCTCCATATGAAACAGAGGTATCTTTTCTTCTTCTAATTCTTTTATTTTTTGTTTATCTGCAAATACCTTAACGTCCTCTTTTCCGTAAAATGCCTTTACCAGAGAATGAATGTCGTATTCAAAATTTGCTTCGTTTAAACTGACCGTTATCATAAACTTCTCTCTCACATATTTCTACATACTTCTAAAAATTAGTAACAGTTCAGCCCACGCCCTGCAATGACCGAACTGTTACTACTATATAAATGGATTGTACATTTTCTCTGTACCAATACTGGTCTGTGACATATGCCCCGGATATACCTTTACATCATCCGGCAGGTTCAAAAGCTTCTCGCGAATGGAACGTATCAGTTTGGAACCGCTTCCTCCCGGAAAATCCGTTCTTCCCACAGATTCACAGAACAAGGTGTCCCCGCTAAACAGAATTCTCTGTTCGTTAAAATAATAACAACAGCCTCCCGGTGTATGCCCCGGTGTAAACAGAACCTTAATCTTACAGCCGATTAATTCTAACACCTCATCATCCTTCACAAATACATCTGCATGAAAAGTCTTTGCTGCTCCAAATACGGCAGTCAGATTCATACGGGAATCCTTTAACGTCTCTTTTTCTGCTTCGTGGACATAGATTTTCACATCAAACTTTTTTGCAAGCGCTTCTGCTGCACCGGCATGGTCCAGATGTCCATGGGTCAAAAGAACCGCCTTAGGACTTAACTGCTCTTTTTCTATTGCCTCTGCCAGCATTGACGCATTATCTCCCGGGTCTACTACCAGCATTTCTTTTGTCTCAGTATTAATTACAAAATAGCAATTTGTTCCAAATTCACTTACCATATGGTTTTCTATTTTTAGTTCTGTCTTTTTTCCTTCTGACATACCTTAACCTCTTGTTCTTTCTATATCAATTACACTTTCTACCTGTCGAATCTTCTCCACTAAGGAATTCAGCTCTTCCTTTCCCTTTGTTCCAAATGCCAGGGTTATGGTTGCAATTCCCTGCTTACTGGTAGAAGAATGAATGGCATTAATATCAATCTGGCGTTCGGTAAATATTTTTGTAATATCTACCAATAATCCGGTACGGTTATTGCCATAAATCTTAATCTCTGCCATGTAACGTCCGTTTTCGCCTTCTGTACTCTGCCACTCTGCTTCGATGAGACGCGCCCGGTCTATATCAGAAAGATTAATCACATTAATACAGTCGGTACGATGAATGGAAATTCCTCTTCCTCTGGTAACAAATCCGACAATCTCATCTCCCGGCACCGGTGCACAGCAGCGGGAAAAACGCACCGCCATATCGTCAATTCCTTTTACGACAATACCGCTCTTTGACTTTCCTTTGCCTCTTTTTTCCTTTTCTTCTGCCGGTCCTGCTACCGCACTTCCGCTTCCGATATTCTCAAGAATCTCTTCATCGGTAATGGCTGCCTTGTGGTCTATCTGGTAATACTCCAACATTTTATTGACAATCTGACCTTCTTTTAGACCTCCATGTCCCACTGCCGCCAATGCAGATTCCCAATCCCGGAATCCATATTTACGCATAATACGACTCTGGTACTTGGGCTGGTTCAAATCCGGCCAGTTAATGCCCTTGGATTTACAATACTGAACAATAACTTCCTTTCCCTTGGAAATATTTTCTTCCTTAAATTCACTGCGGAACCACTGATTAATCTTGTTCTTTGCCTGGGTGCTCTTTACAATATTCAGCCAGTCACGGCTTGGTCCTCTGGAGTTCTGAGAAGTCAATATTTCAATACGGTCCCCATTCTGAATTACATAGTCGATATTTACCAGCTTACCGTTTACCTTAGCGCCAATCATCTTATTTCCCACTGCGGAATGAATACTATAAGCAAAGTCAATGGGATTCGAGCCATTTGGCAAATTCTTTACATCACCGGATGGCGTAAAGCAGAATACCGTATCAGAAAACAGGTCTAAATCGCTCTTTAAAAGGCTCATGAACTCCTTGTTATCTGACATGTCCTTCTGCCATTCCAGAATCTGACGCAGCCAGCTTAGCTTCTCCTCCTCTGACTTGGTGGTGGAAACAACACCGCCGTTATTGGCAGCTTCCTTATATTTCCAGTGCGCTGCAATACCGTACTCTGCGGTACGGTGCATCTCTAAGGTACGAATCTGTATCTCAAAAGGCTGTCCGGTAGGACCTATCAATGTGGTATGCAAGGACTGATACATATTAGGCTTTGGCATAGCAATATAATCCTTGAAACGTCCCGGAATGGGCTTATACATCTCATGAATAACGCCCAGTGCCGCATAACAGTCCTTTACGGAATTTACAATGATACGAATGGCAAATAAATCATATATCTGGTCAATGGTCTTATCCTGATTTACCATTTTCTTATAGATACTGAAAAAATGCTTTGCCCGTCCGTCGATTTTTGCCTCTATTCCAGCTCCTTCGATGTGCTGCTTTACTTCCTCTACCAGCTGCTGAATATATTCCTCTCTGACATTTTTACGGATGGCAACCTTTTCTACCAAATCGTAATAAGCTTCCGGCTCTAAATATTTTAAAGAAAGGTCATCCAATTCAATCTTAATTTTAGAAATACCCAGACGCTGTGCGATAGGCGCATAGATATCCATGGTCTCTCTTGCCTTTTCCTTCTGTTTCTCCGGCTTCATATACTTTAGTGTACGCATATTGTGAAGACGGTCTGCCAGCTTAATCAAAATAACGCGGATGTCCTTTGCCATGGCAAGGAACATCTTACGCAGGTTTTCCGCCTGAACCTCTACCTTATCCGCATCATAGGATAACTGACCCAGCTTGGTAACGCCGTCTACCAGAAGTGCCACTTCTTCGCTGAATTCGGTGGCAATCTCTTCCTCTGTCATTACGGTATCTTCTACTACATCATGGAGAATTCCTGCTACAATGGTCTCTTTATCCAATTCCAGCTCAGCTAAAATGATGGCAACACAAAGAGGGTGAATGATATAGGCTTCACCTGACTTTCGCACCTGTCCCTTATGGGCTGCATCTGCAATCTTGTATGCTTTTTCAATTAAAGAAATATCCGTAGACGGATGATAGCGTTTTACGCTTGCAATCAGCTCATCATACAGGCTTTCGGGACTTACGAACTCCTTCGTTGGCTTGATATGCTCCGTCTGCATCGCAATTTCTTCCTGTTCTTCTAATTGAATTTTGTTTTTGTCTTCCATCTGCACTTCTCCATCTTTACTCTATGGGTTTTCTCATTATTATAAGTAATTTTGTCTAAAAATGCAATGTTTTCGTGTATCTTTGCATTGTCTTTTCCTTAATTTTTAATTCTTCTTCCCAGGTGAAATCCAACTTTTCCACCAAATGCACCGATTTTACATTCTCTTTTTGAATCAGACAATTCAATGTCTGAAACTCTGTTCCCTCTCTTGCGAACTGGATAATCCCCTCACAGACTTCTGTGGCATATCCCTGATTTTGATAGAGTTTTCCAATCATATAGCCCATTTCCAATGCAGGCTCCCCATGAATATCTATGTTATTAAGTCCTGCTCTTCCAATCATCCTCCCGGTTTTTTTTTGAATAACCAGCCACATACCATACCCATAGAAACGGTACATGTTGGTAATATAGGCTCTGGTATATTCTTCCTCTTTTTTCCGGTCTTCATACAGTCCTTCCATGTATCGGGTGATTTCCGGCTCTTCGTATAATCGGTACAGTTCCTCTAAATCATCCATCGTCATTTCCCGAAGAAAACAACGGTCCGTCTCTATAACCGTCCAGGGAATTCCATGTTTTCTCTGATAAATCCGCTCCAAAAAGAAAAAATCCACCTCATCGAAGCCTTCTACCAACACTTCTGCCTGAGATAATTTTTGTTTTCCGCAAAGGGGATTCAGATATCCGATACTTGCAATCTTCATTCCATCTATAATGCCAAGTGTCCGGTCTGTGGCGGCAATCATGAGACATTCCTCTTGTGCCAGCCGGTGAAGCTCTAAAATCACCTTTAGCTTTTCCGAATCGTCCGCCTGAAACATATCTATGTTAATAATCTGTATGTTATGCCGATAAAGACCATCTAAAAGCTCGGTGAGACCATCCTCCATAACAAAACGCTCCGGGTCGTCTTCTTTTGCAATATTCAGTTCCTGCAGGGAAATGATAAGTCCGCGAAGTTCCATAACGCGCCTCCGTTTTTGTTCTTACCTTTTATCATAACACACAATTTCTGCTCTGAACAGCTGAAAGACTTCTGTATTGCTTTACTTTCGCATTCGTTTAAATATTCATAAGACTATCCATCAATTTTACAACCATATCACACGCATCCTTAAATACAATATCCGTTGCATATTCAAAGTCTTTTTGATAATTATCCCACTGTTTCTGCATAACCTCATTGCTTCTAACAGTATCCATAATTCTACGATAATCCTCAACCACCGCTGTTGAACCACGTTTCTCTGTTGTTGCATTCAACGCTGCCTTTAATGCACTGGGTTCTATGTTGGGATATTGCAGCTTAGCTAATATGTATATATCATAATAATCTCTTGTTCTTGTATTTTGGTCACCTCTGGATATTACTGTTTCCAGTTTCTCAGCCATAATTGTTTCGAGGTTATAAGCAAGCACCGAGATACTTCTTTCTTCCAAGAGAAGTTTGAATTGATATTCGATTTCTTTTGGGATTATCTTATCACCTGTGGTAATATCCAATTTCAAAGGAACTGCCATAGGCGGATAATTTGCAGATAGCGAAACACGATACCCTGCATATACATCTCCCTCACGAATTTCTTCAATACTACGAAAACTAAATGTTACATCATCATCTAATTCTATTTTACAAATTTCTTCAAACATTTCCCGTACAGTCTGCTCGTTTACCGGTAAACCTTTTATGGTAGCATCCATATCCATAGTTGCTCTGGTATCAAGGCCCACCATTGCAGCAATCAAGAACCCACCTTTCAAGATAAAATTCTGCTGATACTTTGAAACAGATATTCGTTCTAACAATCTCTCCAACATAAAGTTCTGCATTACGAGCTGTGCTGATATATGTTTCTCTTTTGCAAGATTTTTAATAATGGCTTTTAATTGCATTGCGTTTTTCATAACAACACCTCCAGATATGCTCTGAGTCTTTTTTCAATCTTTAAAATTTTTGCATACTCTGATAACATCGGAATATTTTTATCAGCCCTAGTTACATAACCTTTAAATGCTTCCGTCACAATTTGAATATCCACATGACTATGAGGTCTTAAAATATCACAGAGGGTACGCTCTACACCATAAGCTCTTACCGTATTTCCTCCCGGCGTAGTCACTTCTTCTATTCCCAAATTGTATAATACATCCTTACATTGCACACATCGAATGTTCTCTTCCTTTGGTTTTGTCAGGTTGTAATTCGCAGGAAAAGTCATATGATATCGATTTGGTGTTCTATCTGTTAAATCCCAAAGAAACAATGCTGTTTCATGAGAATAAATCCCTCTTTTGAATCGATTCTGCAAGTTGAAAATCTCATCATCCCAGACCTCTGGTAAAATATAAACACCTCTGGTAGATTTTTGAATCACACCCTTATCAACAAGATATTTGATATTCCCGCGTGAAAAACCAGCTGCAACCACCATTGCAGTAGTAACTGTACCATTATTCTCTTTTGCCATCTTAATAATCTCTTCAGTTGCTCCCACAATAGTTTCCTTTCTTTTATTGACTTTTGTGCTTATAATTATATTCTTTCATGGCGTAAAAGTCAATAAAAGCACATTAATTTTACATTTCCGGCATAGGGGCGTCATACATGCCTTTTTTATGAAATTCATACCATTCTATAATCTTTTCTTCTGGCGCAATTTTCAAGGTAAGCATCACCTCTTTGGCAAATTCTAAGGCTGCTGTGCCATTTGCTGTAATAATATTTCCATCACTTGTTGCCTGCTCCATCTGGTATTTTTTCTCTCCTGTATATGAATTTCCCGCCCATTGTTTCAAGTCCTGTAAGTCATTGCTGGTATGATTTACGTCATTTAAAACACCAACAGTTCCTAAAAATGCAGAAGCGTCACAAATGCCGCCTAAAACCCTGTCTTTTGCAAAACACTTTTCTACCAACGGCTTTATCTGCTGTGCTTTTTCATTTCTCCAAGTCATTCCACCAATCAAAATCAAGGCTTCATACTCCGCAGGCATTGACTGAATATCATAGTCAGGTACAGCATGAAAGCCACCGATTGACCGGACAACCTCCCTGGTTGTGGAGACTGTTTTCACCTCATACTCTCCCTTTCCTAACATGTATATGGCAGATGACAGGTAAGCCGCCTCCCAGTCTGCATACTGGTCTAATATCACAAATAGAACTGTCTTTTTCGTATTCTGGTTCTGAATCCAGTAGTCGTAATACTGTTTTTGATCATGTCCTCCTATCAAAGGCTTCTCTGACTTTTCAAATCCATTCTTCTGTAGGGCTTTTATTCTTTCCACAGCATAGATGGGAGCCTTTGTTATGATAGTGGTGCAGTCAAACAATTCATATGCCTTTGGAAGTATGATGGCTAAGATTTGCGAGATTGCTTCCTGCTTCTCATAGTCTATTCTTACATCTAATCTTAAAACGCCGCATCCGTTATAGCAATCCTCTGACACACGTTTAAAGAATTCAATGGTACCAACTGCCTCTTCGCTCTTTTTATCGCAAATTGTAAACCGCACAAACCCTTGATTGGAATATTCCAGCAGCCAGTATTTTATTGCTTCTTTCATTCCTTCTTCTGTTGGGTTATAAAAATTATCTCCATTGCAGTTATCGCTGTTAAAAAAGGGCAGTGCATTTTTGTCACCATATACCTTGACTAAATCTTTTGCGTCTTTTTCCTTTATCAACCTTAATAAAAACTGTTCATTTTCCAATACCGGGCATGTTTCGTATACATTGCTCATCTTGCTTTCCTCCACTTTTCCATTTTTCTTTTGGTTACTCTGCTTTACTTTCGCTTACTTTACTCTTTCCTATCGTAGCAAATGAACTATGACACCACTATGTCATAGTTTTTTATAAACCTCTAACAGCTCATGGCAAGTGGCAGCAATGCGTTCTGCCACGCTTTTTGGCTCTAATACCTTAGCGTCACTTCCAAAGGAAAGAACTACACCGTACCAGAAAAATTCTTCCTCCGGAACCTGAAAACAGAATTCAAATGCTCCATTTTCGTACTCTTTCGTTATTTTTCCATTCAGATATTCTTTGCATTTCGCCTTGATGACCGGCTTTCCCAACAGCTTTATTTCAATCGTCTTCTGTGCAGATTTTTTCCTTGAATTTTGCTCCATCTGCGCAAGCGCCTTTCGCAGGGAATGTTCTTTGGTATTCTGTTTTCCTGTCATAACAGGCTCTTCCATTCTCACTAGCTTATACATGCAGTAATCCATGTATTTTAAGGAATATCCAATGAAATACCAGTTGTACCATTTATAAACGACTCCTACCGGCTCTGTCTCTATTTCTTTTTCTTCGTTTGCATTATTGGTATAATGAAAAGATACGGTTCTCTTTTTTCTGACTGCTTCTTCTAATATCCTGATTTTTTCATTAACGTCGCTGTTTTCCCGTACTACGCTTAAATCCAGGTTAAGAGGATGCTCTTCCCCGGCGGAAAGAAGTTCTATTTTATCTATGGTTTTTTGGATATTTTTATCTGCATAGGCACTGGCAAGACCTTTCAACGCCATCAGGATAAATTCATAATCCTGATCATCTGCCATCTGTTTTTCCAAAATATAGGTATCCATAATCTCATATCCGCCCTCTGCGCCGCAGGTGGATTGAATAGGGATTCCTGCCTGACATAAGGTGTCCATATCCCGCATAATGGTTCTTGTGGACACCTCAAACTCTGCGGAAAGCTTTTGGGCGGACGTTCTCCCATGCCTTAATAAGTAAATGGTGATTCCCATGAGACGGTCGATTTTCATATGTACTCCTTTCCTCCCATAACCAAAAACTATGACATTATTATGTCATAGTTTTTCCAAAAAATAAATATGTAATTATAAAATCAAGGGCGCTCCCCACGCTATAAAATAACTCTGGGAACACCCTTGTAAAACAATCACCTAAATCCGTTCCGGTATTATAATGGCTGCGATAATATAGGCAAAAAATCCGGTTGCAGTGCATGCTAACAGTAAGAACAACAAACGAATTATCGTAGGGTCTATATTGAAATATTCACCTATTCCGCCGCATACTCCGCATAATACTCTATTGGTTCTTGATTTAAATAATCTTTTTGGTTCCATATGATCATCTCCTTACTTTGTAAATTCTACATTAATTTCTCCAACTCCGCAATCAATATCCACCATTTTACTGCCACCTGATATTTCCTTTGTAGTTCCAAGTCCGCTATAGCTTCTGTCAGCGATTTCTACTTCCCCGATACCACAGTCAATCTGATAGCTGTAATCTTCTTCCCTGCCATCTAACGTTACATTCAGTTCTCCCACTCCACATTCCAAAATCACTTCATCTGCACTAGCCTTTTCTACGTCAATTTCTCCGACTCCTGCATTTAGCTCTATCTTTTTTGCACTTATTTTACCAAAATCTATTTCGCCTGCATCCACCTGTGCATATAAGGTTCCAGATATCTGCAGCTCTCCGTCGATGACACTTTCTCCTGCACCTACTATAATACTAACATCTTCTGCATGTAATGCATGTTTCACCGTAATTTCTCCGGCTGAATTGTTCAGCTCTATCTCTTGAAACTCCATATCAGCCGGAAGCTGTACCACAACATGTACGTTGTCATTATACACCAGCTTGTTAGAACCACTTTCCTCTATGCATAACGTATTCCCGTCTACCTTTACACTAATATCACGTTTGGTATTCTCTTTCCGATATTTCACTTCCACATGGATTCCCTGATTTTCCTTAGCTTCTTCTATTTCTACTACACCACATTCTACAAGCATTTTCAAATTCTCAATGTCTGCACATTCCTCTTTTGTAAAATCAAAGGCTTCCGTGCTTCCATTGTCCCAGAATTCCCAATCGTCATCCCAATCATTCCAGTGCCATGCCTCACTCCAATTCTTCCACCCGGAGCTGATATTAAATACTCCATCACTTATCATCTTGGGAATAGACGTGTAATGAAATCCAATTCCAACACCAACTGCACATAACGTAAATCCTAAAATCACGAACACTAATGTTGTAATCAATGCTCCTTTTGTAAACTTCTTCATTCTGCTCTCCCCTTTCCTGAAAATACTCTTCTGCATAAAGTAATCATTCCACTTACCATCCATGGTAAAAATCTGCCATAGAGCCATACACAGGCTACGGTTGCCAGTATCGCCAATGCTAATACCAGGAATGCCGCTCCCATCAAGGCAATTCCGGTGGGTATATTTCCTACTACCAGCTGTGCAATTCCAACACCAAAAAGTGTGGCACCTGCAATATATAATCCTCCTGCGGCAGCAATCGCTGCAATCAGTATTCCAAACAAGCCTCCTGCAAGTCCCAGCGCTCCACCAAACAAGCCTCCCGCTATGCCGACCCAGATTGGGCTGGTAAGGACTGCTATTATCACAATCAGCAGAATCTTTCCTGCCTTGTCATTGTTTTGTTCTGCTGTTTTAGAAGTATTCTCGTTATTTTGTTCTGTAAAATTGTTTTGTTCAAAACTGCTCTGCTCAGAAGTGTTCTGTGCTGTGTTATCGCGAAAGCCCATCTCCTGCTTCTCACTAAAACGTTCATCCTGGTAGCCACGTTCTGTGTAAGTTCCACTTTCCTCCGATGTATCTTTTCCCATTTCAAGGTCTGCCATAATGGTTCGCGCCACCTTTTCCGGTGATTCCAATTCCTTTAAAATGCGTTCTTCGTTCTCTTCTCCTGCATCCTCAAAGTAGCAGCGATAATATTCCAACGCCTCTCTCTTTTCTTCTTCCGATACATCACTCAACAAACTTTCTAATTGTTTCATAAATTCTTCTCTGCTCATGCCGACTCTCCTTCCGAAAATAACATTGTAATTTTAGAAGAATAACTTTTCCATTCTGCCCGATACATATTTAACTGAACAATCCCCTTTTCCGTTATCTTATAGTATCTGCGGTTTCTTCCGCCACATTCTACATCATATACCTCCAGGCAGTCATCCTTCTGAAGCCGCCGTAATACCGGATATAGTGTAGATTCAGATACCTCGATTGCCTGCCGGACATCCTGGGTGATTTTGTAGCCATATGTGCCTTCCTCTTCCTTGCATACAACTGCCAGTACAATGGCATCCAGAAGGGCTGCACCTGTATTAAATACCATGCCATCACTCCTTATCCTTATGAAATACTATTTTTTGTGTATTACTATTTTTTAAATATTACTATTTCTTAATCAATACTATACGTTATATAATATTATTTGTCAACAATTATTTGTTATTTTTTTATATAACTCTTTGGTCTCTTTCCCATTCGTGCATGAGGATTGTATTTTTATAGACGCTAATGTATAATATCATTCGTACAAAGTAATAAATCGGTATTTCTTAATCCGACAAGATTGTCTAGTACGTAAATTGAACGTTTTCTCGCTTTGTGTCCTGTAAAAAACAGACAATCTGATTTACTCTATCATTGAAAGGAGGTTTAAACGTGAACCAGCAAAAAATAGGATGTTTTCTGAAGGAACTTCGGAAAACCAAAAATCTCACTCAAGAACAACTTGCAGAAAAATTGAATGTATCTGGAAGGACAATTTCTCGTTGGGAAACAGGAAATAACATGCCAGATATTAGCTTGCTGGTTGAATTAGCAGAATTTTATGATGTAAGTATTCCTGAAATCATTGATGGAGAAAGGAAAAGCGATTCTATGGAAAAAGAAGTAAAAGAAGTTGCCGAAAAAATGTCGGACTACGCAGAAGCTGAAAAAGAAACCATTATTAAAAATATAAGGAATCTAAGTATTATAAGCGCTTGTGCACTTGTTGTATATTTTCTTCTTGAAATAACAGGTGCCGTTACACAAAACGTGATATTTGAAACAGCACATCTATACTGTGAGACACTTGTATTTGTTACAACACTTTTAATTCCTCTATATACAACTGGATTATTGGGGAAAATTCAGCACAGAAAAAAGAATGAAAGATTTAATAATGTGCCTAAATTTATTAAGATTATTATTTCTGCAATTATTGCATTTACCAGCGCCGCAATTATTAAAATACTGTTATCAGAAATTTTAGGATTTTGATTTCTCTACAGACAAACAATTCGGCAGCTTGTTGGGAAGCTGCACAAAGTAAATGATTTTGAAGTTCATGACAGATGCAAATTCTGTCAGGGCGGCAGCCGTCTGAAGCAAGGGAGCTGCCGCCGTTTTGTGTTTTGCGAATATCCACGCCCTTCCTCAGCTTTTATATCTTCTTCAACACCTGCTTCACAAACGCTCCGGCATTCATTAAATCCGTCTCATCCGGATGCAACAAAGCCTCATCAAAGTTCTGAAGCATCTTTTTGCGCCACGCCTCCTGTTTAGGGTCTTCCATATATATCTCATACTTTTCTCTTACCTGCATCGGCATCTTTCCCTGGCACATGAAAGCTCCAAGATACTCGCAGTCATCCGGTATCCATACACTGACCTTTTGCTCAATGGTCTTATAATATTCTTCGTCACCGCCAAAGCCACAGGTCCCAAACAATGCAATCTTTTTTCCCTCAAGCTCTGAAATAAAATCTATGACAGACATATCACAGCTTCCCCGATTTGCCCAGAAGCCAACGAAAAATATATCTGCATCTTTCCCATTATATTCTTCGATATTCTGCATATCCTTGGACATTCCAGGCAAAGCACTAAAGATTTCAGTGGCAACCTGCTTAGTATTTCCTGTTTTACTGGAATAGACTACCATATACTCCATAACTAAAACCTCTTTTCCCTATCAATAATATGGTCTTCCGCCGCAGCACAGACCTCCGCCTCCACAGCACAGATTACAAATCAGATTAGCAATGCACAGTTTCATACAAAAGCTTCCATTTCCACCTAAGCTGCTGCCATAAGTCTGTCGCTGCCCCTGATACCAGCTTCCTCCATTCTGAAGCTGTGCATATAACTGCTGGTATTCCTGATTTCCCGGCTCCATCTGCACTGCCTTTCCTGCGTGCTCTAATGCTACCACGTTATTTCCCATTCCGGAATTTGCGATAGCACTCAGATAATACCAATGGGCATCACGATTGCTTATACTGTTCAATACATTCAGCGCTTCCTTATAATGACCGCTTCGAATATAATTGACTGCCGCCTGCTTATACGTGCTTTCTTCATCCATTCCGCTGCTTCTGTTCTGGTTCTGGCGCTGGCTTCCGCCATAGCCTCCAAAACCACCAAAGCCGCCAAAGAAATCACCCCAACCACCAAAATCCCAGTACTCTCCGCCTGGGTTCTGAGAAGACTGTCCGCCATAGCTGCTCTGACCATAGCCGCTTTGTCCATAGCCACTGGAGGTTCCATGCTCTTTTACATACATAATCTGCTGATATGCCTGCTGAATCTCCTTGAATTTCTCTTCCGCCTGCTCCTTATTGGGATTGTTAATATTGGCATCGGGATGATATTTTCGACTTAATGCGCGGTATGCCTTTTTAATCTCTTCGTCTGTGGCATTTCTGCTTATCCCAAGCACCGCATATGGATCATACATATAGTTTCCTTTCCGCTCTAAGCTGTTATATTTTCCTCTGTTTCCTTCTGTCTCTTACCACGTACCATTTCGTAGCGGCACCAGACACCTGAATACAGGATATTGCGTAAAATTTCTGTGTTATCTACAATAGGAAGCCGTTCAAAGCTCTTAGAACACTCCGCCATCATCATGGTAAGAATCTTTCCTGCATTTTCTTCAAAGTCCGGCTCCTCTGCCCACTTGAAAAAGGGATTGTAATTTTCCTTTTTCCTGTCCTTTTCCAAATCTTCATAAGCATCCATCAGATAAATAAACTTTCCAAGAAAGAACCCCATTCTACGAAGCTCGCCTGTCCATTCATCCTCTCTCCATGCAAAGATTTCCCCCATAATTTCACCAAAATATCCGGCAACCTCATCAATATCCGTAGAATTCTGTACTTCACATTCATGAATCTTATGAAGCATATCCTTCATGACCTCCGCCTTACGGGGATAATCCTGTGTAATTCTTCTGCACCTGCCACGCAAAGAATCTGCCATCAGCTTCTTATTTACTTTTCGTTCATCCTGCCAGTCATCCAGACATTTATAATAGGACAATAACAGATTCATATCCGCTGCATATTGTGTAAATTCATTGCTTCTGGTGGGGTGTTTCTCGAAAGGATGCGCGATACACTTACATGCGCTCTGTATGGTATCCGGCTCATACAGGCTGGTCAAAAGCAGGATTACAAACGTCATATCATAGCTTAAGGTCAGCTGTCCCCGCTTGCCATACCGCTCTTTCAGCGCTTGACAAAATCCGCAATAGTAAGACTGATATAGGTCAAATTCTTTAAATTTCATTTCCTGTTTATTTACAATAATATATCCAAACATATAAAAGCTCCCAAAGGATAGAATCGTTTCTGAATACTATTCTAATCCTTTGGGAAGAAATTGCAATTAACAAAGAGGGAAGATTCTATAAAATATTTATAAACTATTTCCCACTGCGTTTTCACGTATGCACTGCTAAATCATCTCTTCTAGTTCCTCTATCTCTCTCAGCCATACATTACCACTGGCATCGCTTGGCATACGCAAATCGCCTCTTGGAGACACTGCTACGGTTCCCACCTTGGGTCCATCCGGCAGACAGGAACGCTTGAATTGCTGGGAAAAGAACCGTCTTACAAAGGTTTTTAACCACTTTAAGATAACATCCTTTTCGTAGGTTCCCTCAAACGCCTGTAAAGCAAGACGATATATCTTTGCCGGTCCAAAGCCGAAACGCAGCATATAATACAGGAAAAAATCATGAAGCTCGTAAGGACCTACAATATCCTCTGTCTTCTGGGATATTTTTCCTTCCTCCGGCGGAAGCAGTTCCGGGCTTACCGGAGTATCCAACACGTCTAACAGGATTTTTTCCAGCTTTTCTTCCTGACAGGTGTCTGCATAATATTGTACCAGATGGCGCACCAGTGTCTTAGGCACGGAAACATTTACCCCATACATGGACATATGATCTCCGTTATAGGTCGCCCAGCCCAATGCAAGCTCTGACATGTCACCGGTTCCAATGACCATACCATTTTCCTTATTGGCAATATCCATCAGAATCTGGGTACGTTCTCTTGCCTGACCGTTTTCATAGGTTACATCATGACAATTCTCATCCTGCCCGATATCCCGAAAATGAATCCTTACCGCGTCCTTAATATCTACTTCCATAAAGTCTGCATTCAGGCATTTTATCAAATTTACCGCGTTATCATAAGTCCGGTCTGTGGTGCCGAATCCAGGCATGGTTACTGCCTTAATTCCCTTACGGTCAAGTCCTGCCATATCAAACGCTTTTACGGTCACCAACAGCGCCAGCGTGGAATCCAGTCCGCCGGAGATTCCAATAACGGCACATTTACATCCGGTGTGTTCCAGACGCTTTTTCAGCCCCATAGACTGTAGCATCAGGATTTCTTCGCACCGTTTTTGCCGCTCTTTCGCTCTGCCCGGCACAAAAGGCGCCGCATCTATGAAACGTGTCAGAATCGTTTTTTCCTGTTTTAGAGGAAATGTAACCTCCCGATACGTTCCGGGCTTTCCTTCAAAGGTAGACATTCTTCTGCGTTCCGCATTGATTTTTTGAATATCAATTTCTGAATATACGGATTCATTGCAGAACCGTTTTGCAGCTGCCAACAGACTGCCATTTTCTGCAATCATATTATGTGCGGAATATACCACATCCTGTGTGGACTCTCCTTCTCCTGCACTGGCATACACATAGCCGCACAACAGTCTTGCAGACTGCCCTGCAATCAGACTTTCCCTGTAGATATCCTTACCGGTTATTTCATCACTGGCTGACAGATTTACGATTAAGTTCGCCCCCGCCATTGCATGGGAAATACTTGGGGGATTTACCACCCATACGTCCTCACAGATTTCTACCCCAATCTTTAACTCCGGCATGGAGTCGGGGGAAAATAATAAATGACTTCCCATAGGTACCACAATATCCTCGGTGAGCCGTACTTCTACCGGTTCTTCCATCCCCTTTGCAAAATGGCGCACTTCATAGAATTCATTGTAATTAGGAATATGCATCTTAGGCACCAGTCCTAAGATTCTTCCCTGACATAAAGCGGCCGCCACATTGTAAAGATTTCCATTCCAGAACAATGGCAATCCTACAAATACCAGCATATTCTTGCCATTGGTATCTGCTGCAATTTTTAAAAGTTCTTCCTTTGCACTTCGTAAAAGCGTTTCCTGTAAAAATAAATCGCCACAGCTGTAGCCGGTGATACAAAGCTCCGGAAATACCACCACTGCCGCCCTTTTTTCTTCTGCCTCTCTTAATTTTTCAAAAATCAGTTGTCCATTATACGCAGGGTCTGCCACCCGCACCTTAGGGGTAACGGCTGCAACTTTTATATATCCGTCTCTCACTTGATTATCTCCTTTAATTCTTCCGTGGTAAAGATATAATGCTTATCACAGAACTGGCAGTTTACCTCAATCGGTTCGTTGTCGTCAATCATTTCCTGAATATCTTTTCTGCCAATGCTTGCAATGGCTCTGGTGACACGCTCCTTGGAACAATCACAGTGATATTGTACCGGCATGGTCTCCGTAATTTCCACACCAAATTCACCTAAAATCTGTTCTAACAGGGTTTCCGGTGTTGCGCCCTGTTCTAGCAGGTCTGTCACAGAGGTCACTTCTGCCACCTTTCTTTCCAGTTTTTCAATGACTTCTTCCTCTGTAAAAGGCATTAACTGGATAATAAATCCGCCTGCCTGTTTTACCGTATTATCCTTATTCATCAGAACACCAAGTCCCACTGCGGAAGGAACCTGCTCTGAGGTTGCAAAATAATAGGTCAGGTCATCTCCGATTTCACCGGTCTGTAACTGAACCTGTCCCACATAAGGCTCTTTTAAGCCCATGTCCTTAATTACGCTTAAGACACCTAAGTCAATGGCTCCGCCTACATCCAGCTTTCCCTTGGCATTTGGCGGCAGCATCACATCCGGTACCTGCGGATATCCCTTTACATTTCCTTTGGAATCTGCCGTCACGGTCAGTCCCTTTGCCGGACCGCTGCACCTAATCTGGAGGGTCAATACATCCTTTTCCCCTTTCATCATAGCGCCCATCATGGCGCCTCCCGTCAGCAGTCTTCCCAAAGCCGCCGTTATGACCGGACTGGTATTATGGTATACTCTTGACTGTTCCACCAGCTCTTTTGATGTAATGGCAAACGCCCGTATCTGGTTTTCTGCCGCAGTTGCTCTTACAATATAATCACTCATTCTTTTTCCCTTTCTCTCTGGCTATCATATAAATTCGTTCACTGTCTTTTTTTATCTCATTATGGGTAAATGCATCGTAGGCTGCAATAAATTCCATGCCTGCTTCTTCCAGCAGTCTTTGTACCTGTTCCACTTCGTATGCCCGCTGGAAATGGGTCTCTTCATACTTTCGGTACAGCTCCTTTTCTTCCTTGATAAAAAGCGTCAAATCGTATTGGTTCATCCGCTCTTCTTCGTCATAATAATTATCCCAGATAAAGCTTCCTTCTTCCCGGTTCTCACAAATCGTGGTCTCACCCAGCAGGTCCCTATACTTATATATGGTGTTCATATCAAAAATAAATATACCGCCCGGGTCCAGATAGTTATTCACCAACCGGAATACTTCCAAAAGCTCCTCTTCTTCCAGAATATAATTGATGGAATCACAAACACTGACTACTGCCCGCACCGTTCCATACAGCTCAAATTCCCGCATATCCTGAAGCAGATAAAGGATTCCATCTCCTTGTGTTCCTGCGTCTCTTGCAATCTGAAGCATTTCTTCTGAATTATCCACACCAATCATGTCATATCCTGATTTTGCCAGGAGGCGTGTCATTCTGCCTGTACCACAGCCTAATTCCAGCACAAGCCCGTCTGATATTCCATATTCTTTTAATAACCCTGTCAGATATCTGTTCCATTCTTCATAGGGCACATTGTCCATAAACAGGTCATAGACTTCTGCAAATCCTGTATATGCTTCCATTGTTTCTCCTAACTTTATGCCTTTCTATTTTTCATGCACTCTGTAACTAATACTATCAAGTTTACTATAAAAAATCAAGTTTACGATTCTGTTACATTTTCCAAACTGCCTTGATTATTTCTGCTAAAAACCGTATACTATGATTATCATTAAAATACAGGAGTTTCTATGACTAAAAATTACGACCACTATATCTCAAAACATATTAAAAGCGTTTATAAGAGAAGACTGCTGTCTCCCATCATTTATCTGGTAATCCTGCTGATTCTCTGGATGGTGCTTCCCTTACATCATCTTTTATTTCCCCAGAAAATCACCAGTGTTTCTGACTTAAGCAAATACCAGCGACAAAAAGATTCTTATGTTCAGACTACCCTGACAGATTTATATTTTACGGGATATACCAACACACTATTTGGACAGAAAACCGGCTATTATTATTACACCATGTGGGAGGACAAGTGTGTCATCGTCCTGCTCTCTCCTCAGACCTGTGAAGAAGGACTTCCTGTGATAGAATCAGCTCATATCCGCGGGCGGATTCTTTCCGGAAACAAGGCATTCCACTCTTTGCTAGATTCTTTGGCAAAGGATTTGGACTGGACCACTAAGGGAATCTCCAGTAAAATCAGCCCATATCTGATTAGTGAACCGGCATTTATGTCCGTTCCAAGTACAATACTTATGGTTGTTTACTTTTTAACAGGTCTCTATGCTTTGGTGCGACTGATTGCGGATACCCTTTATATTTTTTTCCCGGTGCTTGCACCTGCCTGCCGGCAGCTTTCAAGATTCGGAAAGCCTTCCGTTCTTCTGGCACAGGCAGAAGAAGAGCTTGCTACTTTACCACAGCTTGCAACCGAAGATATGTTTATTACAGAGCATTACTTTATTGAGCTTGCCAACTATGGAATCGCCATTGTCCCCATCCAGGAAATGATTTGGATATACAAGCACTCTACATTGCATAAGTTCTTGTGGTATCATTTCAGTATTTCCTACACACTGCATATCACCGCAAATAAATACCTGTATATCCAGTGTCCGAAGAACATAAAGTCCGATATTGACGGTATTATGGATTATCTTGCAGAAGCAAATCATAATATTCTGCTGGGATTCAGTGAAGAGAATCGTTTGAAGGTACAGGAAATGCAGAATCACTCTTTACAATTTGATAAATTGATTGCGTTTTTAAAGCGAAGAATCTGACTTTATAAAACCCCTTGCTTATTAGTATGTTGTCTAATAAACAAGGGGTTTTGGTTAGAACAGATTTTTAAAGAAATCTATAATGGACTGGAAAAATGCAATCACTTTATCAATGAATCCTCCTGCATTCATGGCATCCAGCTTATCATACAGCGCCTGTGCCTGGCTCATAATGGTATCTAAGTCCAAATCCAGGTCCTTAATCTTCATCAGCAGGGTGATTAATTGGTCAATCTCATCCTGCGTCAGCGTAATATCAAATTCGTCACAGGCATCTTCGATTGCGTCTTGAATCTCTTCTTCCGAGTCCAGTCCGTTTTCAATGATTACCTGTTTCAGATATGCCAGCAGCTCTTCCGCCGTCTGGGAATCTCCTACGATTTGTGCAATATCTCCGGTCAATACAAGCTCATTTAACGCAGCATCCATGCTCTCCTCTGACACTTCTTCTCCGGTCATGACAGAGTATGCTTTTAATGCGCCTACTAACGCCGCTGTACCGGAAATCGGCGTCGGACCTGCTACAATAATATCTGCATCCGTAATTCCTGCTGTTATCAGTGCATTCTTATACATACCTATGGTACAATAAGAAATATTCTTTGTGGTAATATTAATCCCGTGTCCTTGTTCTCTTTTTACAACCAATACAGAGGATAAAGACCTTGTTCCTATCTTATCAGCAGAAACATATTCTCCCAGATATTGATGCTCTTCCTCGTTGGTAACGTAAATCACATCATAATCGTCAAGCTCTGCCGGATTGATTCCAAGAAGTTCTAACACCGTTGCCTGCTGCTCTGCCGTCAGATTGGCTCCCAATGCCAGATAAGGTTTATCTTCCTTGGTAATCGGTTCAGTTACTTCTCCCTCCTGTTCCAATGCCCCGGTATCTAATCCTGTGGCTTCTTCACTGTCTGTTGTTTTTGGCTCTTCCACTGTGGAATCCGGCTGTGCCTCATCAGCTCCCTGTGTTTCTCCGTTCTCATTGGCTGCAGCATCCTGCTCTCCTGTCTCCTCACTGTCTGGCAGATTGCTCTGTGTTCCTGTCTCCTCACTGTCTGGCAGATTGCTCTGTGTTCCTGTCTCCTCATTGGCTGAGGTATTTGCTTCTGATGCCTGCACATTAATCGGCGCAGTAACTGCCATTATGCCTGCCAGACACAGACTCATCCATTGTTTCATATGTTTTTTCATGTTGTCCTCGCTTTCTGTCTTTACACCAGTTCCACATGCACCTTCATCCATGCATAAATATCTTCATATACTTTTTCTTTATCAAGCTCATTTAAAATCTCATGGCGGTCTGTGGAATAGAGTTTCCATGTAATATCCTCTATTCCTGCCTGTTCATACGTTTCATAAGCTTCTTTCACTCCTGCACCGTAATTCCCAACCGGGTCATCTTCTCCGGCTACAAAAAACAGTGGAAGTTCCTTTGGAATGGCATTGATATGCTCCGGCTGATTGATATAATGAATCGTATCAAAGAGATTATAAAAGCCATTCAATGTAAAAATAAAGGTACAGCTTTTTTCCTTGTTATATGATGTTACAATTTCCTTATCCTTGGTGAGCCACGCATTTCTTCCTTCTGCTTCAAAACGTTTACTATTTCCGGAAAAAGCCATATTGTTCACCAGCTTACTTCGATGATTCCAGCCCCGGAAAACTGCCAGAAATTTGCACACTCTTTTTCCCAGCTTCACCATCTTATCCGGCTGGCTTCCTGTTCCCATAATAATTGCGCCCCGCAGATTCTGTCCATATTTAGAAAGATACTTCCGAAGCATAAAAGAGCCCATACTATGTCCCAGCATAAAATATGGCAGTCCGGGATATTCTTTCTGTGTCATGGTACGCAGTGTATTCATGTCTTCTACTAGAATATCGCTTCCATTTTTCGGTGCAAAATACCCCCAATATTCGGAAGATACTACAGATGCCCCATGTCCGAGATGGTCATGACCTACCACGAGAAAGCCCTGCTTTGTCATATATTCCGCAAACGCCTCATACCGCTCTACATATTCCACCATCCCATGCGTAATCTGGAGAATACCTTGTATCTTTTCCGTATCCGGTTCCCACTTTACCGCATGAATCTTGGTTCCCTTATCCGCAGATAAAAATTCAAATGTACTCTTCTTCATCCCTTCTCCTGTCCTTTCCGGCTTTTATGCTTCTATCATTTCAATCTTAGCAGCCTTTATCTGTTCCCGAATTTCCTCCTGTCCGTCTCTTAACCGCTCCAAGGCATCCTGTTGTTTCATAAAACTTTCCCCCGCCTGTTCCATGGCATCTGTTGCCAGAGCATACTGCCTGATTAGTTCCTCTTCTCCGGCGGCGGTTCCTGCCATCTCTTCTACCAGTTGTTTTACACCGGGCGCAAAGTTTTGTATGTCGGAATGTTCCATTCGATATACACAATCCCCAAGCTCTTTGGTATTTTTCCCCATACGCACATTATTGTCCTTTAGCAGACCATTTAAGTGCACTACCTGTGCCTGTGTTTCTTCCAGTTTTTCCGTAATTTTTCCAATTACCGCTTGAAATGATGCTGTTATCTGCTGATACTGTCCCGACAGGCTGCGCACATCTTCTGCTGCGGCAACAAACTCTCTGCCGCTTTCTCCCAAGCGGCCGGCTTCAATGGCAGCATTCAGGGAAAGAACTCCCATCTGTTTTCCCATATCCTCCAGCTCTTCCATATGACCGCTGATACCCTTAAGCTCCTCCTGCAGTTCTGTTGATACCTTGCTTAAGAACTCTGCGGGAGCGGTAAAATGCTTATTTTGTTCTACGGTTTCCAGCATATCATCCCTTTGCTGTTTCAGTTCTTCTACTATCTTCCAGTAACATCCCTCTGACTGCTCCAGCCCTGTTGAAATCTTGCGCATTTCCTCCTGGATATCTCTATTTTTCAGCTTTTGTTCTTCTGTATGGTCGGTAGCGCAATTTACTGCATCTATTACTCTTGTCAACTGCTCATCCATTTTTTCCTGACTGGTTTTTAAGGTATCCAGTCGTTCTTCCGTATCACGCTGTTTCGCTGTAATCTCTGCAAATACCTGTGAATAGCGGTCCAACATCAACTGCCTGGATAACAATTCCTTCTCTAATTCTCTGGATTCGCTCTGTTTCTTTCGTCCTCCAAACATCTGCCTGCCCCTTTCTACAATCTTCCTCTGTAGTATAACACCATTTTACTGAAATCAGCAATAATTCTTCACAATTATTTGTAAACTTTCCCGCCCATTATATTCATTTATTTCCGGATAGTATACGAAGGAGGCTTTTATGTTGCCGTTTCCACCATGACATGCCCGCTCAAGCTCCTGTTCCCCGTATTTTTCTCTGTAATAGGAAAACATTTTTTCGATATCTCCAAAATAAATGGCATTCATCTTAGTCCCTGTCTGGCTCTCTACCTGCATTCTGCATACATTTTGATTTTTCCCAAAAACGCGCATGGATAATATCCGCATGTTTTTATCTGCAAAAACCGGTTTCTCATTGGCTTTCCCAAAGGGTTCTAATATCTTTAATTCTTCAATTAGTTCTTTTGATATGTAATCTAACGGCATAGGTACGTCAATCATAATTTTCGGAAGTAAGTCTTCCTCTGTAAGAGAAGCGTTTTCATTCAGTTGCCTGCGAAATACTTCTACATTTTCCTCCGGCATGGAAAGTCCTGCCGCCATAGGATGTCCGCCAAATTTCGTAAACAGGCTGCTGCACTTTACCAGTTCATCATACATGGAATAGTTTTCTATGGAGCGTCCGGAGCCTTTTACTCCCTCTTCTGCCTTTGTCAAAACGAACACCGGACGATTATACCGCTCCCGTATTCTTCCTGCAATGATTCCTGCCAGACTCTCATGACATTCCGGCAGATAAATCACCAATACCTTATCTTCTTTTAATTCTGTCTGCTCTACCAGTTCCTTTGCCTGTTCCACCCCTGCTTCCGTCAGTTCCTTCCTGCTGGCATTCAAGTCATACAGGTCTGCGGCACATCTTGCCGCTTCTGCTTCATCCGGTGCAAGCAACAGCTCCAGCGCACGCTTTGCTGTGTCCAGACGTCCGCTGGCGTTGAGACAGGGACCTAATACGAACCCGATGTGATAAGATTTTATGTTTCCAAGCGCAATGTTATTTTTTGCAGCCAGCGCCCGCATTCCATAGTTAGAGGTATGGTTCAGCCTTTTCAAGCCTTCCTTTACTATAATACGGTTCTCACCTGTCAAATCCATCACATCACCTACTGTGGCAAACGCAGCGTTTTCTAAAAACTTCATGGCTTCAGAGGCTTCTTTCCCCGCCTTTTGGTACAACACCTGCACCAGCTTAAAGGCAACCGTCGCTCCGCATAGGTGTTTGTTGGGATAAGCACAATCCGGCTGCTTTGGATTTACAATCGCATCTGCCTGAGGCAGAAGATAGCGTTTCTTTCCTGGTTCCTCCTCTTCGTAGGGGATTTCATGATGGTCTGTAATAATTACCGTCATTCCAAGCTGCTTCGCCCGCTCCAACGCATCCGCTGCTGCAATTCCATTGTCACAGGTCAGTATCGTATCGACCGCTTCTTCTTTTGCTTTTTCAATCAGCCTGATATTCACGCCATAACCGTCGGCAATCCGGTCGGGTATGGCATAATCCACCAAAGCACCGATTTCCCGCAATGCTGAAAACAGAATATAGACGGACTGTACCCCGTCAATGTCATAATCTCCGATAATTCTGATTTTTTTCTTTTCTGCTATTTTATTTTGTAATAAGGAGACTGCCTTTTCCATATCCTTCATCTGCTCCGGGGGATAGAAATCCGCAGTTGTTCCGTTCAGATATTTATCTATGTCACTTTCCTCAATAATATCCCTGTTTCGTATAATTCTGGCTGTCACCTGGTCTATTCCAAAACGTTTTGCAATCCCTTTAAAATCTGCTTTTTTCGCAGCTACATACCACTTTTCCATTTTCTTTTCCTTTTCTCTTTATGCGTTTCTATTTCAGCACCCTACTTTTTCAGTATTCTACTTTCCATAAGGTCAGTCCTTTTGCGGGCATGGTAATTCCTGCATTTTCTCGTTTTTCGCTTTTCAAAACAGCTTCCACTTTTTCTGGTTTTTTCTTATGGAGTCCCACTTCTACCAGTGTTCCTACGATAATACGTACCATGTTATGAAGAAAACCGTTTCCGGTTATGATAATGTCAACCTCCTGTTCCTTTCGGGAGATTTCGATTTGATAAATCGTGCGCACTGTAGTTTTTTTCTTACTGCGATTGGTACAAAATGCGGCAAAATCGTGGGTTCCCTCCAAAAAAGCTGCCGCCTGCTCCATGGCAGATAAATCCAATTTTTCCGGAATGGTATACATCCATTTTCGCTCAAATACGTTGGGTGCACTGCTGTTGAAAATCCGATAGATATAAGTTTTCCTTCTGGCAGATAAACGAGCATGAAACCGCTCGGGCGCCTCTTCCATATCCACTACTCCAATATCCTCCGGCAGATAATGATTCACATAAGCAAGTATCTGGGGGATTTCCATATCCACCGACAAATGAACACTGGCAGTCTGCCCTGCTGCATGCACTCCTGCATCTGTCCTGCCCGAGCCTTGCAGTTCTACTTCCTTTCCCTCCAACTGGGAAAAAACAGCATTGAGCTTTCCCTGTATGGTAACATCAGTACTTTTCTGGCTTTGCCATCCCTTATACCGGGTACCGTCATACTGTATCGTTAGTTTATAATTTTTATTCACTTTATATTTCCTCTTTTTATCTTTTATTGCATTTCATCATAACAAAACGTAATGACTTTTTCAAGAATTTATGATAGCATGGTAATAACTACAATATTGGGAAAGGGGTATTTTATGAATCCACTGAGACTGATTTCCATTTTAAAAAATCATACTGTTTTTATTCAGACACACAACTTTCCGGACCCGGATGCCATTTCCAGCGCCTTTGGTCTGCAGCAGTTCTTAAGCTGTTATGGAATTGACGCCTCCCTGTGCTATGATGGACGAATTGACCGTCTAAGCTCCAAGAAGATGCTGGACACCTTTGGTATCACTATGTTTTCCAAGGTGGAGCTGTCGCACATGAAGGAATCTGATTATATTGTTCTGGTGGATTCTCAGAAAAAAAACAGTAATGTTACGGATTTTATCGGGGATGAAGTAGCATGCATTGACCATCATCCGATTTTCTTTCCTTATGAATACAAATATAGTGATATTCGCGCTGTCGGCTCCTGTGCTTCCATCATTGCTTCCTACTACCATGACACGGATACTCCTATTTCGCCGGAATGTGCCGCTGCCCTTTCTTACGGAATCAAAATGGATACGGCAGATTTTACCAGAGGCACTACCCGTCTGGATACGGACATGCTTTCCTTTCTTTTTCCGCGGGCAAATTGGAGTCTGGTGACCCATATGTATTCGAATACCATGGAATTTGATGATTTGCGTGCCTATGGCGCCGCCATTCAAAACATCAACATTTATGACCGCACCGGATTTGCCTACATTCCTTTTAACTGTGCGCAGGCTTTAATCGCTATTATTTCAGATTTTATTTTATCTTTGGATGTAGTGGATATTGCAATCGTATATGCAATGCAGACAGATGGAATCCGTTTTTCCATCCGGAGTGAAGAAACCCGTATTCACGCAGGAACACTAATCGCCCGTACCTTAGACGGACTTGGCAGCGGCGGCGGACATCCCTGTATGGCAGGCGGCATCATTCCTAATGATAATTTAAAGCTTCTTGGAGAAAATCTCCACAACACCATTCACACCTTGTTCATGAATGGCATTGCGGAGATGATAAGTCACTCAGCAAAACGGTAATCATTCTTTGTACTCCGCTTTATGGAGTACAAAGCCTTATCCGCTTCTTTTATAATGTCACTAAATTCCTGTTTTTCTCTGATATCCTTTCGCAGTACGATTCCCATGGAACAAGTGACTTTTTTATTTTCCGGTACCTCTACCGTTTCTCCTAAGAACGCTTCAATCTTTGGAATAAAGCTCTGTGACTCTCGAATCTTCGTCATAATCTGCTGCGCTGTCTTTTCTGCCACTTCCCGCCTGGCATTCGTAAGCACCACAAGGAATTCATCTCCGCCAAATCTGGTAGCGAACCCTTCCTTTTTCGATACACTCTTTAAAATATTGGCAATCTCTTTCAATACTAAATCACCAACATCATGTCCAAAGGTATCATTATAGTACTTAAAATTGTCCAAATCCACATAGATAAGGCTCATATCCATACTGTGTTTTTCCTTGAGGGATTGCATCAATACATTCTCTATATTCAGGAAAAATCCATCCCGGTTGTAGAGCCCTGTCAGAAAATCTGTGACCGCGGAACGCTCCAGTTTCGCGTTTATCTTCTGAATCTTTCTCTGGCTTTCCAGCTTTGCCAGTGCATCCAAAAGCTGCTGAAACATCAGGGTATATATATTATAATCACTTTCATCCAGCATATATTTATTGATTGGAGAGCTCCAGTTGTCTTTCATCAATATGTAAGTTACAAAAATACTGTCCAGCTTCTCATTTACATAAAACGGCGTACAAAGCATGGAACACACCTTACTGGCACCAAACAGGGAAACCACCCTATGATACTCATTATAATTTGACTGCAGCTTAGAGGTTACAAATCCGCTTCTGTATTTGGTAAAATATTCCTCCAATGCAGGAAGCATTTCTTCACTGAAAGGAATCGGTGTATTTTCATAGAGAATCTGAGGCTTTCCGTCATAATATTTGATAAAAATAATTCCATCCAGATTCGCATTAATAGAAAATACATTCATCGCATTATCCACCAGTTCATTGCGGTCCTTTCCGTCTATGGCAATAATCTTCTGCCAGACGGTCAGAAATTCCATCTGCCGTTTCATATCTTCGTAATCACGCAGAATTCCTGCCTGCTTGATAATCTGGGTAATGTCATCCAGTGCAAGCTTCTGAAGCTTTAAGTCATAGCGGTGTGTCATGCCGCTTTTTCCCTCCAGAATATTCTGAAGCTGAATTGCTTTCTGAACGTTTTTATGATTTCTTGCATACTCCAGTGCAAGCTCCAGTTCTGCTCTTGCCAGCTCCTGCTTTTCCATCTTATCATAAAGATTTGCCTTGGCACAATGATACTGCACATAACTGAAAAACTGAAATCCCTTAGAACGCTCTACATAAAGATTGGCAGCTTCATAATTCTTCAATGCCCTTTCATAGTGCCCTTCTTCTGTCTCTATCATTCCCTGTACATAGAAGCTTAGGAAAATATCATCGTCACACAATGTATAAGATGGGTCTATCTTATCCTTTGCGTCTTCCTGGTCCTTTTCCAGAATATGACTTAAAAACTGCTTACTACTCTTTAAATATACCTTTGCGTTATAAATCATGTTCAGTTTAAAGCTGCACAATGCCAGTAATCCGAACAGCTTCGAAATATTGCAGACACGAAGATCATTTAATTTCTTTTTTTGCACAATTTTAAGACACATGGTCAAATATGTATAGGATGACTCGAAATCCTCTGCCAAAATACAATTCAAAGCCATGTTATAAAAGGTCTCTCCCATATATTCTACACGGTCAAGGTCGTAGAACAGTTTCAACGCCTTATTATAACATTCATTTGCCTTTTCATATTTCTCGGTAGCACAGCAATTATATCCAATTCCATTATAAATATTAGCCATGGCAAATGGATCACTATCCTTTATTAAGTCTCTCCACTTATAATAATAGTAATCGGATATTTCAAATAATCCATGTACGGATGCTATCATAATATTCTTTCGATAGGCTTCTATCTGCAGAAATTGATTATCAATCCGCTTTGCCAGCTGTAATCCCTTTTGATAATGCACCAGACGTTCTTCTATTCCGGTAATCTCCTGAAACAGTTCCTTGGAATTGTCATAGGCAAACACATAAGTATATGCAAGGTGATTCCAATACTTGTATTCCTCGGCTCTTTTTAAGAACTCCGGCTCGATTTCCACGTCATTGACACAAAACAAAATATTATGCCATCCGGACATTCGCGACATGACCTCTAACAGCTCTGCCTTAAATACATAGAAATCGTTTTCCATGGATTCAGCGATTGTTTTACACTTTCTCGCACAGGAAATTGCTTCCTTTAAACTTCCACTATACATGCGGGTTACCCCAAGCCAATAGTAATAGAGGTATTCGCCCTCCTTCTGTTCATGCTCCCACTTTGCACTCTTGAGGCGTTCACATACCATCAATGCATTCGGGATATCATCTGATAATATGGATGCTCTCGCATATAATTCAAAAACCTTGAACTTATCTGTTTCCTTGAGATAGAGATTCTCTCTTTCAATCTTGCGATAAATAATCTGAAGATAATATCTCGCCTGCTCTAAGTCCAATGTCTCACACATATTCTGGAGACGCTTCAAATATTCTGATATATTAGCACTTTCAAAATGAAAAACAGCATCATCCTCTTCTGTTCCGCTCTGATTCATCATCATTTCTCCATTGATGACGCATCCGTTCTCTTCTAACAGTTCTGCATATGCATCCCACTCCTGTGTCACATGGGGCAGCACCGTATGCATACTGTTATAAGCCAGAAGAATACATATATTTTCATTCTCTTCATAATCAAAAAGGTGTTTCATTAATGTAATCGTGGATTTGCCGGCCCGATGAAATCCATTTAACACCAGCAAAAAAGGTCTCTTACGGGAACAACAAATCATTACCTTAATCAGTGACTCTACGATTCGTTCCTGTTCATAAGATACTTCACTTAAAAGTACCTCCTCCTGTCTCCTGCACACTTCTTCTGTCATGTAGGAACGAATCAATTCTCTCTGCTGACTATAGACACCACATTCTTCCAGAAATTCTTCTATGGTAACCTCCCTCTGATTCTGCAAATAGAGTTCTTTTACCAACGTCAGAAATGGTTCATAGGCATCTGGCATGTCATTCTCATAGAAACTGTGATAATACACATCATTCTCGGGATATTGACTCATGATCTGTTCAATATCTTCCGGTAAGATATCAAATGTATTATAATGTTTAATTGCAAGATAGTTGTTTCGTTTTCTCCCAATACCAGAAATCAATGTGTGTATAAAACTATCTATATAGTTCAAATCTCTTTCACGCACACCGCTTCCTCCTTTTTCATAAACATTCCTTCCCCTAAATAACATTATATCTCAATATGCTAAAACAAGATGTTGTTTTTCTGGAATTTTATGTTGTTTTTTTGCGTTTTTTGTGAAATTAGTACCAAAATATATTAAAAAGAAACCCATGATAGAATTTCTTATTTCCATCATGGGTCTTTTTTTATAATTCACAATTATTTACAGTTCTTGGGAACGGAATAACATCACGAATATTGGTCATACCGGTCAGATACATGACACAACGCTCAAAGCCAAGACCAAATCCCGCATGTCTTGCGGTTCCATATTTTCTAAGGTCCAGATAAAAGTCATAATCTTCTTTATTCAGCCCCAGCTCATCCATACGCTGACACAGCTTATCATAATCGTCTTCTCTCTGGCTTCCTCCAATAATCTCACCAATTCCCGGCACCAGACAGTCTACCGCTGCTACTGTTTTTCCATCCGGATTTAATTTCATATAAAATGCTTTGATTTCCTTCGGATAATCAGTGACAAATACAGGTCTTTTGTAGATTTCCTCGGTAAGATAACGTTCATGCTCGGTCTGCAAATCACAGCCCCAGCTTACCTTGTATTCAAACTTGTCATTATGCTTTTCCAGAAGTTCTATTGCCTCGGTATAGGTAACACGGGCAAATTCTGAATTTACTACATGATTTAAACGCTCTAACAGTCCTTTGTCTACAAAGCTGTTAAAGAACTGCATTTCCTCCGGCGCATGTTCCAGTACATAACTGATTACATATTTTAACATGCTTTCTGCCAGCATCATGTCATCTTTCAAATCCGCAAATGCAATCTCCGGTTCAATCATCCAGAACTCTGCTGCATGTCTTGTAGTGTTGGAATTTTCTGCACGGAAGGTAGGACCAAAGGTATAAATATTCTTAAATGCCATGGCATAAGTCTCGCCATTCAGCTGACCGCTTACCGTAAGATTGGTAGGCTTGTTAAAAAAGTCCTGACTAAAATCTACCGTACCATCTGCGTTTTTCGGAATATTATTTAAATCCATGGTGGTTACCTGAAACATCTCTCCTGCGCCTTCACAGTCGCTTCCGGTAATCAATGGCGTATGCACATATACAAAATCCCGCTCCTGAAAGAACTTATGAATGGCATAAGCAATCAGGGAACGTACCCGAAATACTGCTTCAAAGGTATTGGTACGTGGTCTTAAATGAGAAATTGTTCTTAAGTATTCAAAGCTGTGTCTCTTTTTCTGTAATGGATAGTCCGGTGTGGACTGTCCTTCAATAAAGACTTCCTCCGCCTGAATTTCAAAAGGCTGCTTTGCCTGGGGAGTTGCTACTAACTTTCCTTTTACAATAATAGCTGCCCCTACATTTAACTTTTCTACTTCTGCGAAGTTCTCAAGTCCGTCATGGTAAACCACCTGCAACGGTTCAAAAAACGTACCGTCATTTACTACAATGAATCCAAAATTCTTAGAATTACGAATACTTCTGACCCATCCTCCGATTTCTACGTTCTTATCCAACCAGGCGTCCTTATTTCTGTATAACTCTCTGATATTAACAAGTTCCATAGCTCTTCTCCTGTTCTATTTCCTATTCCGCTGCAGAATCACCATAGGTAACCACTGCATTTTCTCTTACCATATCCATGGCTTTATTATTACGGTAAATGGTTTTTACATAATTTTCCCCGTATTCTTCCATCAACGCATCTTCGTCTTCATATCCGCCGCTGCTTATAACATTGGCTAAATATTCCTTGTATCCATCTTCATCCACTTCAATATTTTCCTTATCTGCAATGGCTGTCAAAATCATTTCCATTTCCAGATTCTGCTGCATGTAATCTGTAATTTCCGTATCGAAGTCTTCCTGAGTCTTATTAATCGATGTGAGATAATCTTCCATCTCCATGTTATAAGATTCTTTTAATACTTTTTCCATCTGCTCTTTATATTCTTTTACTCTCTGGTCCAAGACTCCGTCCGGAAGGCTGTTTACTGTACATACCTCTTTGAGTTTTTCAAGAACAGCGCTCTGGGTATCTGATTCTTTGCTGGATTCCTTGCTCTGGGCCAGCTGTTCCTTCACTCCATCCTTTAACTCCTGTACGGTCTCATAGCCGCTTGAGACAAAATTGTCTGCCACATACTGGTCTGTCATGGTGTCATAGGTCATATCTACCTTATTTACGATTTTATTGATGGTTACATTAAATACAACTGCCTGTCCTGCCATTTCTGTGTTCCGATAATCCTCCGGAAAGGTAAGATTCAGAGAAACGGTATCTCCTACATTTGCTCCGATTAATCCGGACTCAAATCCTTCAATAAAGCTTCCGGAACCAATTTCAAGAACGGTTCCCTGTGCTGTACCACCTTCAAATGCCACTCCATCCTTAAGACCTTCATAATCAATATTCACAAAGTCACCGTCTTCTACCGTGGTCTTGTCGGAATCCTCATACGCAGGATAAGAGGTCAGCAAGGATTCTATCTTGCTTTTTACATCTTCCTCCGTTACTTCATAGTTAGAAGTCAGTTTGACCTCCATTCCCTTATATTCCCCAAGGGTCACATAATCAGATGCATTATATTCTATATCTTTTGCTGCTTTATTTTCTTCCGTTTTTTCTGTCTCTTTCTTATCACTCCCTTTTCCCGTTCCGCAGCCGCCCAGCATAGATACTGCACATACTGCCGCCAGTAATATTACTAATTTTTTCTTCATTTTTCTTTTACCTCTCTTTATTGATATATGAATTCGGATATCTTCCCCGACCATATAAAATATAGAATACCACATTTTTACCATATTGAAAAGCATTATAGAGCAGAAATCACACATAAATCACAGATACCCTGTAAAATTTTGTTAAAATGTGATATACTAAGTGACATAGTTCAAATATGTTCACAGCGTATTTGCAGCGAAAGGAGAATTTATGAGTACATTAAATTTAACATTATTGACAGACCTCTATGAACTGACAATGATGCAGGGGTATTTTAAAACCAAAAATCGTGAAGTTGTGGTATTCGATGCCTTTTATCGCAGTAATCCATGTGACGGTGGGTATGCCATCTGTGCCGGATTAGAGCAGGTCATTGACTATATTGAAAATCTTCATTTTACGGAAGAGGATATTGCTTATCTACGGAGTCTTGGCATGTTTGAAGAGGATTTTCTTGCATATTTAAGCACTTTCCGTTTTTCCGGTGATATTTATGCCATTCCGGAAGGAACTATTATTTTTCCAAGAGAACCGCTGATTAAAGTGGTGGCGCCTATTATGGAAGCACAGCTGGTAGAGACCGCTATTTTAAATATTTTAAACCATCAAAGTCTCATTGCCACCAAAGCTGCCCGTGTCTGCTATGCCGCAAAAGGGGATAACGTTATGGAATTCGGTCTGCGTCGTGCCCAGGGTCCTGACTCCGGCACCTACGGCGCAAGAGCTGCTGTCATTGGCGGATGCTGCGGAACCTCCAATGTACTCTGCGGACAGCTCTTTGACGTACCGGTAAAGGGCACCCACGCCCACAGCTGGATTATGAGCTTCCCGGATGAATATACTGCATTTAAGAACTATGCCGCCCTTTATCCAAACGCCTGCACACTTTTGGTGGACACCTACGATACGTTAAAGTCCGGCATTCCAAACGCCATCCGTGTCTTTACCGAAATGAGGGAAGCCGGGATTCCACTTACCTCTTATGGAATTCGTATGGACAGCGGCGACCTTGCCTATCTGTCCAAAAAGGCTCGGAAAATGCTGGATGACGCAGGTTTTCCTGACGCTGTTATCTCTGCCTCCAATGATTTGGACGAATACCTGATTGAAAGTTTGAAAAACCAGGGAGCAACGATTACTTCCTGGGGGGTTGGAACCAACCTGATTACTTCCAAAGACTGCCCTGCTTTCGGCGGTGTATACAAGCTGGCAGCCATTCAGAATGAAAAGGGTGAATTCGTTCCGAAGATTAAGCTTTCCGAAAATACGGAAAAAGTCACCAACCCGGGAAACAAAACCGTTTACCGTATTTACGAGGAGGATTCCCATAAGATAAAGGCGGACTTAATCTGTCTGGTGGGAGAAACCTTTGATACGAACAAGGACTTACGAATCTTCGACCCGCATGAGCCATGGAAAAAGACGCTGCTTAAAGGCGGTACTTATTCTATGCGGGAACTGCTGATAAAGGTATTTGACAAGGGGAAATGCATCTATCATTCTCCTAAGGTCATGGAGATTCAAACATACTGTGATAAGGAAAAGGAAACGCTCTGGAATGAGACAAAGCGTCTTGTGAATCCTCATCAGGTATATGTAGACCTGTCGGATAAGCTGTATGATATGAAGAAAAAGATTTTAAATGAAATGGGGCAGGAATAACACTTTCCTGCCCTTATTACCACTTCCATATCTCATACGCATTATATTCATGGTCAAAGTGATAGCCCAACTTTTCTGCCAAAGCCACTGACCACTTATTCTGCGCGTCCCAACTGGGATATAATCCACGCTCCAGACACTCTAAAATCAGCTTTGCTCCGCATATATAGGCAAGTCCCTTTCTTCGGTACGCTTCCATTGTGTCGATTTCTATCTCGATTCCATCACGATAACCGGAGTAGGAGGATGCACCGGAAACAGGTTCACCGTCTTTTAAAATAACAGCGCCCAAGCCATACTTTTGATACATTGTATAATCCTTATACTGGGATACCCAGTCCCTGCACCACGGTATTTGTTTACAGCGATAGAATAATTCCTCATCCATCATTTGCAGGGTATAACCGTCCGGTAATCCAGCGACTGCATTTTGCAGCATATCCACATCGAAAATATCCGGTTCCTTCTTGATTGCATACCGCATCACTTTCTTTGCTTTTCCCTTGTAACATTCCTCAATCAGTTCTGCCCAGGCTTCATTTTGGGGAACCATAATCAGGAACTCCTGCTTACACCACTCTGGTTTATACATCACCAGTTCTTTATCAGGCTTGCCCGCAAAAAAGCAGAAATCTCCCAACAATGCCATTACAGAAACAGGATTTTCTTTGGAATCTGCATATAAATGTCCCATAACGTTCTGCAGGCATGACCAAATCAAGGTTTCCTGCCAGCCTTCCAAAAGCTGCTTTACTACTTCAGGCTGTTTTATTTTATAAATCATTTGTTTTCTCCCATTAGTATCTTTTATTTTCGTTTTTTATTATCCAGTCGCTTTTTGACATCTGTATTCATACGATGGAAATTCTTTTTGGAAGCTATCGGAATAAAACACGCCTTCCTGCATAAGTTCAAATCCCGATTTCTCAATCCGTTTTTTTGAGGCAATATTGTTCTGAAAACAACATGCCCACACGTCATTATTTTCCTTCCAGCAGCTTCATCCCATCTATGAGAACATTTAAGGACAGTTCAAAGCTTTCCTGGATGGAGATGGGATTTCCAAAGGCACCATGATTCACCAGCAACGCATACCCTTCTAAAAATCCCCGAAAAGTTCTTATAAGGTGATTACAGTTCTCGTGTGAAATATGAAGCGGCGCCATAATCTGAAAAAGAATATCAAATAATCTCTCTGTAGCTTCCATTGAGTTTTTATCCTGAAATTTGTTATACCACAGCATGGCATTAAAAATACCGGGGTTTTCTGTGGCATACTTATAAAAAGCATGACAGGCAGCTCTGACTGCATCATACCCTGCAACACCAATTACTGATCGGATAATTTTCTCCTCCATCTGCTTCCATCCATATAGCATAATTTTTTCCCTTAAGTCATCCAGACCGGAAACATAATTATAAAGGGAAGGTGACTTCACCTGTAAATCCTCCGCCAAAAGCTTCAACGTAACTTTTTCTATTCCCGCTTCATTTGCCAGCTCTGCTGCTCTTTTTATAATAACACTTTCGTCGAGTCCTGCTTTTCCCATGTTTTGTTCTCCATGTCATTCCCTCCTTGTTACAAACACTTAGCCACCGTTTTTGGGTCGTTTCCGTTCCTTATCCTGATATATTTTTCCTAATCTAGTTAGTATTTTAACTAATTAGATTAGTTTTTGTCAAGAAATATTTTTTCTAACCGTATTTTCACTCAACTTTCTGAATTTAAACAAATATTTAGCTAGGTTCTCTGCACTGTTTTTTCCTGAATTTTAATTGATAATATTGTGAATTGCTTTTAGATGGTGCATATTATGTACCAACAGATTCGTATGTCCGGCGGTCATAAGTGACCGCTGATACTTTTTCCTTTTGAATGATTCGTAGATGAGATTACATTTTCTCGGTAAACTCTTCTATAGATGTGACCTTCGCTGCAAGCTTAAGCCACTTCTTTAAGACTTCTACATTTTGCTGGGATGAAATCTCCTCCGCCAACTGTTCGGGAACAGAGCCATAATCCTCTAATAATTCCAAAATATCTTCGGCTTTTCCTTTGATTATTCCTTCAGCTATTCCATCTTTTTCTCTGGACCTTAACAATTCTTCAAATGTCATATATCTCGCCTCCAGCTCTCTCTCTTTTTTAAGCTCTGTTATCTTGTTATGTAACTTATTGATAGACTTTTCTGTTACCGTTGCCACATAGGCATCCGTACTGTTTTCCATATATTCCAGAAAATGTACCAGTTCCTCTGGTACTTCATCCGCATTTTCTCCCTTGGTGCTTAGAAAAATCTTCTTTGTTTCATCCCCAAGTGGGAAATCCCGCTCTAAACATCTTTCTTCAAAAGTATACTGGTAAAGTTTCTCTCCGAAGGGGTCAAATGTACAGATAAATATGACATAACCGGGCTTCAAATCGTTAAAGTCCTGCCCCGGCTTCAGAGATGACACATCCATCTCCGCCTGATGATAACGGCTTCGCTTTGGCAGATTCCCTTCGTTTTTATTCTGGGCTTCCACATTGTAATTGACCTCTATTTCGTCATTGGCATAAATATCCAGTCTTACACTGCGAAAATCTGAACTTATCAAAATACTGTGCTCTGCATGGACATTGACCGGCGGCAGCTTACCTCCAAGTATAATCTCCAACACAAGCTGACATGTCTCCGGGTCTTCTAACGCCGCTGCAAACAAGAATGCATTGCTTAAATCTAATTCCTGAAAACTTTTTTCCATATGTTCCTCCTGACTGCAAAAACAGTGCAGGATGCGAACCTACCTATAGGTCGATTATACGTAATATTCCAACGCATAGCAAGTGGTTTCTCCATAAATTTACAGAATAAATCTAATATTTGTTACCACAAGAGAAACTCCGGATAACATCAGCATCAGTATTACCAGCTTTCTTACTACTTTTTCGTTTAGTATTTTCCCAAACGCCATCCCCATAAAAAGACCTATTAGCATCACCGGAAGCAGACACACTGCATTTTTAACGGTCTGCCAGGTAAGCAGGTCTGTCATCGCATATAAAACCAGCCGAAAGGTATTTTCAAAAATAAATACTGCACATAAATTTCCTTTAAATTCAGAGGTATTTTCCGTTGTGCGATTCACATATGCCGCAAGCAATGCACCCACACCAAACAAACCGCAAAGTATTCCTGATAAAATCCCCACCACAGCAAGGACAACAGGCGATTTCTTCCCTTTCTTTTCCTGTTTTTCACGCAGCAGCATTTCAATCCCCAATAAAACCACCACCACGCCAAATATAATCTTAATCATCGTTGTATTACTATTTTTCAAAAAAATTGCTCCCGGTATGCTTCCTGCAATCACGAACAAGGTAAGTGGAATTACAATTTTTGCAGATACAGACTTTCGCTCTTTCCAGGCGAGCACCATATTTGACGGATAACCTACCAGCAGCTCCAGTGGGGTAATACTCGCATTGCTGTTTCCAAAGCTCAATATTGTATTAAAAACCAGGGTATTGGCAAATCCGCATAATCCTTTTATCAAAAATGCAACTACTACTGCTAATATGAAAAGCCAGTCCATATCTAATTCCTCCTGTCATTGCAATATGATTACTTTTGTTTTATTATAGTTATATTTTAGTAAACAGTCAATATTTTTACTAAACCTTATTATGAAACCTATGCTATTTTGTGTCAAAAGATTTCTTAATTTAATCATTGTCTTTCTCCACCATTCCATTTATAATTCATATTATAAATTCTTCAGGAGGGAACCACGATGGAATATGATTCTGATTTACTCACGCTCAAAGAGTTATGCAACACACTTTCCATATCGCTTGCCACCGGCAGGAACTGGCTAAAGCTCAAGAAACTTGTTCCTACTAAGACCATTGGAAATAAAGCATACTTTTCCACCTCCTATGTCAATGATATCCAAAAGGAACTTGTCTCCGGCAGGAATTATGCCCTAAAAAGCAGACGCAACAAGAAGTTCATATCCGGCAACGGCATATATAAATCCTATATTTCCGCTTCATCCGAAAACAACCAGTCTGTCCGGGCTGTTCTTGACTTACTTTCAAAGTCTGAGATTGAACTAACCATGGAACAGATTAACTTGTTGGTTGCCGAATGTGCGCTCCAGCTTCTTTGCCAGCGAACACAAATTGCAACAGAGGTTTCCGGTAATCTTCTTATGAAATATCTGTCTCAGGAATTAGACATAGGCGTTTACCGTCCTTTGATTGAGGATTTTATTGTGTCCCACGAATCGGCATACACCTTTGTAACAGAAAATGAATCTGTATTTTCGATTTCTTATTATTACAAGGAACAGGAGGACATTCTTGGATTATTATATATTTCCCTGAAAAATATCGGCTCCCGGAAAGCCAGCGGTTCCTACTACACACCAACCGAAACCGTTTGCCGGCTAATATCCAATCTCAATCTGTCTGCCCCGGACTCTGCGCAAAAAAGTATTCTCGACCCCTGCTGTGGAACGGGAAATTTTCTTCTGCAATTACCGGACAGCTTGGACTTTGCACATATATATGGGAATGACATTGATTCTACCAGTGTAAAAATCACTCGCGTCAATATGGCGCTGAAATACCACATCAAAGACATACAGACGCTTTATGACAACATTACAGAATCCAATTTTCTGACTGCACCCTCTCCCTGCACTTACGATTACATTATCGGGAACCCTCCCTGGGGTTCTGTTTTTTCAGATGCAGAAAAGGAATATCTGCGTGAACATTTTCAATGCGCCCTTGGAAAAAATATCGAGTCTTATGATGTGTTTACAGAACGTGCCATATCCTTATTATCCGAACACGGAACCCTTGCCTTTGTACTGCCAAAGGCGATTTTGAATGTACAGAACCACACTCCCATTCGACAGATTATTTTGACAAAAGCCTCCATAACGAGATTAGATTACTTAGGTGAAATATTTAACAAAGTACAATGCCCCAGCATTATTTTACAGCTGGTCCATACAGGAAAGCCCCTTTCCTGCCTAGGAATGACCGTAACAACTCAAGACCGGTCCTTTTTCATTCATCGGGAGCGGGAAATAACCGCAGATAACTTCAGCTTTCTTATGAATGACCGGGAATATGCGATTATGAATAAGCTCCTGCATCTGCCCGGCGCAGCCAGCTTAAAGAATCAGGCAGACTTTGCCCTTGGCATTGTTACGGGAAATAATAAAAAATATATTTCTCATACCAAAACTGCTTCGAATGAAATCATCCTGAAAGGCTCTGATATCAACAGATACCAAATCAAAGAAGTAAAAAATTATATTACCTTTACTCCTGAAAAATTTCAACAGGTCGCCCCTGCGGAATTTTATCGTGCACCGGAAAAATTACTTTACCGCTTCATATGTAAGGAACCCGTTTTTGTCTATGATAATAAACAAACATTATCCTTAAACAGCTGCAACATTGTAATTCCGCATATCAAAGGCTTAGATATGAAGTATATTCTGGCTATTCTCAACTCCAGAATTGTCCGCTTTATGTTCTGTAAGCAATTTGATTCCGTAAAGATACTTCGTTCCCATTTAGAACAGATTCCGATTCCGATAGCGGCTTGTGATATTCAGGAAAAAATGATTGCGATAGTAAATGTGCTTCTCATGGAATCCGACGAAAAAAAATATCTTACCCAATATAATGAACTGGATAAGATAATTGCAGGTTTATTTGAAATGACCGAAGAAGAATATGAGGTCATCTGCCATGAGTGCCACTCATCTTAATTTTTACATGTTTTAATTTTTCCTGACCTCACATGACACCACACTGCAGTCACTGCACTAACAATCAGCAAAAAGTAAAAATTTAGTCCCCGTGTGACGCACATTGATGCCGTCAAATACGCGCCCGGGAAAATCTGTGCAAAGGCAGTCTTGTACATCAATTCTGTAATTCCCTGGGCCCCCGGCAGCGGCAGCATATCCACAGCAATATAGACAGATGCCTGCACAATCATTACCGTCAACATACTTTGTCCATGCAGTCCCATTCCCCGATAAATAAGATAGGTCAGGAAAAACACACTGCACCTTTGTAATACCGTGCCTGCAATCACCACGCCAATCTTCCCTTTATTTTTTCCAAAAAACAGAACTGCTTCATGATACTGGTCTGCCATCTCTGTCAGCTTTTTGGTTCGTTCCTTGGAATGTTTTAAAATCCTTATCTTCTTTAGCCATTTTTCTCCCCCTGTTACAATCCCTTTAAAACACTTCGGGCTTATCATAACAAATAAAAGAATTGCAACCAATATTATATTCAGAAACAGTCCCAGATAATAAAGGTACATGTACTTTCCGATATACTGCGATAACGGTTCATGATAAAACAGGAGGATTCCAATTCCCATCACTACAAGTACGAATTTGTAAATCAATGCTACGGTCATTAACACAACGGTACTATGCGATACCTTGTGTCCGTCTTTTTGCATATAATAAAGCTGCATAGGTTGTCCGCCTGTGGCAGACGGAGTAATTCCGGAATAGAAAAATCCCACAAAGGAATAGCGGATGCAGCGATACCATGATGCCGGTTCCTGTAATACCCGCAACAGATACCATATCATCATTCCTTCTGCCGCCACAAAAAACAGCGCAACAGCAGCGGCAGCAGCCAGATAGCCCTTGTTCATCTCCTGTACTGCTGCAGCCACTTTTCCCATATCATTTCCTTTTAAAATAACCCTAAAGGTCAGTGCCGCCAATAATAAAAATAGAATGGCACTTATTATATTCTTTCGCTTCATATCATGCTCCTGTCAATGCTCCCGCTGCCTTACGCAGCCTCTGCCACAGCCATCTTCTTCGTTCCCCTTCCGTTCCGGTAAACTCTCTTAAAGCACCTTCATATACCACCTCTGTCTGAGGCAATTCGTAAAAATCTCTCGGCGTTACCAGGGAAAAATGTTTTTCAAATAATTGAATTCCATTTTCCTCTAAAATTTTCGCCAGAAAGGAAGAACAGGTATAATGATTTTTCTGGTAAAACGGTTTATTGCATAAAATAAAGGGTAATCCCAAAATGCAATAGTGATAACGGAATCGCTTCTGATAACACTTTTCCAACTGCTTTCTAATCTGTTCTTTCTGCTCTTTGGTACATTCCAGACTTACAATTCGGTATCTTGCTGTAGGAAATGCCTGTTCAATCTGATAGATATTTTCTTTTTCAAATCCTGCAATCAATGGTACAAATGGATTTCTGCGCCCCACACTATATGCCTCCTGCAGCTCGCTGTCCATTGCCAGTACCACATGTATGTAATCACTTTCTGTCACTTTTCGTATGATAGATGCAAACAATCCCGGTGTATCTACCAGCGCAAAATATATTTGTTCCATATAACCGCCTCTTTTCTCTTGTATTCTGCAATGCTTTTTTACATTTTTTAGTTAAATTGATAAATTTTTCGTGCCGTTTTATAGCCGGCAAGCGTAATTCCCGCTCCGATTTTTCCCGGGAGATAGGTCAGTCCGCTTAAGGTTCTTCGTTTCAATCGAAAATATAATCTGTGATTATGATTTTTAATGTAATTCCAAAGCATTTCTCTTTTTTTCATTGCTTCCGGTGTTCCAATCAAAAGCAGATGAATAGAGGAAATCGCCATCATAATAGAAATATTTCTGGTAAGATAGGCTGCCAGCTTCGGATATTTTCTTTCTACCTTATCCAAATCGGCACAATTTGAAACCAATTTTGTCACACGTATCTGCTGGTCAATTCGTTTCATTAATACTTTTTCATTCACAGACTGGTCTTCTCTTCCCAGAAAATAATGATACATGTCCAAATTTAAATAACATATGGTAGAGACATAAGGAAGCGGCTGATTGGCAAAAATATTATCCACATAAAAGGTATGTTTCGGAAGTTTTATCCCCGCTTTCCGCAGTATATCTGTACGATAGAACAGGGAATGCATGACCAGATACTGAGACGGACGAAACTTTCCGATATCATTCCAGCCGCATATGGTTTCTTCCTGAAATACATTGGTGTAAGCCATCCGCTTTGTTTTCCCTTCATACAGATGGTCATAGATGTAATTACAGATAATTAAGTCTACTCTGGTATCTTCCTTGTCCCACTGCTCCATTCTTTCTAACAGCTTATGCAGCTCTGCCTCATCCAGCCAGTCGTCAGAATCTACCACTTTAAAATACCTTCCGGTAGCATTGGCAAGCCCGGCATTTACTCCTGCTCCGTGTCCGCCGTTTTCCTGATGAATGACCTTTACAATTTCAGGGTAATTTATGGCATAATTGTCTGCGATTTCTCCGGTCCGGTCTGTGGAACCATCATCTACAATAATAATTTCAACTCTTTCCTCTCCACTTAACAGCGAGTCGATACAACGCTCCATATAATCCTCTGAATTATAACAAGGTACGGTAAATGTAATATCTCTCATGGCCTTTCTCCTCTTTTCCTGTGTTGTTCCTTCCTTATATTTTATTTAACGAAAGAAGTTCCTCTTTTTCTTCAAGCAAATCTTAAGATTTGTTTAATTCCTTATATTATTATTTTACCGTATCAATGTAAAATCTGCCTGCATTTTACCTTACAGTTTCCTTACATTTATGTAAGGATTTCCTTTCACTTTTCTTAATTTTTACAACGGAATCAATTTAACTAAAAAAAGAACTTATAGAAATATAATGACTTTCTTTCCATAAGTTCTTTCTGTAATTTTTTTATTTCAAAATCTCCTATTCCACCTTACGCCCCGAAACAGCTTCAAAATGATATTTTACAATGCCCAGGTCCATCTTTGTATAGAACCCTTTTCCTGCTTTGGCAGACACCCCACCGTTTTCAAGTGTAAAATAAAATTTCTGCTGATTCATCGCTGTGGGAGCAAGCATAACAGCCTCCATTCCTTTTGAAAACCAGTCCGGCATAGCCTTGGCACAGTTGCAAAGCTGTTCTAACGGTTTATTTTTATGTGAGACTCCCTGGGTGACACCATAGCCAAGGGCAATGATACATGCCAATTTTTCTCCCTTCTTGACTTCTGCGGCACTTTTCCCATGGGTCAATGCAACCCAACAGGTATTCAAACCAAGCTCCTGCGCTTTCAGCACAAGCTTCTCCCCATAATATCCCGCTTTTTCATCCAAATCGGCTCCCTTTTTCCCTACAAGGGCAATGTAATTTTTTACACCGCTGAATTTTCCGTAATGTGCCATCATACTTTCAAAGCATTTTGGCTCATCAAAAATAATCTGAATATTCAAACCGCTTTCTTTGTTACACTCTTTTACCAGACTGATTAACGTTTCCTTTCTCTCTCCCTCAATCCTTTTTTCCTCATATTGGCGCACACTGTGACGTGCTTTCATAATTTCTAACATATCCATTTTACCATCTCTCCTTTGTTTTCAATATTAACATAAACGTTCCGAATTCTATTCGGTTCGAAGTGCAATAACCGGGTCTTTCTTGGCAGCCTTTTTCGCAGGAAGCAGACCGCCCAGCAGTGTAATAACAATACTCAGCCCAATCAAAATCAGCGAAGAGCCAAGCGGTAGCTGTGCAGTAAGCCCAGATATACCGGATAATCTCTCAATAACAGCATTGATAGGTGTCAGAAGCAGGAGCGACACACCAATTCCCAGCAATCCGGCACAGCAGCCAATAATAAAGGTTTCTGCATTAAACACCTGGGATATATTACGTTTAGATGCACCAAGCGCCCGCAGAATACCGATTTCCTTCGTCCGCTCCATAACAGAAATATGTGTGATAATACCAATCATAATGCAGGATACCACCAGCGAAATAGATACAAAGGCAATCAGCACATAAGAAATACCATCAATAATGGTGGTAACAGACGACGTCAGGAGCGCAACATAATCTGTATAGGTAATCTTGGCGTCTTCCCCAGCGGTTTCATTATAATCTGAAATACACTCTGCAATCAAGTCCTTGTCTTCAAAGCTGTCGGCATAGATACTGATGGAAGAAGGCGCATCATAACTGACCTTGCCAAAGCTTTTCATGTTTTCTTCGTAAGTGGAACCGGAAATGTATTCTTCGTAAAATTTAAGCAGTATTTCCTCATCCGGATTTCCCGCAAGCCATCGGTCAAGAGCTGCCGCCATCGTATTTTCATCCATACTCATATTGCCAGTTCCCATTCCCTCTGCTCCGGTTTCCTGAGCACTGCCGGATTCTTCCGTATTTTGGGAACTGTAATACATGATAGTCCTATAAAGAGCAGCTTTGTCTGAAATGCCCAGTGCCCCAATATATTCCTTCGCATCAGCTATTTTTTCAGTATCGTCAGCGGCTTCAAATTCCATACCGTTTAATACGTTCATTTCAGGAGTGGCTTCCTGGGCTTTGATTACCGCACTTTCGTCTGTATGCGCTATTATATAGTCTGTCAGCTTTGAGGTATATCCAACAGCTGTTGAAATGCCGGCGTTTTCCGCATCTTCATTCGGCCGGACAACACCGGTTATTTTCAGTTCAACGGCATTTTCAAGTAATTGCTCTTCGTTTAGGGTATCATCCTCAATGCGGGTAAAGGTGCCATCCTCGTTTTCCACATAATAATCACAGGCGGAAACCAGATAAAAAGTATGACCGCAGACCTCTGCATAATCAAGGTTAATTTCATCCGCTTCTTCTCCGTTTTCGATTTTTTCTACCGCTGCTTCATATTGGTCGGCAGTAATAAATCCCAACTGGTAAAGGGTGCCTGCGGAAATGCTGTTGTTTTTGTCCAGTACCAGAATGACTTCGTCATAGTTTTCCGGCCAGCTTCCATACAAAACCTCATAGCTGTCCGTGACAACATTGCTGACAGTGCCATTTTCTCCACCAGTCATCAGTTCTGAAAAATTTTCGGCTCCGGCAGAAGCAGTCCCGCCAAATGCCGCCGATAAGAATCCCTGTCCGTTCCCACTGCTGCTTTGGCTGTCTGACGCCCCAAAAGATGATATATTATCTGTATCGGTATCACTATTAATCAGTGTCCCTTCCGAATCATAAGAGTATACACCAAAATCCACATCATAGGTATAAACAACACCGTTTTCACCCAGATACTGCTGTATCTCACTGTCTGGATTATCCAGATATTTCTTGAACTCCGTCAAATTGTTTTCCACAATATTGGAAGTCATCATCTCACTGGATTCGATTTCTGTATAATCCGCGTAAATTCCCGTAAGCTCCTTTTTTTCCTCTGAATCAGAGTTTCGGCGGTCGTTTACCATCTCGCTGCGTGCTCCTGTTATGGCAGACAAATCTATGGTCTCGGCACTGATAGTCAGCGGATAGGATGACATGGTATCCTTCTGCACATCTGAAATGTAAGCACTCATTCCGGTAGAAAGAGATAGTATGAGGGCAATGCCGATGATACCGATAGAACCGGCAAAGGAAGTCAGAATCGTACGTCCTTTTTTCGTGCGAAGATTATGGAAGCTTAAGGAAAGCGCCGTAAAAAAGGACATGGAAATTTTCCTGCGCTTTTGCGGTGCCTCAAATTCCTCTTTCTCCTCATAAGGATTAGAATCCCCCACAATTTCACCATCAAGCAGCTTTACAATTCTTGTAGAATACTTTTCGGCAAGCTCAGGATTATGCGTCACCATAATGACCAGCTTATCCTTTGCAATTTCTTTTAAAAGCTCCATAATCTGCAGACTGGTTTCAGAATCCAGTGCACCGGTAGGTTCGTCCGCTAACAGAATATCCGGGTTATTAATCAGTGCACGGGCAATCGCCACTCGCTGCATCTGCCCTCCCGACATCTGATTGGGCTTTTTGTGGATATGGTCGCCAAGCCCCACCTTCTTGAGCACAGCGATAGCTCTTTCCTTACGTTCCTTTTTTGAAATGCCTGCCAAAGTCAGCGCCATCTCTACATTTGCCAGCACGCTCTGATGGGGAATCAGATTGTAGCTTTGAAACACAAAGCCAATGGAGTTATTACGGTAATAATCCCAATCGGCATCCTTGTATTTTCTGGTAGAAACACCGTTGATAATCAAATCGCCGCTGCTGTAACGGTCCAGCCCGCCTACAATATTAAGCATGGTGGTCTTTCCCGAACCGCTCTGTCCGAGGATTGAAACAAATTCATTTTTCCGAAAATTAATGCTGATACCTTTCAGGGCATCCTGCTTCAAATCACCAACTTCATATGTTTTTACTATATTTTTCAGTTGAAGCATAACTTTGCACTTCCTCCTTTTTTATTGAATAAATCCATTTATAACATGTGAAGTTAAACTAAAGATAAACTCTGTTTTTCCAAAACAAAAATTGTTTATCTTGACGTGTCTTTTTCATGATATAATAGGAGCACTTAGCAATGCATACTATTTTTAAAGGAGGCTTCCTTATGTTCAATATTCTTGTGGTAGAAGACAATGCGGATATGCGGGAACTATTCTGCACCGTACTTGCCGACCACGGCTATAACAGTATTCCCGCCGTGGACGGTGCAGACGCACTCAGAGTTATGGAAAAGGAATATATCGACCTGATTGTTGCCGACATTATGATGCCGAACATGGACGGCTATGAACTGACAAAATCGCTGCGCGATGCCGCCTACACGCTTCCGATTCTTATGGTAACTGCAAAGGACCAGTTTGATGATATACAACGGGGATTTCGTGCCGGCACGGATGATTACATGATTAAACCGATTAATGTGAAAGAACTTGTGCTGCGTGTAGAGGCGCTTCTTCGCAGAGCAAAAATTTCCAGCGAAAAGAAAATCGTTGTCGGTTCCACCATTCTAAATTATGATGCACTCACCGTCACACTACACGGAAAGGAATTGACTTTGCCCCAAAAAGAGTTCTATCTGCTCTATAAGCTTTTGTCTTATCCTAATAAAATCTTTACCCGCCAGCAGCTTATGGATGAAATCTGGGGAATGTTCTCGGAAACGGATGAACGCACCGTCAATACCCATATCAACCGGCTGCGGGAAAAGTTTTCCGACTGCAGCGATTTTGAAATTGTAACGGTACGAGGACTCGGATATAAGGCGGTGAAAAAAAATGAATAAAAAACCACATTCCAAACTATGGCTATATTTTGCGGCTATTGTTTTTGCCACCATTGCAGCCGTTTTTTTCATTATAACGACCTTCTGGATTCTATTATACAAATTACAGATTATTTCAGTCGACCCACAAATACGACACATACCGATACTTTTTTTGTTTGCCGGCAGCCTTTTACTTGGAACTGCAGTAGCTCTTTTTGTGGGCAGGCTGATTATCCGGCCAATCCAGAATATCAGCAATGCCTTTGACAAGCTTTCCAAAGGAAATTTTGACGTGCGTGTTCCCACCAATGAAAAAATAGCAGAAATCCGCGAAATGACACAACGTTTTAATTCCATGACCTATGACCTTTCCCACATTGAAACACTGCGAAATGATTTCGTGGTAAATGTGTCCCATGAATTTAAAACACCCATATCCGCTATTGAGGGCTACGCCACACTTTTGCAGGAACCCTCCCTTTCCAAAGAAAAACACGAACGCTATGTAGAAAAGATTTTAGATAATTCCCGCAGACTTTCCGACCTTTCCAGTAATATTTTACTGCTTTCCAGACTGGAAAATCAGGAAACCGTAATGAATCAGAAGGAATACCGCCTTGACGAACAGCTTCGTAAAACCATCCTGCTTCTGGAAAATAAATGGTCTCCCAAAAACCTGGAATTTGATATTGATTTACCCAGGCTTGTTTTCTATGGAAACGAACAGCTTCTGGAACAGGCATGGTTCAACATTCTTGATAATGCAGTCAAACATTCACCGGATGGGGGAACGATTAAAGTCTGCCTGGAAAACAACCACAGAAGCATTTCCGTCTCCATTTCAGATGAGGGAGCCGGAATGTCCGAAGAGGTGCAGAAGCATATTTTTGAAAAATTCTATCAGGGTGACAGCTCCAGAACAACAGAGGGCAACGGTCTTGGTCTTGCCCTCGTCAAACGAATTGTGGTTCTCTGCAACGGCACCGTCACCGTCAAAAGCGCTCCCGGAAGCGGTTCCGTTTTTACCGTAACCCTGCCCGGACAGAGCTAGAGCGCTTCTTATCCTGTATATTCTGCCCTCATATACTCCGACATCATGCATGCTCCTGCCGCACCTGTTTGGGCAATCCTTGCCAGATTATCCGGATGAATTCCACCAATAGCATAGACCGGTATCTTCACACCCTTACATACGTTTTCTAAAAACTCCACCCCTCTTGGTGCAAGTCCCGGTTTACAGTCTGTTGAAAAAATATGTCCGGCGGTAACGTAAGAAGCTCCCAGCCGTTCTGCCTCCAGCGCCTCTTCCAGGGAATGAACGGAGACTCCGATACGCTCCATTCCCTGCAAGCTTTTGCTTTTTTCATATGATGCTTCACCTACGGTTTCGGATTCCATGTATTTTTTCAGCAGGGGGAAGGGCAGGTGAATGCTTGATATTCCATTGTTTTTTGCTGCTGTTAGAAAGGTATGTGGAATCACCTCCACACTGCTGTCCGAAAGTCTTTTCCAGACCCTTTTAAGCAGTTCTTCATATTCTTCCTCCGTTAAATCCTTTTCCCGCAGAATCAGCATGTCTGGCTTGTATTTTGCTGATTCCAGCTTGGATAAATGATTTACATATGCTTCCATGTCTGCTTCTGTGGCTCTATGGCTTTTTCGGTACAATTCCCAGTTGGAAACCGCGATTCTTTTAAACGTATACATAATCGTTCATCACAGGCTGTAAGCCCTGCTCCTTAATGGCTGCAAATACCTCATCTACATTCCGGTTATCTGCAATTTCAAACTGGTCGTCTCCCCGTTCTTCCACTTCATCAGAATGGCTTCCAATTCCAGTGCTTACTCCCGCAGAAATCTTAGTGGCAGTCATTCCAATGACATGATTCCGAAACTCTGCCCGCTCTCTGGTAGAAATCGTCATACCTGCAAATGGCATAAACAAACGATACGCACACATAATCTGTAGAAGCTGTTTTTCATGTACATCCTTTGGATTAATCGTTGCATCATTTACAATAGGGCGAAGTCTCGGACAGGAAAAGGAAATCTCTGCATATGGATATTTCCGCTGTATGTAGTATGCATGAAGTCCGGTAGCAAAGGCGTCTTTCCGAAAATCCGCCAGACCCAACAATGCCGCAAAGGCAACGCCGCGCATACCACCCTTTAAGGCACGCTCCTGAGCATGGAAACGGTATGGAAAAATGCGTTTATGACCTGCTAAATGTAGCGTCTCGTATTTATCGGAATCATAAGTTTCCTGAAATACCGTAACATAATCGGCGCCACATTCCTGCAGATATGCATATTCGTCAGAATTCATCGGATATACTTCAATTCCCACCATTTTAAAATACTTCCGTGCAATCCTGCAAGCTTCTCCAATATAAGAAACATCGGACTGCGCCCTGCTTTCTCCTGTGAGAATCAGAATTTCTTCTAATCCGCTCTTTGCAATGGCTGCCATTTCTTTTTCGATTTCCTCTGTATTCAGCTTCATTCTGTGAATCTTGTTATGACAGTTAAATCCACAGTAAACACAATAGTTTTCACAATAATTAGAAATGTAAATCGGCGTAAACATATAAACGGAATTTCCAAAATGCTTTGCCGTCTCCTGCTTTGCTTTCTGCGCCATTTCCTCGATAAATGGTTCTGCCGCCGGGGAGAGGAGCGCCGCAAAGTCTTCGATGTCCAGACTGTCTTTCATTAAAGCTCTTTTCACATCCGCCGCTGTATAGCTTTCTGCCCTATACTCATTTCTGGCTGATATTACCTTGTCCATAATATCCGATTCTATCTGTTCCATGCCCTCCATATATTCCATATGGTTGACCTTTTCTCTTTTATCCTGTTCCATGTTCTTCCTTCTTTCTATGTTTCGTTCTGCCGTCTACTGTCCGTGATTTTCAGCTTACGTTCTGCCGTCTGCTGTTTCTCCTTTAATCACGCAGGAATCCTGTCATGGGAGAAGATGCGGTTCCGCCCTTTTCCATCACTCTTCCTAATTTTGCAAGATAGGCTTCCCTTCCTGCTTCTACTGCTTTTTTAAACGCAGATGCCATTGCAGGAATATCTCCTGCCGTTGCAATGGCTGTATTTGCCATAATGGCTGCCGCTCCCATTTCCATGGCTTCACAGGCCTGTGAAGGACGTCCGATTCCTGCATCTACAATGATTGGCAGGTCGATTTCATCAATGAGAATCTGGATAAATTCTTTGGTTGCCAATCCCTTATTAGAACCGATAGGCGCTGCTAATGGCATTACCGCTGCGGCTCCTGCATTTGCCAAATCTCTTGCCACATTCAAATCCGGGTACATATAAGGAAGCACTACAAAACCTTCCTTGGCTAAAATCTCTGTTGCCTTTATGGTCTCCTGATTATCCGGCAGCAGATATTTAGAATCCCGCATGATTTCTACCTTTACAAAATCACCACATCCCAATTCTCTGGAAAGTCTTGCAATTCTTACTGCCTCCTTAGCGTCTCTGGCACCCGAGGTATTCGGAAGCAGTGTGACTCCCTTTGGAATAAAGTCCAGAATATTTTCTGCACTCTCGGAATTCGCCCGGCGTACTGCCAATGTAATAATCTGCGCCCCTGCCTGTTCTACAGCCGCTTTTATTAAATCTACATTATATTTTCCGGAGCCCAGGATAAAGCGAGAGTCAAATTCATGTCCTCCCAATACTAATTTGTCATTTTTCATCTTTCTTTCCTCCTACACTTCTGTAATTCCAAGTATTAATCTTATTATCATATTTGCCTGATGTGCGGCACAAACAGTTACCCGGGATGCCATAAGACATACGTCATTGTTAAGCTCTGTTTTCCTGTCACCGCACACATACAGACGTTTCATTACTTTTTTTGTTTCTATTTCATTGCTGCTCCCATATCCTGCCATACCGGAGCCTGACACCACAATGGTCTCTTTTTGTTGTTCTAAAATGGTATTTACCAGCATTGCCTTGTTCTCAGCCTTGTCGAAGGCTTCGCATACAATGGGATATGCTCCAAATAATTCCACTACATTTTCAGGGGTCACATAACAATCCTTTGTTTCCAGTGGAAGGTACGGATTGATGTCTCTTAAAATTTCAGCAAGCGCCTCTGTTTTCTTCCTGCCAAGATGTTCACAGGTATATACCTGGCGATTGAGATTGGTCATATCCACAGTATCAAAATCCACCAGCAGCAGATGCCCTATCCCCGCTCTTGCCAGCATAACTGCCACATTAGAACCGAGTCCGCCAAGCCCTGCAATGGCTACCGATGCATTGGTAATCTTTTCATACATTTCCGGTGTATAACGTTCCAACAATGCCTGCTTTAATTGTTCCTGCGTTATCTTCATTCTCAGCCCCCTCCCACGAACCGTACTACCTCCAAGTGGTCTGCGGATGTCAGTAAGACCTTGTCATACTCTGCCTTCGGCACAATTTCTTCATTTCGTTCTACCGCAATCTGCTCCCTTTGATAGCCTTCCTGCTTTAAAACCTCTGCAAGAGTAATCCCTTCCGGATACTCTTTTTCTACTCCATTTATTACCATGTCTTATTCCTCCTTCTATGATAAAGAACCAAGCGAACCTGTCCGCTTTTAACTTCCCATCTCCCTCAGTCATGAAGACCTTTCATTTTGCGCAAACATAACAAAGTGTGCTCCGCACACTCTCGCGAATATACATTACCTATCAAGCGGAACACACTTTGCCGCGCCGAGCACAGTCGCTTGCGACATAATTCCACTTAACACGGTATTTCCTATAGCGTAAAAAAAGCCACCACGAAGAAATTACACCCGCGGTGGTGTACCCCTTCGTGTGGCTTAACGTTCACACTCTGTTATGCATTATAGGCTATTTTGTTTTTAAAGTCAATATTAAAATTATTTGTCCTTAATTAAACCCTACGACCTTCTGTGAAATCTTATAAGCGGCAACCGATATCTTTCTGCCACCCTTGCCCGGTAAATTCATGGTCGTTCCCATAATTCCTTTGCGCAGATGATGGAACAGACGAATATCATAATCTTTTATATATTTCCACAGCTGGCGCTTTTTTTCCAGATTCTCTTCCGTTCCGGAACGAATACACATAATCGTAGAGATAATTGTAATGATTTCCAGATAATTAAACATGTATTTTCGCAGTTTACGGTTTTGCAGCTTCCATAAATCTACCGCCTCTACCATAATTTTGTTTACTTTTATCTGCTGGTCGATTCGTCTAATCATGACATTTTCATTAACAGACTGGTCTTCTCTTCCAATATAATAACGATAGAAATCTACATTGAGATAGTACATATTCTTCACATATGGCAATGGTACATATACGAAAATGTTATCCACATAAAAGGTATGCTTTGGCAGCTCCAGTCCACACTCACGCAGTAATTGTGTACGGTAGATAACAGAATGCATTAAAATATATCTTCCTTTCCGGAAATGCTTAGCATCGCTCCAGCTAAACATCTGGTTTTCCGGAAGAATTCCGGTATATTTCATGACCTTCTTATGCTTCGCGCCTTCCTTTTCATAAACAAAGTTGCTGACAAGCATATCCAGTGTCTCACTGCCGCCGGACAACTCCCGCAGGGTCTTAAGAATCTTTTCATATGCCTCCTGGTCTACCCAGTCATCACTGTCTACCACTTTAAAATAGAGTCCTGTTGCATTCCGTATTCCGGTATTTACTGCCTCTCCATGTCCACCATTTTCCTGATGAATCGCCTTTATAATCGTTGGATATTTTTCTGCATAACTATCCGCAATCTCTGCGGTACGGTCTTTCGAACCGTCATCTACAATAAGAATCTCCACATCTTCTCCACCTGCCAGTAACGTCTCTATGCAGTGCTCCATATAATCCTGTGAATTGTAACACGGAATTGCGATTGATAATAATTTCATCTTTATGTCTCCTTTTTCTTTTACTCCCACTGATTGATATTATACACAAAATTGCTTAATAATCCAAATGATTTTCATTAATATTGTCTTAAGGAGAAAATTTTTAAGATAATTTGAGCGGATGAAAGCCCACGCCTGTGGCGCTGGAAGAATATTGCGTAGAAATTATATCCGGAATACAAGTATTCCGAGTATAATTTCTATGCAATAGTTCCTTGCTGCATAACAGCAAGGAACTTTCATCCTCTCAATCTAGTCGAAATTTATTCACATATTGTTTACATATTTCTCATATTATGAACACAAGGGCTTCACAAATTACCGATATACTACAATCATAAGAAATGAGTTGATTCCCCTCAATCATTTCTTGATAAAAATCTTTTTCATAGCCTTGCTTAACCGCAAGGTCCTCCCGTTGATACAGTGATAACTTCACTTTTACTCATAATCTTTTTCATAGAAAAGGCCGATGCAATGCATCGGCTCCTTCTCTTTCTTTAGAACGTTTTACTTTTCTTCAAATCTTTCATTCCCAAGCTTGATATTCATGTATTTTGTATAAGCACCAAAGGCTGCCGGAATGGGATAATTTTCCTCGGAATCCTTCACATCTACAAAAAGCATACCGCTTCTGTCCTCGGCAAGCTCATCCACTCTTATCATAAATCCGTTCATATGCCATTCCACATGAGAAAAAATATGCTTTGCAGGCTCCAGCTTTTGTATACGAATGGGAGACAGCTTCTGCTCCTTTACCCATTCCAAGGCTTCTTCCTCTGTCAGATGTCCTGACGTATTGGGAAATTCATATAACCCTGCCAGTAACCCTTTGGTCGGGCGCTTATGAAGTACGATTTTTTCTCCATCCCGAATAATAAATACCGTCTTTTCTTCGATACGTCTTGCCTTTGCTTTGCTTTTTACAGGAATCTCCTGCCAGCAATCCGTAAGCCTTGCCTCGCAGAATTCCTGCCACGGACATTTTTCACACAGAGGCGCACCATTGGGAAGACAGACTGTCGCACCAAGCTCCATCAACGCCTGATTGAAGGCACCTGCCTGTTTCTCCGGCATAATCTCTTTTAATGCCCGCTCCATTTCTGTCCGCACAGACTGCTTCATAATATCGGAACGGTCTCCTGTTACTCTCGAAATCACCCGCAGCACATTTCCATCTACCGCAGGCACAGGAATCTGGTAAGCAATGGAAGCAATGGCCCCCGCAGTGTAGCTCCCAATTCCTTTTAATTTCAGAAGTTCTTCATAATCTGCCGGAAGCACCCCGCCGTATTCTTCCATTACGGTTTTCGCCGCAATCTGCATATTTCGCACACGGTTATAATAGCCAAGTCCTTCCCAGAGCTTCAAAAGCTTTTCCTCTTCACACTCTGCCAGAGCTTTTACATCCGGCAATTCCTTTGTAAACCGCTCAAAATACGGCTTTACCGCCTCGACCCGGGTCTGCTGCAGCATAATTTCAGAAACCCATACCCGATAGGGCGCCGGGTCTTCCCGCCATGGCAATATCCTAGCATTTTTCCCAAACCAATCCAAAAGAGGTTGTACTATTTTCTTTAAATCAAAATCCTGTAACATATTTTCCTACGCTTTACTTTCTATCGTTGTTCTCTTCATTGCTAAAGCGTTATTATTATAACATTTCCCTCTTTCCTTTTCTACTGCAATTTAAGAAGATACAATTCTTTCCAGTCGAACCCCCAGTCTGCTTACCACTTCATTGGTAATACTGCCTGTCCATTCTGCATAAGTCTCTGCGGGAATCTGTTCTTCTCCTGACCTTCCAATTAATACGACCTCATCACCTGAGGATATATCGGGAATCTCCGTAACATCTACCAGCATCTGGTCCATGCAGATTCTCCCAATCATCGGTACTTTCTTTCCCTGGCATAACACATATGCCTTTCCTGCAATTTCTCTTGGAACACCATCTGCATAACCGATAGACAGCACCGCAATTTTTCTTCGGGATAACGCAGTATAAGCCATTCCATAGCCTGCGGATTCTCCCTGCTCTAATATTCTTACGGATTCCACCCTTGTTTTCAGGGATAAGACCGGGCGCAGCTTTGCTTCTGTTGCCGAACACAGATTGCTGCATTTTTCCCGGCTTTCACACTCCATAAGACGGCTGAACAATCCATACAGTACGATTCCGGGTCTGGCATAATCAAACCGGCATTCGGGATAATTTAAGATTCCATAGCTGCCCTGCAAATGAGTGGAAAATCCTGTTTTTCCCTCTTGCTTTAACTGATTTACTACCAGTTCAAATCTCTTTATCTGTTCCTTTGTGTAATCCTTTTCTTTTTGACTCTTTCCATCTGCTGCACATAAATGTGAAAAGATTCCGGTAACCTTAAGCTTCTTATATTCCCAGATACTTCGGATTGCTTCCATATCCATCCAATTAATTCCCAAACGGTGCATTCCTGTATCAATTCCAATATGGACCCGAAATTCTTTTCCATACTCCGCCATTTTCCCGGCATAAACGCTGTCCACTACCGTTTGTGTCAGCTCATACTTTACCAACTGTTCAAACTGTCGGGGATGAGTATAGCCCAGAATCAAAATATTTCCAGCAATTCCGGCATTCCGAAGCTCTATTCCCTCTTCTACGGATGCTACGCAAAAATCCTCTATTCCCATTTCCTGCAATGCTTTCGCTATTGGAAGTGCACCATGCCCATAAGCATTCGCCTTTACTGCCGGCATCAATTTACAGGTCTTTGGCAGCATTTTTTTCAACTGCTGCACATTGAATCTTAAATTCTCAAGATTTAGCTCTATCCATGCTCTGCCCTTCTGATACATGATACCATCCCCTTTCCCTTTTCCTGCATCCAGCTTATGACAACAGCTCCTGCGGCTGCCAGAATACATACCAATAGATAAAGTATCAGGGAATGTTCTGCCAGCAGCTTTATTCTTGTTACTTTTGCAAGACCGCGAACTACAATTATGCACAAAGGATGTATCATATATATCCACAGGGAGATGTCCCGAAGCTTCCGGTAGCCGCGCTGTTTTCCTGTGCTTTTCTTTTTCTGTGAAATTGACCTTTGCTGTGATGGATTACTCCATAAGAGAAGCTGAAACAAGAAATACATCACAGGCAGTAAAAACAGATACATACTGTTATGCCTTTGAAGCCCATTGTGCCAGGTCAACCATCCTTCGGTCAGCATAAGCACTGCCGAAATTCCCAGAGCAATTCCTGCTATTCTCTCTTGCTTTTTTGCAGGATTTCCTGCATACGTCTTTTCTTTTCCTGCAAATTGTATTCCCATCCATAGAAATACCGGTACATAGAAAATACCATTTCTGGTATAAGAGCTTATCTGAAAGATTCCTTCATAGAACCCTTTTATTACTGGAATTTCACTGATTGCTCCATAATAACTGTCACCGAACATCCCGATAAGATATAACAAAACAGCCGCTATCCCTGCCCCTTTATTTCTTAACAGCTTCATAAGAATAATAAAAAACAGACATCCCGTCACTACTGCCGGAAGATACCACAGATGGTAGAACGTACCGTCAAATATCAGTTCTCTGCCTAATTCTCCAACGCTCTCCGGCAGTTGTCCGGCGTATATGTTTACCGGAAGATACAGTAAAATGGAAATTCCATATAATAGTAAAATCTTTCTCAAATATTTCTTTAGTTTTTCTACGGAAAATGCGCTCCCCTGATAATAAGGAGCCAACACAAAATATCCTGTTACCATAAGGAAAAAAGGGACTCCGATTCTTCCGATACAATAAGTAAACAGATAATCCAAGGTTTCATTTACAGACGCAAAGGGAGCCGTATGAATTGCTACGATGAAAAAGGCTGCCACCATTCGAAACATATCAATTTTTGCATTTTCCTGTTTTACATTTTCCTGCTCTTTTCTCATTGGTCTCTCCTGTCAGCGTTACCACAAATCCATCTACATTGTTTCCGGAAATATGATACTCTGTGTTATCTGGAATTGAAATTCCGGTTTCCTCCTGTCCCCTGACATAATAAATGCGATTCTCTTTCCATCGGAATGGTTTTTCTCTGGAAAATTGTTTGAGCCATTCTGTATATTCTTCTAACACCATTCCCTTTTCCCTCATAATCTGTGCATGAGGAGTTCCTACATAACGGAAATGCCAGGGCTCTTCCCCAATCCCGGTCACTGCTTCTTTTTCCTTCGGGTAACGTTCAATAAATCCATATTCTGCCGCCTGCTCCCGAAACTGCTGACAAACGCCTTCACGCGGAAAATCCGGGCAGATAAAGTCTATTTCTTCTGACTTTTTTACCAGGTCAATGGCAAGTCCGGTCTGATGCTCACTGCAATCCGGAAATGCCACATAGGTTTCTGTAAACTCTTTTCCATTTTCTTTTAATGAGTCTTCAAATATCTGTACCTGCTCGTGTTTGGTGCGATACCCACTGACTCCTGCTATCTGGCTGCTATCTGCCAAATTCACGAAAAGCCTGTACAGATTTTTCCCCGCTGTCTCCTCCATCCGGATTTCCTGCTGTGTTTCTAAGGGCGCACACAATACATTTCCGCTTTCTTTTTGCAACGGATAATTGCGGTTTACCAAAATAAGGCTGCCCTCATGAATATTTTCCTTTGTAAAAAACAATCTCATTTACTTCACCACCTGTTCTATCAGACGATTCACCAATTCTTCAAAAGAAATGCCTGCCGCTTTCATCATGTTGGGATAACGGCTATGGGAGGTAAAGCCCGGAATGGTATTTACCTCATTGAAATAAATCTCTCCTTCCGGTGTCAAAAACATATCTACTCTTGCGAAGCAGCCGCATCCCAATGCACGGTAAATCCTTTCTGCCGTTTTCTTTATTTCCTCTGCCTTTTCTTTTGATATTCGGGCAGGAACATAAATCTTAGAAGTTTTGAGAGTATATTTTTCTGTATAATCAAAAAATCCCTCTGACAGCTCAATCTCATCTACTTCTCCTATGGTAAGCTGCCTGGTTCCAAGCACGGCACATCCAACCTCAAAGCCTTCGATATTTTCTTCTATCACCACGTCTTTGTCATAGGCAAAGGCATGTTCTATTGCCGGCAGCAGCTGTTTTGATGTTTCTACCCTGGTGATGCCAAAGGAGGAACCGGCACGCAGGGGCTTTACGAACAACGGATAGCCCAGCTCCTTCCCATAGCTTTCCAGATTCCGGCTCTGTTCTGTGTTTTGGCTCTGTAGCTCCTGCCAGTCTTCTTCTGTCAGTAAAACAGATTTTGGCACTTTAACGCCACATACCGCTGCCAGATGGTGTGCCGTTTCTTTATCCATACCAATGGCGGAACTCAAGGTATTACATCCGATAATCGGAATTCCTGCCAGCTCCAGCACTCCCTGCAGTGTTCCGTCTTCCCCATTTTTCCCATGAAGTATGGGAAGGGCTGCATCCAGGGAAATATAGTCCGGCTTATCCTTTCCATATACCATCAGACCATGAAGCTTTTTATCCGGAAGTACCACAACAGGCTGACAGGTTTCTTCACTATACCAGGTATCTATTTGTATCCGTGTCCATTCGCCCTCATAGAGATACCAGTTTCCTTCTCTTGTGATTCCTATTAACACAGGCTCGTATTTTTCTGTATCCATATGGCTGATAACTGCATATGCAGATTCTAAGGATACCTCATATTCACTGGAGCATCCTCCAAATAAAACTGCTATTTTCTTCATACTAATTTCTCCTTTATTTTCTGTTGTTTTCTTCATTTTAGAATTTGAAAATGACAGGCGGGTGACTTCTTTCTTACAAATCCGTCATTTTCAAACAAAAAACCTGCTTTGCAGTTTTATTCTACAAAACAGGTCTTTTTCATGTTTCAATAATTTTCTACGGAAATATTAAGATTTTATTATTTTTAATACAGTCTTTTTCCACGCCTTATGGATATGCTTTTTCTTGACACAAAAGGAATCTGTCCTTTTTCATATTGAATTATCTCAATTACCTTTTATTCCATATCCATCAATTCCTGCATTAAATTACTGTAATCACTTCGGTTTTCCTTAATAAAATTAATTGCAGATGACGGATGGCTGTTTAAAATTCCTGTCAAAAGATATGGTAAATCATATCCCCATACAGCGCCTTCTTCTTTCAGCTTTAACATATGCTTCTCAATAAATCTGATAATCGGCAGCTCCTCATACTTCGGATTCTTTAAAAAGCTGAGCAGTGCTTCTAAGAAACAATTTCCTGCACCACGTCCCATACCGCTTACGGTAGCATCAAGAAGACTTACGCCCATTCGACATGCCTCAATGGTATTCGCAAAAGCAAGCTGCTGGTTATTGTGAGCATGAATTCCTACTATCTTGCCGGAATCTTCTGCAATACCAACATATTTCTGCGCCAGCTTGGTAATCTGTTCCGGATAGAAGAAGCCAAAGCTGTCAACCAGATAAATAATATCTACGGAGCTTCTCGCAAGAAGCTGTAAGCCTGCATCCAAGTCCTCTGTATTTACCTTGGAAACTGCCATGATATTTACAGATACCTCATAGCCTTTTTTCTTAAAATCTTCTATCATTTCAATAGCAGTTGGTATCTGATGTATGTAAGTTGCCACACGGACTAAATCAATGACACTGTCCTTCTTTGGTAAAATATCTTTTTTATAATCACAACGCCCTACGTCTGCCATAACAGAGATTTTTAACGGACTGTTGTTTTCTCCTACAATGGCACGAATATCTTCCTCATTACAGAACTTCCACTTACCGAACTTTGCAGGGTCAAACAGCTCCTTGGATGCTTTATAGCCAAACTCCATATAATCAACGCCTGCCTTGATATTTGCCTGATATAAATCCTTGACAAATTCATCGGTAAATGCAAAATTATTTACCAGTCCTCCATCTCTTAAGGTACAATCCATTACCTTGATATCCGGACAGTAGTCCATCAATGTTCTTTTACTGCAATCTTCCATATTCATTGTCTTACGCCTCCATAAATACGCTTTAATTCGTCGCTTTAAACTGTTAAAGTGTACTTATCATACAAAATTTAATCGCTTTTGTCAATAGCTTTTTCTGATTCTTTTATTTTTCTCCCCAACTTAAAGATGCCGCACTAACCCAGTGCGGCATCCTCAATCCTGTGAAACCAATATTTTTTAATAAGTACTCCAATTTCCATCTGCATAAATCATGGAACCGCTTAAAGACAGTCCTTTCTGCATCGAGCCCGGGTACTGGTTTGTCCCATCTGTAAAGATAACCAGCGGATTGCTGATGCTACCGGATACTTCATACTTGTAAGTATCTCCGGAAACCAATGTCATCTTTACGCCCGGCCATGCTCCATTATTGACTGATTCATTATCTGCGGAATATACATAACAGTATATTCCGCTTCCCCAATTAGCCGGTTTCTTGAAGTATGCAACATTCTGTACTTCTTCTGTCTGGTATGCTTTCCACTGTCCTCCCTGATAAATCATAGAACCACTTAAGGACAGTCCCTTTTGCATCGAGCCAGGATACTGATTGTTTTTATCATTGAAAATAATCAGTGGGTTGCTGATGGTATCCGGTACTTCATATTCGTAAATGTTTCCAGATACTTTTGTCATTTTTACACCCGGCCATGCTCCATTATTGACCGCTTCGTTATCTGCGGAGTATGCATAACAGTATACTTCACTGTTCCATCCGGAAGGCAGCTCAATATAGGCTGTACTTCCTGTTGTAGTATTTTTCTCATAGATATAAGTTACTGTGATTGTTCCGCTTACATAAAGACCAGATGCGTTTTGCGGTGTTGTTTTTAAAGTATATCCACTGATTGACTTTGCTGTTGTGATATAACTGCTTCCAACTAATCCTGTTGCAGTTACACTGTCTGCAATTTCATTTCCTGCAGTATCTACAAACTTTGTAACCACTGTTCCGTTTGCAACCGGTGTATAACTTTCCCAGCTTCCATCCTTATAAATCATGGAACCATTTAACAACAGTCCCTTTTCCATATCTGCCGGATAACGGTTCGTATCACTGCTAAAGAAAATGACTCTTGGATTTTCGATATTTTCCGGAACTTCATAGCTGTAAATTCCATTTCCTTCACTGGTCATCTTTACGCCTGGCCATTCGCCGTTGGATACCTTTTCCGTAGCAGAATCATAGGCATAACAGTATACCGTTTCAGACCATCCGGATGGCAGCTTTATGTATGCAATATTTTCAGATTTTTCTACCTTGGTAAAGGTATAGGAAACGGTATCTGTTTTGTCTCCGCTTACAGCAGTTACTTCCACATTAACTCTGTCTCCAACCTTCATATCTGCGCCAATGGTAATTACCTTTGTTCCGGTAAAGGACTGTGCAGATGCATTTCCTACTTTGTAAGTTCCGCTGGCAGCATTTTTCATTCCAACGGTTACTTCTAACGTATCACTGGAGAAGTTTCCGCCAGCCGGTGAAATCGTTGCTTCCGGTTCCTGTGTCTCACTGATATTGTATACAACTGCAATTCCGGTATTTCCAATCTGTCCTTTGATTTTTCCATTTTCTACGGTAAAAGTATTTCCGGTAATCTGATCTTTGTAAGTACCGGATGCCATAAGATTTGCTTTTACCTCTACCCACTGTGAGGTGCCGGAACAATTTACCAAAACAACGCCGGAGGTACCTCTCTCACAGTAAGCAATGTTTCCGCTGGAAGATAAGTACTCTTTTTGTCCTGAAAATGCATTGTGGAATTTATTTACAGCCGCTACTTCCGGATTTGCCCAGCCGGTTTTATCTGCTGCACCCAGCATGGAAGAAGTGCTGTATGGTCTGGCAAAATAAAGATCCATTGCAGCATTTCTTGCTGCTACCAGCGCCCATGTTTTATTGATATTTTCTGTAGATATACCGGAAGAGTTATTGCCGGCATAGGTATCGTGGGATTCTGCCCATAATACCAGTTTGTCTGCTCCTGCGGCTCCATTGTAATAATAGGAGGAGGCTGCACCGGCAGCATTTCCGTTATTTACATTATTGCGAACGTCATTTCCTGTTCTGTTGTCTGTTACACTCATATATTTTGTATATGCAGTAATTGGCAGCTTTCCTGAACTATCCGGAGCGTCTAACACTTCTCCATAGCAATACAAATCAATATTTCTTGTGGACTTTGCATAAGAGGTTGCACCATTAATAACAGTCGGCCAGAAATTACTGCCACAACCTGAGGATGAGTCATCCGGTGTCTCAATATGCTTTGCTCCGTCAAAACGGAAACCATCTGCTCCTGCATCAATACACTCTTTTAAGTAATTCAATACATAGTTCTGTACCTTACTGTTTGCGGTATTTAAGTCCGGTACACCGTCCATACAGTACTGAGTGATATCATATCTGTTGCTATAATCCGTTGTATTTCTTGTTATGTCGTGCCAGCAGCTGGAATCATTGCGGATATCAGGCGTAATTGCTGATGACAGGTTATTACGTGTCTCATTTCCCATATGATTTGCTACTACATCGACAATTACCTTTATTCCTTTTTCATGCGCTTTCTTACACATAGTTTCAAATTCAGCTTTTGTTCCGAGAGCACTTCTTCCTGTATTATTATCAATGAAAAATCCAGCCGGTTGATAATATACCCACCAATTTGATCCTACTGTTTTTCCACTTGTCGGCTCCTTTGCAAACTGAATCGGTGATGTCTGAATTGCTGTGTACCCCTGTGCAGCAATTGTATCCAGATTTGCCGTGATATTGTTGAAAGACCAGTTCCAACAGTGTAACGTAACCCCTTCCTGTATATTATCCTTTGCTTCTACGCTGGATGATGATACAGCTGCTACGGAAGACTCCGCAGCCACAGTCTGAATCGTAGTTCCCGGAACGATGCCAAGAACTGCGGAACACAGCATCAGCCATGTTAGTATCAGACTAAAAAACCTTCTCCTTTTTTGTTTCATTTCTCTTTTTCCTCCTTAAAAATTTTTTATCTCCCTTTTCTACCTTTCCATTTTTATCCAATTTCCTTTTGTTTGTCAATATTACTTTTCTGAGATTTATATCATTTTTTTATTGTTGAAAGAAAAATATTTTATTTTTGGTACTTTATCACTATATTTTGACAATATTTCTAATTATTTATGGAGCGTTTTTATATGATAGGTAATTGCAACGCAATTTCCTTTCATATAAAAAACAGATGGTACCAATTCCGTACCATCCGTCAATATTGTCTCTTATTTTATTCTCTATGCTTCATCAATGGCTTTTCCAATGTCATGACGCATATATTTGTTATCAAACTGTACCCATTCTGTGGCTTCATATGCATTGGCACGGGCTTTCTTTAAGTCCTCACCTTTGGCAGTAACACCGAGAACACGTCCACCATTGGTTACGATTGCTCCATCCTTTAATGCCGTTCCTGCATGGAAACAATAATATCCGTCTTTTCCTTCAAAGGCCTCCAGACCGCTGATAGGAAGTCCCTTGTCATAGGCTACCGGATATCCGTCAGATGCAAGCACCACGCAAACAGCCGCATTGTCCTCAAACTGTAAATCAATCTGGTCAAGTGTTCCATCAACACATGCTTCCATTACATCAATAATATCATTCTTCATTCTTGGTAACACTACCTGAGCCTCAGGGTCACCAAAACGCGCATTGTATTCTAATACCTTTGGTCCTTCTTCTGTCAGCATCAACCCAAAGAAGATAACGCCTTTGAAAGGACGTCCTTCGGCTGCCATCGCATCTACCGTTGCCTGATATACATATTTTTTACAGAATTCGTCTACTTCTGCCGTATAGAATGGACTTGGAGAGAAGGTTCCCATTCCACCTGTGTTTAATCCCTGGTCTCCATCTTTGGCACGCTTGTGGTCCTGTGCAGAAGACATAATCTTGATGGTCTTTCCGTCTACAAAAGAAAGTACGGAAACCTCACGTCCGGTCATGAATTCTTCCACTACCATATGATTTCCTGCGGAACCGAACTTCTTGTCCAGCATGATTTCCTTTACACCTTCCTTAGCTTCTTCTAAGGTATTGCAGATGAGAACGCCTTTTCCTAATGCCAGTCCGTCCGCCTTTAATACGATTGGCATTTTGGCAGTCTCTAAGTAAGCCAGCGCCTTGTCTGCATCGTCAAAGTTCTCATATGCTGCAGTAGGAATGTTATATTTTTTCATTAAGTCCTTGGAAAATGCTTTGCTTCCTTCCAGAATTGCTGCATTTTTTCTTGGTCCGAATACTTTTAAGCCCTCTGCTTCAAAAGCATCCACTACACCACCTACCAATGGGTCATCCATTCCGATAATGGTAAAGTCGATTTCTTTTTCCTTTGCAAATGCTACCAATTTGTCAAATTCCATGGCTCCAATGGAAACACATTCTGCAATCTGTCCGATTCCGGCATTTCCCGGTGCACAATATATTTTATCTACTCTTGGACTTTTGGCTACGCTGCTTGCAATAGCGTGTTCACGTCCGCCGCTTCCTACGATTAATACTTTCATTGCTGCCTCCTGTTTTTACTATACTCTGGTGCTGTTCGTTTCAGCACTGTTTATTTACCTGATAATATCTTTCGTATTTTATTCCTTCATCAGCACTTTGCCGTCTGCTACTTCCACTTTTCCATTGGCAATCAAATCAATCGCTTCCGGCAAAATCTTCCACTCTGCCTGCTCCATGACACGGCGCTGTAACACTTCCGGCGTATCTCCCTGCTCTATCATGACAGGTTTTTGTAAAATAATCGGACCGGTATCGGTTCCCTCGTCCACAAAATGAACCGTTGCTCCTGTCACCTTTACGCCTCTTTCCAAAGCGCCCTCATGCACCTTCAGTCCATAATAACCTGTTCCGCAGAAAGATGGAATCAGCGATGGATGTATATTGATGATACGGTTCCGGTACTGCTTTATCATCATTTCCGGTATTACTACCAAAAATCCTGCCAAGACTACCAAATCTACATTGAAACTGTTCAGTTTTTCTAAGAATACCTCATTAAACGCTTCCCGGTTGTCAAATTCCTTCGGTGAAATGCATACGGCTTCTATTCCATGCTGCTTTGCCCGCTCTAAAGCGTAAGCATTCTTGTTGTTACTGATGACTACTTCTATTTTTGCATTGGTAATGGTTCCGTTCTCTATCGCATCTATAATTGCCTGCAGATTGGTACCACCACCGGATACACATACTGCCAGCTTTAGCATAAGGTTACTCCTTTTTCTCCATCTTCAATCTTACCAATTACATATGGAGTATCTCCTGCTGCCTTAATTGCTTCCATGGTCTTGTCCACATCTGCCGGGTCTACTGCCACAATCATACCGATTCCCATATTGTAAGTGTTGTACATCATTTGCTCTTCTACCTGACCTTCTCTTGCCATCATTTTGAAGATAGGCGGAACCTCGTAGCTGTTCTTTTCGATGACTGCATGCTTTCCTTCCGGTAACATTCTTGGTACGTTTTCATAGAAACCACCACCGGTAATATGGCTGCATGCCTTTACCCTTACTCCTGCTTCTTTTACAGAACGCAGTGCCTTTACATAAATTCTGGTTGGCGCAAGAAGTGCTTCTCCAAGGGTGGTTCCTAATTCATCATGATATGTATTTAATGTTTCTGCGTCCATAGAAAAAATCTTACGAACCAAAGAGAATCCGTTGGAATGTACACCGGAACTTGCCATACCTATTAATACGTCATTTGCTTTTAAATCTTTTCCGGTAATAATATCCTTTTCATCTACGACACCTACTGCAAATCCAGCCAGGTCATATTCATCCTCCGGCATAAGTCCCGGATGCTCTGCCGTTTCACCACCGACCAGGGCACAACCGGACTGCTTGCAGCCTTCTGCCACACCGCTTACGATAGTAGCGATTTTTTCCGGATAATTCTTTCCACATGCAATATAATCAAGGAAAAATAATGGTTCTCCACCGGCACAGGCAACATCATTGACACACATTGCCACACAGTCAATTCCAATGGTATCATGTTTATCTAAAAGAAATGCAAGCTTTACCTTGGTTCCACAGCCGTCTGTACCGGATAACAGAACCGGGTTTTCCATATCTTTGATTGCCTTTAAAGAAAAGGCACCGGAAAATCCGCCCAGTCCGCCCAGTACTTCAGGGCGCATGGTCTCTTTTACATACTTTTTCATCAGCTCCACTGACTTGTATCCTGCCTCAATATCTACACCTGAATTCTTGTAATCCATTGTTTTTCCTCCTAAATAGAAAATCTTCGTTATATTTCTTCTTACATTGTACCTTGATTCCTATGGAAATGCCAATTATATATTATAATAGTTTTTATTAGTTTTACTAATTTATGTTGTTGATTGGTTCTTGATTTCTTATAACTGTGTTCTTCTTTTCTAGGCAAATAATAATGCTTTTATATAACACATATTATCGATGATTATGGAAGATTTCCACCAGTTTGCACTAATTTCAAATTCTTTATAATCGGTCCACCATTGCCATGTAATAGGATAAGAGCCATCTTCAAGCTGCTCCTCCATCATCATATAAGCCTCTTTTTCCAATAGCTCACGGTCTATCATGTTAAAAATTTTATGATTCTTTTCAAAAAAGAAGGATGGCTTACAAACATACTCTGTATACCATTTTCCAGTTTCTTTGCAAACAACTTTCTCAATCGTTTCATATACCTTTGACTTAAATGCATTTAAGTCAAATACATCGAAATTGTCAATTTTTTCACAATAACAAAGTAAATCCAAAAAACATCTTACCGTATGGATTTCATCAGTGGGATGATTCATAAATCTCTCAACGGCTTCTGTCAGAATTTTTTTTGCTTTCTGATAAAGACTGCTATTCTTATCAGAAAACCTTAGCACAAAACCTGCTAAACTGACTGTAGGATTATCATCCGGTACTCCTATATCGTTATCACAGGCCCACCATACCGCATGCGGATAATCATTGTTACTGGCAACCGTATTAAACCATTTACCCTCTGCAAAATCTTTTCCACTATCAAGATACTTTAATATACCTTGTACCATGGGATGGGCAGTATCTGTAAACCCGATCTCCCATAGTCTCTGCGTAGCAAACCAAACTGCAATAGGTGTGGAATTGGTATTCCAATTATCCGGTTCAAGAGCATAGGCAAATCCACCATCCTCATTCTGATACATCGATAAATAATTCAATACCTCATCTACAGAACCATTCTCAAAATGATATTTCCATCTTGCAAGTTCAAGAGGGCGGGCATTTCTATATACAAATTTCTTTGCTTTTTCTAAAATGTCTTCTTTGTTCATGTAAATTATCCTTTTCTCTATTCTTCCAAAGCTTGTTAAAAGGTTAATCGTTCCTTTTTTTGTTTACAAATAACCCTGTGTCCTTCCTCCTATCAGGGTAAAACACAGGGCATTTCCATTTCCTCTTCTAAATCATTCTTAATGTTTCTTTCCTATTACTTCATATATTCCTTATATCCGACTTTCTGTAACTTGGCATCCTTTGCCTCTACCTGCTCTTTCAGCTTCTTAGAGTAGTCCTTCAATCTTCCAAGCAGTGCTTCATCAGAGGTTGCCAGAATCTTTGCTGCTAATAGTCCTGCATTAGCCCCACCATTAATAGCAACGGTTGCTACCGGAATACCGGATGGCATCTGCACGATGGAATACAGGGAATCGCGTCCTCCTAAGGATGTAGTATGCATTGGAATACCGATGACCGGCATCGGGAAAATTGCCGCGCACATGCCAGGAAGGTGTGCTGCCATTCCTGCTCCTGCGATAATTACCTTAAATCCTTTTTCTTCTGCAGATTTTGCGTATTCAAAGAATACGTCCGGTTCTCTGTGAGCAGAAATAATTGTCATTTCATACTCAATTCCCAGTTCCTCTAAAATATCCGCAGCCTTTGCCATAATCGGCATATCTGAGTCGCTGCCCATTACAATTCCTACTTTTGCCATGTTAATTCTCCTTTTCTGTCTTAATTATGATATTTTGCAAATTCCTGTACTCTTTGTAGTACTTCATTTAACAAATCTTGTGCCTGCTGTGCCTCTGTCTGGTTCTGCTTACTACGCTCCTCTGCTTCCAGAGCACTTGCAGATACCTCCTGACTTGTGGCGGATAACTGGCTGATGCTCTCAATAATCGCATCATTCGATGATACCAGATTTCCAATTTTCTTATCAATATCTGACACCTTCTGTGTCAATGTATCTACGTTATCACGAATCATGGTGAAACTATCTGATGCATTTTCAATCATTCCATTCTGCTCATTCATAGCATCAATAGAAATCTGTACTACATCCGTAGCATTCTGTGCATCCACATTCAGTTCATCTATAATACTTGATATCTTTTCCGTAGACTTTCTCGTCTGTTCTGCCAGCTCTCTAATCTGATCTGCAACTACTGCAAATCCCTTTCCTGCTTCTCCTGCTCGGGCACTTTCAATAGAAGCATTCAATGCCAGGAGATTTGTCTGACTGGAAATAGAAAAAATAACTTCTGTAATCTGTTGAACCTCTTTTGCTTTTTCCTGAAGCTGTGTCATAGATTCTGCCACACGGGAGTTGGTTTCTCCTATCTTTGCTGCACTTTCACGCATATTGCGCATCACTTCCATGCTCTCTTCAATTACCTTTGCGGAATCTGCCGCAGCCTCTACCATGACCTTTGCATTTTCTGCCGTCTCTCCCACCGCTTCACGAATCTGAGACGTCATATTCGTCTGTTCCTGTACACTTTCTGCTGTTATCTGTGTGCTTACAGAAATTTCTTTTATGGAAGTATGTACGATATCGGAAGAATTTCTTACGTTTCCTACCAGATGATCGGTTTCTTCCACTTCATTCCTTACTGCCTTGGAAATCTGAAGAATATCTTCCAACATCATATCCTGACGCTTCTTTTCATCCTTCATGGTATACATGGTATCATGGTCAAATTGTTTTGCAGTTGATGCTATGATAAATATAATACCCAAAACAATAATACCCATAACGATGCTTATCAATGCAGTCTGATCCGCTAACAAATAACCGCTGATTCCCCATACTACAGCACGGACCAGAGTAGCAGCTAACGTTATACCATACATAACCCTCATGAACTTTCTGTCATAATACAAAATTGCAGTAACCACGATTGGAAAAACATAGCTGGTAACCATTACTCCTGAACCGGTTACCATAAGATAAATCCACCCAATCAAATACGTTGTTACTATAATATACTTCAGCTTTTCACTACTGCTATCCTTTTTATACATTACCCAGTTGACGATTACCCCAAGAACTAAAATCGCTAACGGTATAATCCCTAACTTTCCATAATCTGTTGGTGTAACAAAAGTCTGGATAAATAATGCTAATACCAAAAGTACTTCCACTATGGTCGTAATAAGTATCATAATCCAATTCGCTTTTGTTGTCCGATTATCCTTACTACTATACTTACGCACCTTTAATTGAACTTTTTCCATCTCCAATATAACTTCCTCCTTAGTCAAAGTTCCCTTTACTCTTTTAATTTTAGCATATTGGACTGGAAATTTAAATATATTTTTAACTATATTATTCCAAAGGCTTATTCAATTCCTCCGTACCCGGTACTACGAACTTTCCATCCCGAATGACATCTACGGTGCTTCCATCTTTGCGGATTACTGTAATACAATCCAGTTCATCATAAGGAATGGTAATATCGGTATGACAGTTAAAATATGCCTGCTCCACATTCTCCTTACGTTTTGCAGAAACCTCATTTTCTCTTGCTACGATTTCCTTTCCATCCGGGTTAAATACTGCCGTGTCCTCTGCCCAGCTGTAGCAGGTATCTCCCACTGCAAAATGAGGACCTGTCTTTTCTGCAATGAGAATCGGAAGCTTATCCTGTATCTGGTATTCTATTCCCATCTTGTATGCTGTGGTATTGGTTCCAATGGCAAATTCTCCCATGGGAAGGGTATCATGATGCATCAGCAGATTTTCTTTCAAAAATGCCTGACTCTCTTCCTCTGTCGGGAAATTCTTACAAGTGTAAGAGGTAATCATTCCATCGGTAAAGTCCAACGCCAAATCCAGATATTTTAATCCATTTAAGAACACTTCTGTCACATGGAGGTGTCCATTGGTTCCTTTTAATACCGGAGAGGTAAACACTTCTCCCACCGGAATATTTACATCTGCTACACAGTTTTCAAATGCGGTTTCTTTGGATGCATCTTTTAAGGGATAAATCGCAACCGTCAGGTCCGTCTTATTCTCACCCTTTCCTGTAATATGCACATATTCCGCCTCATCTAACACATCAATTATCTTCTGCTGCATTCTCTGATACAGCTTATAATCCAGTGTATTGATTTCCACCGTTTTTGCAAAAATTGCCTCAAAGTCCTTACCAATCTCCGGTATCGGATAAGCAATAATGGTAAAGCTCCGCTCTTCTCCCCTGATGTACTCATTGACAATCTGGCTGTTCATATTCATCATATATACATTCAGCTTCTGCTGTTTCTCCGTATACTGATATGCTGCTGGATTGGTCTTTGGCTCAAATCCTGCTTCTCCAAACACTTCTACCACCGCAGGACCTGCATACCAGGCAGCGTCTTCTTTTCGATTTTCAAAAACGGTTCTCGTAACCTCTAACCGGCGCTCTACCAATGCCTTGTCCAAATACATCGCACTATCTGCCTTATGGTCATAAAGATACTGGCGATTGGGCTGTGTGCTTCCTACCGCTGAGCTTCCATTATCCCTGCCGTTATAAGAAAAATCTTCCATTCTTGGCACCACAGGCTTTAATCCCATTTTAGCAAAGTTATGAACTGCTGCACGCATCATCCGCTCAAATCCAATATGATACCGCAGGTCTACATATTTTTTCTTGGATAAATCCTTCCCGGTTACCTCAAATCCGATTCGGTACCCTTCTGTATAAGTATCTGCCATTGCCTGAATCTGCTCTTCGCTTAAAGCATTCAAAAACTCCGCTGTTTTTATCTCATTTTCTGTAATATAAGAGCCATAACGATAGATATAAGAAAGGTCCTCCAAATTACTGTCCATAATAATGCTTGTTGAAAAATCCAATTCAGCACAGGTCTGAGCCAACACGTTTATCTCTGTCAGCACTTCCCCGTAATCATGGTAGAACCAATAAATAATCTGCTGAATCTCTTTTTCTTCCGGTAATTCCTCCGCTTCAAAACAGTTGTAGATTTCCACCAAAAGCTCACTAAAAATAGTAATCTCATACACTCTTCCCTGATAAGCACAGGCAATCAAAGAACGAATATCTGCATAGAGCGCGCTGAACATTTTTCCAAAGGTCTCTCCCAGCATTTCCACGGCAAAGGCAGGATTCCCATAACTTTTTTCATAATTTTCCGGCAAAATTTCTTCATACAGCTTATGATTAATCTGCTGCCATTCTGCCAGGCTTCTGTTGTCAGCCAGTCCTTCTGTAATTGTTTCTTCTTCCTGCTTTATTTCCTGTAAAAGCGAAGCCGCCTTATAAAAATAGTCTCGATAAGGCTGTGGTACTGTTTCCTCCGCCCCTATCTGTTCGATTCTTTCCATCACCAGGGGATAGCGCTCTGCTACCTCTTCCCGATAGGGCTTTAATACTTCCTGATAGCTCATATAACATCCTCTCTTTTTCCGATTTATTTTCAATGCTTTTAAAGCTTTTTCTTACTATTACGTTACATAGAAATATAAAATCCCACCACATACACTGCCAGCCATCCAAAAAAAGCGACAGCAGAAAAAAAGGTTCCTAATCCCGGAAAAATTTTATAACTTTCCTCTTCCCTTAGACTCTTAATCCCCAGAATCAACGCCACCAAAGACAGTATCAGTGAAAAAATCCCGGCACTTCCCACATAAACACTGGCATTTCCCGCATTTTGAAAGGAAATAACTACGACCGAAATCCCGATAATAATAGAAAGCAATGCCATAGCCAGTGCACGGATTCCACGTTTAGAATGTGTCTTTTCGGTAAATTTATAACTGGTTCTTTTCTTTCTTCTCATGATGTTTTCTCCTAATATGATTTAATACAATAAAAATCAGATAACCAATCGCTCCTCCGATTGTATTTAACAATAAATCATCTACGTCAAAGCTTCCCACCTTAGAAACCAACTGAATGGTCTCTACCAGCAGGCTGAATTCAAAGCTGAAAAATACCATATAAAAAAAGGAACGGCACTTACGATTTATCACCGGAAGAAAAAATCCAAAGGGAACAAAAGCCGCTACATTTCCTACCAGATTCAGCATCACCGCCAGCGTTCCAAGACTCTTTCGATATTTCAGGAAACGACCGATTTCCTTAAACAGAACCAGATTATAATGATAGGAACGTCCTTCAAAGGTACGTCCTGTACTTTCTGCAAAAAACAAAAAATAAGTCAAACAAATAATATAGACTCCGAACATGATCTTGCTGCATGTCCGGAGTACTTTTCTGTAATCCTGTTTCAATTTTCCAACCCTTAAAATATAATTTCAGACTTTTTTTTCAATAATCTTGCACCATTTACAATAGACAATACACCACATACTACACCACTGACCAGTACTACAATCCCTAATGCAATACTGCCTGCTCCGGTTGTACTCATTGCCTTATATGTTTTTTCGTTCATAGTCTGCCTCCTATTTCGCTCCATACTGAGCATAGTAATTGTCAAAAGATGCTTTCACCATATCATCAATATATATTTTTCCCTTATATGGCTTATTATACAAATATTCTACCACATCCTGTATCGTTACGATAGCATTTGTCTCAAATCCATACAATTCCTTAATCTCATCTAATGCACACTTTTCGCCTTTTCCGCGTTCCATACGGTTTAAGGAGACCATCAGTCCCTTAATCTCAATATCTGCCTGGGCACGAATAATCGGCACCGTCTCATCCATAGATTTTCCGGAGGTTGTAACATCTTCGACAATCACTACACGGTCGCCGTCATTAAGTTCACTTCCGAGAAGAATTCCCTTATCCGCACCGTGATCCTTCGCTTCCTTACGATTAGAACAGTAGCGGATTTCTTTTCCATATAAATTACTATATGCGATGGCAGTAGCTACTCCTATCGGAATTCCCTTATATGCTGGTCCAAACACTACGTCAAAATCATCTCCATAGTGTTCATGAATTGCTTTCGCATAATATTCGCCCAATTTACGAAGCTGCGTTCCTGTTACATAAGAGCCTGCATTCATAAAAAATGGGGATTTTCTTCCGCTCTTTAAAATAAATTCGCCAAATTTTAATACTTCACTTTCTACCATAAATTCGATAAATTCCTGCTTGTAGCTTTCCATTTTTCTTAGACCTCCTACAAAATGTAATACTAACTATCAAATGTCATGTTCTTAACAATTATATTGATTTTTTTCCAGCAAACATGTGATTTCAGTCTATCATAAAACCTTTGATTTTTCAATACAGACAGACGTATTGAGTACATTTCGCCATACTTTTTTGCTCTATTACTCTAACGGTTTTTATTTCTTTATGTTGAACATATGTTCTTTTCATGATATAATCTGCTTGTATAATTGAAACGAAAGTGGATGCGATTTTCCGATGTTAGATGCCCTCTAGTACATAAGGAGGGTGATGCCCTATGATAAGTTTAAGTGATGTACTTACGCTTTTACTAGTTATATTTGCGGCTCTGTCTTACATAGACAATCATTATAATAACAAAAAGAAATAGCATCCCAGACCGTCCAAAGTTTGGATGCTATCTCTTAAATAGTTTCTTTACTGAGGGCAATCGGAAAATCAATTCCGATAACCTTTCTAAGTAGATTATACACTAGAGCCGCTTGCTTTGCAAGTGGCTCTTTTTTAACTCCCTATACATGTTTTACCATGTTTTCTCCAGTGTCATATTGTAATCCACTGCATATGGGTTATCATCCCTTGTCTTTAAGTCCTCGTAGACTGTACGGCGTTCATCAGAGCTTTCCTCCGCCCAGTATTCATAACCACGCAGATAGCTATCCATCAAATCATCCCAGGAAGCAAACAGTGGCTGCATGGTCTGTGCAATTTCCAGAGACTTATCCAGCGCTTCCTGCTCGTTATAGTAGCCTGCCAGATAATAGAAACTCAAAAGATTCATAGCACGACAGTAATCCCATCCATCGATTGCGTTCGGACCATACTGCTCATAATATGCATAAGCGTCTGCCATTGCCTGTGCTTCATCCTCATCTACATAAAAATAATCCATTACAAAGTCTGCACGCGCTTCTGCTGCAACGTCCTGTATTCCATTTTCCTGTAAATATCCCATATTATCTGCAAAGTCTGCACGATGTCCTTCGGTCAATATCCAGTCTAATGTTTCATCTGCGGATGCACGGTCTGTTACACCCCACCAATCATCCAAAGCGTCCTGTTCTAACTCCATAGAGTCTGCATTTGCCGGAAGTCCTGCAAAACGATTGTAATCCCAACCGTTCAGTTCCGTCAAAACCGCATAGGATGCGTTGAACCAGCGTACAGTGTCCGTAAGTTCCACGGTTGTGTTGTCATCTTCCTCCGGTGCTGTTTCTTTGAACTTCGAACAGGAGGCTTTCGCAGCTGCGATTACATCATCACTCATGGAATTTGCACCATATAAAATAGCATAATAAGCATAATCTGTCTCACCATATACAAGATAAGCCTTTGCACTTGAACCATCTACCTCTACTTTTCCGGTATATGCTTCTATCTTTGTCATTCCGGGTACTTCCGGTGCCTCGACATCTTTCCCATCAGAGGTGAATCCATAACTCATCTCCACCATTTCCTTTACATCATCCATACCGGATACCGGAATGATGACACTATTTTTAGGATACTGCATTAAAACAACAATCTCATCCTCGGACTCATCTGCCGCGCAAAACCAGTAGTCGATTCCGGCATCCTCTAATCCCAAATCCTGAATTTCCCAATCTTTATTCAAATAAATAGATGCGCTCTTGTCCGGTGTAGAAAATTCCTTCATCTCCTTTAAAATATCTTCCTGACTTTTGGTTCCTCCACCTGCACATCCCGCTACTGAAGAACATAACATCGTTGCTGCAAGACAAATTGCTGCTATTATCTTTCTTTTGTTTCTCATAACACATTTCTCCTCCATTGTATTTATTAACGTACTGCTCCAATCAGCTCGTTAATGTCTGTAATTCCATTTCGTTCCATATAATTTTGAATACCTTCTGCAATTTCCACCGTTGCCATAGGATTATTGAAATTAGCTGTTCCTACAGACACTGCGGTTGCGCCCGCTAAAATCATTTCTAAGGCATCCTCTGCGGTTGCAATTCCACCCATGCCGATAATTGGTATCTTTACCGCCTGGGCGGTCTGATACACCATCCGTACGGCTACCGGATGAATGGCAGGACCGGACAATCCTCCGGTTTTATTGGCTAATGCAAAGGTTCTTCGATTTACATCAATCTTCATTCCTGTAATAGTATTGATTAAAGATAATGCGTCTGCTCCGCCCGCCTCCGCTGCCTTTGCCATCTCTGTAATATCTGTTACATTGGGGCTTAACTTCATGATGACCGGCTGCTTCGCATACTTTTTCACTTCTTTTGTAATATCTTCTACAGACTTCGGATTCTGTCCAAAAGCAATGCCGCCTTCCTTTACATTCGGACAGGAAATGTTAATCTCTAACATATCTACCGGCTGGTCTGCTAATCGTTTTACTACTTCACAATAGTCCTCTGTGGTTCTTCCGCATACATTTACAATAATCTTTGTGTCATATTTCTTCAAAAAAGGAATATCTCTCTGTACGAATACATCAATCCCCGGATTCTGAAGTCCTACCGCATTTAACATTCCGCCATAGGTCTCCGCAATTCTCGGTGTGGGATTTCCTTCCCATGGAACACTGGCAACGCCCTTGGTCACTACGGCTCCTAACTTATTCAAATCCACAAATTCGGAAAATTCTTCCCCGGAGCCAAAGGTCCCGGAGGCTGTCATAATGGGATTTTTTAATGAAACACCCGCAAGTTTTACTCCTAAGTTCATGAAAGCTCCACCTCCTCAGCACGAAATACCGGTCCTTCTTTGCAGATACGTTTATTGTTCACATGGGTATGGCTATCCTTTTCCTTTGACTTGCATACACAAGCAAGACAGGCTCCGATTCCACATGCCATTTTCTCTTCTAAGGACAGCCAGCACTCGATTCCGCTTGCCATGGCGTATTCCTTGATTGCCTTAAGCATTGGGGTTGGACCACAGGCATAGATTATCTCTGCATCCAGACCATTTTCCCGGATAGCATCTAATACGTTTCCTTCTGTACCATAGCTTCCATCCTCGGTTGCCACATACATACTGCCAAGTCCCTTAAACTCTTCCTGTAAAAACAAGGTGTCACGATAGCCGAGGACCATCTGTTTCTCACATTTTAACTGTTTTGCCAGTTCTACCATCGGCGGGATTCCGATTCCTCCGCCGATTAAAAATGCTTTCTTTTCCTTTAACGGAAATCCGTTTCCCAAAGGACCTACAATGTCAATGCGGTCTCCTGTGGACATGCCGGAAAATTCTGCGGTTCCCTTTCCGGCTACACGATATACAATACGCAGTGCATGATCCTTTTTATCTATTTCACAAATACTAATGGGACGCGGCAGCATACGGCTTCCGTCATGACAATATAACGAAATAAACTGTCCCGGCTTTGCATTCTCTGCAATTCGTTCCGTCTTAAGCCACATACTGTAAATCCCATAAGAAATCTCTTCCTGGCGGATAATAACCGCCTGTTCCTTAAACTTCTCAGCCATATTTTTCTCCTATCTGATACCTGCCTTTTTCAATGCGCCATCAATATCTGCTACCATAGCTTCTACTGCTGCTCTGGAGGCTTCTCCAAAATGTTCCGGTCCAAATTTTGCATAGGCTTCCTGCTTATATGCTGCAATAATTCCTCTGGAGGAATTTACGATTGCTCCTAGTCCGTCTTCATTGAAAAATGGCACTAAATCCTCTGCGGTTCCTCCCTGTGCACCATATCCTGGCACCAGAATAAAGCTCTTTGGCATGATGTTACGGAGGACACGTCCCATTTCCGGATAGGTAGCACCTACAACAGCTCCGATATAGCTATAGGAATCGCCCATGCAGTCTGCACCCCACTGTGCAACCTTTTCTCCTACATGCTCATATAGCGGTCTTCCATCAATCAGTCTGTCCTGAAACTCTCCACTAGAGGGGTTCGAGGTCTTTACTAAGATAAATATGCCCTTCTTCTCTTCCTTACACACATCTGCAAAAGGCTTCACTCCATCGGTTCCAAGGTATGGATTCACCGTAACAAAGTCCTCCTGAAACGGACTGTAGGTCTTACTTCCTACGGTTACTTTTCCGATATGTGCTGTTGCATATGCTGCCGAAGTAGAACCAATGTCTCCACGCTTAATATCCCCAATTACCACCAAATCCTTTTCATGGCAATATTCTACGGTTTTTAAGAACGCATTCATTCCCGGCACGCCAAACTGTTCATACATGGCAATCTGAGGCTTTACTGCCGGAATCAGGTCATAGGTATGATCAATAATCTCTTTATTATACTGCCAGATAGCTTCCGCTGCACCCTCTAAGGTCTCTCCATATTCTGAAAAAGCCTTTTTCTGAATATGCTCCGGAATATAATTCATCATTGGGTCTAATCCCACCACGATAGGAGCATTGGTCTTTTGAATCTTCTTCACTAACTTGTTAATCATCTTCGCTTTCCTCCATGACCTTGTTTATTTATTCTCATATACGACACGCCCTGCCACAATAGTAGCCTGTACTTCACCCTTTACCTTCTTTCCTGCAAAAGGAGTATTCTTACTCTTAGACCGGAAGGCTGCCGGGTCAATCTTGTATTCCTTCTTCGCATCAAATACAACCAGGTCTGCAACCTTTCCTTCTTCTATCACACCTTTATCCAAGCCTAAAATCTTTGCCGGGTTATAGCTCATTTTCTCAGCCATCTGCATCATGGTAAGGTAGCCCTTATCTACCAGCTCCGTCATGGTGAGGGCTGCTGCTGTTTCAAGCCCCACGATTCCAAAGGGTGCCTTTTTGATTCCCATTCCCTTTTCAATGGCTGTGTGAGGTGCATGGTCTGTGGAAATGACATCCATAACGTCCGCCTTTAAGCCCTCTTTTAACGCTTCTACGTCTTCTTTTGTTCTAAGAGGCGGATTCATCTTATAATTGGCGTCATCCTCCTTAATATCCGCTGTAGTAAGTGTAAAATGATGCGGGCACACCTCTGCGGTTACCCGTACTCCCGACTTTTTAGAGTCCTTTACCATCCTTACACTGTCCTTTGTGGAGCAGTGGCATAAGTGAAGTGCAGCACCTGTTTCCTTCGCAAGCAGAATATCTCTTGCTATAATGACATCCTCTACAGAATTGGTAATTCCGGCAAAATGCATTTTTTCCATTGTTTCATCTGCGTTCACCACTCCGCCGTGTACCAGATTGATGTCTTCACAGTGAGCAAGTACCGGAATATCATACTTCATGGCAAGGGTCATAGCCTCCCTGTAAATCTGGGAATTCATGACGGATTTTCCATCTTCACTGATTGCCGGAATTCCAGCCTCTACCATTCCTTCAATGTCAGCCAGTTCTGTTCCCCGCTGACCTACTGTAATTGCACCTACCTGAAGTACATTTACAATACCCACGTCCTCTGCCTTATGGTGCACATAATTTACCACATCTGCATTGTCTACTACCGGCTTGGTGTTTGGCATTGCCACGATGGTAGTAAATCCACCATGAGCCGCCGCTCTGGCACCGGTTTCTACGGTTTCCTTTTCTTCCTGTCCCGGATCTCTTAAATGCACATGCATATCTATAAATCCCGGCATCACAAAACACCCTGCCGCATCTATGACCTTATCTGCCTTTACTGTCTGCTTTGCTGCTATTTTCTTAATGATTCCATCCTCTACCAAAACATCTGCCTTTTGCTGCGTTTTATCGCCTGGATTAATCACTGTTCCATTCTTTATTAAAAGTAACATATAACAAACCCTTTCTATCCCAATATTCCCCACCCTGCCATTTCGGCACAGTAAGCTAATCATATTTTAGCACAGAAAAAAAGGAGGGGCAACCTCCTTTTTCCTTAAGTCACATATTACCTTAATCTTGTGCTTTCATATTGCTGCATAGTACGCAGACAATGCTTTAATTCCTCAAATCTTCTTTCTACCGGACCATCCTCTATTACAAGGTCCAGCACTACTGCCATATTGTTAATCATATGGTCCGTAATACAATCCGACATGGTAAGCAATATCTTGTACTTTGCTTCTATGGTATCTGCATCAAAAAATGCCATCATTTTGCCTTCCGGTGTGTCGGGCTCTGTTTTTGTCTCCTGCCTTTTTGCCGTCTCCGGCTCCGCGTTTTGCTCTGCCTTTGTTTCTGCTGCCGGCTTGATATCTACGCTTTCCTTTATGGGCTCCTCTGTCCGTTCTACGAATTGAAACCGGTATTTTTGTTCTACATTTGGATATTTTTCCGTATCTACCGGACTAATAAACATAGAAAAAGGTCTTGCATAGGTTTTGAACTCTCCGTATAACGCCTGATAAATCACCAGCTTTTCCCCTGTTTCTGAATGTTGTGCAACCGTCACGATCTGATACATTTTTTGCTTAAAATGAAGATACAATTCTCCCGGTTTCGGATTATTCTGTGGCATAAAACGTTTCCTCTTTTCTGTCCTTTATAATGTCATATTGCTTATCATATCCAACCCTTCTGCAACAAAATCACGGGAAAAGGCAGGCTCTGTATCTACTCCTTTTGCCATAATATCACTTACCATCTTCATAAGTTCGGAATCCTGCTGCATCTGTGGCACCTCATATATCTTGTATAAATCAACTTCTGCTAATTCATCTGCCTTTTGTACAATCTGTGCCTCTGTCATTCCATTCACTTTAGGAATATTCTGACTGCTTATGGGCTTTTCTTCGAAATCCTCCGCTACATTGGCAGCTGCCTTAGCTAAAATATCCGGCTTCTGCTGTGGAGCATATTCCTTCTTTTCTCTTGGCTGCACCTTCTTCTCCGGCGGTTGTGCGGTGCGTCCTGCATACTTTTCCATGAGCCGCCGCTTCAATTCCTCCTGATTTCCCGGGAATGTATTCGTCCGTTCCGGTCTCATCTGGCTCCCCTGAGATGTGTTCATCTGTTCTGGTCTCATCTGGTTTCCCTGAGATGAATTTACTCGCTCTGGTCTCGCCTGACTCCTCTGAGGTGGATTTGACTGACTTGGTACACCCCTGCCGGTATTTTTCGGATTCTTCTTCACATTGGCTACAATGAACCAAAGGACGATAATCCATATAATAATTCCTGCCATACTGTCTCCTCTTTCTCTCTTTTGCTACCTTCCATTTCCTACAATTCTAAGGGAACACATCGCAGCAAACAGACCAATCAATGCTCCGCAAATCACATCCGTCGGGTAATGGACTCCCACATACAGTCTGGACAGACAAATAAGCACTGCCAGTACAATCGCCGGAATTCCAAGATATCTCGGAAGCTTCTGGTACATCACATAACCTGCCGCAATGGAACAGGTGGAATGTCCGGACGGAAAAGACCAGTCACCTGCCCGTACCAGTGGCTCCAACGCCGCTATGGCATCGTAAGGTCTTACCCTCATTACCAGATTCTTCAATAGAAGATTGGTAATCACATAACCGATGAGCAACGCCACTGCCATCGCCGTTCCTGTTTTCCTGTATTTCTTAAAGCAGAGCAGTAATACTGCAAACAGAATCCAGATGATTCCGCCATTTGCAAGGCTTGTAATAAACAGCACCACCGGATTCAGCCATTCAAACCGCAGAAACTCCTGTATAAACAATAGTACTCTGCCGTCTGCACTCAATATGTATTGTAACACTTCTGTTGTCTCCTTTGTTTTTCTTCTCCTATTTTACAACTGCTTCAGGATTCGGTCAATATCTTCTTTTTTTCCAATTACCATAAGATGCTCGTCTCTGTCAAATACATGCTCCGGTGTAAGCATAAGGCTTTTCTCTTCTCCGCGCTTTGTTCCCATAATGCTCACATTGTATTTTGCCCGGAAATCCACTTCCCGGATTGTTTTTCCAATCCATTCGTCTAAGGGCTGTATCTCATAGATGGAATAATCTCCCATCTCTACATAATCATAGACATGACTGGTGCTGACTCTGGTTGCCATTCTTTTTGCAATATCACGGTCCGGATATACCACCTCATCTGCTCCGTTCTTTAACAAAAACTTCGCCTGAATATCGCGGGTCGCCTTACTGATGACATACTTTGCTCCCATTTCCTTTAATAGATTGGTCACTTCCAGACTGCTCTGAAAATTGGTTCCAATGCACACGAAACAAATATCAAAGTTACTTACACCAAAGGTTCTTAATACCTCTTCCTTGGTACAATCTCCGATTTTGGCACTGGTTACGATGGGAAGAATTTCTTCTAAATTCTCTTCCTGTTCATCTACTGCCATTACATCGTTTCCATTTTCTACAAGGTCCTGACACAAATGCTTTCCAAATCTTCCGATTCCAATTACTAAGATTGACTTCATCTTTCCACTCCTCTTCTAACCAATCGTGATACGTTCCACCGGAAGCTGTACCGGATTGCTTTTCTTTTTCTCCATAAAAGAAAGTGCAAAGGACATGCTTCCAATTCTTCCGCAATACATTAACAATATCAATATATATTTTGAAACAACTGTAATATCTCTGGTAATTCCGGTACTAATGCCTACCGTACCGATTGCTGAAAATATTTCCATCATAATATCCGATAACGGTACTGTTTCCAATGCACACATAATCGTGACACATGAGGTTGCAAGAATCAGGTTAATGAAAAATACGGTACCTGCTTTCTTAATAGCGTCTTCATCCAGTCTTCTTCCGAAGATGTTTAAGCCCTTTTTATTTCTCAGATTAGACCAAACATATAGAAGAATGACCAGCATCGTGGTTGTCTTAATCCCTCCGGCGGTAGACCCCGGACTTCCTCCAATAAACATGAGAATTACCGTCAACATTCTGGTGGCTTCTGTGTAAGCTCCCGTATCTGTGGTATTAAATCCTGCTGTTCTTGGCGTTACCGAACCGAAGAAGGAAGAAAGCACCTGTCCCTGTGTATCCATTCCCAGAAGCAAGTTATTTCGTTCAAAAAGATAGAAGCACAATGCCCCTCCCAAAATCAGTACCGCCGTCATGGATAATACAATCTTTGTATGAAGCATGTACTTTTTCACATGCCATTTATTCTTTGAAATATCATCCCATACAATAAATCCGATTCCCCCTATGACAATCAGTGCCATAATTACCACATTTATCAAAATATCATCATAGTACATGGTAAGGGATGCATAGGGTTCAAACTGTCCCATCAGGTCAAATCCTGCATTACAAAAGGCAGAAATCGAATGAAAGATTCCGTACCAGATTCCTTTCAGCCATCCAAAACGCGGAATGAACCGCACCATCAAAAGCAGAGCCCCAATTCCCTCAAATATAATCGAATAACAGACAATCTTTTTCACCAGTCTTACCATTCCGCTAATCTGAAGTGTATTGACACTTTCCTGAATAAGATTTCGTTCCTTCAAGCCAATTTTACGCTTTAAAAAAACAGAAAAGAACATGCCGATAGTAATAAATCCAAGTCCGCCTATCTGAATCAGACCTATGATTACTACCTGTCCGAACAATGTCCAGTTCGTATATGTATCTACCACGACCAAGCCTGTCACACAGGTACTGCTCGTTGCTGTAAAAAGTGCATTTAAAAATCCTGTGGAATGCCCATCTCTGGATGCTATGGGAAGCATCAGCAGTATCGTTCCTGCCACTATAATCAGGAAAAAACCCAAGGCAATGGTCTGCACTTTACTCAGACGTTTTATCATTTCCCTTATCTCCTTATTTTCTTTATACATTCTTTGGCTATTATACTAAACTGCTCCCAAAGTGTAAAGGAAATATCGTGTTAAAAATATTTGAAATCTGATATTGTTCCGTAAGGATATTGAGGGCAGAGAATAAAAATCCGGAAAACCAAAAGCAAATCCGATGTAGCCCGAATAGAAATGTTAAAACACAAAAAAATGGAAACTTTGTAAGTTAAAGTTTCCATCACTTTTTAGGAATGCGGATAACAGGACTTGAACCTGCACGTCATGGACACTAGAACCTAAATCTAGCGCGTCTGCCAATTCCGCCATATCCGCTTATTTTCATACTGCATCACCGTCTAAGCAATGCAGTATTTGTATTGTACCAAACCATCGGAAATTTTGCAAGATTTTTCGGGCTATTTTTTTACAAGCATTTTCTTTCCACCCCATATTCCAGTCAAAAGCACCAATACTCCCCCCGCAATTCTCCCTACGTTTCCAATCACTTCCTGCTCCCAATATATCCCCGGAGCCTCCCCTCTTCTTTGGATTCCTTCTGCAATTCCCTGCCACTTCTCGCTCCAAAAGCTAAAATCCGACCACTGGACCGGAATAAAATCACTGGTAAATGAAATGCTAAAGAAGATTCCGATTACAATTCCAAGGAACATAACTGCTTTCCCGGCTATACGACACCATTTCCCATATCTTCCCCTACCTGCTTCCTCTGATATGTTACACCACCGAAAAAAGCATCTGCACAAATAATAAAATATTACCCAAAACGGTATAGACAGTAATATTCTCGCAATAGAACAATAAAAACTCCCTGTAAATTCATAAGACGCTCCAAACATTCCAAGGCTGCTTTCTATCTGTTCTAATCTGGGCGCGGGAGGTTCTTTGGGATTCCACACTTCCACGTAAGGCATTGCTTCCTGCCTGTTTATCTGATATATTGCAAGTACCGATTCTTCCATATCCAATACGCCGCGAATCTGAAACTTCCGTTCTCCATACTGCACCACATTTCCTACCACATCTTCTGCGCCAAATAATTTCCATGCAAGCCCGCTGCTCACTACACAGCCGTCAGCATCTGCCGGAAAGGTAAATCCGCCATATTTCATGGAAAAAGGAAATATGCACGCCATATTACCATATACCGTTATAACAGTTCCCTTTGTCTGCTGCCCGGTCTCTTTCCAAATAACATTCTGCTCCTTTTCCCGCTTCCATGCGGTAATCTCTATCTGCTGTGTGCCTTCTTCCGTCTTTGCATTTTCCAACTGCTTTTTATTGTATTCCTCTATCTGTGCTTGGGAAAGACCTCCTGTTTCATAGCGCAGTCCTGCCTGATTGGCAAACCGATTTAGTTCCTTCCACTGATATACGAGATAGAATATTGAAAAACATATCATACAGATAAAAATTCCATACGCAATCCTTTTTTTCATTCTTTTATCCTCACCCGTTCCCCTGCAAGCACATCTTTTTCACTGGCAACAATAATCTTTGTATCCGGCTGAATTGCCCCGTTCACTGCCGCCTGTGTGTCATCCTGTTCCAGCAGAGTAATGTTGATTCTCTCTGCCTTTATTTCCTCCCCCAGAATCGTATCTACCGTACGGATTCCTAAACAATAATACCCCTTGCTGTCCTGGCGGATTGCGGTAAGAGGAAGAATGGTCTGATAGTTCTCTTCCGAATCTTTTTCAACAGAAAAAGAAGCATATTCCCCGGAAAGCTCCGTTCCCTCAGGAAGCACCGCTTTTATCGATACTGTCTCCTCTTGCGTATTCTCCTTCTGCGTCCCTTCTTCCTGTTTTTTCCCGGAAGTAATCTGCGTAATTGCCGTTTTTATTTCTTCCTGTCCTGGAACTTTTATAGTTATCGTATCTCCCTCTGCCAGTTTTTCTCGCGCTTCTTTTGCCACCTCGGCAGTAAACACAAGATTTCCGGTGCCAATACTGACAAATTCACTCCCGGTAGTCACAGTTCCCTCTGTCACAGCCGTATTTAAAAAAATTCCCTTTTCGGCAGCATAGATTTTTCCTTCCTGGGCAATCAGTTCTTCTGCCTCCCGGAGATTTTCTTCTGCCTTATCCACCTCCAGTTGAGCACTCTCTACCGTATATCCTGCCGCCTGCTGTGCCTTTGCATTGTTCTGACGGGTCACGTCATCACTTTTCTTTGCCGCTTCTAACGCCTGTTGTGCCGAGGTAAGTCCAGTGGCTGCTGCATCCAGACGTCCCTGCACTTCTGCAGTCTCTTCCTGAAATGCCGCGTCCAGCTCTGCTTTCCTTGCTTCATAGTCCTCTGCCTCTGGCAATAGCGCTAATACATTCTGATTATATTTCTCCTGAATCTGCTGCTTTTGGGCTGCTGCCTGGTCATATTCCGCCTGCGCCTGATTCAGCGCCTTTTGCGCCTCTTCCTCTGCCGGTATCCATGCATCCTCTTTCTGCCCCAGCTTTGCCTGTTCTAATTGAAGCTTTGCCTGTTCCAAGGCTGTTTCTAATTCCGCTCTGCGCTTCTCCAGCTGTTCCCGCTGAAACTGAATCAATACATCCCCGGCTTCTACACCGGTTCCATTTTCCATACAGGACTCTACCAGAAATCCACCCGGCATGAGATAGGTACTTTTCGCGGCAGCCTCTATGGCTCCATCGCCTTTCAAAGTATATGTAATTCTTCCCTCCTCTGCCTGCTGCACGGTTACCTTTGGTATTGTCATAGCATCTGCTGCCCTGGAGACTACAGTACACACTGCCACTACAACAAAAAATAATATCAACGCTTTTTGGCATATTTTTTTTCTGTCTTTTTTCATTCCTTTTTCCTCGCTACTACTCTTTTAAACCAGATGCTGCTATGCCCTGTTCCAGATAGCTCTGTCCCCATAAGAACAAAAGCACTGCCGGAAGCATCATTATAATGGATGCACAAAAGGACACTCCTACTTTGTCTGCGGTAATGTTCGGCAGATACAAAGATAAGGGCCACTTCGATTTTGTTTTTAAAAATGTCATGGGTTGCTCTATGGTATTCCAGTACTCTAAGAAGCTTAAAATCATTGCCGACCAGATACCGGGCTTTGCCAATGGAACCGCAATATGCCAGAACATACGAAATTCTCCTGCGCCATCCGTTTCCGCCGCTTCCAAAAGCGGAACGGGAATTCCCCGAAAGGTCTTGGTAATAATAAATACCGGAAAAGCAGCAAAGATGCCCGGCAGTATAATGGCGCCGTATGTATCCAGCAGATGCAGCTTATCTAGCACCAGATAGCCGGACACCATAGTAACCTGAAAGGGCAGAATCATCAGCAGCATATATAAATGGAATAACAGCTTTTTTCCCGGAAATGAAAAATGTGTAAATGCCCATGCTGCCGGCACTGCTATGAACAACTGACCTGCCAGAATGGGAAATACCTGAAGACAGGAATTCCAAAACATTACGAAAAATCCCGGAGAATCCAACAGTAATTCCACATAGCCCTGCAAGGTTGGATAAGAGGGAAGTAAATGAAATTTTACGGGATTCCCATTCGAAAGAAGCACGCCGCCAAAACAGCCTATGATTTCCTGTTCTCCCAAAAAAGAACAAAGCACTAGCAACAGCAGCGGGAACCACACCAGCAATGACAGAAAAATTAGTGCCACACTTCCTATCCTTCTTCCCATTCCCGGCTCCTTTCATTACGATACCATACCATAGACATGATAAGTATCATTACCAACGCCATCATAACAGATGCTGCTGTCATTTTCTGAATATCCAGACTGACGAACCAGTTATTGAACAGGTGCTGCATCATATAAATACTCTCATGGGGATAATCCCCGGCAATCAGATAGGCTTCCCGGAATACTTTAAAACAGTTCACCAATGATAGAATTCCTATCACAAATACAGAGGAACGAAGCCCCGGCAGGGTAACGTATCGGAAGCACTGCCATTTTCCTGCTCCGTCTACACTGGCGGCTTCATACCGTTCTTTGGGTATCGCGGCAAGTCCTGCCAGCCACAGAATCATATCGTATCCGGTATTTTTCCATAGATAAGTAAACACCAGAACACCGAAGGCTTTGTCACTGTTCATCCAATTTACCGTTGAAAGTCCGAAAAACTTGATTGCTTCATTAAAAAATCCATTCTGGTCCAAAAACAACCGCCACAAAAGCACTACCGATGCCACCGGAATTGCCATCGGAAATAAAAATGTCGTTTTGAAAAACTCCTGATATACTTTTCTCTGATTAATCAGTAAGGCACAGACCAGAGAAAGCAGTAACAACACCGGAATACACACCAGCATAAACTTAACGGTATTTCCTGCTGCAAGCCGAAACGCCTCGTTTTGAAGAACATTTTTATAATTCCTACTTCCTGTAAACTGATTTCCCATTGCATCCAGAAAGGAACGCCTTACTACATCAGCAAAGGGAAGCAATACGAAAATACACACTCCTAAGAGGCTGGGCGCCAGGAATAATAATCCCAGCAGCCCTTTTTGTTTTTTCTCCGTAGCACGATTACTCTGCACGGTAGGTATCCACTTTTGCCGTAATTCCCTGAACGGTCTGTTCCAGTTCCTGACTGCCTTCATAATATGCTTTCGCCTCTTCCCATATCATATCCTGTAAGACGCTGTCTGCCTGCGCCGGGCGATTTAATTCCTCTGTCCTTTTCAGAAAATCTTCTATTTCTGTTTTCAATGGCATAGTAAAGACAAAGGGTTCCGTATTCTCCTCCCCTCCGTCTCCTATCTCAACCATCGTAACTCCACCACTGCTTTGGTCATCGAGACTGTCCATTCCCATTTCTTTTATCTGTGTCTCTGCATTTTGATTTACCGGGAAACCATCTCCCAAGTCATAGCTTTGTACCTCATCCGAAAACAGTATTTTCAAAAACTCCTCTGCCTGCCCGGTATTTTCGGAAGCACTGTTAATTCCTACCATTCCGTGAGGCACAAAAGTATTCCTGTTAAAATTCAACTGTATGTTATTTTCCCGTGCCGTACTACATGGAATCATCATGTCATAGGTACTTTTTATTTCATTGGAAGTCACCTGATTGATTTCATCGCCAATTCCGGTTCCTGCCACCCAGTCAGAATTATATCCCTCTATGCCATCTGGCTCCTCCCCGGTATCAGAAACATAATTTTTCTCAAGTTCCGCATCATAGCGTTCCCCAATCTTTTTCACACAGGATATACACTGGGAAAGCTTATCTTCCTTCAGCTTTCCATTCTCTTGAAACAGTTCATTATAATACATGTTGACGAGCAGATGCGTTAACTCATCATAGCTTGCAACGCTGATAAGTTCCTCCCCCTCATGAGTATCCAGCCAGTTTTCCAATTCATCCAGACTTTCCATTGCTTCTATTTTTTGCTGATTTCCAAACAAGATGGGAACACCATATCTTACCGGCATACTATATATCTTGCCATCTGTCTGCCGAAAACACTCTGCCAGGTTCTTTTTGAGAGTTCCGTCTTCGATCAGCGGATTTAGAATATCTGAAATATCCTTCAGCACACCCTTTTCAATAAAGGAATCCACCGGAAGGTCATCTAAAATCAGCACATCTGCACCGCTTCTATTTATCAGTTCCGTATTCAAAACCCGAATCTTATCCGACTTTGTGGTGGAGGAATCAGAATCCCCGGTTTTATATGTCACCTCCACATCCGGATATTTCTGCTGGAAGATACTAACCGCCTGACGAACAGTGTCATTTTCCTCCAGACTGTAGATGCTGAGCTTTTTACCAGAGCCGGTTTTTGCATTTTCATCATAATAATAATGTTTGATGCTGATTTGGTTTCCTGTATAAAGCGCATAGAAATCATCCTTTTCGCCCTTCACAAAACCTTCGATATAAACAGATGGAAGTCCCATGGTCATACTGCTTCCCTCCACCAATGTTTCTACCAGGGTTCCGTTAGGATTCATGTGGTGAATTCCCTCTGCATTCAGAAAATAGATTTCATTATTCTCTTCCAGAACGATTTTTCCACTACGCACATCTGAACCATAAGACGCAGAGGCTTCCTCCTTCTCCTGCCCCACATTCCAAATGGTAAATCCGGTATTCGCCTTATCTGTCAAAGCCAGATTTTCTCCATTGACTGCCACCGTCCCCGATGCATCTGTAGACGTCTTGCTATAGGGAAATGTATGCAGCAATGTTCCGTCCAACGCATTATACACCTTTACTTCATCATTTCCGGTCAACACAATAGTTCCATTCTTCATTACCATAAGTCCGGTTCCAAAGGAATAAAAATCAGGCGTTCCTTGGTCCACTGCCTCATTCAGCTCCGGAATACTGATTTCCTCTGCTGTTCCTTCTCCCGTCTGCTTCAACAAATGCATCTTCATATTCCATACGCCATCAGCTTCATCGCCAACTGTAATCTGATTGCTCTCTTCTCCTTCCGGCGCTGTAACGTTTTCTCCAACAATGGCGTAGCTGTTTCCATCCTCTCCTGCTGCAACGCTCAGCACACTTCCATTGTATATCTGAGTAAGCCATGACGCATCCTGCTGCGTCCAGCTTTTTCCATCTTCGGAAGTATACTTGGAATAAGCCTCCGTTTCATCATTACATGTATATACTTCCAGTTCCCCATTTGCATTTTTCAGCAAAGCAAACGGCGTTTCATTCTGTCCAGCCGGAAGTTCTACATTTTCTTCCATATATCTTCCTGAGGTTCCTGTGTTTTCTGTTTCTTTCTTTTCCTCTCCATCCCCACTGCAGCCGCCGAAAATTCCCGCAGCTATGCAGAGGCTTAAAACGATTGCTGTTATTTTTTTGAACTTCATGTTATCCTCCTCTATGGTAATATCTGTTCTGTTGTTATCCTATCAAAAAAATCTCTAAAAAACTTTTAAGGTTTTTAGAGATTTATAAAGATTTTTTAGAGATTTTTCTGCTATACTACCTATTAAGAAATAAAAGACAAAAATACTACCTATACGATAGCAATTATGAAAGGATTTGTCACTTTATGCGAATACTGATGATAGAAGACGACCTGGCTCTCTGTGACGCTCTGTGCGCCCAGCTTACCAGCGCCGGATATGATGTGGACCTGTGCACCAGCGGCACCGATGCGCCCTACTATATTATGCAGAAAAATGCAGACCTGATTCTGCTGGACCGGATGCTTCCCGGCATGGACGGACTTACGATTCTTAAAATGATACGCCAGAACCAGATTCAGGCTCCGGTCATTCTTGCCACTGCCATGGACCAGATTGAAGACCGTATCGAAGGCTTAGACTGCGGTGCAGATGACTATATCGTAAAGCCTTATGATGTAAAAGAGCTGATGGCAAGAATCCGCGCCCTTACCAGACGTCCCCCACAGCTTGCAGATACCAACAGACTTACGTTTCTCGACTTATGTCTGGATTTAGAACAATATACCATAAGCTGTAACGATACAGAATTAACACTTTCTAAGAAAGAAGCAGCTCTTTTTGAATATTTTTTGAAAAATCCTGAGAAAACGCTTTCCCGGGAATTACTGTTAAGCCATGTATGGGGTGCTGATTGTACCGTAGAAGACGGTAATCTTGACAACTACATCCACTTCTTGCGCAAACGTCTGAAAACCCTGAAAAGCAACACTGTCCTTAAAACTGTACACGGCGTCGGATACCGCCTGGAGCATAATTAGGAGGTTCATATGCTGCTGCAATTAAGAAAAAAATTAGCCTTACTATACACCCTTATCACCGGACTGATTCTGACAGCCGTTGTTATTACCCTTGCCATTATTACCATCCAGTCCGACAACCGTCAACAGGAATCACTGTTCACCAACCAGCTCATGACTATTGTCAACAAGCTGCAATACGACTCCAGAATCAGTCAGAGCTGGCTTGCTTCCATGGAGCAGGACAACGGACTGATTATTCATATTGAAGAAAACAATCAGACCTTAATGTATCCCGGCTCTTCCCCCGGCTCCACCAAGCGTTCTGTTCTATTAGAACGTGCCAGAGAGAAGGCTTTGGAAGAATCCGTCGACTCACATATTCCTCCGGTTTCCACCTCTCTTGAGAAAAGCTCTCTATTTACCATTCAGGGCGATTATCACGATACCTATCAGGGAACCGTAATGGTCTTTTCTGCCAAAAACAGTTATTTTTCCCTGATACTGCTTCGGGATATTACCGCGGTTTATCGGCGGATATTCTACCTGGCATTTTTGTTTTTACTGGCTGACATTATGGGAATTCTCTGTCTGTTATTTGCAAACTGGAAGTTTGTAGGCAAGTCCTTAGAACCGATTCGTATCAATGAAGAAAAGCAGCATGCCTTTATCGCCGCTGCTTCTCATGAGCTGCGTTCTCCCCTCGCAGTGATTGGCGCATCTACTGATGCCATCAGTGCTGCCGGAGAGAATACAGAACATTTTATTTCTAATATCAAAAAGGAATGTCACAGAATGTCACGGCTGATTCAGGACCTTCTGCTCCTTGCTTCCTCCAAAAGTAATGCATGGTCTCTTTCCAAAGAGAAACTGGATATGGATACCTTGCTTTTAAACCTCTTTGAACGATATGAACCGCTTTGTCTGGCGCAAAAGATTCATCTGAAACTGAATTTGCCGGATGAGAGTCTTCCTGCCATCTATGGCGACGGAGAACGGCTTTCCCATATCCTTTCCATCTTTCTTGATAACGGAATTGCCTATGCTCCCGCGGAAAGCTCTCTTATTTTGCAGGCCTCTGTCCAGAAACATACCCTTACCTGTGCAGTTATCGACCACGGTCCCGGAATCTCCGACGAGCAAAAAGCGCATGTTTTTGAATATTTCTACCGCTCCGATGCCTCCCGCAAGGATAAAAACCACTTTGGACTGGGACTTTGCGTTGCAAAGGAGCTGACAAGACTCTCTGGTGGACAACTGGAGCTTACGGACACCCCAGGCGGAGGATGCACCTTTTTACTGAAGCTTCCACTTATGCCTGCACAAATATAATCGGTGTTCCAAAGCTACCATATCCTTTTCGAGCTTTTGAAGATTCTTATCGGTTCTCTTTGGCATTTTTCTTTCTTATCTTCATATATATTTTGGTTGCAATTTCTCTCAACCGATTAAAGAACATGATAAACGTTGGAATCAAAAGCAGCATACACCCTAATATCAGCATGCTTCCCAAATTCAGTTTTGTAATAGAAAATACTTCGGGAATAAACGCTATAATGCCAAAAAGTAATGCAATCATAACCCCGAATAGGGCATAGTGCCATTTGCGGAAAGGCACACATGCCTTATATACCATATAAAAACCTACTGCTGTAACCAGAAGCGCCGTAATGGTAGAGGTCTGACTGCCATCTATATCAAATGCATACTGGAACATAACAATAATAATGATAATACATAAATCCGTCAAAGCTGCAGGCATGGCACGATATATCACCTTCCGCAGGAACTTTCCACTGACCTTGGATTCGTTTGGCTCCAGTGCCAGTACAAAGGAAGGCATTCCGATGGTCAAAAAACTCATCAGTGTCAACTGGGAAGGCACCAGCGGGTACTCAAATACTGCTATAATGGATATAATAGCAAGAAACAGAGAAAATATATTTTTTACCAGATACAAAGAAGCAGTCCTTTCTATATTGTTAATAACACGTCTTCCCTCCGCCACTACTAACGGCATATCGGAAAAATCCGAATTCAACAGAACCAGTTCTGCCACTCCCGCTGCTGCCTCACTGCCACCTGCCATGGCAATTCCACAGTCAGCCGACTTCAGTGCCAGCACGTCATTGACACCGTCTCCGGTCATTGCAACCGTATGTCCCTGCTTCTGCAATGCCTGTACCAGATAACGTTTCTGTTCCGGCTTTACCCTGCCAAACACCGTATACTTCGCAGCTGCCTGCTCAAGCTCACCTTTATTTCGAATGGTAGTCATATCAATATAATTCTCTGCACTTTCAATTCCAGCTTCCAGTGCAACCGCTGATACCGTTTCCGGATGGTCCCCCGAAATTACCTTTACCGTCACCTGATTTTCCTTAAAATACCGGAAGGTTTCCTTGGCAGATGGACGAATCGGATTCTTTAATGCAATCAGCGCCAAGGGAGTTTCGTTTTTCAAAAAAAGCAACACACGAGCACCGGTAGCAGCATATTTTTCTGCCTGCTTTATTACATCAGATTCCGGTTCCTTCCACAAGATATCCGGCGCCCCCAGATAATAGGTCTCATTTGCTTCATACGTAACGGCACTGTATTTATTTTTAGAGGAAAAGGCTTCTATCTTCATGGCTTTTCGCCCAGTTGAGACTTTTCCCTTAAAATACTCCTGCAGCGCCTTCATGGTCTCATTGTCTGCTGCCATATTACCGACAAATTCTCCAATCCGGCTTCTCACTTCTTCGTCGCTCATATCTTCTTTTAGTTTTATGATTTCAGACACCTGCATTTTGGATTCTGTAATAGTTCCGGTCTTGTCCACACAAAGCATATCCACCCTTGCCAGCGTCTCGGTACTCTTTAAGTCCTGTACCAGAATCTTTTTTTGCGCGAGCCGTCCCACACTGACTGCCAATGCAACACTGACCAGAAGATACAATCCCTCCGGTATCATTCCGATAATAGCAGCAGCCGTATTTTCCACACTTTCCTTTATATCCAGTCCCAACACATCATACTGCCGTAAGAACATTAAAATTCCAATAGGTACAATAAATACACCTATGATATAAAGCAGATAGGTCAGGGATTTCATCATCCCCGGCTTTTTTTGTCTTGTGGTTTTCTGGGCTTCTGCCGTAAGTCTTGCGCCATAGGACTCTTCTCCTACCTTGGTTAGTCTTGCATAACATTCTCCGGAAATCACATAACTTCCGGAAAACAGTTCCTTTCCGGCTATCTTCGTAATCTCATCCGCTTCTCCGGTCAACATTCCTTCATTGACCTGAATCTCACCTTCTATAACGGTTCCATCTGCATGAATCTGACTTCCTGCACCATAATAAACAATATCATCCTCTACCAGTTCCTCGGTATCCACCTCACAGAGCTTCCCATCTCTGATTACTTTCGCACGGGCTTTTGCCAGCAGGGTAAGGTCATCTAGTTTTTTCTTAGATGCAAGTTCCTGTACGATTCCAATTCCCGTATTCAACACAATAATTATGATAAATGTCAGTTCACCATAAGAGCCTACCGCAATCAGTATAACTGCGATAAACACAAAAATCATGTTGAAAAATGTAAATACATTTTCCAACACGATTTTCCCTACTGATTTGGTAGCAGAGGTATCAAGTATATTGACTCTTCCCTCTTCGATTCTTTCTTCTACCTCTTCCTGTGTTAATCCTTTTTCTGTAATATCAAGCACTCATTCCACCGCCAATCTTTTGTTTTTGTCATTCTCTTCTTTATAATAAGTATTTCCATTTTCTTACAACTTATTATAATTATAGTTCCTGATGGTGGAATTTTCAATTAAATTTGTCTTAATAATTTCTTTGATTAATATTATTGAAACACTAGTCTTTCATTCCGTTATAATGATGATTACTGTTTTTTCTGCAAATATTTCTCCAGCAGACGCATCAATTCTTTCATATTCAACGGCTTTGCCATATGAGCATTCATTCCGCAATCCAAACAATGCTGAATATCGTCTGAAAAAGCATCTGCTGTCATTGCAATAATCGGCAAATCTTTGTCAGAACGCTCCGATGCCCGAATTGCCTTAGCAGCATCATATCCATTCATTACCGGCATACGAATATCCATCAAAACCGCATCATAAAATCCTGTCTCAGATTGTTCAAATTTCTCGACACACACTTTACCATTGACTGCCCGTTCGACCTCCAAGCCGAAAGAGGTAAGAATTTCATTTGCAATTTCCCAATTCATATCAATGTCTTCTGCCAGAAGAATATGTTTTCCGGTAAAGTCTATCTGCTGCACTTCATGTTCTTTTGAGCCTTCCCCATCGTTCTCAACATATTTCACCAGATTTTCGTACAATGTAGATTTGAACAATGGTTTTTGTATAAATCCTTCAATCTGGGCTCCATCCATATCCTGCTCAATATCACTAAAATCATAAGCAGAAATCAGGAAGGCCGGTATGTGTTCTCCTACTTTTTTGCGAATTTCGCATAAAGTCTGCATTCCGTCCATATGAGGCATTTTCCAGTCTATCAAGAGGAAATGATAATCCCTCTGCTCCTTATGCCGTTCCTCTATCATCTCTATTGCTTTTCTGCTATCCGTTGTCCACTCTACATGAACTCCCAGTTCTTCTAAATTCGCAACCGCACTTAAGCATAAAGCCTCGTTATCATCCACTACCAACATATTCCACGAAGGCAGCTTCATATCCTCTTCTTTTAGGATTACCTTTTTCAAATCCAGCGTGATATGGAACTCACTTCCCTTTCCCAATTCACTCTGTACTTCAATCGTTCCATTCATAATATCTACGATATATTTCGTAATCGCCATTCCAAGACCGGTTCCGGTAATATTTTGAACCTCCTCCGACTCTTCTCTTACAAAAGAATCGAAAATTTTTTCCTGGAATTCTTTTGACATACCGATTCCCGTGTCTTTTACCCTAAAATGGGTTCGTATGTAATCCTCACTCAGCGGCGATGCTTCCTGATAGATATATACATCAATTCTGCCTTCCTCTGGTGTGAACTTGACTGCATTGGATAAAATATTTAACAGCACCTGGTTGAGACGTACGTTGTCACAATATACTTTTTCTACTTCAATTTTTTGAATAAAAATATCAAAAAACTGTCTTCGTGCTTTCACCTGAGGCTGCATAATATTTACAATATCATCCATGGTCTCTTTTAAAGAGACCGGTGTGATATTCAATGTCATTTTTCCACTCTCAATCTTAGACATATCAAGAACATCACTGATTAACCCCAGTAAATGTTTGCTGGATAATTTAACCTTCTTTAGACAATCTTCTACCCGCACAGTGTCCTGTATATTTTTCAGCGCAATTTCCGTCATTCCCACAATGGCATTCATCGGTGTACGAATATCATGGCTCATGTTAGATAAAAATTCACTTTTCGCCATGTTGGCGCGAACTGCTTCCTTCTTTGCTTCATTGATTTCTATTATCTGCTGCTGCGACAATTTATAATACTTAACAAAGATAAACAGAATCACCGCTAAAACAACTAACAGAGAACCAATAATAACTATGATGCGCAATGTATCAAGACTTATCATCGACTCCTTCAACACACCATTTGGCATGACAGAAACCAAATACCACTTAGAGTTTTCAGAGAGCGGGGAACAGTAGATATGCCGTTCTTCTCCATTCACTGAAATGAAGGTAGAATAATTCGCTCTTGCCGCCATAGCTTCTGACAGCTCAGAGATATATGTTTCTGCATCCTTTCCACTTACCTCATCAAATTCAGCGCGAATACGTTCAAAGTAACTATCTCTGTAAGCATCGGCATTCCTGATTACAAAGCTTCCATCCTCATCAATAACATGAGAATACACCATTGTGTCTTCTGCATACAAAAAAAGTGCTTCATTCAGATATTCCATGGACACTCCCACTATCAAGGCTGAACTCACCTTACCATCTTCCAGGGGATAAGCTGCTCGTTTCCCCAGGATTAACATCTTCTCTCCATCTTCGTTCACGCCCTGCGCCACTATGTTTCCATCTTCATTGAAAGTCAGCGCTTCCGCTACCTCCTCATGATTCTCAACTTCCAAAGGCCTTCCATATATCCTTCTCGCTTCCCCATCCTCGGTATAAAATCCCAGATAAGTAAAGTTTCTGACCTCAGCGCTTTTTTCTAATTCCTCTAACATCTCCTCACCATAACTGACATCCTCAGGTGGAGTAAGTCTTATGATTCCCTCGACCTGTTCTAAGCGCAAGCCAATAATAGAGCTAAACTTTTGCTGTATCTGTGTATTCATCTCTGACATATAAATTTCTGTAACATCTACAACGGATTCTCCCGTTTTCTTAGACATGAATATTGTCAGACATGCAAATACAATGATACACACAACACTCATAATAATAAAACTACGTTTCAAAAATTTATCTGTGCTTTTTTTCACCATATATCACGCTCTCTTACACTTTGGTATTGTAGTACATAATAATGTTCGGTTTACATTCCATAAGTAATGAAAATACCTGCGGGCTGACCGCTCCCTTATCTTTCGCCAGGTCACCTGCCACAAAATCAAATTGCATTTCACTATGTTCACGATACCGGAAAAATAAATCGTCAAAGGAATCAATCAGTCTGCATAACTGCGTATAGACTAAATTGCTATCACCATAGATTCTATTCGGAAAACCATTTCCATCATATCGCTCATGATGATGGGCACACATATCTGCTGCAATCTGTACAAAGTATTCGCAGCTTTTTGAATTATTCATACGCATGATATCTGCCCCCAATAAGGTATGACTCTGATAGCGTTCCTCGTTTTCCTTCGTTCCTGTTGGAATCAGAATCTTACCAATGTCGCAAAAATACGCTGCTTTACTTATTATCTCTATCTGAACGTAATCCAGTTTTAACCCTGGGTTATTGGCTGCATACTTACTTAGTAAGATTTTCATCAAATCAGTCATACGTACGTAATGTGAACTATCCTGACCAAAATTAATAAAATACTTTTTATAGACAGCTTCCATTCGTGATATATATATATGTATTTATTTCTTCAATATCCTTTTCTGCCAGCTCCTGATTAGAAACAATTCCAAGCTTATAGTAAATCCTTTTTAAAACTTTATCTCTTTCAAAAGGCTTCACTATGAACTCAGATACGTTATACTCTGCTGCTCTTACCACATTATCTTTGGTCGCCTCCGCAGTAATGAGAAAAACAGGAATATATTTAATGTTGTTTTCTCTCATGACTCTCAATACACTAAATCCATCCAGAACCGGCATAGACACATCCAATAAGATTCCATCCAGATGCTCTTCCCTTTTCAGAATAATCTCAAGCCCGTCATAACCATTATACGCCTCAATTATTTGAAACTCATCACCAAGAATGTTTTTTAATATTTCACGATCTATTTCAGAATCATCCACAATCAACAGTTTTTTACGATTTGTTATCATATGCACCTATTTACCTTCCCAGGTAATTTCTCCTTCCATGAATTATATATACTTTTCTATACAATGAATAATATTCATCTGCACAGGCAGAATACTTATCAGAACCGCCTTTGCCTTTTCCGGCTGTTGGGCACGCAACAAGCTTACAATCTCGGTATATGCCTTATAAAGAGGAGTAATCGACAAGTTCCCAGTGGCTCCTTTGACGGCATGTGCCTTTTCCGTAATATCAGCATAATCTGTACAATCAAAATCAGGCTGAACATCTGCATTTTTTATGACATCCGGCAGCTTTTTCAGCATTCTTTCATAAAGAGCAGTATTCCCCATAAATCGTTCCATGGCATCATCTACATCTACGCCAAAAACCCTTAATTCTTCTATCAAACCCAACAAAAAACGCCTCCTTTTTTGCTAATTATACTATAAATTAATTATATCATAAATCTTATAGGCTTGGCAAATGTATATTGACTCCCGTTCGAAACTCTGAAACAAAAAAAGAAGTGCTGATTTTCAACACTTCTTTACTACTCTTTTAATGAGACATCGGGGATTCGAACCCCGGACAACTTGATTAAAAGTCAAGTGCTCTACCGACTGAGCTAATATCCCATATTTAACTGGGCTAGCTGGATTTGAACCAGCGAATGCAGGAGTCAAAGTCCTGTGCCTTACCGCTTGGCGATAGCCCAATAATTATAAGCGGCGGTGCTTATAAAAAATAAGACTCATCGCTAAAGGGTGGATACAGGGATTCGAACCCTGGGCCTCCAGAGCCACAATCTGGCGCGCTAACCAACTGCGCTATACCCACCATATAATGAGAAAATGTGCTCGAAGGGATTCGAACCCCCGACCCACGGCTTAGAAGGCCGTTGCTCTATCCAGCTGAGCTACGAACACTAATTGTAACACTCTGGCTGCAAAGCAAACATATCTCGCCAAGCATCCATGTAGCTTTCACACTAAGCTTAAAATACTTTGCTAAGTGCTCAATGCAAGCGGGTGATGGGAATCGAACCCACGTATCCAGCTTGGAAGGCTGGTGTTCTACCATTGAACTACACCCGCGTATCAATCGGGGTGACAGGATTCGAACCTGCGACCTCCTGGTCCCAAACCAGGCGCTCTAGCCAAGCTGAGCCACACCCCGAAGGTTATTTATTTTCCAGTTTTACCCGTGACGCAAGATATATTATATGCGATAGGCATACAAATGTCAACAACTTTTTTTATTTTTTTGCAATTATTTTTTATTCCAGATATTCGATTGAAAAATGGGCCTCTCCTGCTCTATCAATTTCCATAATTGCATAGGAAGGTTTCCTTCCCTCCTGTCTTGGATAAGAGATACTTCCGGGATTTAGTGCTATAATTCCTTTTCCCCGTTCCAGAAGCGGTCTGTGGGTATGTCCGAACATAACAATATCCATGCCTCTTCCTGCTGCATCTTTCTTAATATCCTCCACACCAGTAGATACATAATAGTAATGTCCGTGCGTAATCAATACCTTATATTTTCCCAGCTGTAGTTCTTTCTCCCTTGGCAGTGAAGAGAAAAAATCATTGTTTCCCGCTACGATTTCCATTGGACATCCTGCCATATCGGCAATATCATCTTCATAACCTTCTGCATCCCCAAGATGTATCATGAGGTCTATCTTTCCTACTCTTTCCAGAACCCGGATAAGATTCTCATGATGCTTATGGGTATCGCTGATAATCAATACCTTCATATACGCTTCTACCTCTCTGCAAGCCGTTCCTTCATAGCACGAAGTGCTTTTCCTCTATGACTCAATTCATTCTTTACTTCTCTGGGTAATTCTGCTGTAGAACAGTGATACTCATCGATATAGAAAATCGGATCATATCCAAATCCATTGGTGCCTGCCTCTTCCCAGCCGATGTATCCCTCAATCGTCCCTTCTGTGGTGATTACCTCTTGATTCGGAAGCACAGCTGCAATCGCACATACGAATCTTGCCGTACGCTGTTCCTTCGGGACTCCCTCTAACCGGTCTATAATATTCTGGTTCTTAATTTTATAAGAGGTATCTTCTCCCATATAACGTGCCGAATAAATCCCCGGCTCTTTATTCAGGTAATCCACTTCCAGTCCCGAATCGTCTGCCAGCACAATTGCATTTTCTGCCTGGGGCACTGCTGCCACTGCCTTTGCCTTAATCATTGCATTTTCTGCAAAAGTCTTCCCATCCTCCTGGATTTCCAATGAAATTCCTGCTTCTTTCATAGATAAGATTTCCACATCCTCATTTGCAAGAATTTCCCGTATTTCTTTCATTTTTCCTTCGTTTCCTGTCGCAAATATTATCTTTTTCATAAAAACTATGTTTCCTCCATCCGGCACTTTTCTGATATTTTGACTAGTATCCCTCATCCAAAGCTCTCATAATAGCGTTGTAGATTCCCTGTGCGGCTTGCTGCTGATATTCTTCAGACTTTAGCTTATCCAATTCCTCTTGATTCGTCATAAATCCAACTTCAATCAGAGCCACCGGCACCTGACTGCTTCTTATAATATAAATACTGTTTCCCAGTGCCAGTCCATTATTCTTGCTTCCAAGCGCTGCCGTTGTTTCTTCCAGACAAATTTCTGCCAAATGCTTACTGCTAAATCCCTCTTCGCTTTTTGCTTCGTCGTACATAACCTCTGTTCCATTATACGCTGACATCCCACCGTCTGTTGTAGAATTATTATGTATACTGATAAACAGGTTCGCATTGGATTTGTTGGCAAGCTGCGCCCGCTGTTCAAAAGTTGGATTATTATCCTCGGTACGTGTATAATACACTCCGATATTTTTATCATTCTGATCCAGTAAATCCTTTAACTTTAATAAAATTGCAAGGTTCAAATCCTTTTCCTGTATGCCCTGCTTAATCGCCCCCGGAGCCTTACCACCATGACCGGCATCGATTACTACCACCTTATCATATACTTCCTGGGGAGTCCGAAAATCCAGATATAAGAAACCATCTGCAACCGTACTTTCCACCTCGTATACTGCATCCATGGTAATATCAATCACACCCTTTTCCATATAAAGTTCATCAATATGGTCGCTCCTTCCCAGCAAAGGATGTAATTCAAAATAATCCATGCCGGCTTCCGGAACCGTGATTGTAATGAGCTGCTTTACATAATTGTTTTCAATTTCAATATCCGCTTCGCTCACTCCCTTCGGAAGTTCTAAGCGCAGCTGTTGGGAAAAGGAGATTTCCTCCTCCTGCGCTATGGCGGTATCATAATCCAGTTTTTCCAAACCGGACATCTGACTTTTCTCTTTTTCTGCCTTTACTCTCGGGAACTGTCCCAGTACAACGATTGCTGCCATCGTAGTCAGTGTGAGTATTACTGTTGAAATTTTCAATATTTTTTTCTGCATATCACACTGCCTCCTCCCGTACTGTTAGACTATCTATTATCGGTATATACTTTTAAACACAAATTACATTCCTGATTCTCTTCTGTTCTTTCCCACTGATTTCCCCGCAGACTGATATAGCCCTCTCCATCACTTAAATCCACATCTGATGTAAATTCATCTGCTGCATACTCTATCGCCATAGGTCGTTCAGACCCCGGCGTTTTAATATAAAGAACAACTGCGTACTTTTCTCCCGGTTCTACCTCGAACCCTTTTTCAAAATCAATGGTGTAATATCCTGCATTTGCAACTTTTCCGCTTGCTGCTAATACCCGGTCTGCAAGGGAATCTTCATTTCTAAAATTTTTCACCACATACAATTCATAGGAAGTTTCTTTTCCTGTGGCATAGAAGCCGGCTGCCTTTATCGTCTCTCTTCCGGCCGCCGTATATACATTGGCAGCATAAAGACTATCCTGTGTATATCCCAGTTGTCCTACCCATCCGCATAAGTCAGACTGATAAATATGGTCATAATTATCGGTTTCTTCAATTCCGGTATATACTACGTTATGATTTCCAATGTTCACATCATAATAAGATACATAAAATACTCCGTTATCACCAAAATTCTCTCCCCAACTGTTCTGACAAATAAACGCTCCATCACTTTCCACTTCCATCTTGAAGTTTTCTTTGGGGTAGTTATCATCCCAGCCGATAATCAGAATCTCATGATTGGGCTTTTCTGCTCCCATATAACAATATGCATAAGCATCACTGTTATAATATGGAGAATTGGTCTGTGAGCTTCTAAGGGCACTGTAAATGGCAGTCTGCACACCACCATACTTAAACACCGCTTCTTTTATTTTCTCAAAATCTTTTCCGTCAATCAACTGTATTTCCTGTACATGTTTGACCGGTTCCAGATTATCCGGAGATGTTCCGTCTCCATAAGGATCGTCTGCTTCATATACCGGTCCCTGCCATGCGGTAAGATATGCCATTCCCATAGTATACTCACCACCATCTGCCTGCCTTAACACAAAGCTGTTCTGTAAGGACATATGATCCGGCGCAAAAATCTCCTCTTCCTCCGGCATCAACGCGGATTCCATCGCTGAAAGAGCTGCAAATGCCCAACAGGTTCCGTATTTTCCCTGATTCTTTATTTGCGGCGCCCTCTTTTTCTCTCTCAAATCATACTGTGGCGGCAGAATACTCGTTTCTTCTGCATTATTTACTGCGACTGCCTGATTTTCATCAATATTCCAATTATAATTGAAATTGAGCTTATCCGCTACTGTTTCTATGGGAACATAGTATTCCCCATCCTTATATGTCATAGGAGATGAAATTGATTCCTTTTCGCTATTAATAGAAACCTCCGGATTATCTAACTGAAATGTAATTTCATCGGAACGTTTTTCAATCAGCAGTTCATTTTCTTCATATACATGGGCACTACAATTAAAGCTGTCCCGTAAGGCAGAGGCAGGCATCATGATATTAAGATTCTCATCCATATAGATTCCATTATTAAGATTTGTCATCTCTTTATTGTCTACCAGAACAGAAAGCAGCTGTTCGTTGACGCTTTCGGCAATCAGCGGATTCCATATAGCGCTCTCCAACCGTGCTCCTCGGAAAGCTTCTACTTCTTCACTTTTACTTCCTATTCCGTTAAATTTTATTACTACTGCCAGTAGCAGTATAATTGTCATAGCAATATATCTTTTTGAATAACGCACTTTTTCCCTCTTTATTTCTACTACTTATTTCTTTTTGGCGGCTTTGGTCCTAAAAACTGATAAAAATAAGTCTTTAACATTCCATTATAAATCTTACGATTCTTATCTGCTTTTCTTCCTACATAGCGTTCCGTATCTGCATAACTGGTAATCATATAAACAGACCAGCTGTCCAGTCTCCGAAAGGCTTCCCCGATTTCCGTATAAAGCTCCGGCAATGCCTCCTTTTCCTCCAAACGCTCTCCATAAGGCGGGTTGGTGATAATGAACCCATATTTTTTCGGATGGCTCAAGGCACTGACCGGGCGCTGTTGAAAATGAATCAGATGCTCCACACCTGCTCGTTTTGCATTTTCTCTTGCCGCTTTTACTACCTCTCCATCAATATCATATCCTTGAATATCCACTTCAATTTCTGTATTGACCTGCTCTGCTGCTTCTTCTACCGTATCATACCAAAGCTGCCTGTCAATCAGGTTTGTCCAATTTTCAGCTGTAAAATTACGATTCATTCCCGGCGCAATTCCCGCTGCCATCATAGCAGCCTCAATCGGAAAAGTTCCACTGCCGCAGAAGGGGTCAATCAATATCCGGTCCTTTCTCCATGGGGTCAGCATAATTAACGCTGCTGCTAAAGTCTCTGTAATAGGCGCCTTACTGGTCATGGTCCGATATCCACGCTTATGAAGCGATTCTCCAGAGGTATCGATAGCTACTGTTACTTCGTCTTTCATAAGGAAAAGACGAAGTGGATAAGAAGCTCCTGTTTCTTCAAACCAATTTGTATGATACTCCTGCTTCAACCGCTCCACCATTGCTTTTTTCACAATAGACTGAATATCAGAAGGACTAAATAACTTACTTTTAATGGAAGATGCCTTGGCTACCCAGAACTTTCCATCCTCCGGTATGTAGTCTTCCCATGGAATCGCCTTAATTCCTTCAAATAACTCGTCAAAGGTCTCTGCATGGAACTGCCCTGTCTTTAATAATATTCTTTCTGCCGTGCGCAGAAAAATATTGGCACGGCAGATTGCTTCTTCATCGCCGGTAAACGTAACTCTTCCGTCTTCTACCTTTGTAATATCATATCCCAGGTCATATATTTCCCTTTTCAATACTGCTTCCAATCCAAAATGGCATGGTGCAATCAATTCGTATGTTTTCATCTATATTCTCCACTGTCTGTAACCACTTTGCAGCAGCAAATTGATTACTAATTTTTCGCTATAGTTCTATATTATCTTCTCTAAACTGCACTGTCAATGATTTTATACATTTTGAAGTATTGCCTGAAGCCCTCCAACTACTGTTACTGTATGATATCCTTCTCTGCTTAATTCCCTTGCTGCCTTAAGACTGCTTGCGCCTCTGTCACAGTATAAAATATAGGTCTTATCCTTTGGAAGATATTTCTTGTACATTTCTAACTGGGCATAGGGAATATTTCTGGCTCCCTCTATATGCATCTCTTCAAATTCTTCTGCACTTCTCAGGTCAATGACCCAGGTGTCCGGCTTTTTCCTGTATTCCTCAAATTTTTTTATACTAATTGTTTGAAATTCCATAATACCACCTCATTTATAGGAGATAGATTATAACTTCCTATAAGATAAAAACAGATTACCGGTTTCTAGTGTTACCGGTAATCCGTCTCTACATTATACTATGCAATTTTTTCTGGCTGGTACCTGTTATTTCTCGTAAGAATCTCTGCAGTTAGAACCATTTGCATTGTTAGAACCAGTTGTGTTAGATGCTTTGTTCTGAGATGCCTTGTTCTGGGATGCCTTATTCTGGGATGCCTTATTCTGAGAATAGGAATTCCGCATGTTTTCAGACTCACTATTTGTACCTCTGTTTTGCATATCACTGTTTTTTGCCATAATTAATTCCTCCTAATTTTTATTGCATCTATAGTATCTGAAACACTTTTTAATTTTATTCAAAATTTTTTTCAATTTACCATTGCTTTTTTTAGAATTATATATTATAATCTTTCTTGTAAGAAGGATTTCTCCTTCAGAAATCTTTTTTACAAGTTATACCCCTTATTAATTATTTATACTCCCCTCATAGAAAAGACCAGTGGCTCCCCCGCTGGTCTTTTCTCCATTAATTTTTAATCAATATTAGAACAAAGTGTGCTCCGCACACTCTCACGAATATACATTACCTATCAAGCGGAACACACTTTGCCGCGCCGAGCACAGTCGCTTGCGACATAATTCC
>CASFBK010000006.1 GCA_949292785.1 uncultured Eubacteriales bacterium
TGATTCTGTGCCATAGATTTTTCTCCTGTTCTCGTATTGATTATGATTATATATCAAAATCCTTGAGAATAGGGTGTCAACTTTTATGATACAACACCACTGTGATCAATCGGTTGTGCTGCACCTTTGCCTGCAAGACGTATCAGATTGGACCAAAGAAATGGGTTGGCATCTTTTTGACCTGTACCGGGTCTGAACCGGATGAAATGAAACGGCATGTGAAGAATATTTTAACTCTGCCCAGTGTGAGCCGTGCCATCTCAGAATACCGGACGGAGGTGTTTACTCAGTGTGTTTCTGATTCTACATGCCATGACCGGATTGATTATCTGAACCGGGCAAAAGAAATCGCCCGTTGGGCAGCCGGATTATAAGAAATGCCGGGGGGTTTGTGTGGGCAGAAGGTTAAGCATATAAGAAAGAAGCGATTAAGAAATGGACGAAGTATCAGAAAAAGAATTATTTGAGACAATACCGGTTCGTAAGGCAGTGGCAGCTTTGGCGATTCCTTCTATCATCAGCCAGATTGTAAGCATTATTTATAATCTGGCAGATACCTTTTTTATTGGACAGCTTGGAAACCCATACATGGTGGCGGCGGTGACTTTGGTGTATCCATGGTTTAATCTGCTGACCGCACTGGGGAATCTGTTTGGAATTGGTGGGAGCAGCCTGATCTCGCGGCTGCTTGGCTCGAGAGAACACAAAGCGGTAAAACAGGTTGCTTCATTCAGCTTTTATGGAGGTATAGCGGCGACCTTTCTTTTTTCATTGCTGTCATTTGTTTTTCGTGTACCGTTACTACGATTTTTAGGGGCCAGTAATGATAATTTTACATATGCTCAGTCATATTTCCTTTGGGTTGTGATAATTGGCGGAATACCGACCATGCTGAGTATGACACTGGCCCATCTGCTCAGGAGCGAAGGCCATGCCAGACACGCCAGTGCTGGTATGATGTTTGGAGGAATCTTAAATATTATACTGGACCCTCTGTTTATGTTCGGAGTAGGAATGGGATTTGTCGGAAGCGCTGTTGCGACAGCTTGTTCCAATTTGGCCTCTATGTTGTTTTTCCTGGTTATTTTCCACAGACTGAAAGAGAAAACAGCATTGTCTTTATCTATCCGGGATTTTTCTATGAAGTATATCAGGCCGGTATTTTCTGTGGGAATTGCGTCCGCGATCATGACAACGCTGGCGAATGCTTCTAACATGGTAATTGTAAAACTGGCTTCCGGTTATGGGGATATTTCGGTAGCTGCCTATGGTATCGTAAAAAAGATTGATTTGTTTCCGTTAGGTATTTGTATGGGACTTTGTCAGGGCTTTATGCCTTTGGTCGGCTATAACTATGCCGCAAAGAATTATAAAAGAATGAGGCAGATATCGGTTTTTTCGTGGAAAGCTGCATTAGTAATCGCCGCTTGCTTCGTCATTTGCTTTTTTGGGTTTGCTCCATGGATCATGCAGGCGTTTATTCAAGAAGCACAGACAAGTGTTCTGGGAGCCTCTTTCCTTCGAATCACCTGCCTTGCTGTGCCGCTGACAGCGGTAAATGCTTTGATTATTTATACTATGCAGGCGATGGGAAAAGGGCCACAGGCAACATTTATGACGGTGTGCCGTCAGGGACTTTTGAATATCCCCTGCCTCCTTCTCATGAACTGGCTCGTGGGGCTGTATGGAATGATATGGACGCAGTTGATTATAGAAGCACTGATGTTACCTGTTACAATAGGGATGTATGCCGTAACATGGAAAAAACTTGTGAATTGAGGTATCTCGTGGTCCTTTTATGGCAGAGGAATTAACAAGGCAGATACTAACGCTGTTATAACCCAAAGGTGCGTACTGAGAAACCAGGAGGAACTTCTGCTGGGATGTATGCGGATTTATAATAGAATCATAATAAAAGGAAAAAGGAGATGGCAACTATGAGTAAACAGAAGTATGTTACATTGAATAACGGAGTGGACATGCCTATGGCAGGTATCGGAACCTTCCTGTTAAGCCCTGACGAAGCGGAGGCTTCAGTTATCAGTGCACTGCAGGCAGGCTACCGTCTGATTGATACGGCAAATGCTTATATGAATGAAAAAGCGGTGGGCCGCGCAATTCACAAATCGGACATTGACCGGAAAGATATTTTCCTGGAAACTAAGCTGTGGCCGTCCTTTTACGAGCAGGCAGATGCCGTGGAGAAAACCTTGGAACGTCTGGACACGGACTATATTGATTTGTTATTACTCCATCAGCCTGCCGGAAATTACATTGCAGGCTACCGTCTGATGGAGCAGGCATATAAAGCAGGTAAAGTCAGAGCTATCGGTCTGTCCAATTTTACAACTGCTCAGATTCAGGAAATCCTGGATATTTGTGAAGTAAAGCCGGCTATTTTGCAGACAGAGGTGCATCCGTATTCTCAGGAGCAGGAATTAAAGACATTTTTAACACAGGAAAATATGGTCATCCAGGCATGGTATCCCCTGGGGCATGGTGATAAGGCGCTGCTTGAGGAACTGGTATTCTCAAAGTTGGCTGAGAAGTATGGAAAGAGCAATGCTCAGATTATCCTGCGATGGCATGTTCAGGCTGGGAACGTGGTGATTCCGGGCTCTAAGAATCCGGAGCATATCCGCGCCAATTTTGACCTGTTTGATTTCAGCTTGGATGATACGGAAATGGCGGAAATCGCAGCGCTGGACAAAAACAAACGCTACTACACCAGTACACCGGATTTGCTGAAGTCTTATGCAGAGATGGTACCGCCTGTGGATGAGCAAAAATAAAAGAAATAATTTGGAGGAATCGTTATGGAATATGTAACATTATCAAATGGAGTGAAAATGCCGATTCTCGGATATGGCGTTTATCAGGTGACAAAGGATGAATGTGAGCGGTGTGTGATGGACGCATTGGAGGTGGGATATCGCAGTTTGGATACTGCGCAGTCTTACTTCAATGAGGAAGAGGTAGGCTCTGCAATGAAAAAGAGCGGCATTCCCCGAGAAGAGATTTTCCTGACTTCCAAGGTTTGGGTGGAGCATTACGGATATGAAGAGACCAGAAAATCCGTTGAAGAATCACTGCGGAAGCTCCAGACAGACTATCTGGACCTGATGCTTCTCCATCAGCCGTTCAATGATTACTATGGCGCATACCGGGCATTGGAAGATTTGTATGACGAAGGAAAACTGCGGTCAATCGGTGTGTCAAATTTCTACCCGGACAGATTGGTGGATTTAGCCTCCTTTACAAGAATTCCGCCCATGGTCAATCAGATTGAGACGCATGTCCTGAATCAACGAATAGAGGACAATGAATGGATGAACAAATATCATATTGCCCATGAAGCCTGGGCACCCTTTGGAGAAGGCCGAGGAGGACTTTTTGAAAACGAAGTGTTAAGCCAGATTGGCGAAAAGTATGGCAAGACAAATGCACAGGTCATGCTCCGTTGGAATATTCAGAGAGGTGTAATCGTGCTTCCAAAGTCAACCCACAAAGAAAGAATGGTTCAAAACCTGGATGTTTTCGACTTTTCGTTGACAGAAGAGGACATGAACGCCATTACAAAACTGGATACGAAAACCAGTGCTTTCTTCTCCCATTATGATCCGAACATGGTGGAGTGGTTTGTAAAGATGGTCGAAGAACGGAAGAAACAGCATGACAGCAGCAAAGAAAAGAAAAATTGGTGAAAACTCATGATAAGACATAATTATGTAACCCGTATTCTATCGTGTCTGTTGGCAGCAGCTATGATATCTACACTTGCTGCTTGTGGTAGGACAGAGGATATACAGGGGGCACAAACGGAAGAAAGACAGGAAAGCAGTCAGCCTTTCACAGAGACTGCGGATAGCAGCACAAGAGATGAAAATGCAGATGTCACATCTGATGGGGGCACTGCAGCGCAAGGCGGCAATAAGATTTTAATTGCTTATTTTACTGCTGCGGAGAACAGTGGTGTTGACGCTGTTGCCTCAGCCAGCTATACAACCATAAATGGAACGGCGGTCGGCCGGCTCCGTGCCGTGGCGGATATGATTCAGGAAAATACAGGCGGAGATTTGTTTTCCATTCAAACTTCTGTCGTATATCCGGCAGACGGAGGAGAACTGATTGACTATGCGGCGGAGGAGCAGGATAAAAACGCCCGTCCGGAGCTGATTAGCCAGATTGAGAATTTGGATCAGTATGACACTGTTTTCATTGGTTATCCCACCTGGTGGTACGATATGCCGCAGGTTTTGTACAGCTTTTTTGATGCGTATGATTTTTCCGGCAAGACGATTATCCCGTTTAATGTTCATAATGGGAGCCGCTTTTCCGGTACAATTGATACGATAAAAGAGCTGGAGCCGGAGGCAACAGTAATGGAGGACGGCTTTACAGTCAGTGAACGGGATGTGGCAGACGCGGCAGAGGATGTTGCTGAATGGCTGAATGAGCTTGGTTATTAAGTAGGTAGGATTTTATAATCCTATTGGCGGCCTGTATTGTCTGTAAAGCCTGTGTGAAAAATGGGAAATGCCGGAGGTATCTTCTCTCTACTGGAATATGGTTCACGGAGCCAACAAGTTTTTATAAACTTTATTCGATAAAAGCAAGGAAGGAGCCAAGCTGAATGAAACCTAAAATAATTGCGAAAATATGTGTTGATATAGGAATGACGATTGCGTTGCTGCTTCTTATGCCCTATGAATTGGTCGGGCAGGCAGCTCATGAATGGCTGGGAATCGGGATGTTTGTCCTGTTTTTGACACATCATATTTTGAACAGCCAGTGGAGCCGAAATCTTTTGAAAGGAAGCTATACACCGCTGCGTGTCTGGCAGACAGTACTGGTTATTTTGGTATTGCTCTGTATGGTAGGCTCCATGGTCAGCGGCGTCATTCTTTCCCGCCACGTTCTCTCTTTCCTGCCAATCAGCGGAGGGCGTTCCTTTGCCAGAAGTATTCACATGGTTTCGGCATACTGGGGCTTTGTGTGGATGTCCCTTCATCTTGGACTTCATTGGAGCATGATGCTGGCAATGGCAAGAAAATTGGTTAAGAATGTTTCCATTGCCCGTACATGGGTACTTCGTATCCTTTCCATGGTAATTGCTGGTTATGGTATGTTTGCCTTTGCAAAACGAGAGATTGGAAGCTATATGCTCCTGAAAATTCAGTTTGTATTCTTTGATTTTGAAGAACCACTGATTTTATTCCTACTGGATTACATGGCGGTTATGGGGTTGTTCGTGTTCATAGGACACTATCTCGCGGAGTTTTTGAAGCGGTATGGTCGAAAGAGGAAAACGCTATGATAGGGGATTACACCATTGCCATAATGCGTGTTATTCGTCTTAAAATTCTTAATTTATAAAAAAGATAATAGTTGACAAAATCCACTAGTTTTATTAAAATGATAGTGGATTTTGTCAACTATTTTTAAATGGGAGTGATTACGATAAACGAAACCGTAAATAAAATAAGAGAATTTAATCGTTTTTATATGTCAGCAATGGATTTGCTTGGAAATCATTATCTTGGTTCGGAATATTCTGTGACAGAAGCAAGAATTTTTTTCGAAATATATACAAATAGTGGTTGTAATGCGGCATATATTGCGAAGAGAATGAACATTGATAAAAGTTATTTAAGCAGAATTTTAAAAAATCATGAAAAAAATGGATACTTGTTTAAAAAAATTTCAGAAAAAGATTCAAGAGTATATGAGCTATACCTAACAGAAAAAGGAAAAAATAAAACAGAAGATTTTGTACAAAAATCAGAACAACAGATAGGTGAGTTGATTCAGCAATTAAGTCAAAATGATTGCGAACTTTTAAAGGATGCATTCGATACAATAATTGCAATTTTAAATAAATGTAAAGGAGAGAAAAAATGAAAATTGTTCCCTATGATTCAAAATACAAAGAAGATTTTATTGAAATGAATAAAAAGTGGATTTCTGAGATGTTTGAAATTGAAGCAGAAGATATTCGAGAATTAAAAAATATTGAACCAATCATTGAAAGAGGTGGCAATATATTCTTTGCTCTGGATAACAATGACAGTGTTATGGCTTGCTGCATGATTGGGCCGAGAGAGGATGGAGATTGGGAAATTATGAAATTTGCTGCAAAAGGGATGTACACAGGTTCGGGAGCAGGAAACGCCTGTCTAAAGGCTTGCATGGAATATGCGAAGAAAAAAGGTATCGGCAGAGTCATTATTGTTTCAAACCGAAAATGTGTACATGCATTACATTTGTATCGAAAAAATGGTTTTGTGGAGATACCTGTTGATAAGGAGAAATTTCCGTTTGAGAGGGCAGATATTGCATTTGAACGTTGGTTCGAATAAGAACAGAAATTATATCGAATCTAATATGGCTATTGCATTTCAAATATGTTAGAATAATTCCAAAACTCATATTGAAATCCTTCAAGATATCCAAAAAGAAATGAAACAGGTGTGTAATAGCGAGGTGTAAAGTAGCAAATAGCACATGGTTTTATAACTGATTTACAGCTTTTGGGCGAAAACTTATGCTAATTTATACTGAGATATGCCAGTAACAAAGAAAATGAAATGTTGTAAAAAACACTGAAAAATCAAGGAAAAACCTACAATCAAAGGAGTTTAAATATATGATAAAAGTATTATTCGTTTGCCACGGCAGGAGGTGGCAGTTTGATGGGATTCCTCTGATTTAGGCGGATTATGAGATTAGGTGGTTAATTTTTACAACCGATTTACAACTTTTGAAAGATGTTCCGGTATGATAAATATTACAGATAGGAAGATACAATGAATCAACAGGTAAATGAGTATAAAAAGATGGCTATAGTGGATATTTTACAGTCTTCAAATACATTAGAGAAAGTAGAAAAATTCAGATTATATAAAGATAAAATAAGTGATTGTAGAATATTTTTGTTTGATGAGGAATATTCAAATTTTGATGATTCTTTAAAAAATAAAAAAATAGGACAATGTGGAATTTGGGGAATAGGAGATTATACAAAAACTTGGATTTTGGACTCGAAACATATTTCAGAAAGAGTTTTAGTTCAAGTTGGTAAAACTGTAGATTTTGATTTAAATATTCTTACATACTTAAACAAAATAATGATAGGACGTAAAATAAATATTGATAAAGTTGAATTTTTAAATTATCTTAATTATTTAAAAAAAGAGGGATTTCGAATCGGAATAGGAACAGCACTTATGGAGAGAATGAGGACACGTGTAGATTTATGCATCCTTTCTGAAATGATAACGTCTTTTGTAAAATTTGATAATATTCCATTTGTTAATGGAGATTTTGAAAATATTTATTTGTCTTCTGATGATTATATGAGAATAAAACAAATATATGATATGGCACTTGGTCAAATAGATGAGGCATTAGAACAATTTGATTTGGTGTGTTGTTGTGTCATGAAAGCATTTTTAATAAAAAAATATGATATTGTTTCAGATAAAAATAAAAAAGTTGAGAAATTTATAGATTATTGTTTAAATGTGCTGAATTGTTATTTGGAAAAAGAAATTGTTATATTGTCTTTATATATTATGGATGATAGTAGAACGCATGAGACATTTAAAAAGTTAAAAATCAACTCTGATATCATAAAAAATATTTTGAATGTTACATGGGATATTTATCATATTAGACTTATAGAACAGACTATGTTATGGGACAATATGAAAAATACAGAGAGAGTTATTCTTTCTTACTTTGGTACAGCAGATAATGGAATTATTGACGCTATGCAAATTAATCCAGTTAAGGCATTTGTTATAATGAATGATTATCCGATTTCAATTCATCAAATGAATATTCAAGATGTATGTAAAAATGAAGAACTTTTAGAAAATGGATATTTGAATGCAAACATAAGAGGAAAGAAGATTAAAGAACTAAATTTTACGAAAATGAGGGAACAATTAGAGTCGGAGATTTTTGCGAAAGTCAATTTATAAAATATAAGATGGCTATTTTTTCAACTTTTTTTGAAATAAGTATTGAAATAATTTATTTTTGAACTAAGAAGATAAATACCAAAACATTTTTATTGTTATAATTTTCTTGAAATTATTTTTGTGTATTAATATGGACATTTAATCTACACAATGTATAATAGTTTATAATTTGTTATATAATGGAGGGGAAAATGAAAGAAGATAAAAATAGTAAAGTACATATTGATGAAAAAACAGATTTGAATGAAATTCTTGATAAAATGTTAAAATTGCAAGAACGAAATAAAGAACCTTCGTTTTTGAAAAAGACAGTATATGTTATAGCTGGAATTTGTATTGTTTTATTTGTACTATTAATATGTTTAAGTATTTATAAAAATAATTTTACAAGTGAGAGTATTCTATCCACGCTATTAGCTTTCTTTTCAATATTTATATCAATATTTTTTTATTTTAAAGCGGATGAAACGAGTACGAGATTTTATGATAGTTCTTATAAGTTTATGAAAGATATATCTGTTACACTTGGTAAGATAGAGGAAAGATTTGGCGAAAAACTTAATAGTTTAAATGATAAAGTATCTCACCTTGACATGGTAAGCAAGGAAACATCTGAAGAAATTGAAGATAGGCAAGAAGATAAAGATAAAATTATCAATGAATTAATGGAAAAAGCTAATCTGAATGAGGAGGAAAAGGCTAAATACAGAGCAGATATAGAGGCTAAAGAATTAGAGATAGAACAATTAAGAGAACATCGTTATCAAGCTGAACGGGAAGCAGAAATGTTGCGTCGAAAAATAAGCAAAACAAATGAAGAACGAAGTTCTACATCTAAGTTAATAAGCCCTAGTATGCTGATGGAACTTATAACCACTGGTAAAGCTCCAAATGATTTAACGGTAAGAACATATAATTTGTTAAGAAAATCTGGATATATTGATTCTGAAGGAAAGGTCAATAGGGATATAATATTGAGAGATTTGAATCAAAAAAATATTATCTAAATTACAGGCAGTCCGTCCGCGGCGTGCGGAGCGTAAGCCGCTGGATCGGACTAGCCTGTGTTGGATTGGCGTAAGCCAATCCAACTTGTAACCCCAGATATCTAACAGTGGGGTACAAATACACTAGGAAACAGTATCAAAAAGTCTCGAAACGCTGATTATACAAGGATTTGAACCTCTTAATAAGGTGTGTGATATTTTGAAGAAATGTCACATGGTTATTGTTTTTCAATCGAACGGCGTATATAATTGTCTTTAAATAAAAAGAGAGGTGGTTTCGGTGAAACTCTGCATTGCTTTATCTGGAATCGTTAAATAGATATTATTCAAATTGACAGGAGGATTTTAAATGACTATTCCAGTAAAACAGATTTATCCCCGTACAGGTGATAAAGAAACAATTTATTTGAAACATGTAATCACGAATCCCAATATAACGGTTGGAGATTTTACAATGTACAATGATTTTGTAAATGACCCGACGTTATTTGAGAAGAACAACGTACTATATCACTATCCGATAAACAATAATAAATTGCAGATTGGAAAATTCTGTTCCATTGCTTGTGGTGCAAAATTCCTTTTTAACAGTGCCAATCATACGCTGGCTTCATTATCCACTTATCCATTTCCTCTATTTTTTGAGGAATGGGGATTAGAGAAGAAAGACGTAACAAACGCATGGGATAATAAAGGCGATATTGTCATAGGTAATGACGTTTGGATTGGTTATGAAGCTGTTATTTTAGCTGGTGTCACGATTGGAGACGGAGCGATTATTGGAACTCGTGCAGTTGTCACAAAAGATGTTCCGCCATATACGATTGTTGGCGGTGTTCCGGCAAAATCAATAAAGAAGCGATTTTCAGAAGAAACCATTTCTGCACTGTTGGAGATTCAATGGTGGAACTGGTCTGAGGAAAGAATCGCAAGAAATATTGGTGCTATACAAAGTGGAAACATTGAACAGTTAAAACAATCGATGTAAATGTAAGTGGGACGGTGATACGATGTGCATAAATAAAAAAAGAAAAAACGATGTTGCACTCCATGCAAAGTCAGTAAATGCTAACGCCATTTGCATGGAGTAATAAGGCGTCATATGCTGGCTTTGCTATTTGACGATGAAAAGTTAAAGGAGTGAGCCTGCATGAAATATATCAAAGCAGATTCGGTACTCCCCATTGCTTTAGTTGAAGAATTGCAAAGTTATATACAAGGCGGATATATTTATGTTCCCTCAAGAAAAGACAACAAAAAGAAATGGGGCGAATTAAGCGGTTGTAGATATGAGATTGAACAGAGAAACAGGAAAATAAGAAAAGATTATCAGCGAGGAAAAAGTGTTGATGAATTAGCTGATATTTATTATCTTTCTGTTCATTCAATCAGAAAAATCATATATGAGAAATGATTTCCGAGAGGTCGTAGTTTTGCGACCTTTCTTTTGGGTTGCCATGCATCCGAAAGGAAGCTCCAGTGGAGGTTTCTGTAGGTAAAAAACATTTCTGTAAGTGACAGTATATTGAGAATGATATTCTCTGATGATACGATGTAATCGGTGATGAAAGATGAAAATAACAAAATTTTATATCGGGAAGATTCCGGTCATTATCTGGGGAACGAAATCTGACAAAGCATACATTTATGTTCACGGAAAAATGTCCGATAAAGAGTCTGCTGAAACTTTTGCTCGGATAGCAGAAAATAAAGGTTATCAGACAATCAGTTTTGACTTACCAGAACATGGTGAAAGAAAAGATGAAAATTACAGGTGCGATATTTGGAATGGCATTTCTGATCTTCATCAAATAAGCACCTATACGTTTGCTAATTGGAAATCGGTATCTTTGTTTGCTTGTAGTTTGGGTGTATATTTCAGTTTGCAGGCATATAAAGATATTACTTTTGAAAAGTGCTTTTTTCTGTCTCCAATCGTAAATATGGAATACCTCATCAAAAATATGTTCCTATGGTTTCATGTCACGGAAGAAATGCTTTATACCAAAAGAGAAATTCCAACACCGATTGATATTTTGTCTTGGGATTATTACCAGTATGTAAAGAAAAATCCCGCAACAAGATGGAACAGTCCAACTTATATACTTTATGGAGGTAAGGACAATTTGCAATCTTTACTGGTCATAGAAAATTTTGCAAAGTCCAATCCTGTATCATTGACTATATCAGAACATAGTGAACATTCTTTTATGGGAAATGGAGATGACAAGGTGATAAAAAAATGGTTATGTAGCAATTTGTGATATTAATATGTTTTGTGCAACAAAAACGAATATGGTGATTGCGTTTTAATTATGCTATACTCATTAAAAGTGATAATCAAAGGAGTTTAAAAATATGATAAAAGTATTGTTCATCTGCCACGGCAGGAAACCGATATTGTGTAGATATTCCTTTAAAATAAGGGATTTTATAAGGTTTGTAAGCAAAATCTACACCAGATTTACACCATTTTTGAATGAGAGTATATAGAGCCTTAATATGATATTAAAATGGAGGAAATACTATTGAGTAAGGATAAAAAGAAGCATAAAAAGAAACAAAAAAAGCAAGAAGGTGAGAAAAAGCAAAAAATGCAATTAGAGGGTATATGTACAAAAGTTACTTTAGTAATAGGTTTGGTTTCAACTATGTTTTTTTGGGTATGTAAATATATTAGTATAGGAAGAATAGAATACTTTGAATTTGATATGAAGTACTATGACTATTCATTGAGTTATGTTTCAAAAGGAATATTTTTTGTATACCTTGGTTTCATAGTAGTAGGAGCAATGTTTTCTATAGCGCTGATAGTAATATGTGCACGTCTAGAAAAAAAGTATGGTGATAAAGTAAAGTATTTTGAAGTATATTATTTTTTTGTAACAATGTTGATTGTTGGAATAATAATATTCTTTTTGGCAAAGAATATTATATCATATGGTGGGTTGAATATAGTCTTGGGGCTATTTAATGTTGAAATATTTGTTGCTATTTATTCTATGATATATGTATTTAATATAGGTAAAGTTGATAAACATAATTGTAAATGGGTGGTATGTGTTATGGGGGTATTACTTGTCGGGACAGGAATATTTTCATTGAAGAAAAGTGAATATGATAATGCTAAAGAACAAGATAAATTTGAAATAATAAAAGAGGGATTTGACAGTGGTGATGATTCTTATCAATATGTTGTGATAAGTAGTAGTTCTGAAAGATATTCCGCATATTTGTGTGAGATTATAAGAAAAGATAACAATACTGAATTAAGAATTATAAAGAATGTACATAAATATTTTCCTTATAATAGCACAGAAACAGTTGAATTAAAATTTTCTAAAGTACTATATGATGAATTATCATATGAAGAAAGTGGAATAATGAAACAAGCAAAGTAAAAAAGAAGTTTGATTAGGGTTTTATTTAATGTTGTAACGGTATGAGAAAAGAAAAAATGATAGTAGCCATATATGGTAACTATCATTTTTTAGTGTTTCGTATGAGAAAGTCCAGCCAGATAATCTAAACTCACATTATAATATCGAGCCAGTAGGATAGCAATATTCAAAGGAATTTCTCGTTCGCCTGTTTCATACCTGACATATGTAGTTCGGTGCATATGAATAATGTCAGCTATTTTCTGCTGACTTAATTCTGCATTTTCTCTTAATTCTCTAAGTCTATAAGAAATAATAAACACCTCACTTGCAAAATTATTATTGACATCATACTCCATATGGTGTATGATTTGTCTAAATAAACACCATACGGTGTCAACTACTTTGGAGAATGACCTTTTTCATTAGTTAATCCAGCCAGATAATCCAAGCTGACATCATAATATTTTGCTAATAGGATAGCAATATTCAAAGGAATTTCACGTTCGCCTGTTTCATAGCGGGTATAGGTGGTTTTGTGCATATGCAGGATTTCAGAGATTCTCATTTGAGATAGACCTGCATCTTCTCTTAAATCTCTTATTCGTTTATATTGATAATATGCCATTATCATCACCTCAATTAAATTTATACAGGCATAGTATACACCGCATGGTGTGTAAAAAGTTAAAATAGACACCATGCGGTGTGCAAAATTCATTTGGTAGTATTGAAAGGATATATGACGATTAGCATTATCTGTTTGCAGAAAAATATATACAATCAAAATAGGAGAACTGAACATGACAAAAAACGAAATGAAAGACTTGATGTTTGACGTACTGAATGACCATGATTTGTTATTCAAAGATGTAACTTTGAGTGATGCATTGGATGCACTTATCATAAATCCGATTGATGATGAAAACATCTTTATTATAAAGGTCGATTATTTGAAAGACAGGGAAGATGTTATTCGGTTATGTGCAAGAAAAAATCCTGCATTTCTTTCTATGGGATTAGCGATTATGCAACTGTGCGATTTAGAAATTATTGATGAAAATATTGCAAAAGATTATATGGCTGAAATTGCAAAACATGCAGATAAATTAGAAAAGCAATATAATGAAGCACAGGAATAATGTTTTCTAAAAGAATTAAACAAAATATAATGATTCTATATCTCATTATTTCGAGATAAATCTTATCTTTTTCCGCTTGACTACCCAAAACAATAAGCAGAGGAATCCTGTCAAGGACTTGCCAGATTATCTGGTGCATGGCATCCTTGATAAGGTTTCTCTGCTTATTGTATCTTAGGGAAAGCGAAATAAGGTCAATTCTCCTGTTAACTGTTTTTAATATACTTTTCTGTAATATCCAGAGCAGTCGCAAATATATCCATAGGCGAAATCTCGTCTTGCATTGCTAATGCTCCTTTTTCTAATTCCTCTTTTATTCCACTATAAAATGCTCCCATATCTCCATTGAATTCGTTAGGCTCTATTTTTTCTATGTCTTTTAAAAATTCTTCTTTCGTAATATTCAGCGTTCCGCTATTTTTTGCTTTCTGAATAAAAGATTTTAACTGCGGTAATTCAAGTAACTTTTCCAGTTCCATTTGATAGTTTTCTGGATTTACCAACGCTAACATTACATTGTCGTATTCACAGTCTATGGAATCAGTAAAATTATATAACTTTCTTAATTCAATGACAGTTTGAGCACATTGTTGAACCTGTTTTTGTTCTCCATGTAGTATATGGTAAAAAAATAATCTATGATATAAGCTTATGGCTAATTCCACATTAGACTTGTCAAAAGGTTTTAAAATGGAAATCCCCTCCTGAAAATATTTTGCACCTGTTTCAACTTCAAATTCTCCCCAGGCAATGACACCTTTATAGAACTTGTATGTTGCAGTTTCCTTTTTATTCTCTGCCCCCATTGGAATGATTTCTTTGTAAAGTTTCAGCATATACTTCATAGTGTTATAATACACATATTTTTCTAAATAAATAAGAATCTTTTCCAGTAAACAAAAAGCGGAACATGTATCGTCTATCTCTATTTTCTTGAAGATACTTTTCGTCAGATTTAGTAAATCACGATAAAAGATTTCATCTTCCACATTGGCAATATATTCATTTCCTACATTTTCTATAAACTGCTGACATTTAAGAAAAGATGGGTGGTCTGTTATCTCAAGCACTTCGTTCAAAAATGGGTGGATAGATATTCGATTTGTTTCTGCATCTTCCTGAATCCACCCATAGTTGATTAGGTCATTTATTATATTAAAATCAGTTGTTTGCATCCATTTGCAAAATAGCCTTTTTGGAATACCCGAATTAGGCATTAAACGAATATGTTGTAATAAGGTCAGGTATTCCTCTGGTAAATCCTGTAACTGGAACAACCTTGTAAGGTGCTCTTTTGGTGTAGCCTTTTTTATTCTGGTATCCTTTTGAATACGGATTTTATTTGGATTGGAAAGATTTAATTTATCTTCTTTCAATGATTCTAATAATTCTTCTGGGGTTAAGCCAGTAGCACTTAAGGTTTTTGCGGCTATTTCCACTGTCAGGGTATGCCTGTAGACCTCTTCAATAATGTTATGAACAACGTCTGGAGAGTTCTTTCCAGCAGGTGCATAGGTATAAAAAAGATTTTTTAAGTCCTCTATGGATTCAATCTCTTTTACCGCATAAGAAACATATTCACCAACATTACTTCTGGTTGTCACAAGCAGTTGGAATGACAATGATAAAATCTCCTGCAATAATTCATCTTCTTCTAATAATAGATTAAAATTATCTAATATAACCAAAGTATTGGAATCTAATTTCTTGAAAAAACGATAGTGCATATCAAATAACTGTTCTTCGCTCATATCCAAAGTATCATCTATAAAATCAAGTTTACAAATTGTCTGATACATACTTTCTGTATAACGTAGATATAAGATATTACTATATTCATCTTCAAATTTTTTACCATAATGTAATGCTAACTCCGTCTTTCCAATTCCTCCAATTCCCTGCAAAAAGAGATAATTTTCTGCATTTAACTGCTCATGAATCGTATTAAGTTCCATATCACGCCCGAAAAATTGTTTATTACTTTTGGGGTAATGGTAATCTAACAAAAAATCAGATAAATCCAATTTTTTCTCAAGAACATGTCTATCCCCCTCTTTCCTCCGTTTGATAAATTTTCTGTCAAAACTTATCAGGATGCATTTTGTAAGGAATAGTAAATCATCATTTGTATAACTGGAAAGTTCGTTTTTCAGTTGCTTAGATAAGGTCATATCTTCCATTAACATTTTGTGTATCTGCTCCTTTAATTTAGGAACATCGAAAACTTCTTCTAAAACTGCCGAAACATCTTCTTTCAGATAATCAAAATTTGGAGCAGATTGATACAGTTTTCTTATTTCTTTCGGCACTCTTCTTTCTCCATTTATAATACGACTGATATTACTCTCATCTGTTATCTTAATTTCCTCAAATGAAAAGGCATACGCAAATAATGTATAAAAATATTCCTTATTATACTCATCGTGTTTGATATTTGCCAATATGACTTTTGAAATACTTGAAAAGTCAAATCTTTCTTTCATTTCGTTTCCTCCTTTTTTATCTGCGTAATTTTGACAAGTTTGTGACAAGTCGTTGACATTCAGTTCTACATTGTCATTCGATATAATGAACTCATGATTCATACTAGTAAAATCATATCACAAACAGATGTTCGGTTCAAGCTTGAATGTTAACTCCAAAAAATATTAAAAAACAGTAAAAAGGAGATTTGTAAAATGAAGATTATACCAGATATTAAAGCAACCTTTGGAGATACTTACTTTCTTGGATTCACAGAAAAAAAGAAGTTTGACCCAGTAACCAACAGAAAAACAGAGGAACTAGAAAGTTACATTTGCAAAATTTCATCTTCGGAATTACAGGAACAGATTGAAGTGATTGTTCCCTTAACGGTTGCGGTAGATAACATTAAATTTAATCAGAAAGTAACATTGCAGGAAGTTGTCATTGACCCATATGCCAGAAGTTCAGGAGGCGGTTCTTTTGCTCAAGTGGTACTTCGGTGCTCTGCAAAAGCAATCATCATTGATTCTAATGATAAAACGGCATTAGAACGTAATAGTGGACAGAAATAAGTATTAATTCAGCAGTACAACACTTTTCTGGCAGGCAGAGAGCCGACCGCTGGGCTTGCGGAGCAAAAAGCCCAGGCGGCAGCTTAGGTCGGCTCTGTCTGCGTGAGTGAGCCTGATAAGGCGAACGAACAAAGACGGGCATTAACCTCCCGTTACTAATAGGGAGGTTAATAATACAAAAATAAGAAATAAAGGAGTTGGAAACATGGAAAATATGAAAAAAGACCTGAATGCCCTTATTGACTGGGTGCAGGTAACCTTTAAAGAATTAAGTGATATGGAAATCATGGAGCATATTTTAAAATTTGATAAAGAACTTATGAACTATGAGGGAAGAGGAAGATTCCGTTATACAGGGAAATGGACATTTAGTGGAATAGAAATACTGACTCCGCCTGCTGATTATCCTCAGATGGGGTATCACCTTTATATGACAGGCTCTGCATGCAGGTCATTTGAAATTTACTTGAGGGCACAAAGACGTACATGGATTGAATTTTTCAGAGAATGTGTCAGATATGGTGGATGCTTTACCAGACTGGACATTGCCATTGATGATAGAAAGCCATATCTGTCAATCGCGGAAATTGGAGAGAAAATAAATGCAAGGGAATGTGTTTCAAATTTCCGTAATTGGAACTTTATAGATGGTGGAACAATTACAGGGCATAAAACAGGATGTACTGTGAATTTGGGTGCAAGAGAATCAAAATGTTCTATGGTATTTTATGAAAAGAATTACGAACAAAGCAGGAAAACAGGCTTACCATTGGAGAATTTTGGAGCATGGAACCGATATGAAGTCCGACTAAGAAAGGAACAGGCTACAAATTGCGTAAAAAAGATTATCGAAAAAGAAAATATCTGTTTTATTGGTCTGGAAATCATCAATTATTATATTCGGCTGGTTGTAAAGAATGAAACAGACAAAAATCGGGCACGTTGGCAGACTTGGCAACCTTGGGAACAACTCATTGATGGAATGGGCAAATTGAAATTGTCTATGAGTCCTGCACCTAGAACATTGGAACAGAAAAAGCATTGGATAAAGAACTACGTTGCACCAACACTCAAGATGATTCAAATAGCAGATGATAATACAGGAGAAGAATTTCTTAAGAATCTTATGGATGAAACTACCTTAAAGAATAACCAGAAAAGGTTAGTAGAGGATTATTTGTTTGGTGTGTTGGAAATGCAGGAGAATAAAGAAAATTTAGCAGATAACACCAAATTAGGAAATGGAGGAATGTGATTGAAAAAGTTAGAGGTACCAATATGGGAAAAAGCAAATCTTACATTGGAAGAATCAGCGGTTTATTTTGGGATTGGAATAAATAAACTTCGGTCAATGACAAATAGTGAAGATTGTAAATATGTCTTATGGGTAGGAAATAGACGTTTGATTAAGCGAAAGGCTTTTGAAGAATATATCAGTAAGTCCTATTCGGTATAAATTGATTGAATTTGTAGAAAAGAGAGCCTTTTTATGATAAGATAAAAATATCATATTAAGGCTCTTTTCAGATGAAAGGAGAAGAAGAATGTCTGCAAAACGTAAAGATAGAAGAGGAAGAATCTTAAAGACAGGAGAGAGCCAAAGAAAAGATGAAACATATATGTATCGTTATAACGATACTCAGGGAAAGAGAAAATATATTTATGCGAAAACATTAGATGAATTAAGAGAAAAGGAAAAACTGATACAAAAAGATTTAGATGATGGAATTGATTATAGTGGCGGGAATATTACTGTAATTGAGCTAGTGGAAAAGTATATCAGTCAAAAAAATGGTGTTAGATATAATACTAAAGTAGGATATAATTTTGTACTGAATATTTTGAAAAAAGAATCGTTTGGTCATAGAAAAGTAAATGGTGTGAAAATATCAGATGCCAAAACATGGTTTATAAAAATGACTAATGAGGGGCGAGGATATAGTACTATTACAAGTATTCGAGGTATTGTAAAACCAGCCTTTCAAATGGCGGTTCAAGATGATATTATTAGAAAGAACCCATTTGATTTTAAACTGGATATTATTCCTAATACAACTAAGAAGCGTGAAGCAATATCAGAAGAAATTGAAAAAAAGTATTTAGATTTTATAATATCTGATAACCATTATCAAAGATACTATGATGAAATTATGATTTTACTGGAAACAGGAATGAGAATCAGTGAATTTGTCGGCTTGACTTTATCGGATATTGATTTCAAGGATAAGTCTATTAAAGTTGACCATCAGCTTTCAAGAACTCGAAATGGTGTTTACTATATTGAGAAAACAAAAACGTCATCTGGTGTTCGTGAAATTCCCATGACAAAAACGGTGTACCAATGCTTACAAAGAATAGTAGCAAATAGGAAAAATCCTAAGATAGAATATATGGTAGATGGTTATAGCCATTTCCTATTATTGGATAAGGATGGAAAACCCAAAGTAGCATTGCACATTGAAAAAATGATGCAAAGGAGTGTAGAAAAGTACAACTTGATGCATGAAGATAAATTGCCATCAATAACTCCGCATGTATTAAGACATACGTTTTGTACAAGAATGGCGACAGGTGGTATGAATCCTAAAGTGTTACAATATATTATGGGACATTCGGATATATCTATGACATTAAATGTTTATACTCATGCAAATTTTGAAAATGCGGTAAAAGAGTTTGAAAAAATGAATTTTGTAAGGTGAAATATCTACACCAAATTTACACCATTTATGTACTAAAATACAAAGATTTTCGTAGAAATACGTTAAAATTAGGTGAAATCAGAAATTAGGAGAAATTGCTGAAAAGCTTGTAAAATCAATGATTTGAAGGAGTTTACATACATGATAAAAGTATTATTCGTCTGCCACGGCAACATCTGCCGTTCCCCCATGGCAGAATTCGTATTCAAAGACATGGTAGCCAAACGCGGCATTGCCAATGATTTTTACATCGCTTCCGCCGCCACCAGCATGGAAGAAATCGGCAATCCGGTACACCACGGAACAAGAAACAAGTTAGCGCAGTATGGCATATCCGTCGCCGGAAAATATGCAGTCCGCATGGAACGCAGTGACTATCAAAAGTATGACTACATTATAGGAATGGATAGCTGGAACTATAAAAATATGCTCCGAATTGTAGGAGAAGACCCACAGCAGAAAATCAGCCTGTTGCTGGATTATACCGATAGCCCCGGAGATGTGGCAGACCCCTGGTATACAGGAGATTTTGATAAGACATACGAAGACGTTGTAGCAGGATGTGAAGGACTGTTGCAACATATTTTGATAAAATAGAACAATTATTATATCAAGATTTAATATTTCCAAGAAGCCGCAATCTATCTCAGAACTTTTAAGATTCTTTGAGATAGATTTCAGCTTCTTTTACATAATAAACTGCATTTTCAGTTATATCCTCGATTTCAGAAGAAGTTAAATCACGTTTTATCTTTCCGGGGTTTCCGATTACCAGAGAATTATCCGGTATCACCGTATTCTGTGTAATCAATGCTCCGGCTCCAATGATGCAGTTTTTACCAATGACAGCATGATTCAGGATAACAGCACCCATACCAATTAAGGTATTATCCCCTATCGTACATCCATGCACAATAGCGCCATGTCCAATGGTAACCTGATTCCCGATACGGACATCTGCACCTGCGTCCACATGAAGGACACAGTTATCCTGAATATTGGTATTTTGTCCAATCACGATAGAAGCTGTTTCCGCACGGATTACTGCATTAAACCAGACGCTGGAATGTTCGCCAAGAGTTACATCGCCCCGAAGAATGGCACCTTGAGCAACAAAAACATTTTTTCCTATTTGCGGAGTTTTTATAGTAGACATAATGGAATTCCTTTCTTATAGAAATTTTGCAATCACTACAATAAATGACATATGTAAATAACATTATTATATAGGATGTTCTGAAAAAAGTAAAATCATACATTGTAAATCTTTTGCTCCTATCTGCTACTCCTATCTGCGGATGGCTGAAGTGTAACAAAATCAGAAGAAAGATAATACAAAAGAAGTAGAAAAACACGCTAAGAAACTGCTAAAATAATGCTAAGAAAACATAAAAATGACGCTAAGAAAGTATAAAGAAATAAAAAAATACTTGCATTGGGTTATAAAGTCTGTTATTATAAGCACACGACAAAGGTGTCAAAAGAACAACGGAGTTCTTTTGGCGCCTTTTTTGTCATTCAAATTATTAAGAATAAGAAGTGGAGGAGAACGTTATGAACGCAGGAGATACTGGCTTTATGCTGGTTTGTGCAGCACTGGTATTTTTTATGACACCGGGTCTGGCATTTTTTTATGGAGGATTGGTACGAAGGAAGAACGTGGTAAATACCATGATGGCATGTACGGCAATCATGGGACTATCCGTAGTGATGTGGGTTCTTTTTGGATATTCTCTTTCTTTTGGAGGTAATCACGGTGGAGTCATTGGAGATTTCCGGTGGTTTGGCTTAAATGGAATTGCAATGGATGAGGCAGGTCCTTATGCAGCAACGATTCCACATCTGGTATTTGTGGCATTTCAAATGATGTTTGCCATGATAACACCGGCGCTGATTACCGGTTCTTTGGTAGGACGTGTAAAGTTCAAGGCATTATTTTTCTTTATTTTACTTTGGTCTATTATTGTATATTATCCTATGGCACATATGGTATGGGGACAGGGCGGATTCCTGGCAGAAATCGGTTCTGTAGACTTTGCAGGCGGAAACGTAGTACATATCAGTTCCGGTGTCAGTGCACTGGTATTTTCCATTATTCTTGGAAGAAGAAGAGGATATGAGCATACCGCATACCGTGTGCACAATATTCCATTTGTTGCACTGGGAGCATTCATTCTGTGGTTCGGATGGTTTGGATTCAACGCAGGAAGCGCGTTGGCAGCAAACGGACTGGCAGCCCATGCATTTATGACCACTGCTCTGGCAAGTGCAAGTGCAATGTTATCCTGGATGATTATTGATGTAATAAAGGATGGAAAACCAACCTTGGTAGGCGCATCTACCGGTTTGGTGGTAGGTTTGGTAGCAATTACACCCGGAGCGGGATTTGTGCCAATCTGGTCAGCATTTATCATCGGAGGACTGGTAAGTCCAATCTGCTGCTTTACCATTTCTTTCTTAAAAGGAAAATTGAAAATTGACGATGCGCTGGATGCCTTTGGATGCCATGGTATCGGTGGTATCTGGGGAGGATTGGCAACCGGTATTTTTGCAAAAAGCTCCATTAACAGTGTTGCACGCTGGGATGGACTGGTATTTGGTGAGTACCGCCTGTTTGTGGTCCAGGTAGTGGGAATTGTGATAACGATTGCAGTTGCGGTGGTCGGAACCTTTATCTGCCTTGGAATCGTAAGATTGTTTACAACGCTTCGTGTAGATACCAAGGAAGAAATGGTGGGACTGGATATTTCAGAGCATGGAGAAAGTGCATATCCGACGTTCAACGGACTTGATTCATAGGCAATTTAGGAAAGGAGAAAAATGCAGATATGATGATAAAAGTAGAAGCAATCGTGAGAGAAGAAGTATTTGAAGATGTAAAGGCAGCGCTGCATGAAATAGATGTAAATGGTATCACCGTTTCTCAGGTGATGGGATGCGGTGCCCAGCGTGGCTACAAGAAGCGGGTACGTGGAACGGAAGTAGATGTAGTAATGCAGCCCAAAATTAAGTTTGAAATCGTGGTATCTTCCGAAGAATGGGAGAAGAAAACCATTGATGCGATTCAAAAAGCCGCGTTTACCGGAGAAGTGGGAGATGGAAAAATCTTCAGCTATGAGATACGAAATGCAATGAAGATTCGTACCAAGGAAAGCGGTTATGATGCACTGAATTGATGGGGAGAATGAAATAGAGAGAAGAGAGTGTTGCAAGTAGATGAGTGTTAATAATCTATGATGCAGCACTCTTTTTTCGTAGAATAATACAAACCCATTTTTGTATCCGACACGCGGGAGGGATTTTTCGAGAAAAATGCAGTTGCCTCGTATGGTGCAGTGATAATGTTTGAAATCTTGTGCTGTGGTAGATATAATATTTTTAGAATCCAGTAAATTTGTGCATTGCAGAAAAAGGAGAAGCTATGATAGAAGTAATGTTTGGAGAAAGTGAAGGAGGAGCCATGCGGGCAGCGAAAAACTACCGCAAGCCGGATTATCATAATGGCGCTACCGCATGGTTTGGAAAAAAGCCCAGCAAAGAAGAATTTGACAAAATGTTTGACGGAGAGCCGGTGGGAGGGGATGCTTCCCAGGTGGTCTGTCTGCCCTTTCTGTTGGATATGGGAGATATTTCAGTTCCGGTGGAAAGTGAATATCGTAAAAATTTCATATTAAATATGTATACGACCAATCAAAGGGATGATACAGAGCTGTCGGCAGAATATGAGGCAGCATGGAAACGATACATCAATGAAATTGCAAGATTACGGCAGTTTGCTAAGCAGGGAGAAAGTATCCGTCTGTGGTACAGCGATGCGCCATATTCTCTTTGCGGATTCTACCATGCGTGCAGTATTTTGGAAAAATACAACTGCAAAGTATCGGTAGTGAAGCTGCCATCTCATATAAGATTATCTGACACAACGCTGCAGTTTTTTATCTCATGGGGCGAGGTAGAGGCTGGAAAATTCCATCAGTTTTTGGATTTGGAGAAAGAGTTGAATGTCTGCGAGAGGAAAACCTTTGCAAGCCGCTGGCTCGAATTGAGGGAGGAAAATGCGCCTTTGCGAGCGATGATAAACGGAACGCTTACCGGGGTGAACGAAGATTTTTACGACTTTGTTATCCGAAAGGAGCTGCCGGAGGGAGAAATTGTTATGGCAAGACTTATCGGAAATATCCTTGGAAAATATCGCTTTGGAGTAGGTGACTGGTGGTATGCAAACAGAATCAATCGAATGATTGCATTGGGAGAAATAGAGGTAGTGGAAGAGCGAGAAGAGCTGTACCGGAGAATCTTAAAACGGAAATAAAATACTTGACAAAATGTGGAAAACATTTTATTATCCTAATAACATATAGAAAAACTAGGAAATAAAACGGGGTGAGAGTTTTGTCAATAAAAAAGATAGCAGAAGAAGCCGGGGTTTCCACAGCAACCGTATCCCGCGTATTAAATAATCCAAATTATAAATGTTCTTCGGAAGCACTTCGGGATAAAATATGGCAGATAGCACGTGAACTGAATTATATGCCCAACGAAGCAGCCAGAAATCTGAAAATGGGTATGTCAGGAAACCGGGAAAAAACATATTATATTGACATTTTAATGACGCGTACGGAAAGTGCACAGGCGGATCCGTTTTTCAGTGAGTTATTGCGGATTATTGAGAGTGAAATACATAGGCAGAGGTGTATTCTTGTAAGCGTGTGGCATCAGCCATTATTTTCTAATGATAAGAAGTGTAAGATAGAAAACATAGACAAAATACTTGCAGATATGATGCAGCCGGAGCAGACGCGAAGTGATGGACTGATTGTGATTGGAAAATGTAATGATGAGGTGTTGAAACGACTGATAGCCCGATATAAAAGCCTTGTTTCCGTGAACCGCAATTCCACCAATTATAAGGTAGATGAAGTTATCTGTGATGGAAGAAGAATTGCAGCCATGGCGGTAGAGTACCTGATTTCACTTGGACACAGGAAGATTGGATATGTGGGTGACTGCCATAATGAGTCCAGATACAAAGGCTATCAGGAGACTTTGTTTCGGTACAATATTGACATGGATATTAATAATGTAATTGAAACAGAGCATACGGAGGCAGAAGGCTTCGAGGTAATGGAAAAGCTGATTCAGCGGGCAGATGCGCCCACTGCCATTTATTGCGCCAATGATATGATAGCAATCGGAATGTTAAAATGTCTGAACAAATATAAGAACCGATATTATGTTCCGTCTATTATTGCCAGTGATGATATTGAGGAAGCCCAATATACAAAGCCGATGCTTACCACAGTAAGGCTGCCGAAGGAAGAGATGGGGAAGTTCGCCATATATCTGCTTTTGGACCGCCTGAGCGGAGGGCATAAGGGAGTAGTCCGAACCGAGCTGGAGGGAAAACTGATTGTACGGGAAAGCTGTGCGTCAGTGGAAAACAGCACCAGGGTGGAATATTATATTTAGAAAAAATGGTTTCTACGAATTCTGAATACGATAATAATTGCCCAATAAAATATTAGACAATAATTCAGACAGTTCATTTTCAGAAATGGGATGAGGGTCCTTGAACCAGTAGATTACTGTGTGTGCAATGGCTCCGATAAGAAAGGCAGTACCATATTCTGAAGATGGATTGTCAATATCCGGATTCATCTGTTTCGCAAAACTGTGAATAACAGTTTCTAGTTCTGATTCCAGCAAATGTTCCAATCCCTGATGAATAATCATTTTCATTAATTTTTGATTATGCTGAAAGGTTTTGGATAATTGTATTGTAATGTCGTTCAAGTGAAGCGGAGATTTGGAATTTAGATTTTCCATCATTTCCATGTAGCATTGTTGAATGCAAAAGCGGATAATATCATCCTTGCTGTCAAAAAAATTATAGAAAGTCTGACGGGACAAATCCGCTGCTGTACATATATTCGTTACTGTTATTTTCTGATAAGGGAGTTCTTCCATTAATGATAGCAGAGCATTAACTAACCATTCTCTGGAATTAAGCGCCGTTGGGTTGTTTCCTTCATACATTGACATAATCTCCATTTTGTACAAGTTGTAGTGATGTTATTGACATATGTAAAAACTGACAGTATTATAAAACAAACATTGACATGTGTCAAATATAAAGGAGATGAATTAAATGGAGATGTTTTTGACTCTATTAAGTGGTATCGGTTGGTGTATTGTTTATGAGGAATGTATAAGATTGGCAATCAAGCAAAAAACGTATGCAATGCCGTTCTGGGCGCTGGCACTGAATATCACATGGGAGGGAATCTATTCCCTAAGTGAGCTTTCGGGCAAAATAGGGGTTCAGGAATTCGTGAATCTGTTATGGTTTGCACTTGATATTGTGATTCTTATACTATTTGTAAAAAACGGAAAAAAAGAATGGGATAAGAATAAGAAGGCGTGGACCTTTTATGCATGGACTGCGTGTGGAATTGCAGCAATGTTCACGGTACAGATAGCCTTTATTGCAGAATTTGGAATGGAAGGACATCTTTCTGCACAGTATGCAGCATTTATTCAGAACCTGATTATGTCAGTCGCCTTTATTTCATTACTTCGCAAAAGAAACAGCTCAGAAGGACAGAGCATGTTGCTTGCTGTAGCCAAATGGATAGGAACACTGGCACCTACAATTACGATGGGAATTATGTCCACAAATTATGTGGTCTTAGCGTGTGGTCTTTTATGTACTGTTTATGATGTTATGTACATCATTTTATTACAACAGCAGATTAATAGAGAAAAGAAAGAAGCTATGTAAAATTTTTATGAAAGTTATAAAAGTATTCTAAAATATCCCGGAGGGCACTTGTGCTTTCTGGGATATTTGTATATAGTCATATATATGAAACATACATATTAGAAATATATATCGTATAAGTTCTGAAATTACGATTCTTTTTAAAATCTCATATCATTACAAATTTCAAAGATTCCATTTCTGGAATCATAAAACCATCAGTTAAGAAGATATAACTACAGTAAAAATGCATGGTATAGAATAAAAAAATAGATAAAACGGAGGAAATGAAAGTTTGGCAGAAAAGGACCTGACAGAAAAATATTTAGAAGGATTTCGAGATGTTTTTGCTGATATTCATAATGTGCTTTTATTCCGGGAAGAGTTAATCAGAGAAGAAGAACTAGAAGACGGCTCTACAGAAAGTACATACAAGGCAGAAGAGGGGAATGTTCGTAATCAGTTTCGGGATACTTCAAAGTATTATCGGAATTGCCAATATAAGCTGGCACTTTTAGGAATAGAAAATCAAAGTAAAGTGGAGAAAGACATGCCGATTCGAATTATGGGCTACGATTATACTGCTTATCGGGCACAGATAGACGCAGAGGAGAAAAGAAGGTATCCGGTTATTACAACAGTGCTTAACTTTAGCGATACGGAATGGGAGAGTCCACTGTCACTTTATGATATATTGGATATTCCGGAAAAACTGCAACCATATGTGAATGATTATAAGATTCATGTTTTTAACGTTGCTTTTTTGCCAAAAGAGACCAGAAATAAGTTTAAAAGTGACTTCAAGATAGTAGCTGATTTTTTTACGGAAAAGCGGTTGGGAATTTATAATCCGGCAGAGCATAAAGAACAGATAAAGCATGTAGAAGCGGTGTTAAATATGATTCGGGTATTTACAAATGATGTAACCTATGACAAAATAGAATTAGAAATCATAGAAAAATCGAAGAAGGGAGAAGTGATAACAATGTGTACGTTTGCAGAAGAAATGACGAATAAGGGAATCAAAATCGGAGAAGCACGCGGAATAGAAATTGGAGAAGCACGTGGGATAGAAATCGGAGAAGCACGTGGAATAGAAATCGGAGAAGCACGCGGAATGGCGCAGGAAAAAATCAATGTTGCCAGAAACCTTCTGGATATTCTTTCGGATGAGGTCATTGCCGAAAAGGTGGAATTGGACATAGAAGTAGTTCGGTCACTTAGAAGTTAAAAGCGCTGGTAATAAAGAGATATATGGAAAATAAATAGAAGTGAAAAAAGCGGTTTACGGCATATAAAATGTCGTAAACCGCTTTTTTGTGTGTAAGTAATATTTATTCTCAAAAATGAGAAAAGCACATTTTGCTGTTTTGTGAAAAGGTTTACATGAAAACGGCATAGAAAGTAAAGAAATATAAAAAAACTGGAAGTAAAAACAGATGAAAATATTGAAAATGCGAAGTGTATACGTTTACATGAAAAACTAAAATCTTTTTTATAAAAGAATGTAAAAAACTGGAAAGTGAAAAGAAAAACAGATCATAAAAGGTAGAAAATACCTCCTTCCTGTAAACGATTACAAAAATAAATATAGAAATCATATCGGAATAGTAGTATAAATACATCAAGCAAGACGTCGAAGCAAAGGATTGAAAAAAAGGAGGATTATTTATGAAAAAGAAATTATTATCACTGTTATTAATATTAGGACTTATCACTGGTGCAGCAGGATGCGGAAACAGTAACAATACAAGAAGTACCGGAACAAATGCAGGAGAAAATCAAACCTCAGAGGAAGGTTCCTTAGAAAACGTTCGGTTGGGAGTATTTACCGGCGGACCGGACCAGTACCTCGCGGTAGTGGGAAAAGAGCAGGGAATTTTTGAAAAACACGGAATCAATCTTGAGATTACCGAATTTGCAGCAGGAATCAATACCGTAGATGCCATTGTAACAGGTCAGTCAGATGTGGGAATGATTGCAGACTTTGCAGGTATCAACCGGATTGGAAATACTCAGGAGAATTTTAATATCCGTATTATTGGAAGATACACCACAGCAAAAAATTATAGCCTGTATGTCAATCCTGATGAAGTGACAAAGCTGGAAGATTTGTCAGGCAAAGGACTTGCAACCATGCCGGGCACCATTCTTGATTACTACAATGCACTTACCTATGAAAAAGCCAATATCAAAGAAGAAGACCGGAAGCTTGTAAATGTTGATAGTGGTCAGACCGTGTTAAGTGTTTTTGAAAGTGGAGATGCCGTGGCGTTTTGGACAGCCGGCACAACAGCCAAAAAGCTGGAAGAATCAGGAATGAAAGAGTTTCTGACAATGGAGGATTTGGGCGTTTCCGTAGATGCCTACTACGTTTCCTCAGATTCCTATATTAAGGAACATGCAGATACTTTAGAAAAATTCCTTTCTGCAATCAAGGAAACAGAAGAATGGATATTGGCAAACCAGGAGACAGCAGCGGAAATTATAGAGGGAAAAACAGGCGTTCCACAGGAACAGGTACTTCAGAACTTAGAAGCCAACGAGCTGCTTTTGGATTTCAAACAGGATTCCATAGACCATTTAAATGAAATTAAGGAATGGGCGTTAGGTGCCGGACTTTTTGAAAAGGACTATGAAATCAAAGACTTTGTAGATACCACTGTTTTAGAAAACGTGTTTCCTGATGATGTAGATTACTAAAAAATAAATGATGAAAAATAAAAGAAGAAAAGTAAAAAAGAAAAATGGCAATGAAAATGGCAATGAAAAGCAGAAAAGGAGAATGAATGATGGCAATTAACAATAAAAAAATATTTCAGGACATTTATGATGCATATGTATATGCCTACCCGGCAGTAATTCTTGAGCTGACAAGAAGAGTTTCCTTAAATCCGTCCAAGGATGAAAAGAAAATTTTAAAGACAAACACTTTATTCCATACCACTGAATTAGCAGATGCTTCCTTCAAGCATGTAGTGGCACCAAATATTGATACCGTTTACTCCCAAGGCTGGCTTGATTTAAGTAAGGGTGCCTTAATATTGGAAAAACCGGACTTAGACCGTTATGTATCCATTGCATTTTTAGATGCTTACACCAACTGCGAAAATATTATCGGTACCGGTGGAGATGGCAACCAGGCAGCACGCTATCTGATTACAGGACCGGATTTTACCGAAGAGGTGCCAAAGGACTACCGGCAGATTGCACTTCCAACCAATAAGAACTGGGTCATTGTCCGTACCATTATTTATGGAAAAGATGATGTAGAAGCAGTAAAAGAGATTCAGAGCAAACTTCAGTTCAAACCTTACGGAAATGCAAAACAGGAAATCGTTTACACTTCCCATCATCCGGAGTTTGTATATAAGCCTATTGAAAAAATTACCAATCTGTCCTTAGAAGAATTCTTCACCATTTTCAACGAATTATTAGAGGGCAATCCGGATAAATATGCGCCGAAGGATAAGTTAGAACAGTGGAAAACTTATGGAATCGGCAAAGGAGAAGTTTTTACCAGCAAGAAAGAGGTAAGAGCCTTAGAAGCAGAAGTAAAGCAGACATTTCTCGATGAAACAAACAGAGGCTTAAAAGAAGGAAACAAGATAAATAACTGGAGCTATCCGAACTCTGCCATTGGTATTTACAAGACAGATTATCTGCTGCGAGCCAATGTAGCACGAAATGGATTAGGAGCAAATCCGGTAACTATGTGCGTTTATCCCTCTATTTATACAGATGAGAAGGGCAATCCGCTGGATGGAAAGAAACGTTATCAGATTCATTTTGAAAAGGGACAGCTGCCGCCGATGCATGAGAATGGCTTTTGGTCTGTCACCTTGTATGACAGCAAGGAACGCTATCTGGTAGAAAATGAAATTCACCGGTATGGAATTAATGACCGGGATGTGCTTAAGGAAAATGCAGATGGCAGCATTGACATTCTCATTCAGCAGGAAAGACCGGAAGCAGAATTTGTTACGAATTGGCTTCCATCCGGAAAGGAAGCATTTAATCTGGTCTTGCGTATCTATCTGACCAGGGAAGAGGTAATTACAGGTCAGTGGAAGCCTCCGGTAGTACGTGAAATTCAGTAAGAACATTTAGAGGAAAGAAGAAGGAGACTGGCTATGTATATAGAATTAAAAAATATTAACAAAACATTTGGAGATTACAAGGCATCTGACAATGTAAGCTTTGGAATTGAAAAAGGAAAGCTGATTGCACTTTTAGGACCGAGCGGAAGCGGAAAAACAACAATTCTTCGTATGATAGCTGGTCTGGAACATCAGGATGAGGGAGATATTTATATTGATGGAACATGCGTCAATGATGTTCCTGTAAAAGACAGGGAAATCGGTTTTGTATTTCAGAATTATGCGCTCTTTCCGTATTTGAATGTATTTGACAACATTGCATATGGATTAAAGGTGCGAAAAGCAGATAAGGAATATATCAGGAAGCGGGTGACAGAGCTTCTGGAACTGGTGGGACTTCCGGGGCTGGAAAAACGTTATCCCAGCCAGCTTTCCGGCGGTCAGAGACAACGTGTGGCATTTGCAAGGGCCTTAGCACCCAATCCACAGGTACTGCTATTAGATGAACCCTTTGCAGCCATTGACGCCAAGGTAAGGAAAGAGCTGCGAAGCTGGTTAAAGGAAATGATTGAAAAAATCGGTATTACCAGTATTTTTGTAACCCATGACCAGGATGAGGCAGTAGAAGTGGCGGATGAGATTATCGTAACCAATTTAGGAAGGGTAGAGCAGATGGGAACACCTACAGAAATCTATAAGAATCCCAAAACTCCATTTGTAGCACAGTTTATCGGGGAATCTACGGTACTGACGGATTACGATAGATTAAAGGGATTCCAGATTTATCATGACAGCCATAATGCCATTGTCCGCCCGGAGTTTGTAAAAGTAGTAAAGTACGGAAGCGTAAAGCAGTATCAGAGTCTGTATGCCGAAGGCATAGTGGAGAGCACTGCATTTCGTGGAAACTGCTTAGAGCTTTTGGTAAATGTAAACGGAATACAACTAAAAGCAATTCAATCCTTTGAAGAGGAACCCTTTGAAAAAGGCGAAAAGGTAGAGGTAATCGTATACCGGCTGTATGTGGTGGATGAAAACGAAGCACATCTTTTACAGAATGAAGGCTTGCAGGAAAACGACATGTTTTATATTTAGTATGACTTTGTGAAAAATTTATCAAAGTATGTAAAAAAAAGGAGTATTAAGATGAAGAAAGAAAAAAATACAGGAAAGGTAATCGCAGGAGTTATTTTAAAGTGTGGCATTATTACATGGATATTGTTGTTAGCAATCTGGCAGTTTGGGTCTCTGTTTTACAGCGATGATTTCTTACCGGGACCGGTTACTACTTTTGCAGGAGCAGGAGACCTGGTGGCAGGCGGGGACCTTGGCAGAGATATATTGGTCAGTATGCAGCGTGTGTTAAAAGGGTGGCTTTTGGGCATCGTGTTTGCAGTTCCGGCAGGGCTTTGCATCGGTCATTTTAAGAAAGTTGGATTGATTTTTGAACCATTTTTAAATTTTTTCCGGTTTGTTCCGGCGATTGGTTTTATCACATTATTTTTAATGTGGTTTGGCGTAGGAGAAAAATCGAAGGTGGCGCTTATCTTTTATGCAGTAATATTCCCGGTCATGATTAATACCATTGCCGGAGTAAGAACGGTAGACAGTGCATTGATAGAGGCTTCCCAGTCTCTGGGAGCCACTGGAATTAAAACTTTTTTCAGCGTGATTGTGCCCTCGGCAGTACCAAATATTTTTACCGGAGTACGATTGGGCTTAAGCGGAGCCATTATCTGTATCGTAGCGGCAGAAATGCTGGCAGCGTCGGAAGGGATTGGATATTTGATTTATACTTCCAGACTTTATTATAAGACGGACTGGATTTTTATCGGTATCTTTACCCTTGGAATGATTGGATTTTTGGCAGACAGATTGCTGCAGTTTGTGGGAAAAAAGTTTTTGAGAAGATTTGGAGTCAGATAAAAGAGGAGGAAGCATGATGAAAAAGAAAATTATCTCATTTTTAGTGATAGCAGGAATAATGGCGGGAGCTATGGGATGTGGAAATGATAGCGCAGCAGTGGATAAGAAGAATACGGACAGTAAGAAGACCGAGGAAGGGCTGACAAAGGTTCGGATAGGAGTAATGACGGGGAATATCGACCATTGGCTGGTGGAGATTGGAATAGAAAAAGGAATCTTTGAGAAGTATGGAATTCAGCCGGAGATTACCGAGTTTGCTGCGGGAATTAATACGGTGGATGCTATCGTAACGAATCAATCTGACATTGGATTTCTGGCAGATTATGCAGCGGTGAATCGTTTGGGAAATACCCAGGATAATACAGATATTCGTTTAATTGCCAAGTTTGTATCATCTTCCATAAACCGCTTATATGTAAATCCCAAAGAGGTGACAAAACTGGAGGATTTGGCAGGAAAGGGGCTGGTAACACTACCCGGAACCGTATGGGATTACTGGAATGCAAAAACGTTTGAAAAAGCAGGGATTCCAAAGGACGAACAGATTCTTGTAAATGTGGATAGCGCACAGGCAGCATTGGGAGTTATGACGAACGGTGAAGGCGTGGCTTTCTGGGCTTCCGGAACCAATGGAAAAAAGCTGGAAGAAGCAGGTATGGAAGTATTGCTTGACATGAACAAGTTGGGATTACAGACGGACCAGTATTTTGTCACCACGGAAAAATATATAGAAGAAAATGAAGAAGTGGTAACCAATTATCTGTTGGCAATTCAAGAGATTCAGGACTGGGTATTGAAAAATAAGGAAGAAGCCGCAAAAATCGCAGAGAGAGAAACAGGAATTCCTGCAGAGCAGTTCGCGACGAATTTAGATGCTCTGACATTATCCGTGGGATTGGAACAAGATACCATAGACCATTTGAACAGTATTAAGAACTGGGCTTTAGAGTCAGGAAATTTTGACAAGAATTTTGAAATTAATGATTACGTGGATACCACACCGCTGCAGAAAGGAGAGTTATGATGAGACAGTTAAATAATGAGCCGAAGGAAGCAAGTAATTATACCAGAGAATATCAAAAGAAGTTTGCGAAAGAATGGAATATTGATATTGCTCATGCCACAAACAGCGAGCTGGAGCTGGCAAAATCTCATAACATATATAAAACGGAAGATAAAAAAATTTTTGGAAGAAATGGAAAAGAAGTGTGGGATTTGGGAGAGTACGGTTTCTTAAAAGAAGAAGCGGTTCCGGATACCATTAATCCCAGCCTTTGGCTGAATGCAAAATCTAATTTTCAGGCAGGATTGTTCTGGGTGGTAAAGGATAAGATTTTTCAGGTAAGAGGATTTGACATTGCAAATATTACATTTGTACGCTCCAAAACAGGATTTATTGTATTGGATACGGGAACCCTGGTGGAGAGTGCACAGGCGGCATTAGACGTAGCGGAACATGGACTCGGTGAAAATATCCGGAACAATATCCGGGCAGTAATTATCAGTCATTCCCATACGGACCACTACGGTGGAGTAGCAGGAATCGTAAAAGAAGAAGAGGTAGGCGAACCTTCCGAAGGAAAAATTCCTATTTATGTGCCGGAGGGATTTGCAAGAGAGACGGTAAGTGAATCCATATATGCAGGAACTGCAATGTCCAGAAGAGCAAGGTATCAGTTCGCCCACGGAAAACCGGCAGGAAGAAAATCGGTGATTTCAACTGGTCTTGGTCTGGCGGGAACAAGAGGCGGAGGAACGGTTTCCTATCTCAATCCTACCTATGAGATAAAAGAGAATCAGACAATCGTGATTGATGGATTAGAAGTAGAGTTTCAGTTGACACCGGGAACAGAAGCACCGGCAGAAATGAATAATTATTTTCCAGAGTATCGTGCGTTTTGGGCAGCAGAAAACTGCACGGCAACACTCCATAATTTTTATCCTATTCGAGGCGCAAAAGTAAGGGATTCCAGTATCTGGTCAGATTTTACCATAGAGGCATTGGAGAAATATGGAGATAAAACAGACGTTGTTTTTCAGTCCCATCACTGGCCCCATTGGAATACGGAGGAGAATCCCAATGCGGTAAAAGATTATCTGAGAAATAATGCAGCTATTTATAAATATATCCATGACCAGACCTTATTGTATGCAAATCAGGGCTATACGCAGAATGAGATTGCTCACAAAATTAAGCTTCCAAGGAAATTGCAGGAGGCATGGTATATCAGACCCTATTATGGAACTGTTGAAGTGAACTCAAAAGCGGTATATCAGAGATATCTGGGATATTATAATGCCAATCCGGTGACATTACATCCTCTGACAGAAGCAGAGACTGCAAAGAAATTTGTAGAGTATGTTGGTTCGGAAGAGAAGGTGCTAGAAAAGGTGCAGCAGGATTTAGATAATGGAAATTATCAGTGGGCAGCTACCGCGGCAAATTATGTAGTATTTGCAAATCCGCAAAATACCAGGGCAAGATATTTGTGTGCAGATGCCTTAGAACAGTTAGGCTATCAGGCGGAGTCTGCAATTTGGAGAAATGCATATCTGATTGGAGCAGAGGAACTTAGAAACGGCACACCGCAGGTAAGTAAGGAGGCAGTGGAAGCCCAGAAGGGAAACCTCATTGATAGAATGGATGCAAGAATGGCACTCGGATATCTTGGAATTGTTCTGGATGGAGAAAAAGCGGCAGAAGAGGATATTAAGTTCCGGCTTCAGATGATAGAAGAAAAAAGCGGCGCTATAAAGGAGACCTATCTTCTTCACCTGTATGCAGGAAGTCTGCTGATTTATGAGGGAGATAATGTAGAAGAGCTGCCGTATGTACGACTTTCTGAAAAAGCGCTGACAGCCCTGATTCGTAAAAAATTGGACAATGTCCGGGATAAGATAGATACGGACATTTATGATGTTTTAAAACGAATCGAATCCTATGTGGTAGACTTGTCAGAATATTCGCAGTTCCATATTGTAGACAGGGAGGAATAGTATCAAATGATTATAACTTTAACGCAGGACAATTTTGAAAGCGTGATAAACAATCTGGAAAAACCAGTGGTAGTGGAGTTTTTTTCTCCTACTTGTAGTCATTGTAAAATGACCGAAGTCGGTCTTTTGGAGCTTTCCAATGAAAATCCGGATATTGCAGTTTATGCAAGCTGTGACATTACAAAAGAAGAAGCCTTAGCAAAACGTTTTGATATAACGGCATTGCCAACACTTTTATTTATAAAAAATGGCGATATGAAAAATAAATTAACAGGTTTTACACACAAGCTGATTATTTCAGAAGAAATAAAAAAACTTTTATAAAGGAGACGAGCAAATATGGGTTATCCAAGTATTTTTCCAACAGGAACAACCATTTATAAGAAAGACAAGGCATACAATGGCTATACAATTTTTCCATCTGCAAAGGGAGCACTTCTCATAGATATGAATGGAAACGAGGTTCAACTCTGGGCAGGGCTGGGCGGATTTCCTAATAAAATCCTTCCGGGAGGCTATGTAATGGGCACCACTGGCGCAAGAGGCGGAAAATATGCCTATCAGGACCAGATAGATTTGGTTCAGGTAGACTGGGATGGGAACATTGTATGGAAATTTGACCATACGGAACTTGTTGCTGACCCGGGGAAAGAACCGGTCTACATGGCAAGACAGCACCACGATTATCAGAGGGAAGGCTCAACGGTGGGATATTACTATCCGGGTGGAGAACCCAAAACGAATAGCGGGAATACCCTTATTCTGACCCATGAGAACTTATATAACCATGACATCTCAGATAAACGGCTGATAGACGACAAGATTATCGAGGTAGACTGGGAAGGTAAAATTCTCTGGAGCTGGAGAGCAAGTGACCACTTCGACCAGCTTGGGTTCGATGAAGCGGCAAAAAATGCGCTTTACAGAAACCCCGGACTTCACGGAGAAGCAGGCGGAGATTGGATGCATATTAATAACTTTTCAACACTTGGGGAAAACAAGTGGTACGATGGAGGGGATGAAAGATTTCATCCCGATAATATTATATTTGATGCACGAAATTCAAATATACTTGGAATTATTTCAAAGAAAACAGGAGATATTGTCTGGAGAGTTGGACCGGATTTTAATGAAAGCGAAGCCACCAGAAAGCTTGGCTGGATTATTGGACAGCATCATTTACATATGATTCCCAAAGGACTTCCGGGAGAAGGAGATTTGCTTGTTTTTGACAATGGCGGTGAGGGTGGATACGGCGTTCCCAATCCTGCTTCTGCTACGGGCGTAAATAATGCACACAGGGATTATTCCCGCGTATTACAGTTTAATCCAATTACATTGGAAATTACCTGGCAATACACTCCAATCGAAGCCGGAGCCTTACTGTTTACAGATGCATCTAAATTTTACAGCTCCTATATCAGTGCGGCACAAAGACTTCCCAATGGAAACACTCTTATCACGGAGGGCTCCGATGGAAGACTGATTGAGGTGACACCGGAACACGAAATAGTATGGGAATATATCAACCCCTATTTTAATCAGATATTTGGAAACTTTTCAAACAATATGATTTACAGAGCTTACCGCGTTCCATATGAATGGATTCCACAGCTTGAAAAACCGGAGGAATATTCTATTGAGCCTGTCAATGTAGAGGGCTTTCGAGTGCCGGGTTCGCCGATTGGAGCAGATGCCGGAAAAGTTACAATCATTGATGGAGTAGACCCCAAAAAGCGTCAGATGACAGGCGGAGGAAGCGAAGAGGAGGCAGAAGAGAGAATTGATTTTTGCGTAGCAAGTGTAAAAAAGAGTGAATTATAAGATAAGTTTGGAGGAAACACTATGAAAAAGAGGGTAATATCATTTCTTGTAATATTAGGATTACTGGCAGCCGCAACCGGATGCGGTTCTCAAAGCCAGGCGGCTGATGGAAAAGACAGCAAAACGTCAGAAGAATTACAGACAATAAGACTGGGTGTCATGACCGGAAACAGTGACCAGTGGCTGGCAGAGGTTGGAACAGAAAAAGGAATTTTTGAAAAATATGGGATTCAGCTAGAGATTACCGAGTTTGCAGCAGGAATCAATACCGTAGATGCCATTGTAACAGAACAGGTCGATATAGGAAATTTGGCGGATTATGCAGCAGTGAACCGGTTGGGAAATACACAGGAAAATACAGATTTACGTCTAATTGCAAATTATGCATCTTCCGCAGTCGCTCAACTATATGTAAATCCCAAAGAAGTGACAAAGCTTGAAGATTTGGCGGGCAAAGGATTAGTGACACAACCGGGAACCGTATGGGACTACTGGAATGCAAAAACACTGGAAAAAGCGGGGATTCCTGAAGAAGAGCAGGTATTGGTAAACGTGGACAGTGCGCAGGCATCATTGGGAGTGATGACAACAGGAGAAGGAGTAGCAGTGTGGGCTTCTGGAACCAACGCAAAGAAGTTAGAAGAGGCTGGAATGGAGAAGTTGATGGATATGGAGGAACTTGGGTTGCGTACAGATTCCTATTTTGTTACTACAGAGAAATACATCAAAGACAATGAGGCGCTTGTAACTAATTACTTGCAGGCAATCAAAGAAACCCAGGAATGGGTACAGGAAAACCAGCAGGAGGCAGCCAAAATCGTAGAGGAAAAAACAGCAATTCCTCAGGAACAGTTTTTGGAAAATCTGGAAGTATTGCAAATGGGAGTAAGTTTTGAACAGGATACTATAGACCATTTAACCGGCATTAAGGACTGGGCTTTCGAAGCAGGACGATTTGAAAAGGATTTTGAAATCACTGATTTTATAGATACTGCACCTCTTGAAAATGGAGATTTTTAAAGCTGGGACAATGCTAACAGGAGTATCGTTATTGTAGTAAAAGGAGAAAAAATATGGAAAACACTACATTACATTCCTATCAGGGAATTACTTATGAAAAAAGAAAATTGACGAATCAGATTTTATTGAAAGTGATTACTGATGATTACAATCAGGTAAAATATAAAAGTGAAATTTTTGAGGAGAATGCCAATGTAATTAAACAGGCGGAAATGGTCAGTCAGCAGGATGCGTGCCCGGTTAAGATAAATCATGAACTGGAGCATATAATGGAAGTTCTTCATAAGCATTACGAAACGCTTCGTGCCAGAAATACCCAGACTGCTCCAGTGACTTTTGTGGAGAAGCCGCTGGAGGTATCGGAGGAGGATAGTGAATTCCTTTTAGCCAACGGGAGTATGGCGATTTTTGCGAAATATTACGAGGAAGGGACGAAGGAAAAACTATTAAACCATGAAATTTTACCTCTTGTGACAACAGAAAATTTTAAGAATAATGATTATGTATTTATTGATAATATAATAGAATCCATAGAAAAGAAACAAAGTAAACTTGAGGCATTTCTTGTAAAAGATGATTTAGAGCCGGTTGATGTATGGCTTCCAAGAAATCTGAAAGATACACACAAGTATGAAAAAATCTGGAAATAGACTTAAGAAGATGGTAATATTTCTTTTCATAATGTAAATTTTATATAAAAGTTCTAAAAGTATTCTAAAAGATTCTGGAAGACACTTGTGTTTTCTGGAATCTTTGTATATATTGTTATATACTGGAAAAAAATTCTGGGAAGTTCTTAAGCAACAATTCTTTTTAAAATCTCATATCAATCAGAAGTCTGAAAATTCCATTTCCGGAATAGGAAACAATTAAGTAAGTATATATAAATACCAAAGACAAGCAATGAGGAGAATAAACAAAATAGAAAAACAGGGGGGAAATGAAAGGTTGGCAGAAAAAGACCTGACAGAAAAATATTTAGAGTCATTTCGAGATGTTTTTGCTGATATTCATAATGTACTTTTGTTCCAGGAAGAGCTAATCAGGGAAGAAGAACTAAATATGATTCGAGTATTTACAAATGATTCGACTTATGACAAAATAGAATCAGGAATTATAGAAAGAGCGAAAGCAGGAGAGGTGATAACAATGTGCACGTTTGCAGAGGAAATGACAAATAAGGGAATAAAAATCGGAGAAGCGCGTGGAATAGAAATCGGAGAAGCCCGCGGAATCCAAATGGGAATTGCACAGGATAAAATCAATGTTGCCAGAAACCTTCTGGATATTCTTTCAGACGAAGTAATTGCAGAAAAGGTAGAGTTAGACATTCAGGTGGTTCGGTCACTTAGGAGTTAAAAAATTGTATATACGAATTAGAATCTAGTGAAATACATGATAGAGAGAAAATATGGAAAGCAGACATTAAAATGGATTTTTGATGTCTGTTTTTATATGACACTATTATTTATGGCGGCGGTATGTATGCCGGGGGAATCAACGGATTGAAGCTGATTAAGTGCAATTATGATCAGCTAAAGGAGAAAAATATTGCAGTTTGGGCAACCGGTGCCAATCCGGGCAGAGAAGAAGAAATGCAGGCAGTCTGGGAGAGACACTTTTCCCAGGAGCAGCTTGCACATATCAAGACCTTTTATCTGCGTGGGGGATTTGATATTTCCTTATGCGGAACAGGAGATAAGCTCCTTATGAATCTGTTAAAAAGCCATCTTAAGAAAAAGGAAAATCCCACGGAGGATGACAAGGGAATTATTTCCATGTGTGAAGAGCCGGTAGATTTTCGGGATAAGAGAAATATCGAAGAATTATGTTGTTGGGCAAGGCAATATAATATCTCAACATATTCCGAAGTATAAAATTAATCTGACCGGCTTTTCCGCAGAGAAAATCCGCTGTTAAATAGTAATAATGCCCAGTGCATTCAGAATAGAAGAAACCAGAATAATAATAATACAAACCGGAGCAATATACTTAATCATAATCCGAAAGAGCTTTTCACGCTTAAAGCGGGAGTTCAACCTTACCTCCTCAATGACAGCCTTGGGCTTTACTACATATCCGATAAAAAGACAGGTAAGCAGGGCAACCACCGGCATCAAAATACTGTTGCTGATAAAGTCAAAGAAATCCAGAAAACTCATGCCAAGGGGCTGAATACCGGACCATTTGCCAAATCCAAGGGAAGAAGGCAGGGCAACTGCCACGGAAAACAGCGTGACAATAATCGTAGAGAGCCGGCGGCTCCAATGCAGCATATCCTGTACAATAGATACAATGGTCTCCATCAGGGAAATAGAGGAGGTCAGTGCAGCAAAAAGTACCAGAAGGAAGAACAGTGTTCCTATCACCGTGCCAAAAGGCATGGAATCAAAGACCTTTGGCAGTGTAACAAACATAAGCCCGGGACCTGCATTAATAGCGGCGCCATCCCCGCCATTAAAAACAAAGACCGCCGGAACAATCATCATACCTGCAAAAAAGGCAATTCCCGTATCAAAAACTTCAATTTGTGTTACAGATTGTTCCAAATTTACCTCTTTTTTCATATAAGAACCATAGGTAATCATAATTCCCATAGCCAGGGACATGGAGTAAAAAAGCTGTCCCATAGCGGCAACTACGGTTGTCAGGGAAAATTGTTTCAGGTTGGGCTTCACATAATAAATCAAGCCGTCTATAGCACCCGGAAGGGTGATAGAATAAATGGCAATTCCAACTGTTAAGATAACCAGAATGGGCATCAGTGTTTTGCTTACCTGCTCTATGCCCTTTTCTACGCCAAGAAATACGACTACTGCGGTAATCAGAATAAAAATAACCAGACATAGAACCGGTTCTGTGGACGTTCCAATAAAAGACGTAAAGTAACTGTCCTGTGCCGCGGCGCTGGTCTGACCGGAAAGAAAGGCAGAAAAATATTTAACCACCCATCCGCCAATTACACTATAATAGGGAAGAATGATAATTGGAACCAGAGACGCCAGATATCCGATAAATGAATATTTGCGGTTCAGTTTTCGGAATGCTCCGATAGCGCTTAAGCCGGTTTTGCGTCCGATAGCAACTTCAGCAATCATTAAGGTAAAACCAAAGGTGACAGCAAGAATCAGATAAACCAAAAGAAAGATTCCTCCGCCGTATTTTGCTGCCAGATATGGAAATCTCCAAAGATTTCCCAATCCCACTGCAGAACCTGCAGCGGCAAGAATAAAACCTAATTTCCCCGAAAAACTACTTCTTTTCTTATCCATGATAGCTCCTTCCCAAAAATAAAATAATTTACAAGACATTATAACAGATAATTTTTTTCTTGCCAAATACAAAAATCTGTGCTATGATAATCAACATCTAAAAATATTAGTAAAGTAAAGCGTTGAAGGAGACTCTTACTTTCAGACACCGACAGGAATGTGACGTCACCGACTGAGAGCGTCGCTTGGAAGAGAAGGCAAAGGGAACACTCCGGAGCAGACTGGTTGAAACTTCGACAGAGCCGGAACGTAGGTCAGTACGTCAGTGCACGTTATGCACAAAGAGAGGGAAGATAGCATCAGCTATTTTTCAATGCGGGTGGTACCGCGGATAATCAGGATTATTCGCCCCGGAATACAATCAGTATTCCGGGGTTTTTTTGCGCGATTAAGCAGATGGAACATGGAAAGAGGAAAAATGTTTACATTTTTTGGACTCTTAACATGGGCAGGAGCAACGCGACCGACAAAACGTAGTTTTGGAGGGACTTAATCGGGAAGCGAGACAAGAAAAGGAGTAGAAAAATGAGCAACATTTACAGAGACGTAACATTGAATCAGGTAAGTGAAAACGACATAGGAAAGACCATCCGGGTAGCAGGCTGGGTAGAAAATATCCGCGACCACGGCGGCGTATCCTTTATTGACTTAAGAGACATGTATGCAGTGATGCAGATTGTTATCCGTGACAGCAAGCTGTTAGAGGGCATCCGAAAAGAGCAGGCACTTTCTATAGAAGGATTAATCGAAAAAAGAGACGAAGAGACCTACAATCCCAAGATTCCAACCGGAACCATAGAGCTGGATGCAAAAGAAGTGAAGATTTTAGGCGAAGTATACACCACCCTGCCATTTGAAATTATGACCAGCAGGGAAGTAAGAGAGGATGTTCGCTTAAAATACCGTTACTTAGACCTGAGAAATCAGAAGGTAAAGGACAACATGGTATTCCGTTCCAAAGTCATTTCTTATTTAAGAGAAAAAATGACAGAAATGGGATTCTTAGAAGTGCAGACACCAATCCTCTGTGCCTCCTCCCCGGAAGGCGCAAGAGACTATATTGTGCCATCCAGAAAATACAAGGGCAAGTTCTATGCATTACCACAGGCGCCACAGCAGTATAAGCAGTTGCTGATGGTATCCGGCATTGATAAATATTTCCAGATTGCCCCCTGCTTCCGCGATGAAGATGCAAGAGCAGACCGCTCTCCGGGAGAGTTTTATCAGTTAGACTTTGAAATGAGCTTTGCCACCCAGGAAGACGTATTTGCAGTAGGAGAAGAAGTATTATCCGCCACCTTTGAAAAATTTGCCCCGGAAGGAAGCGTTGTAACTCAGGCGCCATATCCGATTATCAGCTACAAGCAGGCAATGTTAGAGTTCGGTACCGATAAGCCGGATTTAAGAAATCCACTTCGTATTATCGACGTAACCGACTTTTTCCAGAAATGTACCTTTAAGCCATTTATCGGAAAAACTGTCAGAGCCATCAGGGTACACGCCGATATGTCCAAAGGCTTCCACGAAAAGCTCTTAAAGTTTGCTACCGGAATCGGCATGGGCGGACTCGGTTATCTGGAAGTATTAGAAGACGGCAGCTACAAAGGACCTATTGACAAATTTATCCCGGAAGACTGCAAAGAAGAATTCCGTACGCTTGCCGGACTTGAAGTGGGAGATACCATTTTCTTCATGGCAGACAAGGAAGAACGTGCCGCATATTATGCCGGCATGATTCGTACTGAATTAGGAGAAAAACTGGATTTGATAGAAAAGAACGCATACCGCTTCTGCTATATCAACGATTTCCCAATGTTTGAGAGAGACCCGGAGACAAAGAAGATTGGATTTACCCATAATCCGTTTTCCATGCCACAGGGCGGTTTAGAAGCGCTGGAAAATCAGGACCCGCTGGAAATTTTAGCTTACCAGTATGACATTGTATGCAACGGAATCGAATTATCCTCCGGCGCAGTCCGCAACCACGATATGAAAATCATGGAAAAAGCATTTGAAATTGCAGGCTATGACAAAGAAGTCCTGAAAAACAAATTCGGAGCCCTCTACAACGCCTTCCAGTTCGGAGCACCGCCACACGCAGGAATGGCACCGGGCGTCGACCGTATGATTATGCTTCTTCGTAACGAAGAAAATATCCGTGAAGTCATTGCTTTCCCAATGAACGGAAACGCACAGGACTTAATGTGCGGCGCACCAAACGAAGTGACTGAGCAGCAGCTTCGGGAAGTGCATATCAAGGTAAGAGATTAATTGTTATCTATTTCTAAAGGAAATGAATAACCTGTGAGTTCATCAGAACACTATTGATATAGGAGGAAGAAAGATGGCAAATGTAATTTCAGATGAAACCATGGAATATGTCGGCATCCTTGCCAAGCTAGAGCTTTCCGACGAGGAAAAGGAAGCAGCTAAAAAAGACATGGAAAGTATGCTCGACTATATTGATAAATTAAACGAATTAGATACCTCAAATGTAGAGCCAATGTCCCATGTTTTCCCGGTACACAATGTTTTCCGGGAAGACGTGGTAGAAAACGGCGATGGCGGCGAGGATACCCTTGCCAACGCACCGGAGCGCAGAGACCGGGCGTTTGTAGTACCTAAGACCGTAGACCAGTAAAGGGGTGACAGAGATGAAGCTTTTAACATTAACAGCAGTAGAGCTTGGGAAAAAAATAAAATCCGGCGAAGTGACAGTGGAAGAAGCCACCAAAGCCGCACTGGAAGCCATCAAGGCAAAAGAAGATAAGGTTCACAGCTTTGTGACCATAGACGAAGAGGGTGCCTTGAACCGCGCCAAAGAAGTACAGAAGTTAATTGACGACGGAACCCTGACTGGACCCTTGGCAGGAGTTCCGGTAGCCATCAAGGATAACCTGTGCACCAAAGGAATCGTTACCACATGTAGCTCTAAGATATTGGAAAACTTTGTTCCGACCTATACCGCAGAGGCAGTCATTAACTTAGAAAAAGCAGGTGCAGTTATTATTGGTAAGACCAACATGGATGAATTTGCTATGGGAAGCACCACAGAGACCTCTGCATACGGCGTCACCAAAAACCCATGGAATACAGAGCATGTTCCCGGCGGCTCCTCCGGCGGAAGTTGTGCAGCCGTAGCAGCAGAAGAGTGCTTTTATGCATTGGGTTCCGATACCGGCGGCTCCATTCGTCAGCCCAGCTCTTTTTGCGGGGTAACAGGCATTAAGCCAACCTACGGAACGGTTTCCCGTTACGGACTTATTGCTTACGGTTCTTCCTTAGACCAGATTGGACCGGTGGCAAAGGATGTGACCGATTGTGCTACGATTTTAGAAATCATTACCTCTTATGATAAAAAGGATTCCACCTCCGTACAAAGAGACGATACCGACTTTACCTCTGCATTGGTAGATGATGTAAAAGGCATGAAAATCGGTATTCCAAGAGACTATTTAGGCGAAGGCTTAGACCCTGAGGTAAAGGAAGCCATCCTTGCAGCAGCAAAAGCCTTAGAAGAAAAAGGTGCCATCGTAGAAGAATTTGACTTAAGTCTCGTAGAATATGCAATTCCTGCATATTATGTCATTGCAGCGGCAGAGGCAAGCTCCAATCTGGCACGTTTTGACGGAGTAAAATACGGCTACCGTACCAAAGAGTACGAAGGACTTCACAATATGTACAAGAAATCCCGCTCCGAGGGCTTTGGAGCCGAGGTAAAACGCCGTATCATGTTAGGCTCCTTCGTGTTAAGCTCCGGATATTATGATGCTTATTATCTGAAAGCACTGCGAACCAAAGCACTGATTAAACAGGCGTTTGACAAAGCCTTTGAAAAATATGATGTAATCTTAGGACCGGCGGCACCTACTACGGCGCCGAAGCTGGGAGAATCCTTAAGTGACCCGTTAAAGATGTATTTAGGAGACGTGTATACCGTTTCTGTAAATCTCGCAGGACTTCCGGGAATCAGCCTGCCATGCGGACTGGATTCCAAGGGGCTTCCCATCGGTCTTCAAATCATCGGAGACTGTTTTAAAGAGAAAAATATCATTCGGGCTGCATATGCTTACGAACAGACCAGAGAATACAAACACAGCCCGGTGGCAGAAAATTAGAAAGGAGAGAAGAGAATGAGTAAAGAATACGAAACCGTCATTGGATTGGAAGTCCATGTAGAATTAGCAACCAAAACCAAAATCTTCTGCTCCTGTTCCACAGCCTTTGGAAGCGCTCCTAATACCCATACCTGTCCGGTATGTACCGGTATGCCGGGTTCTCTTCCCGTATTAAATAAGCAGGTGGTAGAATATGCCATGGCAGTCGGTGTGGCAACAAACTGTCAGATTAATCAGTATAACAAGTTTGACCGGAAAAATTATTTTTACCCGGATAACCCACAGAATTATCAGATTTCCCAGTTGTATCTTCCTATCTGCCACGATGGCGGCATTGAGATTGAGACAGCAGCCGGAAAAAAGACCATTGGAATTCATGAGATTCACATGGAAGAGGATGCCGGAAAGCTGGTGCATGATGATTGGGATGAAGTATCGCTGGTAGACTACAACCGTTCCGGTGTACCCTTAATTGAAATTGTTTCCGAACCGGATATGCGTTCTGCGGAGGAGGTTATCGCTTATCTGGAAAAATTAAGAATGATTATCCAGTATCTCGGTGCCTCCGACTGCAAAATGCAGGAAGGCTCCATGCGTGCAGATGTGAACCTGTCTGTCCGTGAGGTGGGGGCAAAGGAATTCGGTACCCGTACCGAGATGAAAAATATCGGTTCCCTGAAAGCCATTGCAAGAGCCATTGAAGCGGAGACCGCGCGCCAGATAGATTTAATCGAATCCGGTGAAAAGGTAGTACAGGAAACCAGACGGTGGAATGACGACCAGGGCTATTCCTACGCAATGCGTTCCAAGGAAGACGCTCAGGACTATCGTTACTTCCCGGAGCCGGACCTTGTACCAATCATAATCAGCGACGAATGGTTACAGCAGGTAAAGGACAATCAGCCGGAGCTTCAGGATGAAAAGCTGGTACGTTATGAAGCGGAATTCGGTCTGCCGGAATATGATGCACAGATTTTAACTGCTACGAAAAAACTTGCCGATATTTTTGAAGCCACTACTGAGCTGTGTAAGAAGCCCAAAAAGGTTTCCAACTGGCTCATGGGCGAGACCATGCGTCTCTTAAAGGAGCACGACATGGATGCAGAAGATATTAAGTTTTCTCCGGTAAATCTTGCAAAAATCATTGAACTGACAGAAGCCGGAACCATCAACGGTTCCGTGGCAAAAGAGGTGTTTGAAAAAGTATTTACCGAGGACATTGACCCGGATAAATATGTAGAAGAAAAGGGCTTAAAGACTGTCAACGACGAGGGCGCTCTGCGTGAAACCATTGAACAGATTATCAAGGATAATCCACAGTCCGTAGAGGATTACCGTAACGGTAAGGAAAAAGCCATCGGCTTTTTGGTAGGTCAGACCATGAAAGCAATGAAGGGAAAGGCAAATCCCGGAATGGTAAATCAGATTCTGAAAGAATTGCTGTAAGAAATGACAGAAAGAACTACTGCCGATATCATACATGGATAACATCCATGTTTTGGTATCGGCTATTTTTTTGAAAAAAAGAAAAATTTGGAAAAACAGAAAGAAAACAATGGAATAATCGCAAAAATGTTGACAAAACAATAAAAAGTTGCTATATTCATATTACAAAATGTTGCAATTCAAAAACCTGGTTTTCTGTTGGAGCTATGGGATGACTGTATCTGGGCGCAAGAAAGATATAGTCCACAGGAAAAGGAGGTTGTACTATGGGGAAAATTTCAGGCAGGACTGTGCGTGAGGGGAAGAAGTGGTATGCTAGGGTTCCGCATGTGTTTGTTTTGCTGTTGTTTATTATTGTGGTGTGTACGATACTTACTTATATTGTTCCGGCAGGAAAGTTCGACCGGGTAGAAGTAGAGGGAACTTCTCAGCAAATTGTGGTGGCGGGCTCTTATCACAAAGTAGAACAGTCGCCGGTAAGTTTTATGGGAATGTTCAAGGCAATTCCCCAGGGATTTGCTGCATCTGCCAGTATTATTGCGATGATTCTTTTTTCAGCCGGAGCTTTTCAGGTAATGACAGAGAGCGGGGCAATTGAAAATGTTCTGGGAGCAGCGCTTTATAAGGCGGGAAAAGGCAAGGATATTGTTGTAATATGGGTAGTTACGTTTTTGTTCAGTATAATGGGGATTTTTATTGGACCTGAAGTGCATGTACCATTTACTGTGATTACGGTGGCGGTGGCATTGGGGTTGGGACTTGATGCAATTGTAGGAGTGGCAATGGTTCTGGGCGGTTCTATTGGCTTTGCTACAGCCCCGATTAATGCCGCTACGATTGGAACCTGTGATGCTATTTCAGGTTTACCTTTGTTTTCGGGCATGGTTTTTCGGACGTTTTTCTGGTTTGCGTCTACGACGGTAACGTGTATTGTAATTTCACTATATGCAAAAAAGATAAAAGCTCATCCGGAAAAAAGTCTGGTATATGGAATGGATACCAAAGGTCTTGGATTTCAAAAAGACTTTAAAGAATGCAGGGTAACGAAGCGAAATGTAGGTGTATTGTTATGTCTGGTAGCAATTTTTGCAGTTACGATTATTGGATGTATCAGATTCGGATGGTATCTGGATGAGATGACCGCAGTGTTTATCATCGGAGGGATTGCTGCTGGAATTGTGACAGGATTTTCTTCCGCTAAGATTATTGACTGTTTTGTAAAAGGGACTTCCAACATGGTATTTGGCGCTATGTGTGTGGGGATAGCCCGCGGAATACAGATTGTGTTGGAAAATGGAAACATTGCTGATACGATTATTCAGGCGGTTGCCTCTCCGTTGACGAAGCTTCCTGTGGCAACGGGTGCTGTTTTCATGACGCTGGTTCATGGATTGATTAATTTTCTGATTCCCTCCGGCTCGGGACAGGCAGCCGCGACTATGCCCATTATGTTTCCAATAGGTGATCTTTTGGGAATGACGAAGCAGACTTCCATCCTTGTTTTTCAGATTGGGGATGGGGTTACCAATATTTTGTATCCTACCGTAGGCTCGCTGATGGCAGTTTGTGCCGTTGCGCATGTTCCTTTTGAAAAATGGTTCAAATTTGCTTTGCGTCTTGTGGGTGCTGTTTATCTGGTAGGATGGGTTTTTGTTGTAATTGCGGTGAAGATTGCGTGGGGACCGTTTTAAGAAAAGGGCAGTTAAATATGCAATAGAATAAAGGGGAAAAGAGTGCCATATACTAAATGAACATAAAATGCGGTATTGCAAGTAAAATTGCAATACCGCATTTTGCTTTGGTTAAGTCTCGTTAGGGCTTTTAACACCAGAAACGTAATGGAGCGGCTTAGGACGGGCGGGAAATTAATACGTCTACCTGTTTTTTTTGTAGAACCTGCATCCATTGGTCGTCGAGCTCTTTATCGCTGATTAGTACATCAATCTCTTCTAAATCGCAGATTTTAGCAAAAGAAACATTGTCGAATTTCGTATGGTCTACCATGGCGATAGTCTTGCTGGCATGCTGGGCTGCCAGACATTTTGTTGCGGCCTCGTCAACGTTGGAATCACAAAGCCCCTCGGAAAGACTGATGGTCCGGCAGGAAATAAAAGCAATGTCAAAGTAGAGGTTTTCTAATAAGTTCCGACCCTGGCTGCTGGAAAAGCATCTGGCATTGGGGGTATAAAGTCCGCCCAGAGCGTAGAGTCTGATATTGGGCAGGCTGCTGCATGCCATCATAATGTCGATAGAATCGGTCACAATGGTTAGCTGCAAATCCTGAATTTGTGGAAAAAGAGTCTGGACGGTAGTGGAAGAGTCCATAAAAATACAGAACCCATTCTGTACAAAAGGCTTGGCAGTATCTGCCATAGCGGCTTTGCTGGGAAGCAGGATAGTACGGAACTCCTGGCGTTCAAAAGAGGAAGAAACTTTGGCTTTCAGGATTGCACCCCCATGGGTCCGTGTGACAATACCTTCGTTTTCCAACATCCGAAGGTCCCGACGTATCGTTTCTTCTGTGACAGAAAAAAATTCTGCCATTTTTGAAACAGATACAAATTTTTGCTGAAGAAGCATCTGCTTTATTTGCGATTTTCTGTTATCTGATGTCATATAGTAGAAATCCTCCTGATTTTATCAACAATTTATAAAATGAGTATACCACATTTTTTTGTAAATGAACAGGCAAAGAGAAAAAAATATTGATTTTTGTTTATAAAACAAAAAATATTTGAAGAAACACAAATAATATTTTGGGAAAACACAAATATAATATTGACATTTCGGAAAAATGTAATATAATTAAAGTAAATCAGACATTTCGGAAAATGAAATGTTTGAAAAGATAAAATCTATCTTGCGCCGGTAGAGGATATCTGAGGAAACTGGGGGTTCGCAAACAAGAACAGGAGGTAGTAAAAATGTCAAATGAAAATGTTTTAACACAAAAAAAGAAATGGTATGAGCGGATGCCACACACGTATGTAATTTTATTTTTGTTAATTGTAATTGCTGCAATTCTGACCTGGGTGCTTCCGGCGGGGCAGTTTGAAAGAGTTATTCCGGAAGGCGCGACCCGGGAATACGTGGTGCCAGGAACTTATACACAGACGGAGCAGCAGGGAGTAGGTATTTTTGAAATTATTAAGGCAATTCCGAAAGGCATGGATGGTGCCTGTACCATTATTTTTATGATTATGATTTCTACCGCAGCCTTTCATGTAATTCGAAGTACAGGTGCGCTTGATAATGGAATCGGAAGTGCGATGCAAAAGGTGAAGCAGGCGAAGGTGCCTGGATACGTGGTAATCTGTACGGTAATATTTCTGTTCTCTTTACTGGGGGTTATTGTAGGACCGGAAATTCAGCTTCCATTTGCAGTGTTGGGAATTTCCATTGCCTTATCTCTGGGCTATGATACGATTGTAGGACTTGGCATGGTTGCAGGCGGTGGGTTTACAGGATTTGCATTTGGACCAATCAATGCAGCGGTCATTGGTTCTGCACATGCAATCATGGGGATGGAGACCTTTTCCGGTCAGGGCTTAAGATGGGGGCTGTGGTTTGTGGCAACCGTTACAGTATGTATCGTGACCTGCCTGTATGCACGTAAAATAACAAAAAATCCGGAGAAGAGTCTGGTGAAAGGAATCAATATCAGTTCTCTTAAAATGGAAGAAAAAGAGGAGGGGTATCACATAACAGGAAGACATAAGCTGGTGCTTCTGGTGCTGGCATTGCTCCTGGTTACGATTATTATTGGTGCTGCAAAGCTCGGCTGGTATTTGACAGAGATGAGTGCGGTATTTCTGATTGGCGGCGTTTTGGCAGGTCTGGTATATGGATATAAAATAAACAAAGTAATTGAGCTGTTTATACAGGGAGCGGCTTCAGCAGCCAGCGTTGCGTTGATTGTGGGAATCGCCCGGGGGATTCAGGTGGTTCTGGAGGAAGGGCTTATTCTGGATACCATCATCAATACATTGTCAAGCCCCCTTCAGGACTGTAGTCCTCTGATAGGAGCAGTTCTTATTACACTTGTGGTTGGGGTTATCCATTTCTTTATCCCATCCGGAAGCGGACTTGCCTATGCCACCATGCCGATTATCGGACCGTTGGGAGAATTGATTGGAATCAGTCCGCAGACTACGGTACTGGCATTCCAGATAGGCGCTACGGTACCGAATTTTATATTCCCTACGATTGGTGCATTCATGGCAGTGCTTGGACTGGCGAAAGTGCCTTTGGATAAATGGATGCCTTTTGGATTGAAGCTGGTAGGAAGCCTGTTTGTGGTAAGTTGGATATTTATAGCAATTGCAATTCAGATTGGATATTAAGAAGAAAGGAAGGAACATCATGAAGTATAATAGTATGAAAAAAGAAATTCAGGAAATGGCACTGCAGGCATATCAGGAAAATCTGGTGGCTGGCACAAGTGGAAATGTAAGTATGTATGACGCCGAAGGAGGTATAATGGGAATTACCCCTACGAACAGTTCATACCTTACTATGAGACCGGAAGATGTTGTGTTGATGCGTCTGGACGGAACCGTAGTGGAAGGAGAATTAAAACCTTCTTCGGAATGGAGGCTGCATGCGGGGATTTATTCTGAAATCCCGGAGGCTGCCGCTGTGATACATACGCATTCGCCTCATGCAACCAGCTTTGCGGTAAATCATGAAACCATTCCTTTGGTATTGGTGGAGATGCTTCCGTTCCTGGGAGGCGATATTCCTCTGGCAGAGTTTGGAATGCCTGGAACCCCTGAGGTGGGAGAGCATGCAGTGGCGGCTATGAAACCAGGCAGATTCGCCTGCCTGTTAGCGAATCATGGGGTTGTGGCATATGGAAAAAATCTTGCACAGGCATATATCCGGGCGGTATATGTTGAAGATGCCGCAAAAATATATCATATGGCAAGGCAGGTAGGAACACCGCAGATATTAAAGCCGGAGATAGAACATGCGCTTCGGGAAAAATATCACTTATTGTAAGGAAATGGAGGAATCAGGATGAAAGAATTTGTGATGCCGTCCATCAATCTCTTTGGGGAACAGAGCATACAGGTATTGGGCAATTTGATACGTATGTGCAACGGAAAACGTGTTCTGCTGGTTACGGATAAAAATCTGGTGGATTGTGGAATTTCTGCCAGAGTAGAAGAAGTTCTGGATGCAGAAGCAATTTTGTGGAAACGGTATGATGGGGTAAGACAGAACCCCACGAAGGAAAATGTATACGAAGCAATAGAAATGGCAAAAAAATGGTGTTGCGATATTGTTATTGGGCTGGGCGGCGGCTCGCCCAATGACTGCGCCAAGGCTATCAGCGTTCTTTTTGTCAATGGAGGAGCGGTTGAAGATTATACCGGGTTTAACCGTTCGGTGAAACCGGGATTACCACTGATTGCCATTAATACTACGGCAGGAACGGCAAGTGAAATTTCCAGAGCTTATCTGGTTTCAGATGAAGAGAAACAGGAAAAGCTTATTTGTAAAGATATCCATGCGCTTCCGTTTGCCTCCATTAACGACCCGGAACTTATGGTGGGTCTGCCTGCCCATGTAACTGCGGCTACTGGAATGGACGCCCTGACGCATGCAGTGGAAAGCTATGTCTGCAATAACAGTTATGGGCTGACCCGGGAACTGGCAGCAGCAGCCGTTCGGCTGGTGTTTGATAATTTAAGAAAAGTTTTGGAAGAACCGGAAAATCTTAATCTGCGAAAACAGATGATATACGCTCAGTCACTGGCTGGAATGGCATTTTGCAACAGTGGAGTCGGATTGGCACATTCTATAGCGCATGCACTGGGAGCGGCATATGGGCTGCCTCATGGACTATGTACTGCCATGGCGCTTCCGGGAGTCATCCGCCTGAACAAATCTGTGTCAGAAGCACTGTATGCACAGCTTGGACGTATGCTGTTTCCGAAGCGAAGCGATTTACCGGATGACAGTGGATGGGCAGATTTGTTTTTAGAGGAAATGATACATCTGTCCCATGATGTGGGAACAGACAAAAGGCTTTCAGAGTTTGGCATAAAGGAAGAAGAACTGGAAGCTGTAGCAGAAAAAGCAATGCATGATGGAAATATCGCCAGAAATCCGATAATGCCAACAAAAGAACAGGTAATGGATATTCTTCGGGAAATGCTATAGAAAAGAAGAGATAGGGAAGGTGATGACGTGAAGAAAAAATATATGATAGGAGTTGATTGTGGAACAACAAATGTCAAGGCGGTTCTTTTTGATACCAATGGGCATGAGCTTATGACGGCTTCGAGAGAAAACTGTGTGATTGCTAAGGGAAACTGCATGGAACAGGATATGGAGGCGTTGTGGCAGAATGTGAAGGCCTGCCTTATCGAACTGGGAGAATGGTTTCACTCAATAGACGGAGAGCTTGTGGGACTTGGTGTTTCCGGTCAGGGGGAGGGACTGTGGACCATTGATAAATACGGGAAACCGGTAAGAAATGCAATTCTCTGGAATGACGCCAGAGCGGCAGAATTAACAGAGGAGCTTAAAAAGAGAGCAGATTACCCTTTTATACGGAAGATACTGGGAACTTATTTTAAGAATGGCTCAACCCTGGTGCTGATGAACTGGTTCCGCAGACAGGAACCGGAACTTTTTGAGAGGACAGCCTACTTCTTTTCCTGTAAGGATTATATAAGGTATCGGCTCACAGGAAAGATTTTCTGGGAACTTTCGGACGCGTCTGCAAGTTGTGTCAATATTGAGACAAGACAATATGCATATGAAGTATTTGAGGCGCTGGGAATTCCGGAAATTGGAAAAAAGCTTCCGCCATTGATGACAGCCTGCGACTGCGGAGGGCAGATATTGCCGGAAGTCAGTGCAGAGACAGGTATGCCGGAGCAGCTTCCGGTTTCCGGTGGTATGCTGGATGTGCTGGCCACTTCGGCGGGACTTGGTGCTGTGCATCCGGGTGATACCTGTGTTATTCTTGGAACGACAGGTATGACACAGAGCATCATGGAGACTTACAAGCCGGATGAACAGCTGAGCGGCTGGGGGCTTACCATTGATGGGGTCAGTTACTGCAGAGGAATCGGATGTATGGCGGCAACCCCCAATCTGGACTGGGCGGTAAAGACATTTTTTCCGGAAGAAAAGCCTTCGGAGGTATTTGCCAGAATGGAAAAAGAACTGGCAGAAAGACGTCCCGGAGACAGCGGACTTATTTATCATCCCCACATTAGTCTGGCAGGGGAGCGAGCGCCATTCTTTTGCCCGGAGGCTACGGCACAATTTCTTGGAATACGTCAGGACACCAGCAGAATGGATTTGCTCTATGCGGTGTTAGAAGGCGTTGCAATGGCAATCCGAGACTGTCTGAAACAAAATGAAACATTGCAGACGGTCTGCCTGTCAGGCGGAGGCGCGAAAAGCAGTGTCTGGAGTCAGATAATCAGTGATGTACTTGGGGTAACGGTTCTGGTAACAGAGTCCTCAGAATTAACGGCAAAAGGGGCGGCGCTGACCGCGGCTATGATGGCTGGAATTATAAAAAATACGGAGGAAGTAAAAGAGCGTTTCCTGACAATCAAAAAAAGGTATGAACCAGAACCACAGAAACATTTACAATATATGGAACTTTATAAGATATATAAGTCAACGCAAAAGGCAATGGAGCCATTTTGGGAATGGAGGGCAAAAACATGGACATTCTAAGAGTACTATTTACCGCAGAGGCAGAAGATGAATTACTTCAGGAGCTGTATGGATTCTGTGAACTGGAATTTGCAGGCTGGAAGGTGGAACGGCAGATATTGCCGGAAGAAGAACTGATTGAGAAACTTCAGGGGAAGGATGTGTTGATTACCAGTTATGATAGGGTGACCAGAAAAGTAATAGAAGGTTGTCCGGAATTAAAATTAATTGTATGTGCCCGTTCCAATCCTGTTAATGTGGATTTATCAGCGGCAAAGGAACGGGGAATTACGGTAACTTATACCCCGGGAAGAAATTCGGATGCTACGGCGGAGTTTGCAGTAGCCATTCTGCTTAATATTCTCCGGCATATTCCAGAGGCAAACCGGGCTATTCTGGATGGCAGGGCGATTACAGATGAGGCTCCCCATGAGAAAAAAACGGATGTGACCTGGGGAAAAGTAAAAGAATGTCATCCTTATACGCAATTTCAGGGGCCGCAAATTCATGGAAAAACAGCAGGAATTGTAGGATATGGAAGTATCGGTCGAAGAGTGGCGGCTATATTAAAGGGCTTCGGGGCGAATTTATTAATCTATGATCCCTATATGTCAAAGGTAGAGGTGGACGGACCGGGAGTGAAACTGGTGGAATTTGAAGAACTTCTGGAAAAGGCAGATTTTATTTCCAGTCATATTAAGGTGACAGAAGAAACGAAAGGACTTTTTAACAGGGAAGCATTTTCAAAAATGAAGCCGGGTGCTTATTTTATCAATAATTCGCGGGGAGCGATTGTGGTAGAGGAAGATTTAATCGAAGCCCTTAGAACCCATCGGATTGCCGGAGCTGCATTAGATGTTTTTGAGTATGAGCCTCTATATAAGGGACATCCCTTTGTAACAGGAGAACTGGACAATCTTCTGGTTACCCCGCATATTAGTGGCGCCTGCCCGGATGCTATTGCGAACGGTACCATCCTGCTGGTAGAGGAAGTACGCAGATTTGCCCAGGGAAAACGTTTGTTGTATAAAAAATAGAAAACATTTCTTTTCTTCTTGACAAAGGCGTGTATATACTGTATATATTTATATATACAGTATATACACGCCTTGTGCTGCTTTCTAATAATTAGGAAAATGACAAAAGAGATTTTGAAAAGTCAGGGGGATTGTTATGTTAGAGGTGAGAAATGTAAGCAAGAAAAAAGGCAGCTTTTCTATGAAAGACATTGATTTTCAGCTTCCAGACGGTTACATCATGGGACTGGTAGGAGCCAATGGCTCCGGCAAGACAACCTTACTGAAAATGCTGTTGGGACTGTTCACACCGGATAGCGGCGGTATCCGCATTGATGGGCAGGAATATGATAGTGCAGAGCACAGTATCCGGGAAGATATCGGTTATGTCCTGCAGGAGGAATTGTTCGACTCGTCCTTAAGCGCCTGGGAAAACGTGGATTACTATGGTCACTATTATAAAAAATATGACAAAGAGCTTTGCCGAAAATATATGGAAGAATTTGAGTTAGAGGGCTCCCGCAGATACAAGGTGTTTTCCAAGGGAGAGAAGCTGAAGCTTCAACTGGCATTTGCACTGGCGCATCAACCTAAATATTTGATTATGGATGAACCGGCAGGAAATTTTGACCCGGATTTTGCAGAGATATTTTACAGACGGTTGGTAGAATTTGTGTCAGATGGAAAACACAGTGTTTTGTTATCAAGCCATCAGACCGAAGGCTTAGAGCATATGGTAGATTATGTTACCTTTTTACAGAATGGTAAGCTGATATTTTCTGAAAATATAGAGGAACTGCATAAACGCTATAAGATGGTAAGCGGGGAAAGTTACAAGATAAAGCTGATTCCAAAGGAACGTATTATCTATATGGAAGAAAACGCTTATGGAGCAAGGGCGCTGGCGTTAAACAGCCGGATTCATCCCTTTGACCGGGAACTTCTGGTGGAGGATGCTACTATAGAGGAGCTCATGTATTTTATAACGAAGGGAGGCAGGGCATAATGAGAAAAAAGATGTGTATTGTGGTGTGGCATGATATGCTGACGCAGATAAGGCATTATAAATGGTTCAAAAAGGAGAAAGAAAATGGTGTATCAACTGTTTTATGGCTGCTCTATTTTTGGGGTATTTTACCGGCAGTAACGGGTATGTTTCAGGAAAAGAGACGAGCAGTTATTTATTTTTCCTTTTTGTGCGGACTGGTGTTGAGTGTGACGTTGGGAAGAATCTGTCCCATGCGTCTGCCGAAGATAATGTATCTGTGTCCAATGGAAGCAAGGGAACGCAGGCAGTATCTGATGATTTCTTATGTAACAAAGATTTTACTTGTCACATTGTTGAGCTGTGCGATAGAGGTGATACCCTATGCACTGGGATATGTGACCTGGTATGCTGCTGTCATGGCTGTTTTTTCTATTGTTATGGTAGCGATAGGCATGAATATGGCAGGAGGGGAGAGAGCCTTTCAGCCTTCGGATGAAACAGACAGAGCTTTGAAAAAGAGATGTTTCGGTTATCCGGCATGGCTGGTTGGACAGCAAATATATGCGATGCTTTATTATGTTGTTATATTCATTGAGCAGGAAGTAATGGAGAGAGAAAGTATGCCGTGGCTTATGATTGTATTTTATCTGGTTTTGTCTGCCATAAATTTATTATTGACCGTGATGGTTTTGACTTTCTTTCAAGGAACAACTGAGGTGTTGATGAATTACGAAATGGTCTATGAAACAGACAGAGTAAGGAGGTCAACATCATGAAAATAGTAATTCAGTCTCAGGGAACCATGGCAATTTATGAACAGATTGTCAATCAGCTCAAGCAGGCGATTATCAGTCGTGAGCTGGTAGTTGGAGAGGCATTACCGTCTATCCGTGCTCTGGCATCGGAATTACAGGTCAGCGTGATAACGACTAAGCGTGCCTATGAAGAATTGGAAAAGGAAGGACTTATCCGTTCCGTGGCAGGCAAGGGCTTTTATGTTTGTGAATTTAACACCGATTATTTGCGGGAAAAGCAGTTAATGCTGTTTGAAAAAAGGTTTACGGAAATCATTGCAGACGCCAGACGGGCAGGTCTGACAAAAGAAGAGATTGCACAGATGGCACAGACTCTGTGCGAGGAAGCAGAATAGAAAGATTGTTATAATTTTAACAAAGTATACAAGTAGAGTGCCATGCCTGTGTGGCAGAGTAGGAGGAAAAATGCTGTTAGAGCTTGAGCATGTGACAGGTACGAACCGTCACTTTCATGTAGCGGACGTTAGCTTCGCCTTAGAGCCGGGTTTTATTATGGGGCTTGCAGGGAAAAACGGAGCAGGAAAGACCACGCTGTTACATCATATTTTAGACAAGAAAAAGAACTATCAGGGAACCATCCGCCTGTTGGGGGAGGACATACATAAAGAACATAATAACACCTTAGACCGAATTGGATTTGTATCGGATGAAAATTATTTTCTCATGAACAATAATGCGTCGGAAAATGCCCGGGTGTACGGCAATTTTTATTCCAACTGGTCCAAGGAAATTTTCGACGCTGCCTTAGACCGTATGGAAGTATCCCGGTATAAGCTTTTAAAATCACTGTCCAGAGGAGAATATATTAAGTTTCAGATGGCGTTTGCTATGGCACACAAGCCGGCGCTTTATATTTTAGACGAAGCAACTGCGGGAATGGACCCCATGTTTCGCCGGGAGTTCTTCAAGCTGCTGTTAGAACTGATAGAATCCGAGGAAGCCTCTGTTCTGATGACGACCCATAGCACAGAGGAGATGGAAAAGAAGATGGATTATATAGGGATTCTGGAAAAAGGAAGACTGGTATCTTTTCAGGAAAGCGGGGGAATGTGATGGAAGCATTGAAAAAGTTTACGGAACACTTTGGAGATTATGGAAAAGAAGTCATGAAGCTGGGGAATCTGGGGAATCGGGTCTGCACTTACATATTTGCCGGATTTGTGGAGCTGTGTATGCTTTGTCCCATTAATCGTATCATATCAGAAAGCGATGCTTATATATACTTTGTTATTGTGGTAGCATGGGCAGCGCTTGCGGCTAATTTCTACATAAATCATTACGTGGTACAATCCGAGGAAGGAAAACGTGTGACAATCTATCAGAAGCTTACCTATATTCCGGTTGCCAGGAAAACCATACAGGAAGCGTTATTGAAGCGGCTGTTGCGTTATATCGGAATTACCACAATAATAGCAGTAATTTTACAGGGAAGTATGCCCCTTCTTATCTGCAATGAATCTATATGGCAGAATTTGTTATGTGCAATTATTATAATAAGTGTGATTCCTTTTGTGACAGGGCTATTGTTGATTTATCCAAGGAGGTAGCGTATGAAGTGTTTTAAATGTAATAATGTAATGAAATCAGTAAAAATGTCAGGAAGTGTTCAGGGTATACCCCTCTATTTGAGTTATAAGAAAAAAGGAGTATTTGAAACGGCAAAGGAAAGCGCGGTAGAATGTTTTGTCTGTGCGAATTGTGGATATGTGGAGCTTTGTGCAAAAACACCGGAGATATTTAAGGAGGTACCGGGTACAGAAGAATAATAAAGGAAAAAAGCCCCAATACCGTCTGCGTCTTTTAGCTCGGTATTGGGGCTTTTTCATGTATTGAAACTTTTGCGTGTCATAGGCGTTATTTACACAGCCATCTTATTTTTCACAAATCCAAACTGTTTTGCTGCCTGTCCAATGTAATTCAGTGAAAAATATAAAATCACACTGTCGATAGGAAGCATGATAGCATTTTTAAGTATTCGCGGCGGCAGAAGTACCATAAATGCATTTCCATACAGCATAGACAGCCACAGGGTATTCAATACGCAATTAATGAAAAGTTTTACCAGAAGTTCCGCAAGGATGATGCGTTTCCAGCGAATTGGTTTCCGGTAAAGAATACTTCCATAAATAATTCCGGAGAGCATTGCATTTAAGGTAAATCCGAAGAAAAACGGACCTTCCGGTTTCATCAGATATTTCAGCACATCTAGCGCACCGCCAAAAAAGCATCCAACGACCGGACCAAACAAAAAGTCCACCATGCGGTTGGGCAGACCCGAAAAACCAATGCGGATATACTGTCCGATGGAAATAGAAGCAACCATACCAAGTACGATAGCAAGGGCAGCCATAAGACCGCAGAACACAACATTACGGGTGACAGAAAGCTCCTTAAGAGAAGCCTTGTACATTTCAATTACTTTTTTCATAAAATAAAAAACCTCCTTCATAGCAGTTTCCAATAACCGCATAAAGGAGACACAGAAAGCCCATATGCAGCAGCGGGATGCGAATTTTGTACCGCAAGCACTTACTTTTTTTGAAAGATGCTTTTCGTCCGCATGACAACTCCCTGTTCACACAGCACTTAACGCACAAGATTCTACTCTGCTAATCAAATATAATAATATTTTGGAACAAAAATAACTATAGCATAGAAGCGGAGCGTTGTAAAATAGAAAATGTTGTGAGTCGGATATAGCTTTTTACTATAACGGATTATGAGAAACGTTATCAATTATCCCATTTTTTTTCCCCAAAATTCGTAGTATACTTATTTTGGTTAGAAATAACTAACTATTGACAATTTGCATCATATGTGATTCGATACTCATATGAACATATACTCATATGAAAAAAGGGTTATGGAAAAGGAAGGAAAGAAGGGAAGGAAATGTTTTTAGAAATTAATGATTTAAAGAAAAGTTATGGAAACGATTCGAACCGGGTGGAAGTTTTAAAAGGAATAAGCTTTTCTATCGAGCGTGGAGAAATATGTGTACTGCTGGGACCTTCAGGTTCGGGAAAATCCACTCTGTTAAATGTAATCGGAGGAATTGATTCTGCGGATAGTGGATATGTTGCCATTAATGGTGAAAGAACGGTGGACATGAAGGAAAAGGTGCTGACCAGATATCGCCGCAAGCATTTAGGATATGTGTTTCAAATGTATAATTTGATTCCGAATCTGAATGTAAAAGAAAATATTGAGGTAGGAGCGTACTTAAGTGATAAACCGTTAGAAATTGATGATTTGTTAAAGACCCTGGGACTGTATGAACACAGACACAAATTACCCAATCAGTTATCCGGCGGACAGCAGCAGAGAACTGCCATTGGGCGCGCCATTGTCAAGAATCCCGATATTCTTTTGTGTGATGAGCCTACCGGAGCGTTGGATTATAATACCTCCAAAGAGATATTAAAGCTGATTGAGGAAGTGAATCAAAAGTACGGAAATACGGTGATTATGGTAACACATAATGATGCCATTAAAAATATGGCAGACCGGGTGATTAAGCTGCGCGATGGACAGATTCGAAAAGATTATCGCAACGAATCCAAAGTTTCCGCAAGCGAGCTGGATTGGTAAAGGCGGTGGGAAGATGAGAAATCCATTAAATAAAAGACTGCCCAGAGAATTTTTCGGAGAGTTCGCAAAATATCTGGTGATTTTTCTGTTCATGACAGTGACCATTGGCTTTGTTTCCGGATTTTTAGTAGCAGGAAACAGCATGATTCAATCCTATGATGAAAGCTTTGAAAAATACAACATTGAAAATGGTCATTTTGTTCTGAAAGAAGAAGCAGAAAAAGAGACGATTGACAGTTTAGAAAAAGAAGATGTAACCATCTATCCGGATTTTTACATAGAAAAGTATACAGATCATGATTTAGACGGTAAGTCAGACAGCACCCTTCGTATTTTTAAGGAGCGTACAACCATAAATCAGATATGTCTGATGGAGGGAAAACTGCCGGAGGAAGAGAATGAGATTGCCATAGACAGAATGTATGCGGATAACAATGACATTCGGGTTGGTGATGCTATCAAGGTGGGAGAACAGAAGCTGATGGTGACAGGGCTTGTGGCTCTTTCCGATTACAGTGCGTTGTTTTCCGATAACAATGATTTGATGTTTGATGCAGTGAAGTTCGGAGTGGCAGTTATGACTCCGGAAGGCTTTGAAAGCCTTGGAGATGCCGGAATCCACTACAGCTATGCATGGAAATATGAAAAAGAGCCTGCGGACGAAATAGTAGAAAAAGAAATGGCAGACGATTTCATGAAAGTGCTTGGTGAGAAGGCAGTCATTGAAAAGTATGTACCGCGTTATGCCAATCAGGCAATCCGGTTTACCGGAGATGATATGGGTGGCGATAGGGTATTTATACTTGTGTTCCTCTATATTCTGATTGTGATACTGGCATTTGTCTTTTCTGTGACTATAAACCATACCATTGCAAAGGAAGCCTCTGTTATCGGAACGCTGCGCGCCTCTGGTTATACCAAAAGCGAGATGGTTTGTCATTACCTCGCCATTCCCATCACAGTGACATTACTTGCCGCCGTTGTAGGAAATATTCTGGGATATACCGTATTTAAGAATACAGCAGTCGGTCTGTATTATAACAGCTATAGCTTACCTGCTTATGAAACCATCTGGAATGGAGAAGCCTTTGTTCTGACCACAGTGATTCCAATCATTATTATGCTGTGTACGAATCTGATTTCTCTGGTACATCGGCTTTCCCTATCCCCGCTTCGGTTTATACGACGGGATTTGGGTGGAAACAAGCGGAAAAAAGCCATGCGCCTGCCGCATTTTAAATTCTTTCACAGATTCCGACTGCGGATTGTGATTCAGAACCGTTCCAGTTATCTGACCTTGTTTATCGGGATTGTGTTCGCAAACATTTTGTTTTTGTTTGGAATGATGATGACACCGTTATTATCTCATTATCAGGATGAGGTGCTCAATCATATGCTGGCGGACTATCAGTATATATTGAAGGTTCCGGTAGAGGTAGAAGAGGAGTCAGCAGAAAAGTATTGCATGACAGCCCTTAAAACAGTAAACAGTGATGACGAGGGGGAAGAGATAAGTATCTATGGCGTGCAAAAGAACAGTGATTACGTAAAGTGGAGCCTGCCCTCCGATGGAGTTTGTATTTCCGATGGGTATGCGGAGAAATATCAGTTAGAAAAAGGAGATACCATTGTACTGCGGGAGGTTTATGGCAAAAAGCTATATGGATTTCAAATAGAAAAGATTGTAACATATCCGGCGGCTCTGGCAGTCTTCTTGCCGGAGGAAGATTTCTGGGATACCTTTGAATTGGAAGAGGGGTATTTCAGCGGCTATTTCTCCGACAAAGAGTTGACGGAATTAGAAGATGCAAATATTTATTCCTGCATTACCGAGGACGACCTGACTAAGGTTTCCAGACAGCTTGATGTTTCTATGGGAAATATGTTCTATATGATAAATGTATTTGCGGTGGTATTGTCGGCATTGCTGATATATCTTTTAACAAAGCTGATATTAGAGAAAAACACCAATTCTATTTCCATGGTAAAAATTTTAGGCTATGAAAATGGTGAGATTGCAAGGCTCTATCTGCTGGCTACCACCTGGGTGGTGATTTTGTCCCTGATAGCAGGTATGATGATTTCTACGATTGTAATTGACAAAATTTATTGGGTGATGATGAGCGAGTACAGTGGATGGCTGACCTTTTATATTGACCCTAAGATTTACGGTGAGATGTTTGCAATGAGTATGGCGGCGTATCTGGCAGTTGCCCTGCTACAGTTTAGAAGAATTCAGAAAATTCCGATGGATGAAGCATTGAAGAATGTAGAATAAAGGAAAAACGAAAAGGAGGATAGGCATTTGCTTATCCTTCTTTTCTGTGGTATTTTAGTGTAAGAGTATAATTCAGAGTAAAGCAAAATGACGGAGAACAATCCAAATAATGGAAAAGTGAAGGATTTCCGTCACGAAGAAAGGAAAATCGTGAAAAAAGGAGTCACATTTTTGATTTTAGTGTTCTGGATGGCAGTCATTTTCTTATTTTCTGCACAGAATGGAACCCGGTCTTCGGGAATCAGCCGTTTCGTAGGATATGGAATTGCAGAAAACAGGAACCGGTTATTACATCAGGAAACGAGTGAAGAACAAGTTGCAAAACAAGTAGAAGCCATGCAGCTTGTGATACGAAAAGGCGCGCATATGGGAGAATATGCCTTGCTGGCAGTTTGTGCATTAATGCATTTGTGCTGCTATCAGAGAAAGCCAGAGAGGTTCTGGCTGTGGGCATGGGGATTTTGCATTGCATTTGCAGCCACCGATGAGATTCATCAGCTGTTTGTTCCGGGGAGAGAAGGAAGATTTTTGGACGTATGCATTGATTCCATAGGAAGCCTTATCGGAGTGCTGGTATTTATGTTGTGTTATCGAAAGCTTTGGAATAGGAGGAAAACGAAAAATGTTAAAAATCATAATTAAGGCTTATATAGAAAAAATGCGCCGCGGTATGGATGCAGTAGACCAAAAGCGGATTGCAGGTCAGAATCCGCCGGAGGGAATAGATACGATTTGCGATATTCCGTATTTGAATGATGGGAAAAAAGAACATCTGCTGGATGTGTATTATCCCACAGGAACAAAGGGGCCTCTTCCCGTTGTCATTGATATTCACGGAGGCGGTCTTTTTTATGGCTATAAGGAAATTAACAAATATTACAATATGTGCATTGCAGCCAGAGGATTTACGGTATTTAGTATAAACTACAGTCTGGTGCCAAAGACCTATGTGGTGCAGCAGCTTTCCGAGGTGCTTTCTGCATTTCAGTGGATTGCCGGGCACGGAGTGGAATATCCGGCAGATATGTCAAAGGTATTTCTGACCGGAGATTCTGCAGGCGGATTTTTAGCCCTTTATTCCAGTATGATTAATAAAAGCCCAAAGCTTCAGGCGCAATTTGGCTTGAGGGGAAGTGACTTACAGATTAAGGCACTGGGGCTTACATCGGGAATGTTCTATACCCAGGGGGAATCAGGAGATAAGTCTATGAAGTATCTGCGTCAGGTGATTTATCCAAGAAGATATGAAAAATCCACCTATTTCCCTTATCTGGAACCGGGAGAATTAGTGCGGGAAGGAAAGGGACTGCCATCTTATCTGGTAACCAGTGCGGAGGACTTTATTCAGGACCACAGCCAGCGCCTTGCAGCAGAATTAGAAAAGCAGATGATTCCCTTTCAGCTTCATGATTTCCCCAAAGGAGAAGTGGAGCTTGGACATGTATTCTCCGTTACCAATCCATTTGGAACAGAGGGAAAACAGGTGATTGATGAAATGACAGCATGGTTCCGGAAGTGGCAGTAAAGGTTCGTGAAGAGAGTTTTTACATTTCTCTTACAACTTTCTGCATATTTAATTAGAAAAATTTGATATACTTTTGGTAAAACAAAACAGATAAAATAGATAGAACAGACAGAAGAAGGCGGAAAAAATGATACAGATATTAATCGTAGAAGACGATCCAAATATAGCAAAGCTAATCGAAGCAACAGTGGCAATCGGAGGATATCAGGGAACGGTATGCAATAATGGAAAAGAAGCATTTGAAAAAATGGAGCATCAAAGCTACGACCTGGTGCTCTTAGATGTCATGCTGCCGGATATGAGCGGATTTGAGATTATGCGCAACCGGAGCAATACAGAGACACCGGTGATTTTCATTACGGCAAAGCAGGAGCTGACGGACAAGGTAAGAGGACTTCGGCTTGGAGCAGAGGATTATATTGTAAAGCCCTTTGAGGCAATGGAGTTGTTAGCAAGAATCGAGGTTATTTTGCGGCGTGTCAAAAAGACAGAAAATACCTACAGTTACGGAAATATCTCTGTAAATGTGGAAGAGCATACCTGTAAGTGCGGGGAAGAAGAGGTGTATCTTACCCCCAAGGAATTCGAGGTTCTGGTATTTTTTATTCAGCACAAGGATGTGGCAATCTCCAGAGAACGTCTGCTGGCAGCCGTGTGGGGATACGAATACGAGGGAGAGACTAGAACCATTGATATCCATATTCAACAGCTGCGAAAGAAATTAAAATTAAAAGATAAACTTGTGACGATTCCAAAGCTTGGGTATCGTCTGGAAAGTGCAAAGGAGTAGAGAATGAAGCTTTGGCAGAAAGTTTTTCTCTGTACATTAATACTGGTGATGCTTGCAGTAGGTGTGACCAGTATTTTGCTATTAGAGAATAGTTTCACACTGGCAATGAACCAGAAAAAACAAAGTGTATATAATGAACATGAATTCCTGATTACGAATTTTAAGAGCATGGTAATTACAGAGCGTTTAAGGCAGAATGCGGTAGTCTTAGAAGAGGCACAGGTGGAGAAGCTCATGAAAGAAAACATGAAAGAAGAGGCTGCCGGCAGCACTATTTTTCTGGACGAAGAGCGCACGCAGATTTGTACCAATAAAAACGAGAGCATACCGGAGGAGCTGCTTCTTTTAGTCAAGAAAGAAAAGTCAGTCTGTATGCAGGGAAAAAAAGAGAAAATGTATACGGCATCTTTAGAACGGATTGAAGGAGTCAACTATTATTTTGTTACGGTACAGGATATTTCAGATGTAGTTAAGATTCATGAGGATATGCTTCAGAGAATTCAGATGATTAGTATGGGGTGCGCAGTAGGAATTGCCATGATTCTTTTGGTCGTGGTAAAGCTTCTTTTGCATCCGCTTCAGAGAATTAATGCAGGAACCAGAGCCATTGCCCAGGGAGAATATGAAAAGCGGATTTCAGAAAAGGGCAGAGATGAATTATCAGAGCTTGCCCATAATATGAATTGCATGGCAGAAGCCGTAGAAAAAAATGTAAAAGCATTAGAAGATGTGGCAGAGAACCGGAAACAGTTTATTGACAATCTTTCCCATGAAATGAAAACGCCTCTTACTTCCATTCTGGGATTCTCTGATTTGCTCCAGATTAAAAGGGAGATTTCCGAGGAAAAGCGAATAGAATATGCCGGAATTATTAAGGAAGAAGCCACCAGAATGAGAACCTTGTCCGGAAAATTGATGGAGCTGATTACCGTAGGAGAAGCCAATGTGGAATGGCAGCAGGAGGATATGAAGCAGTTATTTGAAGAAGTGGGAAATTCCTTAAAGATTGTGGCACAGAAGCAGAAAATGCAGTTAAGCTGTGAGGCAGAGGAAGGAAGTCTGCTGGTAGATAAAGAGCTGTTTAAGTCTTTGCTGTACAATTTGGTGGACAATGCCATAAAAGCATCCGGCGAAGGGGACAGAATTGAGGTACAGGGATATTTTGAGGAAGAAGAATTTATTATTGTTGTAGCGGACCAGGGGATAGGAATTCCCGGAGAAGAAGTAGAAAAGATTACCCAGGCTTTTTATATGGTAGATAAGGCACGAAGCAGGGAGAAGGGCGGTGCAGGACTGGGACTTGCTTTGTGTACAGAAATTGTAGCGCTGCATCAAGGGACAATCCGGTTTGAAAGCGAACTGAACCAGGGAACCCGTGTCATTATCAGAATGAAAGGGGGACAATCGGATGAATAGAAAAAATGTAATATCATTAGGAATAACATTACTTTGTACCCTGTTGATTCTTGGGATAGGATATACGGGAATTGTAAAGGGTGGAAAACTGTTATTAAGCAATGAAGAAGCGCCGAAAAAAGCGGAGTTTGAAAATACCGGTTCCAATATATTTTATGGGAAGATAGAAGACGATATTCAGTTGTATCCCTGGAATTATTACGGTCAGAACGAAATAGACGAATCCTTTTTAGAAGTGATAGGATATTCTGGCAATGAAAACATAGATTCTCTGGAACTGAGCGTGAGACTGTTGGAGGCTTATTGCTGTGATGTAGATGTTACCACTATAGATACTGTTTACGAACGAAAACAGAGTAGAATTGCAGACAATATTAAAATCAGTGAAACAGATGACGATCTTATCTTTTTCTATCAGGATATATTGGATGTGAATGGTATACGTTATCAGGTCAAGGTGGCATTTGATGAATGGAGCATTCGCAGCTTTTCCTGCATGGAATATCGGGAAAGTGATGTGAGAGAAAGTGCGGAGTGGGAAGAAGGAAAGCGGCTGCTTTCTGAAATGATGAACCAATATCAGGAAATGATTGTGGGACAAATGTGTTTTATGCATATGCCAGTATACTTAAGTACCTACGAGATTGACCATGAGGATATGCTGGAAAATGTATATTGCAATTTTGAACAGTATGTAATAAATATGGAAAAAATGAAAGGGATTCAGGAAGCTGTTTTAGACGGAACAGAATATAATGAAAAAACACGGTATGAAGCTTTGTATGGTGCTGAGAACAGCACGGATATCGTGGAAGAGAAAAAACGGATAAATGCGCAGGAGCAAGATGGAATAACAGACTATTCCTGCCAGATTATTGAACTCAATGATATGATTTTAATTTTGATACAGGGAGACTACAGCATAGGACTGTTTTATGACCCCATCAGCCAGAAATTCTGCGGATATAATTACTTTCAACAATAATAAATAAAATATGAAGAGAATCTAAAATTTTTAGAAAGCCTTTGAAAAAGCGGTTGTACAATGATTCTCCTTGAATTATAATAAAAATAGATTCTCTATATGGGATGATAAGAAAAGAGGAGAATAAAAATGGACGATAAAGAAAAATATGACGATACAGATTTTCGCGAAGTAGTTTCCGAAGAAGAGACTGACATTGAAAAAAGCGACGTGGAAAAAACCAGTGTAGAAGAAACAAAGGACACACAGAAGAAAGAAGAGAATGAATACGAGGATATCTGTTATATCTGCCGCAGACCTGAGAGCAGAGCGGGAAAGATGATAAAGATACCAAATGATATTTGTATTTGTGCTGACTGTATGCAAAAGACCTTTGACAGTATGAACCATCCCGGTTTTCCTATGGGAGATTTTAGCAATATGAGCGGTATGCCAAATATCAGTCTGGTGAATCTGTCAGATTTACAGAATATGAATAACGTACCAAAGAGTCAGAGGCTGAAGAAAAAGAAACCAAAGGAAGAGAAGAAGGCAGCGCCGGTACTGGATATTAAGTCGATTCCCGCGCCTCACAAGATTAAGGCAAGTCTGGATGAATATGTAGTAGGACAGGAAAAGGCAAAAAAGGTAATGTCCGTTGCGGTATATAACCACTATAAGAGAATTGCCTGCGACCATCTGGACGGTATTGAGATTGAGAAATCGAATATGCTCATGATTGGACCCACCGGAAGCGGTAAGACTTATATGGTAAGGACATTGGCGAAGCTGTTGGATGTGCCCCTTGCCATTGCGGATGCTACTTCCCTTACAGAGGCAGGATATATTGGTGATGATATTGAAAGTGTCGTTTCCAAGCTTCTGGCAGCGGCAGATAATGACGTAGAACGGGCAGAGCATGGAATTATTTTTATCGATGAAATTGATAAAATCGCCAAGAAAAAGAATACCAATCAAAGAGATGTCAGTGGAGAGAGCGTACAGCAGGGAATGTTAAAGCTCTTAGAGGGCGCGGAAATCGAAGTTCCGGTAGGCGCCAACAGTAAGAATGCCATGGTTCCTATGGTAACCGTGAATACCAAGGATATTCTTTTTATCTGCGGCGGGGCATTTCCGGATTTAGAAGAGATTATCAAGGAACGTTTGAATAAGCATTCTTCCATGGGATTTCAGGCAGACTTAAAGGATAAGTACGACAAGGAAGAGAATCTCCTTCATCAGGTTGCCGTGGAGGACATTCGTAAGTACGGTATGATTCCGGAGTTCTTAGGACGTCTTCCGGTAGTTTTTGCACTGGATTCCCTGTCAGAGGATATGCTGGTAAGAATCTTGGAAGAGCCGAAGAATGCCATCATCAAGCAGTATAAGAAGCTCTTGGAAATGGATGAGGTAAAACTGGAGTTTGAGCCGGAAGCATTGCGTGCCATTGCAAGAAAGGCAAAGAAGAAAGACGTAGGAGCGAGGGCATTACGTGCCATTATAGAAGAGTTCATGCTGGATATCATGTATGAAATTCCAAAGGATGATAATATTGGAATGGTTACCATTACAGAGGACTACATAGAGAACAAGGGAGGTCCATTAATTTCCATGCGTGGGTGTGCGGAAATAGGAGAACGGGCGATAGGAAGTGCCGGAATATAGAAAGCACCAAAAGCAGAATCCGTCATATGTTAGTAAAAAAGAAAGAAATAGAAGTTTATGGATTGTGAAGAACAAGTATACTCCAATGAGTATTTTGACTTTATTGTGGAAAACTTCAGTGGAACAAGTGGCGAGCTTTCGGGATACTGTATGCAGGAAATCAATAATGTGTATCAGGTTATCTATGTTTCCCGAGAAGGTCTAAAGCCCTTAAGTGTTGCAAATTATTCCTATGCTGCGATTCCCAAGTGTTTTGCGCTTATGGATGAAAGCGCGTTAGAAGCAAGCGGGATATTAAGAATTCATAACTACCCTACCCTTACGTTAAAAGGGCAGGGGATTCTAATTGGGTTTGTAGATACCGGAATTGACTATCAGAATCCGGTATTCCAAAATCCGGATGGAAGCAGCAGAATCGCGGCAATCTGGGACCAGACAGAACGAAGCGGGACACCGCCGGAGGGATTTTTATATGGCAGCGAATACCGAAAAGAGATAATCGATAACGCATTGGCAAGTCAAAGGCCGGAAAAAATTGTTCCGTCTAAGGATTCTAATGGTCACGGAACGTTCCTTGCCAGTGTGGCGGCAGGAAATGAGATGCCGCAGCAGGATTTTTCCGGGGCGGCGCCCTATGCTCAGATTGCAATGGTAAAGCTTAAGGAAGCCAAGGAAAACATAAGAGAGTTCTATTTTATTCCGGAGAATGCAACGGTTTATCAGGAAAACGATATTATGGCAGGTATCGCTTATCTGGACAGACTGGCAAGTGAAATGAATATGCCGCTTGTTTTATGCATTTCCGTAGGCTCCAATGCCGGAAGTCATGGCAGTGGAATTAATCCTTTGATGTCCGTTTTGGATTCCGTTGCATTAAAAAGACCAAGAGGAGTGGTAGTAGCTGCCGGAAACGAGGGAAATCAAAGGCACCATTTTGCAGGAGAACTGTCAGAAAATCAGGAGTACCAGAATGTTGAAATCAGTGTAGGGGGCGGAGTAAGGGGATTCATTCTGGAAATGTGGGCAAGCGCTCCCCAATTATTTGTAGTGGAAATTATATCGCCTACCGGGGAACGAATTTCAAAAGAGTTTATCTTATCCGGAGGAAATGAATACACGTTTCTGTTAGAAAATACTACGGTGTCAATAGATTATCGTATTACAAGAGTTGCCGGTGGTGACCAGCTAATCTTTATGCGCTTTTCCAGACCGGTGCAGGGAATCTGGAATGTACGGGTCTACCGGCAGTCGGTCTATGCCGAACAGTATCACATGTGGCTGCCCATGCGCGAAATGATGACAGGAGAAGTATACTTTCTCCGTTCCAATCCGGATACTACCATTACGGCGCCGGGAAATGCATATAATGTCATGACGGTAACCGCTTATGATGTAAAAGATAACAGTATCTTTGTGGATGCCAGCAGAGGCTATACGGTAACAGGAAGAATCAAGCCGGATTTTGCGGCGCCGGGGGTTAATGTTGCTGGTGCGGGAACGAGAGACCAGTTAATTACACAAAGCGGAACCAGTGTGGCGGCAGCCGTTACCAGCGGCGCAGTGGCGTTGATATTAGAATGGGCTGTAGTGCGTGGAAATTATACATTGATTAGCAATATTGATATGAAAAATACGATTATAAGAGGAGCCCAGCGCGACCCGGGCAGAACCTATCCCAATCGGGAATGGGGATATGGCAGGCTTAATTTATATGATGCATTTGAGAATTTCCGCATAAGATAACAGGAGGAAGAGGGATATGGTGTACGCAGGTATTGTAGCAGTATTGTTTGCAGGTGACTTTTTTCTGAAGCGGCAGGTGGAGAAAAGAATCGAAAAGGAAGAAAGAAAAGAAATCTGTAACGGGAAAATTATTGTCCGCAAATATTACAACAAAGGCGCAGCGCTCAACTTTATGGAAAAAAGTCCGAACGTGTTAAGAACAGTCTGTGGAGGAATGATTCTGATGCTTGGAATCATCTGGTATCTGCTTTTGCGTAACAAGAAGAATCCCGCAGTCCTGCTTGGAATCAGCATGATATTAGGCGGAGGGGCAAGTAATCTGTATGATAGAATCACCAAGGGACACGTGGTAGATTACTTTAGTTTTCGGACACCGTGGGAACGGGTGAACCGTGTGGTATTTAACATATCCGATATGTTTATCTTTTTGGGAAGTATTCTCATCGTGATATTTGGAAGCAAAAAATAATTTGATGAAATGCAAAAAAAGAGGATGTGCAAAACACCCTCTTTTTTCTAATCACTTGCGTTTCATCAATATCTTATATCTTAATAAAAAACCGAAATTTCTATATTAGAGACAAAGGTACATTGCGAAAACCTGATTAAATTAGCCTACTACGGTTACGTTTACAGCCTGAGGTCCTTTAGAACCTTCGGTTACTTCGAAATCAACAGTAGCGCCTTCTTCTAAGGATTTGAAACCATCCATATTTAATCCGGAATAGTGAACAAATACGTCATTTCCGGATTCATCAGAGATGAAACCATATCCTTTTTGGTTATTGAACCATTTTACTGTACCCTGCATGTCAAGTACCTCCAAAAAAATAATATATGCCGCCTCGCAGCATAGCCTTAGAATAGCACATTACAATATAAAAGTAAAGGAATATTGTAAGAAACTTTGTAAAATCTTTATAAAATTATGCCAAGGATTCGAATAAAATTTTGTGATTCTTTAAGAAACGCATGACCATATCATCCCATGCATGGTCTAAGGATTTGTCCATAGAAAAATTACGGTAAGAGATACCTGTAGTGCATATGATTTCTCCCGCCTGATATTTTAGATTCAGGTACATGCCGGAAATATCCTCCGGTGCAAAGGAGCTTTGGAGAGAAGCAAGTGTCTTTTTCTGGTTTTCCTTAGAGAGCAAAAATACGAATTTGAAAGAAACCGGTGTACGTTTTCCTTTGATGAAGTCAAGGCAGGAAGAGCGTAAAAGGGAAAAGGGGACATAGGCTTCTTCTGCAACCAGTGCATACCCCTCATCCTCCGGGCTAAAAAAATCTGCGCAGGATTGACCGTCTAAAATCATAGTTGCAAAGGTAGTAATGGAGGCTTCTGAGAGCAGAAAATGGTCAAAAGTCTCAGAAAGCAGAAGTATATTCATGAATTCTTTTACATTGCTGATTTTTAGTGCAGTCATAAAACGCCTCCTATATACGAAATTCACTAAGTGCTCATATTATATTATAGTATGGTCTACCGATGCCCATTCGGGCAATATAATGTCTGACGACATTATACCATAATTGCTTTGCAATATGGTATGGCACCGATGCCCATTCGGGCAGTATAATGTCTGACGACATTATACCATACTCACATTTTAAAAATCTACGCAAATATAATGAAAGATTTTTTGGAAAAATAAAACAAAATAAGTAAAAAAATGTAAATGATTGTAAAATTTTCGGAAAATACTTGACAATGAACGAAGAAATGTGTACATTTACATTATAGATAGCATATATAGAGTTCCAAAGGAATATAATTGCTATATATAGTACAACTTCATAAGTATCAGAACATTACGAAATCAGGACAGGATGTGGAGAGATGAATCAGATTTGTAGCAAGCAGAACTATAACATTTACAAAGCTTCTGGAGGGTTTATTATTCATAACACCGCAAAGGAGTTTAAGGACGGTCATACGCATCTGAATAGTTTTAAGTCAGCAAAATATCTGGTGGATTTAGCCATTCACAAGAGTATTCCCTATCATCTGGATCGGTATCGGTTGATAAGCTTAACCAGAATTACGGAGGATGAAGAGTATAAGAGAAAGATTTTGGAGTTGTTACAAAATAAGAGAACGAAGTCGAGTTATGTAAACTGCGGAAGAAAAGCAGGATAATAAAACAGAAAGTGGAGTATTACCTTAATATATTTAATTTAAGAAGAAGTCTACATACAGCAATGGTGTCGACTTCTTTTTATATTGCAATGGTACTATGCTACTGGAAAAAAACAAATATTTATAGTATAGTAAGAAAAGAATCATAGGAGCGGCAGCATGATAGGAGGAAATGATGACAGAAAGATTATTGCAGTTATTAAAAAGAGGAACCAGCGCGGTTATGGTGGTAAAGGAGGCAGAAGAGCAGCTGAAAGAAGCAGGCTTTGAGGAATTGCATTTTTCAAATACCTGGGGACTGACAGAGGGCGGAAAATATTACATGAAGCATCATGATACCACATTGCTTGCATTTACCGTAGCGGCACATACGGCTTTTAAAGAGGGCTTTCGGATTGCAGCGGCACATACGGATTTCCCATGCCTTAGAATCAAGCCGAATCCGGATGTGGTTACCAATGGATATGCACAGGTAAATGTGGAAGTATACGGAGGCGCTATTTTAAATACATGGCTGGACCGTCCCTTAAGTATCTCAGGGCGTATGGCAGTAAAAAGCGATGATGTGATGCATCCGAAGATGCATTATATTTCCATAGAAAAACCTTTGATGACAATTCCAAATCTGGCAATCCATATGAATCGTGAAGTGAATAAAGGCGTGGAGTTGAACAAGCAGACCGATATGCTTCCCATAGCAGGACTTTTGGAAGAAGAATTCAATGAAAAACATGCATTTTTAAATTTCCTGGCAAAAGAAGAGGGCGTGAAGGCAGAAGATATTCTGGATTATGAATTGTGGGTATACTGTATGCAGGAGCCGGTCGCTTTGGGCATGAAGGAGGAATTCCTGTTATCGCCGCGTCTGGATAACCTTACTTCGGTACAGGCATTGCTGACCGGGTTGATTGAGGGAAAACAGAAGCATGGCATAAACGTGATTGCCTTGTTCGACCATGAAGAAATCGGCAGTAGGACCAAGCAGGGAGCAGGTTCCATGTTGCTTTTGGATGTGTTGGAGAAAATATGTGACAGCTTTGGCAAAACCATTGCACAGACCAAGGAATGTTTGTATGAATCTTTCCTGTTGTCTGTGGATGTAGCCCATGGGCTTCACCCCAATAAGGTGGGAAAAATGGATATTACCAATAAACCGGTACTTGGCAGAGGCTTATGCATTAAGGAGGCTTCCTCACAATCCTATGCAACGGATTGTGAAGCCATTGCCATTGTAGAGCAGATATGCCAAAAGGCGGGGGTTTCCTATCAGAAATTTGTAAACCGTTCCGATATGCCGGGCGGAGGTACCTTAGGCTCCATTGCATCAAGTATTTTACCGATACGTACAGTAGATGTGGGAGTGCCGCTTTTGGCAATGCACTCTGCGGTGGAGACGATGGGAAGAAAGGATATGGAGTCCCTTACCGGACTGGTAAAGGAGTATTTCAGCATTTAAAGACAGAAAGGGCGAGATAAGTGAAGGGAAAAAGTAAGAGGTGTCTGGCGGGGCTTTTGGCACTGGGGATTTTGGGCAGTCAGATAACAGCCTGTACATCAGTAACAGAACAGCAGGTCAGTCCTATAGAGCATCAGGCAGAAGCGTCAGAGGAAAGCGTAGAGGTATCACGGATATCTCATGGAAATTATGCCTATCAGGGACTTTCTCAGGAAGAACGTCAGGTGTATGATGAAATAGTATCTGTGATTTTAAGCCATCAGGAGAAGATAACCTTGTCCTGCATCGATACGGAAGTGATGCGCAAGGCATATACGGCGGTATGTGCAGATTATGGCGGACTTTTTTGGGTGAATGGTTATGTATTTACAAAATATACAAAGGGAGAGGAAACCGTAGGACTGGAGTTTGCACCAAATTACACCATGTCAGAGGAAGAACGTCAGCAGACACAGCAGCAGATTGACCGTGTTGTAGAGGCATGGCTTGGAGGAATTTCCATAACAGATACCGATTATGATAAGGTAAAATATATTTATGAACTGCTCAGTACGAATACGGAATATGTCGAAGGAGCAGAGAACAGTCAGAATATCATCAGCGTATTCTTAAACGGTCAGACCGTGTGCCAGGGCTATGCCTGCGCTGCCCAGTATCTGATGAAACAGCTTGGAATTTCCAGTGTCATTGTGTCAGGAACGGCATTAGGGGATGCTCATGCGTGGAATCTTTTTCAAATGGATGGAGCATACTATTACATGGATGTAACCTGGGGAAGAGGACGCTATGTGGAGAATGGGACTGAAAAGTATTTTGTCGATTATAAATATATGGCGATGACCACAGAAGAGATGCTGCGTAATCATACTCCGGATGATGGAGTGGTATTGCCGGAGTGTACAGCAGTGGAAAACAATTACTACAGGCAGGAGGGAAAATATATACAGGAATGGGAGCCGGATGTCATTGGAGCATATTTTTCCCAGGCATATGCAGAAAAAGAAATGGTTACGCTTCGATTTGCAGAACGTGAATTGTATGATAAGGCAATCAGTTATTTTATCGAAGAAGGGAATATCGTAGAGTATTGTCCGAAGATGGAAGAAATCAGTTATATGACGGAGGAAAACTGGCTGGAAATAAGTTTTTGCTTTTTGGAGTAAATAGGGGCTTTTCAAAGCTGAATATTTATGCTAGTATTAAGTAGTATTTAAAACTACATAAAGAAATTTCGATGTTTTAAAATGTTATTTTGAATATCAAATCGAATCAGAAAGAATACTATATAAAGCAGAAATATTCAGGAGGAATACAATGAGCTATAAAATTGTGGTAGACAGTTGTGGTGAACTGCCGGTAAAGTTAAAAGAGGACGGACACTTTCAGACCGTGTCCTTAGAGCTTTTTGTAGATGATTATCATGTAGTGGATGATGAGAGCTTTGACCAGAAGGAATTTTTACAGAAAGTAAAAGAGAGTCCGAACTGTCCAAAGTCCGCATGTCCTTCTCCGGAAAGCTATGAAGAAGCATATGATTGTGAGGCAGAGCATGTGTATGCGGTAACTTTATCTGCACAGCTCAGTGGTTCTTATAATAGTGCAGAGCTTGGCAGAAAACTGTATTTGGAAGAAAAAGGCGAGAAACAGATACATGTATTTGATTCTAAGTCTGCCTCGGTAGGAGAGACCCTGATTGCCATGAAGATTCAGGAATACGAAGAAGCAGGCTGCAGCTTTGAAGAAGTGGTAGAGAAAGTAGATGCATATATCGCAGAACAGAATACTTATTTTGTACTAGAAACATTAGAAACCCTTCGGAAAAATGGCAGATTAAGTAATATAAAGGCTTTTGTGGCAAGCGCATTAAATATTAAGCCGGTGATGGGTTCAACACCGGAAGGAACTATTTGTCAGCTCAGTCAGTCAAGGGGAATGTCAAAGGCTTTGGATAAGATGATTGCAACTATGATGTCAAAGGTAAAGAATCCGGAACAGAAGGTACTGGCAATTTCCCATTGCAACTGTCCAAAACGAGCGCAGGACGTGATGGAAAAGGCAAAGAGTCTTGGAACATTTAAGGATGTGCTGGTGATTGATACGGCTGGAATCAGCAGTTTATATGCCTGTGATGGCGGAGTTATCATGGCAATATAGAAGGATGGATAAATAAAAAGAAATGTGGAATATTTGATATGTTCCACATTTCTTTTTTTCATTGTTCTGGTATGTAGGCAGCCTTTTCCAATGCAGAGCGGATGGCATTCAGAAGAACCGTAGAGGTATACTGCGTATCTTCTCCATAAGAAATATCATCTAAGGACTGTTTTTCATAAATCTGCTGTGTCAGATTATCCAGTGCCGGCTGCATCAGCGGATACATGGCAGCAGTTGTTTCATCCAGATTTATCAGGGAGATGGAATTAATATGATTGGCATCTACCGCCACTTCCACGTCAATAGCATTGTCATTTAATTGTATGGAGGAGGTGTATACCCCCGCTACATACTGCATGGTTTCTTCTGTCTGTCCATTGTCTTTGTCATCCGGCAGAAACATAAAAATCAGCAGTAAAATCAGTAGAATTCCAAGTACGGCAAAAATGGCTGTATAGACCAGTTCTTTCATATGCAGAACAACAATTTTGGTTTTTGAACTCACAGGAGTCCTCCTAAGAATCTGTTTGATTTACTATATGAAAAAAGAAGAGGAAATATACTATTGACAATGAGGAAAATTTATAGTAATATGCTAATTGTTCTCAACAAAACAGAATATGCGATAGTGGCGTAGTTGGTAACGCGCGACCTTGCCAAGGTCGAGACCGCGGGTTCGAGCCCCGTCTATCGCTTAGCTATGAGCACTTAAGAGGAGCAGACGTAAGTCTTGCTCCTTTTTACGTGCGATGCATACCAGACCCTTGGTGAAATCAAGCTTCAGCGTAGATTGAACTTAGTAGTCTGGGACAACAGGGCACTATTATGAATAAGACTTCCAGAGTTTTCTGGAAGTTCTTTTTTTGCTGTTTTTGGATTTTTCTAAGTTTTTTTCTAAGACTTAAGTTTTTCTAAGTGTTGTACAATCTAAGTCCTGGATTTTTTTAAAACCAAGAATTATCCAAACGTTAAAGAATCGAAGCCGCGTATTCTGCCAGAGTGTCACCCTGTATTCCGTTTCTTACATGAGAATAATGGTACAGCAGAGTTTTCACGGAAGTTCCCATGATTTCGCTTACTATCTTGTCAGGAATGGTCTCATCCATAATCAGGTTGGTAGCAAGGGAATGTCTCAAATCATACAGGCGTATCACAGGCAACATCTGAAAATCCGGTCGTTCTCCCGTATATGCATTGTTACGCCTTACCATGTTTCGGAAATTCCTTGACAGGATAAGAGGACTGATAAGGGAGCCATCTTCCCGACAGAACAGAAAATCAGATTCCTGAAAGTCAGGATTTTTCCGCCAGATATTTTTCAGGGAAAGTCTGGCACGGAGTTTGTCAGCAACGATTTCCGGCAGTTTCAGACAGCGGTGGGAATTACCTGTCTTCATATCAGTGATATTTCCGTCTCTGTCATAAGCACGGTCAAGGAAGAGTGTATTGTCACTGCTAAGGGCATTTTCCTGTATGCCGCATATTTCTTCCGGTCTTGCTCCGGTGAGCGCGGACAGGAGTAAAAGTTCATAGTAGACGGATTCCTTTACCATATCAAGATTCAGAAAGTAGGAAATCTGCTCTTTTGTCCATGTTTCGTGGAAAGGCTTTGCGATTCGGGCACTCCCTATCTTGGTGCAGGGATTGCTTACATTGCATTCCATGATATTTTCTGCATACTGGAAAATAAGGGAGATAAGATTCTTTATCTTGTTTGCGGTAGCCGGAGCATATTTCCCACAGATTTCATTGAAAAATAACTGCATATGGCGCGTTGTAATGGTATGAATCTCCCTGTCTCCAAAGACCGGTTTTATGTAACGCTTATAGTAGGAAACATAGGTCTTATGGGTAGATTTTGCATACTTTGCCTTACTGCCTGCCAGATATTCTTCTGCGGCTTGGGAAAACAGGATTTTCTTTTCTGCAATGGAATGTTTTTCCTGTTCCTGTATCATCCTTGCTTCTTCCTTTTTGGCTTCCCGTTCTGTGGAAAATCCTTTTGACCAGACAGGCTTTTCCGTTCTCGTGTCATAGACACAGGCATAATATTTCTTAACTGTCTTTCCGGTCTTTTTGCTTTTATATTCTTTTTTCTGTATTGACATATCAATCATCTCCTTAAGTGGATGAAAGATATACCGCCGACTTGATTATAACATAAACCGGCGGCAATCTGTTCAAAATTTTAATTACTGGAATATTTTTTGTTTTAGTCTCTCTGCCGGATTTTCAAACTGGTTCATGGGAATCCGGTAGCTTCTGCCAATGGAAACCGTTTTAATCTTTCCCTGACGTATCTTGATATAAATATGATTCAGGGAACAGCCTAAAATCTGTGCAAGTTCTTTTGGAGTGACATACTCACTGTTTTCCCTGGATTCCAGTTCCCCAATGCGTGTTTCCAGTGCAGAGCATTTCTGCTTTAAAAGATGTAGTTCAATTTTTTCTTCTGTTGTCATAGGCAGGTCTCCTTTCAGGTGAATCAGAGGATAATGTCATCAAGGTGCAGGGTCTGCTGTTCAATCAGTTTCTGGTGCTTTTCTTTTAATCTGGCATTATCAAGCATATCGTTGATAATATTAGTGCCATTCTTTGTGTCGATTTCCAATGCAGTCTTCCACATGGGAGCTACCTGTTTGGAGAACCATTGCAGGGTTCTATTGAAAGAATAGGGTTCCGGCTTTGTTGTCAGTTTCAGGTTTCGGTTTTCGTTGCCAATGAAGAGAAGCCAGTCCTCGTCGATATCCCAGCTTTCTTTTGTTCTGCCTCTTTTAGGCTTTAAGAACCATGCATAATGATTAATGATTCCAAATGCGGTAGAAGCAGGAGATTCGTACCGCGCAAGGTCAATGACAGCCTGCTTGGCACGTTCATTTCTCAGGCGGATTTCAAAGCGGTTCTTTATCTCGGCATCTGCCAGAGGGATTCCATTTCTTACAAATTGTTCATAGTCCTTTTCATAGATACAGAAATAAATATCACTTTTCATGGAACCAAGATAAAGGGTCTTTCCCATTTCTGTTTTGTGCTCTTCTCTGATTCTGGATTCCTGCCCGCTCTGCTCGATACGGAATTTCTTCAGGTAACCGCCATATTCGCCCTTTATTCTTTTTTCTGTCAGCTTTGAAATATCAAGTATTCCAAATTTATCATTGATGGCAATATCCACACGCTTTAATTTTCCGTTCTTATTGATTACTTCCCGGAAGAACTGGTACCAGTCACGCTTCTGGGCGTTCAGGTAGCGTTCAAACTGTCGGCACCCTTTTCCTTTTAATTCAATCAGGACACCGTTTTCTTCCTTAGGTGACACCATGACTACAATGTCGCCTAAAATATATTGTCCGGCATATCCATAGAATCCATAGTCTTCATAGCGGAAGTATTCCATGCGCAGTTTCAAAAGGTCTTCCAGTACCATCCGTATATCCTGTGTGGGAATCCTTACGCGGAAATAGTCGATAATGATTTCCAGAGGTTCTTCTCCGGATTCCTGCCGGATGGCGATACCGATTTTCTGTAATAACCGTTCCGGTACGATTCGTTTGTGGTTCTCTATTTCACTTAGATACTGTCTGCTGATTCCGCAGAAGTCTGCAATACGTTTCTGTGATATGCCATATCCGGTGCGCATTTTCCATATCCGTTCTACGGATTCATGGTATTGTTGTTCTCTTATTTCTTCCTGTGACAGTTCATTAAAATACATCATTGTTATCATCCTTTCTGAAATGTTATCTTTGTTCCTCTAAAATGACAAAGTTATGTCAACCATTAGGAGAAACAATCTGCGGTTTTCCGCGTTTTTAGTTACTGTTGGTTATGGTAAATGTTCGATTTCTCCCCACCTGTTAGATACGGTGGGGAAAAGCCGGGCGGCTTCGCCACCCAGCGGCAGGAACACCGCACCTGCGGCTTACGCTCCGCACGCCGGCTGTGCGGATTCCTGCCAGTGGAATATTCCACTTGAAACAAACATCTGTTCGTGTTATTATTTTTTCAAGGAACAAATACAGAAAAGCTTTTCTGGTATCAGTATAGAAAAAATCAGGGAAAAGCGGAATGTCATTGAATTGTCGTGAACTTGTCAAAAAAAGAGAAAAGAAAAAGGAGGGAAGATTCTTAAATGAGAGAACGGATGGACTTTTATTCGATTACAAAGATTATCAGGGATAACAGCGGTGTGGAAGAATTGGAAAATGTAGAGTATTTTCATACGTTGTTCTTCTATGCTTTTGAGCAGGAGAAATATAAGATACCGGAGCCAGACGAGGGAAATCTAAGCAGGATTTTTACTGGAAAACGTGGAATCTCCAAGGATATAGTGAGGGTGTATCAGGAAGAGGATAATATCAAATATCTGGTGCAGGGTGTCTCAAGGGTGTTAGAGCATAGTATAGACAGGGAATATATCAGACAGGAGATAGAGAAGCTGTTACAGGGGGATAAGACGATTTCACAAGTACAGCGGGAGGAAATGTTGGAAAGAAGAGAGAGGATAGAAGAATTTATAGCGGATTGTCTGCTGTATGGTATGTCAAGAAAATGGATTGAAAGGGGGATAGAGGGCGAGTGTAAAAAGGAGTTTGTATTATCTGATTATCTGCGTGATTGTCACTTTCCAAATGCGACAAAAGTATTTTATGGGAGAGAGAATGAATTATCTGAAATACACCAGAGGTTATGTCAGGAGACAAAACTTTTCTTATGTGGAATAGGAGGGATTGGAAAATCAGAATTAGCAAAACAATATGTAAAGCAATATAAAGGTTATTATGAAAATATAATATATCTTCGCTATGTAGAATCTTTGCAGAGAAGTATTGCAGAATTAAACTTTGTGGATGATAGTATGGATATGAGTGAAGAAGAACGATTTCACAGTCATTATCGATTTTTTAAGAGTTTAGGCAGTAGTACATTGATAATATTGGACAACTTTGATTCTACACCGGAAAAGGATGAATTATTTCATGAATTTATGGATATGGATTTCTGGTTGATAGTAACAACTCGAAATCATATAGAAGAAATTCCAGAATGTCAGATAGAGGAAATTAGCGATATAAAAGAATTGCGAAATATTTTTTATGCATATGCACCGAAAGCAAGGGAAAAAGAACATATTGTAGATGAAATCATAGAGGAAGTTTATCGTCATACCCTTACTGTTGAGATGGCAGCAAAAACAATGAGTGCTTCATGTCTGGAACCGGAAGAATTATTATCAGCTTTGCAAAAAGAGGGAATAAAATTGTCTAACCCTAATAAGGTCAGTGTAACAAAGGATTCCAGAACAAAAAAAGACCGTCTGTACGGTCATATTCAGACTTTGTTTCAGTTGCAGAGATTATCGGAAAGGGATAAAGAAATTTTGCGGTATATGGCACTTATGCCGGAACAGGGAATTTCTAAAAGAGTGTTTCATGGGTGGATGGAAACAAATGATTATAACAGTATGAATCATTTGGTGGAATATGGATGGGTACAGCAGAATGAAAGGGGTTACATTTCATTACATCCTTTTTTACACGAAGTTATCAGGGATTATACAAAGCCTGCTTTTAGTAACTGCGAAAGAATACTGGGAGGAGTACTTGAAGACTGCCTTAATTATGGAATTGACCTGCCTTATTATAGAGATGTCTTGAATACGATTGAAAGTATTTTTAGTAATATAGCGATTGATGATGTGGAAAATGCAGTTATATTTATGGGGAATGCAATGGATTATCTTGAAAAGTATGGAAAGGTAGATGGTATCAGGCGAATCCTTGATATAATGGAAAAATATATTTTTACAAATAAAAAATATAAGATTGCAAGAGCAGTGTATTATTCATATTGTGGGCGCATTGCAGATAACTTTTTAGATGAAAAAGCTGCATATGAACAAGGACTAAAGACACTGGAACCGATTGACTTTAAATGTGCAGAAATGGCATCTAATCTTTATCATAACTTGGGAAGAGCATACCTGAGTGAGAGTTCGGCTGGAATAATTCCTAATTTTGTGTATCTGGAAAAATGGAAAAAATATGTGGAAAAGGGATTACAAGTGAGGACAAAGTATTGTCTCCCCAATAACTATAATATGACAGCACAGTTGATAAGTCTGGCGCATATAATTGCTTTTGAGGGAGATACAGAGAATGCAAAAACACTTTTAAAAGGTATCATAGAAGAACTAGAGCAGTTCCCAGACACTAAAACACTTCAGGCAGAAGCATATGCCGCATTGAGTATAATTGAGTTAAAAGAGGTAAGGAAAAATCAAAAAAGTTGTGGAGAAGAAAAGTGGAAAGGAGATGTTATGAAAGCGAAAGAATACATGGAATCTCATTTTTCAGAAGATAGCGACAAAGTAAAAGAAATGAACCAGCTTGTTGAAATGCTGGAAAATCAATCAAAAAGGAAAGGCGCTGTGTTTATTATTGAAAAATCAAGTTAAAAAGTATTCTAGAGGACTATCAGGAAAAGAGAGACGAGAAAAGTAGAAAAAAGAGATGTATAAATCAGAATGGGATTATGCTTTGTGAAAGCTGTCCCATTCTTTTTTTAATTCCTGTGCATAAGGCTGTAATCTGGTCATAATATCTTGTGCCATAAATTCAGATATAATATTCAGTTCGGAGAGTTTCAGGACTACCAATAATATTTGGAAAACATAAGGATTGTTCTTGGCAAGCCATTCTAATTCAGAGAGGTAGTCTGATTTTGTATGAGTTGCAATATAGGATTCAAAACGGTCTTGGGTTAATTCTGTAATTAAATCCAGTTCAGAAGTCAGGAAAGTAAGCGGTTCCTGCACAGAAAGTGAAAAGCGGCTTCCATCAATGCAGGTAATGAGGAAATAGTTATTGGAATCATTTAAGTCTATATCCTGTATAAAAGTATCATTTTCATTAAATAGTTGAAATAGTAAGTCTTTGAAATGTTCGTTTGTCATTATTTTTCTCCTTAAACATAATAATTAAAATCAATTAGTATACTAGTATTATAATACTTCTAATAGATTACATAAATACTATAACAAATGTAAAATGGTTTTGGCAACAAAATTAGGTACATTTTTTGAGAATATTGGTGAATATGAAATTAAATGAAGATTATGGAAAGATAGAAATAAAATTAAATGAATTATTAGTGAAAAATGGAATGAGTAAAAATAAATTATCTCATAAGGCAGAAATGAGTTGGAGCCAGATAGATAGTTACTGCAATAATACCGTGACAAGACTTGATACCTATGTACTTTGCAAACTTTGTACTGTGCTTGAATGTAAAATAGAAGATTTGATAGAGTTTGTGCCTGCTAATGAAAAATAGATTGCTATAACTCTAATACAAGTATTAGAAGACTTGTAACAGATTACAAAAATTCTATTGGAACTATAAAATGAGAATAGAAATAGAAAGTAGTGAGGGTTACAAGCGTGGATGAAAATTATGGAGAATTAAGAATAAAGTTATCTGAACTATTAGAAAAGAACGGAATGAGTAAAAATAAGTTGTCTCATAAGGCAGAAATGAGTTGGAGCCAGATAGACAGTTATTGCAATAATACAGTAACGAGACTTGATACTTATGTACTTTGCAAATTGTGTACAGTGTTTGAGTGTAAAATTGAAGATTTATTGGAGTTTGTTCCGATGGAAGAAGAAAGCAGTGTGAAGAGATAGGCTAATAATTAAGTTTGAGCGTATCTCTTTTTAATAATAATGTATTATAGATACTTTTTTGTGAAGGTGGCAAAGTGGAGGAAGATAATGAATGAATTAAGATGGTTACATTTATCAGATATACATTTTAGAGGGGATGAGCAATATGAAACACAACGAATGAGAGATATGCTGATTGAAAAGTTGAAAGAGATTTCCATAGAAAAAAGTATAGATATGATTTTTATAACAGGTGATTTGGCATATCAGGGAAAAGCTTATGATAAAGGGTTGGAAAAATTTATTGAGGAGATATTATGTGTTACAGGAGTATCCATTAATAAATTATTTATAGTACCTGGTAATCATGACTTAAAGAGAAGTCAATTAAGAAATCTTATAATTGCAAGTACGCATACGGATGAGTTTAAAATTGAAGATGATACATTACGTACATTAAAGGATGGGTTTAAGCAATATAATGCATTCTATAAAAAGATAAAGAACGAGGATTGCAATTGTCTCTATCAAGTAGTAAATAGTGGTGAAATTAATATAATCCTTATGAATACGGCATTAACAGCAGGAACAAATGAAGATGATGGTAAGTTAGTTATTCAAAAAGAGGAATTTTATAATACATTAAAAATTCTTAAAGACAAAGAAAAATGTATAAATATTGTATTGGGGCATCATCCACTAACATGTTTTAGTACAAATAGTCAGCAAATTATAATAAATATGTTTAATGATTACAATGTGGATTTATATTTATGTGGACATATGCATAAAGCAGGATATATGTATGATTTAAGTGGACAAAGAACTATTCCAAGTTATCAATGTGGTGGTGGAATGATTGATGGATATGCAACCGTAACATTTTTGATTGGTGATTTGAATATTGAGGAAAAAAGAGGAAACTTAACTTATTACAAATGGATGATACCAGAAGAGGCTTGGATAAAAGGTGGTTCAGAGGGAAGGCGGGCACTTTCGGGTGAGATTGAACTTGTTTTAGATAGATTTAAAGAAGAAGATTTTACATCAATAATGGATATTGATATAAATGAGGATGAATTTAGACGCTTTATGATGGAATTGCATAATATATTGAAAAAAAGAAGGATAAAGAATAGTAATATAGAACCAAGAGATGTCTTTGATAAATTTAGCAATATGAAGTGTAATAAAAGTGTAGAAAAACAATATCATTCGCTTTGCAGATATTTTCCGATAATTGACGAAATAATGGAAAGTTCATTGTTATCACAAATTGAAAAAGAAAGCATTCCAAATATAGTTATTTCAGAATACAATAATTTGTTAGGGATATCAAGTAATGGAAATGAAATTATAGAAGGAATTGTAAAAAATATTTTTGAAGAATATTCAGGTAGTTTTCAATGTTCTAATACATTATTAAAAACGTATCTTAAAATTTTGGTTTATTGGTCAATATATGAATGTGATATATTTAATGAAAAAATATAGGTGAAAATATGGATTATTTTAAAATAAATAAGTATTCATCAGTTGAAGAAAATATTTTGTATATAGCAAGTAATATTATAGAAATTTTAAAAAGCGGAAATAAGAGTTTCGGAAAGGTTTTGGAGAAGTATCAATATAACTATGCGTCAAATTTCAGTTTGAATATGGAAACTAATGTGTATTTAGCCATGCTTTTTTTATATGGAATTGGAAAAATCACCATTGAAAATGATAAGATAAAATTGGAGGAGAGAAAGATTGATTTTAAATGAAATGTATGTAATTAGTCTTAAGGATAAGGTAGTCTTAAAAAAATATGTTTTTAATGCAGTGGGAGTCAATATTATTTTAGGTGTTGCTAAGACAGATTCAAACGGTGTAGGAAAGACTGCCATGGTTGACGCAATACGTATGGTTTTAGGTGAAGCACTTCCAATAGATTTCCGTAATAAAGCTGAATTAGCTAAAAGGGACATTATGTTAGTGATAAAAGTTGAAGTAAAGGATAAGTGTATATATTTAGGACGCCAAATTATAGATAAAGATACTGGTTATATAGCTAAAAATGTAGTTATGGATATAAAGGGATGGCATCCATATCCTATTGTGGAATATCGTGATAAAATTCAAGGCTATATGTATGAAGATATGTCGGAAGAAAATATAGAAGCCCCATCTTTTCAGTCGATTAGAGAATATATTATACGAGATGAAAAGCAAGGGTTTAATGATATTGGATTGCCTAGAAGAAAGGCATTACAAACTAGTAAATGTTTAAATTTTCTGTCGTTATTGCCAACATATTATGAAACAGATATAAATAAATTAAAAAGCGAACAGGCTAGTTTAGAAGCTGACATAAATGTTATTAAAACAATTGCAAAGGATATAACAAAATTAAGAAGTGAAAAAATAAAAATAGAATCTGAAATTGCTAAAATGAAGAAAATGTTGGATTCTATAAATGTAAATGATAAAATTGATTATGATGAACAGAAATATATACAGGCAAAAAAAGAGCTGAAAAGAGTTGAATCACTAATTTTTAAAAATGAATTTAGTACGAAACAATTTGAGCAGAATATAGAAAATCTTGAATTGAAGCATAAAAAAATGAAAGAACTTGTTGAACTTAGGGGATTCTATGAAGAAATTTTAGATTATTTCCCAGAAAAATTGGTAAAGAATTATGAGGAAATGGAAAGTTTTTTTGCGTTTATGTTACAAAATCGGGGAGATTATTTTAAAAATAGAATAAAAAAATTAGCACAAGATGCAGAAAAGTTAAAACAAGAAAAGAAAAAACTGCAAAATACAATCGCTGTTAGTACAAGAATTTTTCAGAATACGCAAGTTGTTGATGATATACATAATATAAATGAACAATTAAATGAAGAATATTTAAAATTAGCGGATGTGAAAATGAAAATTGATAAATATAATGAGATTAATCAATTGACAAAAGATTCAAATGAGAAAGGGAGAGAAATTCTTGAAAAGACAATGGAATATGAAAGTGATTATAATAAATATAGCGGGAAGATTGAAAATATAGAATCACATTTTAAAAAATTAGTAGAAATAGCGTATAATGAAGTTGGTGAATTGTCTTATTATTATGAAAATGATATTAAGAAAAAATCTAATACAGGACGTATAAAAATCAATTGCCAAATTGCAGACGAAAACTCTCATGGACGTTTGTATATGAAAATAAACATGTTTGATTTATCATTATATTTAAATAGAATAGATAATAATTCTGGATGTAAGTTACTAATACATGATGGTTCATATTGTAAGCCTAATCCGGGAGCAAAGGTAAATGTAATAAATTATGTTGATAAATATTTAAAAGAAAAAAAATCAGGGCAATATTTTATTACTTTAAATAAACCTGAAATTATGCCAGAAGACTTAAATGTTTTAAGAGAAAAAGGGATGGTAGTTGCTGAGTTTGATAGAGAACATGAAGAAAAAAATAGATTTTTTGGATTTAAGTATTAAGAGGATAAGTATGTATAAGAGGGGGTTAGATATTGTAATAAAAAATAGAATATGATAAAATTATTCAAGGAACAATCGTGTTACAGGGTGGCTGACCTTCATTCTACATAGAATGGGGGTGGTGCATATGGACAATCGAAATCATTTTGATTTTAAAGACTTAATGTCTTTTGGTATGTTCATTCTTGCATTGCTGACATTCGTTTTTGCGAATTTGAAGTAATGACTTAAAGCATAAGAAAACCACCCTCTAAACTTTGACCGAGTATTTAGGGTGGTAATCTTATCACATATTTTATGAGGTCAACCACTTTGTGGGCGGTTGTTCCTTTTTCTAAGATAAATATAACACTTTTACTTGTGATTGTAAACGGATTTTTAAAAATAACTGTGATTTAATGAAAAGTAGATAGCGGTATATCTTTCAAATTTTTCTAAGTTTTTTCTAAGTTTAGTGTTATAGAGCGTGATAAAATGGTATACTCGCAGGCTTTGAAAAATGCTTTTGACCTTTGGAAAACAACGTATTTCCTGTGATTTGTGGACATAGTATAAAAATCCCCAAATTGCGTTGCCAAGGTCGAGACCGCGGGTTCGAGCCCCGTCTATCGCTTAGCTATGAGCACTTAAGAGGAGCAGACGTAAGTATTGCTCCTCTTTACCTATTTTTAGCTATAAATCTTGTAACGAATAATATCATATGTTAAAATCATCCCAAGGAACAATCGTGTTACAGGGTGGCTGACCGTCATTCTACATAGAATGGGGGTGGTGCATATGGACAATCGAAATCATTTTGATTTTAAGGACATGATGTCTTTTGGTATGTTCATGCTTGCATTACTGACATTCATTTATTTGATTAGTCATTAGTTTTGCATAGAAAAACCACCCTTGATACTTTGGCGAGTGACAGGGTGGAATTTCTACTTTAGTTATTAGGTCAAACCACTTTGTGGGCGGTTGTTCCTTTTCTAAGGTAAATATAACATTTTTACAGGTGATTGTAAACGGATTTTTAAAATTAACAATGATTTATTGAAAAATATTCTTTCAATTATCAGCCAATCGTCCATATTTCCCTGATGCTGAAAAGCAAGAAGTGTTATTTCTTCAACAGCATCAAATTCCACGAAACACAAACATTTTTTATGCCGGCAAAACTGATACCATTCATGTACGAAAATACTTTTTGAAAAAATCAAAGGAACAGTCTGCAATTTGGGAGATTTCTTCATTATTAACCGGCTCTTCTGTGCATTGTAAATGATTTTCCACATAGTCTATAATGACTTGCAGTTTTTCAATCCATTCCATATAAATGTGGACGAGTCGCTTTTTTATAAGATAATACTTGTATGGTATCCGACAGTATGATAACATAAGGGTTAGTAATAGCTAACAGAAAGGGAAAGTTTTATGAACTATGCAAAGCTGGAAAACAATATTATAGACGTAATAAAAGAAGAACAGGTGAAATTAGGATACAGAAGTGAAGTAGTCCGCTTATATTATCCCATATCATCTCTGAACCGTTTTCTTGGAACAGACTGTGACATAGAACAGATGAAGCAGGAATTAAGCGGCTTTTGTGCCTTTGTAGAAGAACGACTGGGTAAGATTGGAGTCTCCAATCAGGGTGAGCGGTTCTGTCTTGCCATTCCGCCCCGGGGAGTGGATTATATCCATGAACATATGAAGGATACGGAGTTTATTTTTGATTTTATCAAGACAATCGAAAAGCATGGATGTACCATAGAGGACCTTTTACAACAGTTCCGCAAATATTCGGAGCATGTTCATGTGGAGAAAGTAAATCACGGAGAATTTGATTATCTGGTGTATTTTGAGGATGGACAGCCGGATAGCTTTCGGTATTGTATTACCGATGAAGGATGCCACATGATATATCATAGGTTTACACCAGAAGATTACGAGGATTTTGATTTTTAAGATGCAGGATAGGAAAAAGGAAGAACAAAACACAAGAGAATTATTGCTAGAAGCAGGCAAGGAAGAATTTTTGGAAAAAGGATTTGAGAAAGCATCCTTACGAAAAATATGTGAAAGAGCGGGCGTAACCACAGGCGCAGTGTATTTTTTCTTTGAAAACAAAGAGGACTTGTTTCATCAGATTGTGGCTGAACCACTAAGGCAAATGGAGAAGCTGACAAAAGAACTTTCCAAGGCAGAGTTAGAGGGTGACCTTCCCAGTTCTGAGGGTGACAGGAAGCTGATGGAATTTTTGTGGCACAATCGTAAAGAAGCCCGGCTTCTTATGGAAAAATCAGCCGGAACAAGGTATGAGAACTTTAAGGATGAAATTTTTTCTCAATTAGAACAAAGTTTTACCATGTTCTTTCAAAAGTATGGTAAGATGGGAGAAGATAAAAATCTTATCCGAATCATCGTGAAGATGAGAATGGAAGGATGTATGGAATTGATAAACGGAGGATATTCTATGGAAGAAATGTTAAGACTGTCGGAATTGATTGGCTGTTATGCAGACGGCGGTTTTTTCAGCCTGATAAAAGAAGTAGAAATGTAGAACCTGGAGCGTAACGTCTCCAGGTTTTTTACATAACAAAACATAACAAGTGTTATCTAAGGAGGAAAAAAATGAATAATAGTAACAACATGAAAAAACCTGATTATGGGAACTGGGTTCCGGCAGCAATGATGAAAATGTGCTGGTTTATTACGGTAATTCTGGCAGTATTGGAATTAGCAGGAATATTGGTGATACACAATATTATCCTGAATGTAATTGTGGGAATTCTATTTCTAATCGTACTGGCGTTTACCCTTTACATGTGGAGATGCCGGAACATATTTGATTTTAACAAAGGCGGTCTAATGGGCGAGGTTCACGAGTATCTGGTAAAGCATTTAAACTGGGATGGCGAGGGAACGCTGCTTGATATTGGCTGCGGTGCAGGAGCCCTGACAATCCGCTGTGCAAAACGGTTTCCCAAGGCCAGACTTACCGGAATGGATTACTGGGGCGCAGAATGGAGCTATGCCAAGGAACAGTGCGAGCAGAATGCACAGATAGAGGGAGTCGCAAGCTGCGTTCAATTTCAAAAGGGAGATGCGGGAAAGCTGGAGTTTGAAGACGGAACCTTTGATGCCGCAGTCAGCAATTTTGTATTTCATGAAGTGCGTACCCAGCCGGATAAGCGCAAGGTAGTAAGGGAAGCACTGAGAATCGTAAAAAAAGGTGGAGCCTTTGCATTTCAGGATTTGTTTGCACAAAAGCAGTTATATGGAAATATGGAAGAGTTCGTAGAAGAACTGCGCAGGGAGGGAATACAGGAAATACATTATATTTCCAATGTGGAAAAACAGGATTTTATTCCCGGATTCGTACAGGCGCCCTGGATGTTAAAGGGTATGGGTCTGATTTACGGAAAGAAGTAAAAAGTAATCGTATTGCTGTTTCCGATTTTTTTGTTTATAATTTATCATAGGCAAAAGAAGGAGAATGGGAAAATGAATTACAGCAATATTTTAAAGTTCAAAGGAGTATGGAGAAACTATCAGGAGAGGGTTCTTGCCAATACGAAGAAATACATACAAGACGGTAGAATCCACATAGTAGCTGCGCCCGGTTCCGGAAAGACGACGCTTGGAATAGAACTGATTGGAAGAATGGGAGAACCGGCGTTGGTGCTTGCCCCGTCTATTACTATTCGGGAGCAGTGGGTGGCGCGAATTGTAGAAGGGTTTTTGCGGGAGGGCTTAATGCCGGAGGACTACATTTCACAGGATTTGAAAAATCCGAGGTGTATTACCATTGTTACCTATCAGGCACTTCATAGTGCCATGAACCGCTATAAAGGAAAGCTGGAGGAAATGGGTACTGTGGATGACGCAAACACAGAGGATGGCGTAGCTATCTTGCCCAAAGACATAGATGATGCCGTAAACGTTTCGCCAAAGGACGCAGAAGAAGTGGATTATTCCGGCTTTGACGTGGTAGCAGAGATGAAAGCAGCAGGAATCGGTGTGCTCTGTCTGGATGAATGTCATCATCTGCGCAGTGAGTGGTGGAAAGCGTTAGAGGAGTTCAAGGAAGCAGTGGGCGGACTTAAGGTAATTGCGCTGACTGCAACTCCGCCCTATGATTCTGCGCCTGCACTTTGGAACCGTTACATGAACATGTGCGGGGAAATCGACGAAGAAATCGCAATCCCGGAGCTTGTCAAGGAGGGAAGTCTCTGTCCCCATCAGGATTTTGTCTACTTTAACTATCCCACCGAGGAAGAGACGAAGGAGGTTGAAAAGTTCAAACTGCGCAGTCGTCAGATGTTAGAAAAGCTGATGGAGGATAAGGTTTTTCTTGAGGCAATCCGAAGCCACAAAGGTCTGACCGGGGCTGTCAGTGATGACAAGCTCTTGGACAATCCGTCCTTTCTGGCGGCGCTTCTTATTTATTTACAGGCAAAAAATGTCCTGTTTCCGTCGCATTTGCAGAACCTTTTAGGTGCAAAGCGTCTTCCCAAAATGGAGGCAAAGTGGATGGAGATTCTGTTACAGGGATTTTTATATGAAGATGCCGAATCCTACGGGGTCACCAAGGAATATCGGGAACAGTTGACGGCAGAGCTGAAGGCACAGGGCTTAATTGAAAAAAGAAAGGTTACATTGACTGCCAATACTGCCATCGAGAAGCTTTTAACCAATTCTAAAGGGAAATGCCGCAGTATTCAGGCAATCGTAGAAAGCGAATATAAAAGCTCCGGCAAGAATCTGAGAATGTTGATTCTTACGGATTATATCCGAAAGGAATACGAAAAGGCTGTCGGTGTGGCAGATAGTGAAGTAAATGCTCTTGGCGTATTGCCATTTTTTGAACAGCTTCGGCGTGCTTCGCAGGGAAAGAGCAATATTCGTTTTGGCGTTCTTTGCGGTACTATCGTAATTATTCCGGCAGAAGCAAAAGAAGCGCTGGTAGAAGCGGTTGGTGATAGTGGGAAAATCAGCTTTTCTTCCATTGGAAGCTTAAGCGAAAGTGATTATCTGAAAGTAACGGCAGTGGGAGACACCCATTTCCTGACCGGAGCTGTGACCGAGGTTTTTACAAAGGGATATATGCAGGTGCTTATCGGAACCAAGTCGTTGTTAGGCGAGGGCTGGGATTCCCCTTGTATTAATTCTCTGATTCTGGCAAGCTTTGTAGGCTCCTTTATGTTGAGCAACCAGATGCGTGGGCGCGCGATTCGTGTGTTCAAACCACAGCCGGATAAGACCAGCAATATCTGGCATCTGGTGTGCCTGTCTCCCTGGGAAGAGGCAAAAGACCGCGAGGATGGAAGTATCAGCGAGGATTTTTCCCTGTTGGAGCGTAGAATGGAACATTTTCTCGGACTGCATTATACCGAGGACATCATTGAGAATGGAATAGAGCGTCTTTCCATTATAAAACCACCCTTTCACAAGCAAAACGTGGATGCCATGAATCAGCAGATGCTGGAACTGTCCGGGCAAAGAAGTGATTTGAAACAGCGTTGGGAAAGGGCACTTTCTAAGTTCCATAAAATGGATATTGTAGATGAGACCACTGTAAAAGAGGACAGCGTATCGAAAGTGGTATTTCAGCAATCCTTCCGTAAACTGATTGCGACCGGAGTCATTGCTGCGGTATTTCTTGTTGCAGCAGCAATTTTCCGTGGAAATATTTTAGGAAAAGGAGCAGGAATCCTTGCCATCATAGCAGTAGTAAAAGGGCTTATGGAACTGCCAAAAGTCTTACGGCTTGGAACTGCTGAGAAACGTTTGAAAGCATATGGGGATGGAATACGGAATGCACTCTTAAAGCAGCAGTTATTAGAAAGCAGTCAGAGCAAGGTTGTGGCAGAGGTGAAAAAGCCGGGACAGCAGGTGGTGTATCTGGCAGGTGGAAGCGGCAGAGATAAGTCCTTATTTGCTCAATGCGTGAAGGAATTGTTTGGAAAAATAGATAACCAGCGTTATCTGCTGGTGAAAGCAAAAGGGCGCCCTGGAGAAGATGGATTTTACTGCGTACCGGAGTGCTTCGCTAAAAAGAAAGAAGACGCAGAACGCTTTTTCCAGTGCATGAAGCCATCTATGGGCGATTACCGGCTGGTATATACCAGAAACGAAGCCGGACGTCAGGTGCTGTTAGAAGGAAGAGTCAAGGCGCTTGCCAATAAAGAAGAGAGAAGCGCTTCTCATAAGAGGGTTACGGATTTTTAAGTGTACAGAATAATACTACAAAAAAAGTGCTGTCAGTTGACAGCACTTTTCATAAATCACTCCAAACTATTTTCTATTCTGCGGTATCTTCAGTACCGGATAATCCGCTCAGATAGTCATTGATGGAACTCACATCGATTTCTGTCTGGGTAGGATTTTCAGCCTTTTGTGACTGAAAATAGCCATATCCGGAATATCCAATCCATCCGATAATAACCACACATACAACAGTTCCGACTGTGGTGAGGACACCTTTTTTGAACTTCTCACGCTTCATGGTTTTCTTGCGATTTGCTTTTTCTTGTTTATAGCGGTCTACCTTTTCCTGACTCATAGTAATTCTCCTTGTCCCTTATGTAATAAATATAGTATACACTATTTCTGTGAAAAAATCTTGAAAAATTTAAAAAATTGGGAAAAATCAGAAAAAAGTTCAAGAAAAGGAGAAAAAACGTGGTTTCCTGTTGCATGTTTTTGTGATAGAATAGCAAATAAGTATATCAGACAGGAGTGCAGAAGAATGAGTTTAGCGGATAAGATTTTCATTGACATGTGTCAGGATATTATAGAGAACGGAACCAGTACCGAGGGGGAGAAGGTGCGCCCTCACTGGGAAGATGGCAGCAGTGCTTATACCATTAAGAAGTTTGGCGTGGTGAATCGTTATGATTTGTCCAGGGAGTTTCCGGCAATCACTTTAAGAAAAACAGCAATCAAGAGCTGCACCGACGAAATGCTCTGGATTTGGCAGAAGAAATCAAATAACATCAATGACCTTCACAGTCATGTGTGGGATGAGTGGGCGGATGAGACAGGCTCCATTGGAAAAGCATATGGGTATCAGATGGGGGTCAAGCATCAATATAAGGAAGGGATGATGGACCAGGTAGACCGGGTGATTTACGATTTGAAAAATAATCCTTTCAGCCGCCGCATCATGACGAATCTCTATGTTCATCAGGATTTGCATGAGATGCATCTGTACCCCTGCGCATACAGTATGACCTTTAATGTGACCCAAAAACCGGGACAGGATAAATTGGTGTTGAATGCCATTTTAAACCAACGCTCCCAGGATATTCTTACTGCCAATAACTGGAATGTGTGTCAGTATGCGGTATTGGTGCATATGCTGGCGCAGGTGTGTGATATGGAAGTGGGAGAGCTGGTGCATGTGATAGCAGATGCCCATATCTATGACCGTCACATTCCACTGGTAAAGGAACTGATTACCAGAGAGACACATCCGGCACCGACCTTTTGGCTGAATCCGGAGATTAAGGATTTTTATGAATTTACCAGAAACGATGTGCGTCTGGACAATTATGTGACCGGACCACAGATTGAAAATATACCGGTTGCGGTTTAAGGAATCAGGAGGACATAACATGAATTTAATTGCAGCAGTAGATAAAAATTGGGCAATCGGACTGAATAATAAGCTTTTGGTAAGTATTCCGGAGGACATGAAGTTTTTCCGTAAGACCACCACCGGAAAAGTGGTAGTCATGGGAAGAAAGACGTTGGAGAGCTTTCCAAATGGATTACCCTTGAAGAACCGAGTCAATATTGTGTTGACATCTGATGTAAACTATAAAGTAAAAGATGCGATTATCGTACATTCCATGGAAGAACTACTGGATGAATTAAAAAAATATAACAGTGAAGATATTTATGTTATCGGCGGAGAGAGCATTTACCGTCAGATGGTAGATTTGTGCGATGTGGCACATATTACGAAAATTGATTACGAATATCAGGCGGATTCCTATTTCCCGAATCTGGATGAGAAGGAGGAGTGGGAAATTACTGCCGATAGTGAAGAACAGACTTATTTTGACCTGGAATTTTATTTCCTGAAATACGAAAAGAAGAAGTAGACCATGGAAAATTTTATTTTTAGTATTAATGTGACAATTCCCATTTTTCTGGTGATGGTACTGGGATGGGTGTTGAAGCAGATAGGGATGTTAAATGATAATTTTGTAACAGTGGCAAACAAGTTCAATTTTACCGTAACGTTGCCCTGCCTGTTGTTTCGTGATATTTCATCGGTGGATATCAGAGCGGTCTTTGACCTGAAATATGTATTGTTTTGTGCCCTTGCAAGCTCTGTTTGTTTTTGGCTCATCTGGGGCGGCACGAAGCTGTTCTTAAAGGATAAGTATATGACAGGTGCTTTTGTACAGGCATCTTTTCGCAGCAGTGCGGCAGTGATGGGACTTGCATTTATTCAGAATATTTATGGACAGTCGGCAATGGGGCCCCTTATGATTATCGGGGCAGTGCCGCTATATAATATTTATTCTGTCATTGTGCTGACCTTTGAGGGCAATCATGAAACAGATGTGGATAAGGCGGGGAAAATCAAGGAAGCCTGTGTAAATATACTGAAAAATCCAATTATTCTTGCTATTTTTGCAGGACTTCTGGTGTCACTGCTTGGGATTCAGTTTCCTGTTTTAGTAAATAAAACGGTGGAAAATGTTGCTCAGATGGCAACCCCATTGGCATTGATTGCACTGGGAGCAGGATTTGAGGGTAGAAAAGCCATGAAGAAGCTAAAGCCTGCATTGGCTGCTTCTTTTATCAAGCTGGTGCTTCAACCGGCAATTCTTCTGCCTGTTGCTGCGGCATTCGGATATGAAGGGGAAAAGATGATTGCGATAGTGATTATGCTGGCTTCCCCCACAACACCGAGCTGTTATATTATGGCGAAAAATATGAACAATGATGGAACACTGACAGCAAGTGTTATTGTGCTGACAACTCTTTTGGCAGCATTTACTCTAACGGGATGGATTTTCCTGTTGAAAACAATAGGATTAATAGGATGAGGTGAAAAATATGGCGATGGATATAACCGGTAGAAAACTATTTGTAAAAGCATTGATAGAAGAAGGTGTAGACACCGTTTTTGGGTATCCGGGCGGGATGGTAACGGATATCTTAGATGAATTATATAAGCACGAGGAGATAGAGCTGGTATTGCCAAGACATGAGCAGGGACTGATTCATGAGGCAGAAGGCTATGCGAAGGCGACCGGTAGGACAGGGGTTTGTATTGTAACCAGTGGTCCGGGAGCGACCAATATTATAACGGGACTTGCAGACGCTCATTCGGACAGTATTCCGTTGGTATGTATCACCGGACAGGTTCCACTGCCTTTGATTGGGAATGACGCTTTTCAGGAAGTGGATATTGTAGGAATGACAAGAAGTATTACCAAGTACGGAGTAACGGTTCGCGACAGAAAAGACCTTGGAAAAATATTGAAAATGGCATTTCATATTGCAAGCACCGGAAGGCCGGGTCCGGTGTTGATTGATTTACCAAAAGACATTCAGACACAGGCAGGACCGGGAGAATATCCAAAGAGCGTGTCCATACGTGGCTATAAGCCCAATGAAAGCGTACATATCGGTCAGCTGAAAAAGGGCTATAAGCTGTTAAAATCTGCAAAGAAGCCATTGCTCTTAATCGGAGGCGGCGTAAATATTGCAAAAGCAAATGATAAATTATTAGAACTGGTAGAAAGAACAAAGATTCCTGTAGTTACAACAATTATGGGAAAAGGAGCAATTCCTACCACACATCCGTACTATATTGGAAACAGTGGAATGCATGGCCGTTTCGCAGCTAATATGGCAGTCAGTGAATGTGATGTACTATTTTCCATTGGAACCAGATTTAACGACCGTATTACCGGAGATTTGAATGAATTTGCCCCAAAGGCACAGATTGTTCATGTAGACGTAGATACTGCATCTATTTCCAGAAATGTGGTAGTGGATGTTCCTATTGTAGCAGATGCGGGACTTGCCATAGAAAAAATGTTAGAGTGGGCAGAACCACAGAAAACAGATAAGTGGATGGCACAGATAAAAGAGTGGAATCAGGAGAATCCATTAGAAATGCGAAGAGACCACGGAATGACGCCGCAGATGATTATGGAGCATATCAACGAGCAGTTCGAAGAAGGTATCATTGTAACAGACGTAGGTCAGCATCAGATGTGGGCAACCCAGTATATCGAATTAAATGTGAGAAAACAGTTTATTACCTCCGGTGGACTTGGTACCATGGGCTTTGGTTTCCCTGCTGCCATTGGAGCAAAGATTGGCTGTCCGGACAAAGAGGTCATCTGTATCAGCGGAGATGGTGGTATGCAGATGAATATTCAGGAGCTGGCAACTGCGGTAGTGCAGGATGCCCATGTAATTGTATGTGTTCTGAATAACTATTATCTGGGAATGGTACGTCAGATGCAGCAGCTTTTCTACGGAAAACGGTATGAAGCTACCTGCTTAAGACGCAGAAAAGGCTGTCCGAAGGACTGTAAGGGTCCGAATCCTGCATGTCCGCCTTATGAACCGGATTTTGTAAAGCTGGCAGAAAGCTATGGCGCTACCGGAATACGTGTCACAAAGGAAGAAGAGATTGCACCAGCCTTTGAAAAGGCGAAAAAGGCAAAAGGACCGGTTATTATTGAATTTATGATAGCAACAGACGAGCTTGTACTGCCCATGGTAAAAAGCGGAAATCCCATGAGCGAAATGATTTTAAAATAAAGGAGGAAAGACCATGAAAAACCGATGGATTGCATTATATGTAGAAAATCAAGTGGGTGTCCTTGCCAAGGTGTCCGGTCTTTTTTCCGGAAAATCCTATAATCTGCAAAGTCTTACAGTAGGAACCACAGAGGACGAAACGGTATCCCGTATGACAATCTGCGTTACCAGTGATGATGTGACCTTTGAGCAGATTAAAAAGCAGCTCAACCGCATGGTAGAGGTGATTAAGGTCATAGACCTTACCAATGTACCGATACACATGAAAGAGATTTTGTTTGCAAAGGTAAAGGGATGCTCGTTAGAAGAGAAAGCCGAAGTATTTCAGATTGCACAGGTATTCAATGTGGAAGTTGCTGATATCGGAACCGACAGTGTATTATTAGAGTGTAAGCTGACGGAGCGCCGCAATAATGAATTGATTACGTTGTTAAAGAGCAGATTTAAGCATATTGAAGTGGTACGTGGCGGAGCGGTGGCGATTGAGTCTATTAGTACGTCATGTGCAGGCAAGACAGAGTATCACAGGAAATAAAATTGGAGCAGAGCATATGTCCAATACAACGAAGATAGCATTGGAGGCATCGTTAAAAAAGATGATGCTCCAGAAACCGTTTGATAAGATAACCATTAATGATTTGACCAAGGACTGCGGTATCAGCCGTATGACATTTTATAACCATTTTAAAGATATTTATGATTTGGTTGAGTGGTGTTGTGAGGAGGATGGGAAGCAGGCATTGCAGGATTACAAAACATATGATACCTGGCAGGAGGGGTTGCTTCAGATTTTCCAGGCGGTGCTTGTGAACAAGCCGTTTATTTTAAATGTGTATCGCTCAGTCAGCAGAGAACAGATTGAAAGCTATCTGTTTGGGCTTACTTGTGGTTTAATAGAAAATGTGGTAGAGGAGAAGTCGGTAGGAAAAAATATTTTACCGGAAGACAAGCTCTTTATTGCAGAGTTTTATAAGTATAGCTTTGTGGGAATCATGCTGGACTGGGTAAAACAGGGAATGAAGGAAGAACCACAGCTTCTGGTAGATAAGATTAGTATCACATTGCAGGGAAATATTTCAAATTCTGTTAAGAATTTTGAGTCAGTCAGAGAAAAATGTAATATAACGTAAGTTTACAAAATCGCCGAAATGTATAATTTTTATCCATTTCGGCGATTTTGTAAATTGTGAAAAAGAAATAATAGTAATATAGTGAGAACAGATAACAAATTAAGAAGGAAGCAAGGAAAGGATGGTATATGTTATGGCAAAGAAAAATGTGGTACGAGGAATTACAGTACTTGCGGCAGGTGCAGGTGTGGCGGCAGTAGCAGCCAAAGGGTTAAAAAAGCAGAACACAAAGAAAAAGGAAGCAGCAGCAAGGGTTGAGAAAACCCAGAGTGAGTATCGGAATACGGAACGAGGAAAGTACGAGAAGAATAGCAAGGGAATCTATTATACAAATGGTAATTATGAAGCATTTGCCCGCCCGAAAAAACCGGAAGGTGTTGAGGAAAAACATGCTTATCTGGTAGGCAGTGGGCTGGCATCCCTTGCAGCAGCATGTTTTCTGGTACGCGATGGACAGATGCCGGGAAAGAATATACACATATTAGAAGCTATGGATATTGCAGGAGGCGCATGCGACGGAATTTATGATGCAACAAGAGGATATGTGATGCGTGGCGGCCGTGAGATGGAAAATCATTTTGAATGTTTATGGGATTTGTTCCGCAGTATTCCGTCTCTGGAAGTACCGGGAGCATCAGTGCTGGATGAATATTACTGGTTAAATAAAGAGGACCCGAACTATTCTCTTTGCCGTGCGACGGAGAACAGAGGCGAGGACGCCCATACAGATGGCAAGTTTGGTTTAAGCCAGAAGGGCTGTATGGAAATTATGAAGCTGTTTATGACAAAAGACGAAGACCTTTATGATAAGACGATTGAAGATTTCTTTGACGAGGAAGTGTTTGCGTCTAATTTCTGGTTATACTGGAGAACCATGTTCGCATTTGAAAACTGGCACAGTGCATTGGAGATGAAGCTTTACATTCAAAGATTCATTCACCATATTGCCGGTCTTCCGGATTTCAGTGCATTGAAGTTCACAAAATACAATCAGTATGAGTCATTGATTCTGCCTATGCAGAAATATTTAGAAGAGGCAGGCGTAGAATTCAGATTTGGTACAGAAGTAACAAACGTTATTTTTGATATCAAAGATGGCAAAAAAGTTGCCAGCGTAATTGAGTGCAAGGTAGGCGGTAAGGAGCAGGGCATTAAGCTGACAGAAAATGACCTGGTATTTGTTACTAACGGAAGCTGTACGGAAGGAACCATTTATGGTGACCAGAATCATGCGCCGAATGGAGATGCAGAGGTAAGAACGAGCGGCTGCTGGAGCCTTTGGAAAAATATTGCAAAGCAAGATGCTTCCTTTGGTCATCCGGAGAAGTTCTGTTCAGATATTTCCAAGACAAATTGGGAGTCTGCTACCGTAACGACCTCTAGTGATAAGATTATTTCTTATATTGAAAAAATCTGTAAGAGAGACCCAAGAACAGGAAGAGTCGTAACCGGAGGTATTGTAAGCGCGAAGGATTCCAAATGGCTGCTCAGCTGGACCATTAACAGACAGGGACAGTTCAAAGAACAGGATAAGAAGGATGTTTGTATCTGGGTATACAGCTTATTTACAGATGTACCTGGTGATTATATAAAAAAGCCGATGAAAGAGTGTACCGGAAAGGAAATTACAGCAGAGTGGTTATATCATTTGGGAGTGCCTGTGGATGAAATTGATGAACTGGCAGAAAATGAGGCGGTATGTGTTCCCACCATGATGCCGTATATTACCGCATTCTTTATGCCAAGAGCAAAGGGCGACAGACCGGATGTAATCCCGGATGGCTGTGTAAACTGTGCATTTCTTGGTCAGTTTGCAGAAACGCCGAGAGATACCATCTTTACAACGGAGTATTCTGTTAGAACTGCAATGGAAGCCGTTTACGGTCTGCTTGGGGTAGACAGAGGTGTACCTGAGGTTTGGGGCAGTGTCTATGATGTGAGAGAGCTTTTGGACAGCTCTGTAAAGCTGATGGATGGAAAATCCCCTCTTGAGATTGAACTGCCGGGACCATTGAATGTATTAAAGAAGCCTCTGATTCGTGCAATCAAAGGAACGGTGATTGAAAAAGTGTTAAAAGACCATGATGTGCTGAAGGATTATATGCTGGAGTAATCCAGGTGTCAATAAGGTATTTTTGCAGATATGCTTGTAAAAGCCGAAGGCATATGTTATACTGTAACCACGCACAAGGTAAAAGCCCACGGATGACAGTCCGTGGGTTTTTGTTAGAAATATATGAATGGATGTAAGTAAGAAGATGTGGAGGGAAGGAACATGCGGAAAATTTTAGTTGTGGTAGATATGCAAAAAGACTTTATCGACGGTTCTCTGGGAACGAAAGAAGCACAGGCAATCGTAACACCTGTGATTGAGAAAATGAAGTCTTATGAAAAATCAGATATTTATGTGACCAGAGATACTCATGGTAAAAACTATCTGGACACTGCCGAAGGAAAGAAGCTTCCGGTAGTCCATTGTGTAGAAGGGACAGAGGGCTGGCAGTTACATCCTGAGATAGAAGCGCTGGCAGAGCCGGAGCACATTATAAATAAGCCTACCTTCGGTTCTATGACACTGATGGAACAGTTAAAGGCAGAAAACGAAAAAGAACCCCTGGAGATAGAATTAGTAGGACTTTGTACGGATATCTGTGTAGTGTCAAATGCCCTGCTGTTAAAGGCAGCGATGCCGGAAAACAATATCAAGATAGATGCTTCCTGTTGTGCAGGAGTTACGCCCAAATCTCATGAAGCGGCACTTACTACGATGCAGATGTGCCAGATAGAAGTGGCGTAGAAGAAGATAGAAGCTGTAAACAGTTATTTACAAAAAAAGAATTCCGCTTGCGGAATTCTTTTTTCTACGTATTATCTTGCCATAATCTCTAAAATTTCACCTACGTACATGGTGTGCGGATTACCTTCGTTATCACCGGAATACCATTTTTCCTTGATTTCAGGGTCGATAAAGTGTGCTTCCTCAACCGGAATAGCAGCCATTTTCTTGCAGATGATTACAAAGTTTCCTTCGTCTACATAAGGAATCCCGTCTTTGTAATCCAGATTTAAGCCGGAGGTCTTAAATTTATCTTCCTGACGACCGGAGACGATACCAAAGTACTTCAGGTCATTTTTATATTTTTTATCGAAAAAGGTACAGGAAAAAGTATCCCCATTATCAATAAATTCTTTTGTGTAGCGTTTTTCACGAACAAAGATAAATGCTACATTTTTTCCCCAAAGGACGCCCAGTCCCCCCCAACTGGCGGTCATGCCATTTGCCTTCTTCTCGTCTCCCGCAGTAATTAACATCCAGTCATTTCCGATTTTAGTAAATGGATTAAATTCTAATAAATCCGCTGGATAAGGTTGGAATTGATGCATAGTCATTCTCCTTTTCTATCATTTAGTCTACTAAAATAAGTATACAACATTTCAAAAAAAATTCCTATAAGAGTTTCATAATTTCTTAAGAAAAATATAGAATGAAATTCATGATTTTTTCACAAACTAGTGATACGATTCATGGTAAGAGAGGAGTCGGAAAGAGGAAGAAACGATGAGAAGAAATAGAGATGAGTATGCAAGTATAAATAAAACAAGAAATATCGGAAGAATGGTAGTTGTAACAGTTGCAGTTCTGGCAATCTGTATCACAGGAGCGTTATATGCAAAGAAGCTGCAGTTAGACCAAAAGTATATTACCATGAATACGGTGGAAGATACCACAGAGATAAATATATAACATATTCATAATATATTTTTGGTACTTTTGAATATGGCTCTGCATAAAATATGGATAAGTGCAAAGTATCAGAGGTATTTATGAATCAAAAATTAAGAGCCGCCCAGATGAATCATGTGGATATAGGAGAATTACAGGTTCAGACCATATCTGCAGTAGGAGGAATTCCGGTAGAAAATGCCAGAATAACCATTTCCTATACGGCAGAGCCGGGAAGTCCACTGGAAGAATTGCGCACAGATGCCAATGGTCAGACAGAAACCATATCCATAGCAGCGCCGCCCCTTGAGTACAGTATGGAGCCGGACCAGCCCCAGCCTTATGCGGAATATACCGTACATGTAGAAGCGGAAGGGTACCGCCCGGTAAATGTGGATGGAACCGATATTTTTTCCGGTCAGACTGCATTGCAGAATGTGAGAATGGAACCATTAGAGGTATCCGAAGAGAATTTAAAGAATATTGTAATCCCGGCACATACCTTATTCGGAGATTACCCACCAAAGATTGCAGAAGATGAGATTAAACCGGTAGATGAAAGTGGAGAAATCGTATTAAGCAGAGTTGTCATACCGGAATATGTAGTTGTACATGACGGAACCCCTGGAGATTCCACCGCAAGCGATTATTATGTTAGATATCGTGATTATATTAAAAACGTGGCATCCAGTGAGATTTATGCTACCTGGCCTACAGAAACCATACGGGCAAATATTCTGGCAATCATGTCCTTTACGCTGAATCGTGTCTATACAGAGTGGTACCGCAATAAGGGATATGATTTTACCATTACTTCATCAACTGCTTACGACCATAAGTGGATGTACGGCAGAAATTATTTCCAGAGTATCTCAGAGGTGGTAGACGAGATTTTTGCAAATTTTTTGTCCAGACCAAATGTAAAACAGCCGATTTTAACCCAGTATTGTGATGGACAGCGGGTGACTTGTCCGAACTGGCTGAGCCAGTGGGGTTCTAAGTATTTAGGAGACCAGAATTATTCTGCCATTGAAATTATCCGTTACTATTATGGAAATGATATGTATATCAATGAAGCAGAGGAAATTTCCGGAATACCGGCATCCTGGCCTGGCGAAGACTTAAGAGTCGGCTCCAGCGGAAATAAGGTACGACAGATGCAGGAACAGTTAAATCGTATTGCGCAGGTATATACCTCCATTCCGAGAATCGCAACGGATGGAGCTTACGGACCGGCAACCGAAGCTGCCGTAAGACAGTTCCAGTCTATATTCGGACTTCCGGCAACCGGAGTAGTAGATTATCCAACATGGTATAAGATATCAGAGATTTATGTTGGAGTTACGAGGATTGCGGAGCTTTATTAGGAACGATGGGAAAGGGAGAATCACAAATTGTATGTGACCTCCCTTTTTGTTTGTGTAAAAAGAGAGGTTGCTTTTTTAATCATGTAAAAGTATAATGAAGATAGTATAAAAAGAAAGAAAAACATAGGGAGAAGCTATGAATTATGAGAAAATTCTACAAAAGACGTAATGTGGTCGGAATGCTCTTATTAGTGGTATTTTTTTTCGGGTTTTCATTGTGTGTTACTGCAGAAGAACAGGAAACTACAGGCAGGGAAATTATAGTAGGTTATGTACCCAATGACCAGATAATTAAGGTAGACGAAGAAGGGGATTTTTACGGATATGGAGTGATATACCTTAATGAATTGTCTAAAAGGACCGGCTGGACTTACAAGTTTGTGGAAGTAAGCGAAAGTAACCGGCTGGACAAGCTGTTAAATGGGGAGATTGACCTATTATGTAACGTCCATGGTGACTGTGAAGAGAAGGAACAGCTTTTATTTTCCAGGGAGACCATGGTTCTGGAATATGGGATGCTGGCTGCGTTAGAGGATAATACAGAGATTTTCTTTGATGATTTTGAACACATTAATGGCAAAAAAATCGGTATTAATCGTAATTCGGACCTGGAGAGCGCACTGGTGAGATACGCCCGGGAAAATGGAATTTCCTATGAGCCGGTATATTTTGACAGCCTTGAGAGTATGCAGAATGCATTAAACGATAAATCTATAGATATCATGCTTATTTCCAGCCTGCGGGATGTAGAAAATGTTAAGTATGTGGGAAAGACTTATTCCGTTCCCGAATATTTTGCAGTAAGTAAAAATAATCCGGAACTGATGGATGAATTAAATAAAACAGATATTGATTTGAAGCGGGATCATCCATTTTATGTTGCAGTACTGCATGTATTGTTTTACGGCGATCCCTATGAGAAGCTGACTGGAATCACCAGAGAAGAGTATGAGTATATCTCATTGGCAGAACCCATAAAAGTTGCCTGCGATGCCAGCAGCTATCCACTGGGATATCAAGACGAGGAAACCGGGGAATATGCGGGGATTTATGCAGATGCGTTGGAACTGATTTCAAAGCAGAGCGGATTGAAGTTCGAGTATATTCCATTAGAGGACTATGCTCAGGCATGGGAAATGGTGGAGAAGGGAGAAGCAGACATTATCGGCGGGAATTATGCCAATAACGCACTGGGAGAGGAATACAGTCTGACTTATACAGAGAGCTATTTTACCATGGAATATTCTACGGTAGCCCGATGGGATAAGGAGATTCCGGAAAATCCGGTAATTGCCATACCGAAAGGATATGTAGGGATTCAGGGATATATCAGGGAAAAGGAGCCTTCCTGGAAGATTCAGTTGTATGATGATGCAAAGGCGTGCTTAAAAGCAGTGGAGGATGGCGATTCTGATCTGGCATTAGTGAACTCTATTTTTTTACAGACGGTACTGAATCTCAATAATTATAATGACCTGCGTATTATTCCTAATATGTCAAGAAATGTTCCGATATGTATTGGAGTAGGGATTAATAGCGGTAACGCAGAGATATTAAAAAGTATTCTGGATAAGGCAATTTTTCAGGTATCTGACGATGATATTCAAAAATGTGTTTCGGAAAATACCATTAATGCCCAGTACGAACCTTCCGTCGAAGAAGTTATTATAAATGCCCTTCCCTATATTATGGCAGTGCTGTTTACCGTAGTATTGATTGCAATACTGATTATTTCAAAACGTGAAAAGCATTATCGTCATCTGGCGTTGACAGATTCTGTGACCGGTCTGTGGAATGATGTAAAGTTCTATCGGGAAACACAGGAAATATTAGAAAAAAATCCGGATAAAACATATTTATTAATTACCCTTGATATTAATAAGTTCAAATTTATTAATAATGATTTCGGTTCTCGGGCAGGCGATAAAATGCTTGTAGAGCTTGGGAAAAGAATAAATGAAATATTTGGCGGAGTAGCATATTATGCTCGTGGTACGGCGGATGTCTTTCTGATTCTTATTGAAAAAAAGAATTTCCGGGAGGAAATGCTCAATCCGCTGAAAAAGGAAATATACTTTGATAACGGAGGCAAACGTCAGTATTATAAGGTGGTTATAAAGGCTGGAATCAGGACAATCCCCCCAGGAGAAAGACGAGAAGATATGAAGCGGTATGTAGACCAGGCATCTATGGCGAGAAAGACCATAAAGGAAAGTGCGGATGAGAGTATCGCTTATTACGACAAAGAAATGAAAGAAAATATTGCCAGAGTGATTGCTGTTGAAAATAAGATGGAAGCAGCCCTGAAAAATGGAGAATTTCATGTGTATTTGCAGCCGAAGTATTATCTTCCCACGGGAGAGATTGTGGGTGCAGAGGCATTGGTAAGATGGATAGAGCAGGATGGAAAAATAATTCCGCCGGATAAGTTTATCCCGCTGTTCGAACGAAATGGATTCATTGTAAAGGTGGATTTCTATGTATATGAGCAGGTAATGAAACAAATGGCACAGTGGATGAAGGAGGGACGTACGCCAATCTGTGTATCGGTTAATGTATCCCGGGTACATATTAGGACTTATGACTTTTTTATAAAGCTGAATAAACTTATTGAAAAGTATCAGATACCTAAGGAATATTTTGAACTGGAATTGACAGAAACCATGATAGGCGGTGCTCAGGGTACCACCAGAGATTTTGTCAGAGCGTGTAAAAAGGAAGGCTATAGCGTATCCATTGATGATTTCGGAAGTGGATATTCGTCCTTGAATCTGTTAAAAGATTTGCCGGTGGATATACTGAAAATTGACAAAGGCTTTTTAAACGAAACGGCAGAGTCACAGCGCAGCAGCATTATTGTGCAGCAGGTAGTGGAAATGGCAAAGAAGATGAAGATTGGAACATTGTGCGAAGGTGTGGAAACAACAGCACAGGCAGATTTTTTAAAGAACATTGGCTGTGATATGGCACAGGGATATTTATTTTCAAAGCCTATTCCTATGAAAGAGTTTCAAAAATTAATTTAGCATAAAAACAAGGGAGAGAGGATACAAAAATGCAGTATGAATTAGAAAATGAGAAGTTGACCGTTCGTTTTGACTCGAAGGGAGCAGAAATGATTTCCTTAAAAAATAACAAAAACGGACAGGAATATTTGTGGTGTGCAGATGCGAAGTTTTGGGGCAGACATTCTCCGGTGCTGTTTCCGTTTGTAGGAAGAGTCAAAGATGGAAAGTACAGATATGGGAACCAGGAATACCAGATATCGCAGCATGGATTTGCCAGAGATATGGAGTTTACCTGTATTTCACAAAAGCCGGAGGAAATCTGGTTTGGCTTAGATGCTACTTCGGACACAAAGGAGAAATATCCCTTTGAATTTCGTTTGGAGATTGGCTACCATTTAGAGCAGGATACGGTAAGGGTGATGTGGAAAGTGCTGAATCAGGAAAAAGAGAAGGAAATGTATTTTTCCATCGGCGCTCATCCCGCATTTATGTGTCCGTTAAGAGAGGGAGAAAAGCAGAGCAATTATAGTATCTATATGGATAAGGAAGATGAAGTGGAATATTTCTTTATTAATGTAGAGAGCGGGCTGATGCTTGATGATAAGAAGCAGTTGAAGCTAAATCATGGCTGTCATCGTCTGGAAGAGGGCTTTTTTGACGAGAGTGCCTATATTATAGAGGATAGTCAGGTACAAAAGATATCCTTGTTAGACCCTGAAAATAACCCCTATATTACGGTGAATTTCCAGGCGCCATTAGTAGGCATATGGTCACCGGAAGGAAAAAATGCACCATTTGTATGTATTGAGCCATGGTATGGAAGATGTGACAGACAAAGCTTTAATGGCACATTAGAAGAGCGGGAATGGGGCAATAAGCTCGCACCGGGAGCGGTTTTCGAGCGTTTCTACGAGATAAAAGTGGAACAGTGATAGAATTAAGGTGACGATAAAATGTGGATAGTTTTTGCAGCAGGCTCCGCAATATTTGCCGGGGCTACTGCTGTTTTAGCGAAAGTCGGAGTGAAAGACACAGACTCCGACGTGGCAACAGCGCTTCGAACAGTGATTGTACTGCTGTTTTCCTGGCTGATGGTATTTGTGACAGATTCTTATGTACCGGTTGCTGAGGTTTCCGGGAAGAATTTCTGGTTGCTGGGGTTGTCAGGAATGGCAACAGGTGCCTCTTGGCTTTGCTATTTTAAGGCGTTGCAATTAGGAGATGTCAATAAGGTAACACCCATTGATAAGACCAGTACCGTACTTACCATGATACTGGCATTTTTGTTTTTAGGAGAGCCGGTAAGTATTATCATGTTCCTTGGGATGATTGGAATTTTGACAGGTACCATGCTGATGATAGAAAAGAAAGCAGTAGCTTTTGAGAAAGAACAAAAAAGAGATTATCGGTGGCTGGTATATGCAATATGTTCTGCTGTATTTGCAAGTGTTACTTCCATTCTTGGAAAACTGGGAATGGAGGGGATTCCGTCCAACTATGGAACTGCGGTGCGTACCTGTGTTGTATTGATAATGGCATGGATTGTAGTTCTGGTGCAGAAAAAGCAAGGGAAGATAGCCGAAAGCGGGAAACGCAGTTGGTTCTTTCTGGTGCTTTCCGGTATTACGACAGGATTGTCATGGTTGTGTTATTACCGGGCATTGCAGGAGGGTCCGGCAAGTATCGTAGCACCTATAGACAAGCTGAGTGTATTGATTACGATACTTTTTGCAAGAGTATTTTTAAAAGAAAAGTTATCCAAAAAGGCAGCGGTAGGACTGATACTTCTGGTGTCAGGAACCTTGTTGCTGCTGCTATAGGAAATAGTCTATCCGGTTTCTTATAAAGAAAGGTGGAACACAAATGCAGTATCTATTGATGGCACTGGTAATCTGTATTACGGTGGGAATCTATTTTTATTATTTTTTTAAGCGGTTTTTTACATTATTTCGTCTTGCGGATAAACCCAAAGTGAAAAAAAGATGTTCTCTATTACTGGCGCTTGTATGTGCCGCAGGCTGCGTATGGATTTTGGGTCTGGGGGCAGTACTTGTGCTTCATTTTTTAGCAGTATGTTTGATAATGGATTTGCTGAATCTTTTGTTAAAGCACAAAATGAAGTCTGAAAAGTCTGAAAAATGCTGGAGTTTTCTTTATCGCAGTGGATTAATCGGTGTACTGGTAGTGGCGCTTGTTGTTGGATATGGATTTTACAATATCAGGCAGGTACATAGAACAGAATATACACTGGAAACAGTGAAACCATTAGGACAGGAACTTAAGATTGTACAAATATCAGACTTACATATGGGAACGGTTATGGATATGTCAAAGCTCCGTGAGTATTGCGGGAAGATAGAGCAGGAAAATCCCGATATTCTGGCTTTGACTGGAGATATCTTTGATGAGCGAACTTCCAGGGAAGAGATGGAAGAGACAGCAAAGCTGTTAGGAGAAATAGAAACTACATATGGAATCTATTATGTATTTGGAAATCATGACTATAATTATTACAGTATAACACCTCTTTATACTCCGGATGAATTGCGCAGTGTACTAACTGAAAATGGAATTCAGGTATTAGAGGATGACGTAGTCGAAGTGAGCAATAACCTGACTATTGTAGGAAGAAAAGATGCTTCTGTGGAACGAAGAGAGATGTCAGAGCTGATTTCCGGAGTAAATAAGGATGCTTTTGTTCTGCTGTTAGAGCATCAACCTGTGAATCTTACAGAAAATGCTTCTCTTGGAGTGGATTTGCAGTTATCCGGTCATACGCATGCAGGACAGATTTGGCCTACCGGACAGTTGAATCAGCTGATAGGAGCGGTAGAACTGAATTATGGCTGGAAGAAAATAGATGATTTTCAGGTGATTGTAAGCTCCGGTATTGCAGGCTGGGGCTATCCTATCAGAACCGGAGGGCATTCGGAATATGTAGTGATTACCGTAAGCGAGCATTAAATTAAAAAATGAATACATGTACATCGACATACATTTACAGGAATTTTCCATTAAGACTGTTATCATGTAACAGTGAGTCCGACCAGCGGACTCTTTGTTCCTCTATAGGAAATACCGTGTTGCGTTAAAGCGTAAAATTGTGATTCCTATAGAGCAAAAAGCACTCCGTGCAGGATGCGCACTCGCACAAGTATTATGTCGCAAGCGACTGTGCTCGGCGCGGCAAAGTGTGTCCCGCTTGATGGTAGTCTATATTCCCGAGAGTGTGCGGAGCACACTTTGTTCATTAAAAAATTAGAAGGAATGGTAAAAATGAATTTAGTGGAAAAAGAATTCTTGAATTTTATGAAGAAATTTGATGCAAATCCTTTTCAGATTATTATGAATGGGGAAACACATCTGATTGGTGAGGGAAATCCGACATTTAAAGTTATCTTCCATAAGATTCCGAATGTAAGTGAGATGTTGACGAGTACCTCTATTGCACTGGGAGAGGCCTATATGCATGGGGATATTGAAATTGAAGGCGACCTCTATGATGCGCTCTATCATTTTATGGGGCAGATGGGAAAATTTTCTACAGATAAAAAGGTACTGAAAAAGTTGATTTTTTCTTCCAACTCAAAGAAAAATCAAAAAAAAGAAGTATCCTCCCATTATGATATCGGAAATGACTTTTATAAGCTGTGGCTGGATGAGACCATGAGTTATTCCTGTGGATATTTTAAATCAGAGAATGACAGCCTTTATGAAGCACAATGCAATAAGGTACATCGTATTCTGGATAAGCTGTGTTTGCAGGAAGGAATGACGGTATGTGATATCGGGTGCGGCTGGGGCTTTCTGCTCATAGAAGCGGCAAAGAAATATAAAGTGCATGGGGTTGGAATTACCTTAAGCTCAGAGCAGAAAAAGAAATTTGAAGAACGAATCAAAGAGGAGCATCTGGAAGCGTATTTGCAGGTGGAGCTTTTGGACTATCGGGATTTAAGCACGTTAAATATGAAGTTTGACAGAGTTGTCAGCGTAGGTATGATAGAGCATGTGGGGCGTGAGAATTATGAACGGTTCATGTCCTGTGTGAAGGAGGTATTAAAGCCCGGCGGAGTGTTCGTGCTGCATTATATCAGTGCATTATTGGAATATCCGGGAGATGCCTGGGTGAAAAAATATATTTTTCCGGGCGGAGTGATACCAAGTCTTCGTGAAATTATAAATATTGCAGGTGACCTTCGGTTTTATACCATAGATGTGGAAAGCCTGCGCAGACATTACAATAAGACTCTGCTATGCTGGAATAAGAATTTCCAGGAGCATCGCAGGGAAGTAGCCGAAATGTTTGACGAAGAATTTGTAAGGATGTGGGAACTGTATTTGTGTGCCTGTGCAGCTACCTTCATGAATGGGATTATAGATTTGCATCAGATTGTATTTACCAATGATGTGAATAATGATTTGCCAATGACACGATGGTATTAAAAAGGTGGATTTGACACTAACGGTTGGTGTCAAATCCATTTTTATATTGCTTGAAAAAACAGGCAACGGATAGCTATAATAAACTTATCAAAGAGATTGATTGGCCAATCATACCTCAAGTTGTATTTTTACTTATTAGGAAAAGGGTGAGGTGTGAAATCAATGAAAGAAAAAGTACAGGTTTTTGGTAGAGCATTAAGCGGCATGGTTATGCCGAACATTGGAGCATTTATTGCATGGGGATTGATTACGGCGTTGTTTATGGAAACCGGATGGGCTCCGAACGGAACATTGGCAAAAATGATAACGCCTATGTCTACCTATCTGCTGCCACTGCTGATTGCATACACAGGAGGTAAAGTTGTAGGCGACCACCGTGGCGGAGTAATCGGCGCAATCGCCACCATGGGTGTAATTGTAGGTTCTGATATACCGATGTTTATCGGAGCTATGATTATGGGACCTTTGGCTGCATGGATTTTAAAGAAGTTTGACAAGTTAATCGAGGGAAAAGTAAAAGCCGGATTTGAAATGCTGGTAAATAATTTTTCTCTTGGAATCATCGGAGCAATTTTAGCCTGTCTTGCCATGTTTTTAATCGCACCGGTGGTAACAGGATTGAATTCTGTAATGGAAATGGGCGTTGGATTCTTCGTAGACCATGGTCTGCTTCCACTGGCAAGTATCTTTATTGAACCGGCAAAGGTATTATTCTTAAATAATGCAATCAATCACGGAATTTTGTCTCCTATGGGAATTCAGCAGGTAAATGAAGTAGGAAAATCCGTATTCCTTCTGTTAGAAGCAAATCCGGGACCGGGACTTGGTATCTTGTTAGCATATTGTATTGCTGGAAAAGGAAGTGCAAAGACTTCTGCACCGGGAGCTGTTATCATTCATTTCCTGGGTGGTATTCATGAAATTTACTTCCCATACATCTTAATGAATCCGTTGCTTTTAATCGCAGTAATGGCAGGTGGTGCAGCAGGAGTCTTCACCTTTACATTATTTGACGTAGGACTGACAGGACCGGCTTCTCCGGGAAGTATTATTTCTATCCTGATGATGTGTGAAAAACATTCTTATTTGGGACTGATACTTGGTGTATTAATATCAACAGCAGTTTCGCTGCTGATTGCACTGCCGTTACTGAAATTTGCAGGAAAGGATACCAGCTTAGAGGAAGCAACGGCAAAAAAAGACAGTATGAAAAAAGAAGCCAAAGGTCTGAACAAAGAAATTCAGAAAAATGGCGTAATTAAGATTGCATTTGCATGTGATGCAGGAATGGGTTCTAGCGCCATGGGAGCAACTGTTTTAAAGAAGAAAATTGACAAGGCAGGACTGAAAGATATTGAAGTAATCCATACACCGGTTTCTTCCATTCCGGCTGACATTAATATCGTTGTAACTCATGAGGAGCTTGGAGAGCGTGCAGCACACAGTAATCCAAATGCCCGTTTGATTCTTATTACGAATTTCCTTGCGGCTCCGGAGTATGAGGAACTGATTGCTGATTTGCAGAAGATAAGAGAACAGTAGAAAAAGAGAAGAGTCTATGGTATAATTATGAGTATAATATGAGCATTTAAAGCATAATCCATTTATCAGAATAGGTGGACTGGAGATGAAAAAGCTATTACATAGATTCGGAAAATTTTATAGCAAAGTAATTATAAATTTTATTGGCATATTTATTTTTGTAGGCATCCTGTCCGTAGTCTTTGGGGACTACGGATGGCGGCCAAATGAGAATATTTATGCCATTTCGCAGTTTGTCTATAAAACGGTGATTACTATTGTGATTGCATATGCAGGTGGAAATCAGGCAGGGCATTCCAGGGAGGGAAAGAGTTCAAGTCAGCTGCAGGCTGGCGGAGCAATCGCAGTTATGGCAGTGTCCGGCATGATTCTTGCAGATGGTGAGAACGGAATTTTGGGTGCAATGATACTTGGTCCTTTAAGCGGAATGTTGTGGAAGTATGTATTAGAGCCGGGGCTGAAAAAGGTAAAAACAGGGCTGGAAATGTTGGTGCGCAATGTGACGGCGGCGCTTGCAGGAGGTGTTATGGCGTTGCTTGCGTTTTATCTGATTGCTCCCGCCATATCGGTATGTGCAGATACGCTCCTTCTGGGAGTAAATTATCTCATAGGGCACAAGCTGATTTGGCTGGTAAGTTTCGTGATTGAGCCGGCAAAGGTGTTTTTCCTGAATAACAGTATCAATCATGGTATTTTAATTCCCATTGGAATGCAGCAGGCAGAGCAGATGGGGGAATCTATTTTGTTTTTACTAGAGACAAATCCGGGACCGGGACTTGGGATACTGGCGGCATTGTACCTGGAAAAGAGAGAAAAACGAAAAGAATATGCAGCGTCTATGTTCGTAGAACTTGTGGGAGGAATCCATGAAATCTATTTTCCGGAAGTGATTTCAAATATGTGGCTGCTTTTGGCGTTAATAAGCGGTGGAGCAGCAGGAAATTTCTGCTTTTTGGTTTTGCAGGGGGCAACCACAGGAGTTGTTTCACCGGGAAGTATATTTGCGGTGCTTCTGGTGTGCGCTCAAAACAGAGTTTTCGCTGTTCTTATTGGGATTGCGGTATCGGCAGCAGTATCGACAGCAGTGGGGGTATTGATTTTAAAATACCAGCAGAAAGCTTTGAAAAAATCAGAGAAAGAGGCTTTCCGGGAGAGTGGCGCCTGTTTGGAAACAGAGCCGATAGTGCAGCCGGAAACGGACCAGACGGTGCAGCCGGAAATAGAAAGTAAGGTGGAAAAGAAAGTGATTCAGAAAATAGGATTTGTCTGTAATGCAGGGGTTGGCTCTAGCGCCATGGGGGCTGCCCTGTTTCGGAGAAAATTAAGGGAAATGAATTTAGCAGAGGTAGAGGTGGAAGCCTATGCGGCAGATCAGATGCCGGAGGACTTAGATGCAGTGGTCTGTCAGAAGGATTTAAAAGAAATACTGCGCTCGGAGCTGAAAACGGTAAAATTATATACGGTAGAAAGTCTTTTGAATCAAGCGGAATATACCGCAATCATTGAAAAGATACAAAAGGGCTATGCGGATATCAGTTATGAGGATGTAATAGGAGGTGAGAAGGGGATATGAATCTGACGCCACGGTTAAAACAGATTTTACTTATTATGTTAGAGGAAGGAAAGATAATTTCCGTGCAGGAGCTGGCGTCACGTATCGGAGTCAGTAAAAGAACGGTGCAGCGGGAACTGGAATATATTGAAAGCAGCTTAAAGCCTTATCATATTACATATGAAACGAAAACAGGCACAGGCGTTTGGCTGTCAGGCAGTGAGGAAGACAAAAGGCAGCTTTTGGAGGAATTAAAGGAGACAGACAGCTATGATGTGAGCAACCGGGAGGAGCGGAGAAAGCGGCTGATTTTAGAGATATTAAAGGATAAGGGATTAAAAAAGCTCTTCTATTATTCCAGCCAGTTTCAGGTAAGCGAAGCAACCATCAGTACAGACCTTGAAGCCGTAGAAGGCTGGCTAAATGCACAGAATCTTACCATCAGCAGAAAGCCGGGAAGCGGTATTGAGGTCAATGGAACAGAGGAAAGCTACCGCAGGGCAATTCGTACCTTTATCGAGGAAAATATAGATACCCGGATGCTTCGGGAATCCTATGAGAAGGAGAGCCGGGAGGGAAGCAGTGCCGTTTATCACAATGGGATGCAGCACATTATTAATGATGATATTTTAAAACGGGTGGTGAACTGCATTGCAGGAATGGAGAATAAGCGGGTGATGAACCTGACCGAAAGCTCTTATGTAGGACTTGTGCTTCATATTTCAATCGCCATGAGCCGTATTTTAAAAAACGAGATTATGGAGCAGAAGGAAGAATGGCAGGAGGAAATGGAGGGAGACGAGGATTACAGACTGGCTCAGGAAATTGTAAAACGGCTGGAAGAAGAGTTCTTAGTGGAAATTCCCCAGATAGAAACTGCCTATATTTGTCTGCATATTAAGGGCGCTAAGCATCAGGGCATTGAGTGGAATGGGAAAAAGACCATTGAAGTGGAACGTAAAGAACTGCTGGAGCTTGTCAATGAGATGATTAATGCATATGACAGTGAGAATGCATTTACCATCAAGCAGGATGATGAATTTATACAGGGGCTTTTGGCGCATCTGCAGCCTACCTTTGTACGTTTGATTCATGATATGAAAATATCCAATCCCATGCTGGAGGACATTAAGAAATCGTATCCCGGAATTTTTGAAGGAAGCAAACGGGCGGCAGCGGTTTTGGAAAAATGGCTCGGAAAGCCTGTTCCGGAAACAGAAGTAGGATTTTTGACCATACACTTCGGCGCCGCACAGGTTCGGATGGAAGGGAAAAAGGAAAATATTCGCCAGGTATCTGTGGGGATTATATGTGCAAGCGGAATCGGGATTTCGCGGCTTATGCTTTCTAAGCTGGATAAGATATTCAAAGAGCGGATACAGATGGAAACCTATGGTCAGAATGATATTACGCCTTATGTTGCAAGTAAGACAGATTTTTTTGTAAGCAGCATTAACCTGAAGCAGACGGATGGGGATGTGCTTTTGGTGAATCCCTTATTGAACGAAGAGGATATTGAAAAAATCAGGCAAAAGATATTTCATTATGAGCGGGTTCCCAAAAAGGAGCAGGAGGAAACGATGTTTACCGTGCAGTTAGAGCAGGTAAATATTCTGGCAATGCAGATAAAAACAATTCTGCGGTATATGGAAGTGTTCAAGGTCAGCAATGATATTACTTTTGAGGAGCTTGTGATAGCCGTTTCGGAAAAAATGTCCCCTTACAGTGACAGGCAGGTCATGATTCAGGATGACATTGAAGCAAGGGAAAAGCTGGGAAGTCAGATTTTTGCGGAGTTCGGATTTGCGCTTTTGCATACAAGGACAAAAGGAGTCATCCGCCCAAGCTTTCATGTGTGCGTGACAAAGGACCGGAAAGCATTTTATGACCCATATTTTAAAGGAATCAATGTGGTGCTTGTGATGCTGCTTCCGGTAGATGAAAATGTCAAAGTAAACAGTGAGATTCTGGGATATATCAGTAGTGTACTGGTAGAGGACTATGATTTTCTGACCACGATTATCGGGGGAGAAAAGGAAGAAATACGTTCTGCGCTGTCAGAACACTTAAGAAAGTTTTTTAACCAGTATTTAAGTAAGATACAATAACAATAAACGATTATAACAGTAACGACAGAAACCGTTTGTAAAAAATTACAGGCGGTTTTTTTATTGCGTAAAATAAAAAATGACACTATCCAATGACGTCAAAGCCCATCTTCTTTGAATTGAAAAAGTGCTTGTAAAGCTTTTATAATAAAGACATAGAAAAGCGGTAAGCAACCAGAAGTGAGAACAAAACCGCCTGGTAAGCTCGAAAAGACCTCGCTAACGGCGGCGGTATGTATCGCACGTAAGCGACCAAAATACGGTCGCTAAGTGCTCATAACAAAGGAGGAGAAGGCAATGTTATTTCAGAAAAAAGCAAAAAAAGAGGAAAACGAAGGGAAGAAGCTGGCACTTTTATATCCGGAAAATGTACGTATCGGTTGCAAGGCAGACACAAAAGAAAATGTCATTCGCGCGGTAGGACAGATGCTGGTAGATACCGGATATGTAAATCAGTCTTACGTGGATGCCATGGTAAAAAGAGAAGAGAGCTTTTCCACTTACATGGGAAATGAACTGGCATTACCACATGGGGTAGAAGAAGCAAAGAAAGAAATCAAGGCTTCCGGAATTGCAGTTATGGTGTTCCCGGATGGTACAGACTGGAATGGCGAACAGGTAAAAGTAGTTGTTGGAATCGCAGGTGTTGGGGAAGAGCATTTACAGATTTTATCCGTGATTGCAGAGCAGGTATTGGAGGAAGGCAGTATAGAGCGGCTGACTTCCGGCAGTGCAGAAGAAGTGTACGAGATGTTAAGAGGAGAAACGCCATGAAACGAAGTTTCATATTGAAATGCGTTTCGACGAGTTGGCAGGTGACGCAAAGCGGCGCGTGCCGTTACAAATTATTTAGGAGGAAATGAAGCATGATTGTAACAGTAACCATGAATCCGGCGATTGATAAGACCGTAGATATTGAAAGTCTGGAACGAGGCGGATTAAATAGAATCAGCCATGTAGAACTGGATGCCGGGGGAAAAGGTATCAACGTTTCTAAAACAATTTCCGCGCTGGGCGGAAAGAGCATTGCAACAGGATTTATTGCAGGTAATTCCGGCAAAGTGATTCAGGGAGTCATGAATGACTGGGGCATAGAAAATGATTTTATCGAGGTTTCCGGTGAGACCAGAACCAACACAAAGGTCTTTGAAAAAAGCGGAGAACTGACAGAACTAAATGAGCCGGGACCAGTAGCTGCCGAAGAAGATGTGAAAGCACTGCTGGAAAAGCTTGAGGGATATGCGAATGAAGAAACACTTTTTGTTTTGGCAGGAAGTATACCACGAGGCGTAGAAAAAGATATTTACCGCCAAATCATTGAACTGGTACATAAAAAAGGAGCAAAGGTGTTGTTAGATGCGGACGGAGAGCTTTTCACAAAAGCATTGGAGGCAGGACCGGACATTATCAAACCAAACCGGGTAGAACTAGAACAGTATGCAGGAATGGATTATGTTGCATCGGAACAGGAATTATTGCAGGTGGCAGATAAGCTGATGGAAAAGGGAATTGAGACGGTTGCGGTTTCCATGGGAAAAAGCGGATCAATTTTCTTAAAAAAGAACTACAAAGTCAGATGTCCGGGACTGAAAGTAAAGGCACATTCCACTGTGGGAGCCGGTGATGCAATGGTAGCGGCGCTTTCTTATTCCTGGGATCAAAGAATGGCTGATGAGGATATGGTAAAAATGTGCATGGCAGTTTCCGCAGGAGCAGTGACGACCATAGGAACCAAGCCGCCTTCCAGAGAAGTGGTGGATACCCTGATTAGTCAGGTGGTAATAGAAGAAATCGCTTAGTGCAGCCGTCAGAGCATGTAAAGGGAAATCAATTAGTACAGTAAAAAAACAGATAATAATATAGAGAAGAAAAGAAAGGAAATGAAAATTATGAAAACAAGAGCAGTCAGAATGTATGGAACAAGAGATATTAGATTAGAGGAATTTGAATTACCGGAAATTAAGGATGATGAAATTCTGGTAAAGGTTATGAGCGACAGTATCTGTATGTCAACCTATAAACTGGTAGAGCAGGGCAAAAAACACAAAAGAGCGCCACAGAACATTGACACCAATCCAATTATTATCGGACATGAATTTGCCGGAGTTATCGTAAAGGTAGGGGCAAAATGGCAGAACCAGTTCAAGCCGGGACAGAAGTTTGCACAGCAGCCTGCATTGAACTACAAGGGAAGCCTTGCTTCTCCGGGATATTCCTATGAATATTTTGGCGGTGCATGTACCTACTGCATTATTCCTCACGAGGTAATGGAACTGGGATGCTTGATGAATTATGATGGCGACAGCTTTTTTGAAGCATCCTTAGGGGAACCGATGAGCTGTATCATTGGTGGCTATCATGCGAACTATCATACCAATAAGAGAAATTACGAACACACCATGGGAACCAAAGAGGGTGGTAACATCCTGATTATGGGCGGCTGTGGACCGATGGGATTAGGAGCAGTCAGCTATGGTATTCAGTTTGAGAACAGACCAAAACGTATCGTAGTTACCGATGTCAGCGACGACAAAATTGCAAGAGCAAAGGAAATGATTACCCCGGAGCAGGCAGCAAAGAACGGTGTAGAGCTTATCTATGTGAACACTTCTGCAATGGCAGACCCGATAGAAGAGCTGATGGCAATGACTGAAGGTCATGGCTATGATGACGTATTCGTATATGTACCGATTAAACAGGTGGCAGAAATGGGCGATAAGCTTCTGGCATTTGACGGATGCATGAACTTCTTTGCGGGACCGACAGACAATCAGTTCAAAGCAGAAATTAACCTTTACAACGCACATTATACCAGTACCCATATTTTAGGAACCACCGGTGGTAACAATGACGACCTGATTGAAGCGAACCGTCTTGCAGCAGCAGGAAAAATTGAGCCGGCAGTTATGGTAACACATGTTGGAGGCATTAACAGTATCGTAGATGCTACCTTAAATCTTCCGAATATTCCGGGTGGTAAGAAACTGACCTATACACAGTTCGATATGCCTCTGACAGCCATTGATGATTTTGAAGAATTAGGAAAAACAGACCCGTTATTTGCAAAATTAGGTGAAGCATGCAAACGGAACCGTGGTATGTGGAGCGCAGAAGCAGAAAAAATATTATTCGAGCATTTTGGTGTAGAAACAAACTAAGGAAAAACGAAGGAGGGTTATACTATGGTATCACAGAAAGTAGTAGTAAAAAATGAATCAGGTCTTCATGCTAGACCAGCAGGAATCTTAGCACAGGCAGCTATGAAATGTAAATCCAACGTATTGATTATGGTAGGAGACAAAAAAGTTCAGGTAAAGAGTATTTTAAATCTGATGGCAGCAGCCATTAAGTGCGGTACAGAAATCGAAGTTCAGTGTGACGGAGAGAATGAAGAGGAAGATTTAAAAACACTGGTAGAGCTGATTGAAAGCGGATTAGGAGAATAGTCAGCAGGAGGAGCGTAAGGAAGAGGAGCGCATAAAAAAATATCGTTCCATAGAGCCGGTAACCCCGGATGGAAAACGGATTTCCCTCTGTATCAATGTAGGAAGTACGGAAGAGATTAAGCAGGCACAGGACAAAAATATAGACGGGGTAGGACTGTTTCGTACCGAATTTCTGTACATGGAAAACACACACTTTCCAACAGAAGAAGAACAGTTCCGGGTCTATAAAGAGGCGGCGCAGCTCTGTCCAAAGGAAGTTACCATTCGAACGCTTGATATTGGCGGAGATAAGACCCTCCCCTATTATGAATTTGAAGAGGAAGAAAATCCATTTTTAGGATGGCGCGCCATTCGTATTTCCTTAGATATGCCGGAAATGTTTCAGGAACAGTTAAGAGCCATTCTTCGGGCAAGTGCCTTTGGACATGTGCGCATTATGTTTCCGATGCTGATATCCTTAGAAGAACTAAGAGCGGCAAAGGCAGTGGTGGAACAGTGTAAGGAACAGCTTAGAAAAGAGCAGATTCCATTTGATGAAGAGATTGAAATCGGTATGATGATGGAAACCCCTGCCAGCGTTATCCTTGCGGATGAATTTGCAAAAGAGGCGGATTTTTTCAGTATCGGAACCAATGACCTGACCCAGTACATCTTAGCAGTGGACCGGGGAAATAAGAAGATTGCCTCACGGTATGATGCGTTCCATCCGGCAGTACAAAAGGCAATCGAGACCATTATCCAGGCTGGGCACAGACAGAATATCAAGGTGGGAATGTGCGGAGAGCTTGCCGGAGATGTTAAGGCAGTGCCGAAGCTGTTGGAAATGGGACTGGATGAATTCAGTATGTCAGCAGGAAATCTGGATTATGTGAGAAGCATAATTGTTGGTGAGAGATAGAGCGTTAAAGATGTGTATCAAAAAGAATTGTCGAAAGGCAACTGATTATAAAGCAGTATCAACTAGCAAACTGAATTAGGAAGCTATCATGCAGGGTTGAAAAAAGACGAGTAAAAAGCGGTTGCTTTTGCTCGTCTTTGATTGTATAGCAGGTGGTTTATTAAAAGACTGCTATATAATAAGAGTGTAAAAGGTTACTTTCTAAGAATGAAAAACTGAAAGATATAGAAATACAGATAAAGTTATAGAAAAGATAGGGATATTCATTCTGATGTTTTAGGAGAAGAAAAAGATAGTGTCTTGTAGAAGTCCTGCCGAAAACTCGTTGTTTTTTTTACTAGAAATGCTATAATTTAATTATATATTAATCATTAGGAGAAAGTTATATGTCAATTGACAAAAGCAAGTATTTGGTATTAGATATTGAAACGAATGGTCTAACCAAAAATGATGATATATTATCTATAGCTTTATATAAGCCAGACGATAATACTCTCTATCAAAAGTATTTACCTCTTGAACGTTCAAGAAAAGTAAAAACAACAAATATAAACGGAATAACAAGAGAAACTTTGAAAAATGCACATAAATTAACCCAAAAAGAAGTTAATGAAATAATAGAAACTTTTGAACTTGCTAGCAGAACTATATTAACTTATTCAGATTTTGATAAAAAAATGCTTCGGCATTATTTTAAACGCAAAAATTTACGAGGATTTGAGAACTTTAATTTCTACAACTTCAAAAAGGATATAATATCTTCTAGATATTCAGAGGGAAATGTGACAAAAGATAATTTATGTGCATTATTCGGTATTGATGGTGTGCAGAATATTCATTCAGCAGGAAATGATTGTATATTAGAATGGAAGTTATTTGAACGATTAGATGGGAACAAACTTTTTATTACTAATAATAAAGTTTTTGAAATGAATGATGACTATATAATACCGATTAGTTATTTTGACAGTCATCCCAATTTAAAACAATATGTTACGGATTTTCCTTATATTGAATGTGAATCTCAAATGGTAAAACAGTTTGAATTTTCTGGAGAATCAATAAAACGTTTTACTACGAATATAAGTGGTATGACGATTGAACATTTGATAAATTCCATGCTATGTGTAGTCAAACAAGATTCGCTTCCATTTCTATATAAAAATAAAAGTGCTTTAAAATATATTGGCACTTTACCATCAAGAATTGATGAAACACCATTATTTTTTAAAGAAGATGGATCTGTACAAGAAACACGTAGTCGAGATAGAGAGTTTGTAAAGGAAATAAATAGTGTTAATTTATCTTTAAAAGAAAAGATTTCACCATTAATTCAATTTATAAAACATGATATTTTTAAAAATGAAGAGATCTTATCTCAAGAATTAGTAATTCATAAAGATAAAAATATTTTGTCTTTATGTGATTTATCAAGCAAGAACACTATATTGGAAATAAAAACGAACTATAGTCCTAGTGTATTTAGGTATAGAGAACAGTTATATTTTGAAGCAAATGGAAGAGATTGTTACTTACTTCAAATTGATTGGTCGCATATGCCCGATAATTTTGTTGTTGAAATACTCCACGTTAATGTAGTTATAGGCGAATCTCCTGAAAAGAGACGTTCTATAGAATCACGAACCAGAAATTTTTCTGATAAAATCAAAAATGAAAATATAGAGGTTGTTAATTATTTTGATACCAATACAAAAGTTACTCTTAAATGTAAAATTTGCGAGCACGAATGGGATACCTCTTATTATTCCGCAACACATAACTGCAAATGTCCTTTTTGTGAACCTAAAATAGAAAAAACAAGGAAGAACGCGATAAGTGATGAAGAAAAGAAAAAATTGCGAAACGCAAATTACGTGATGAAAGTCTTTGAAAAAAGCAATTATACTATAACTGCTAAAAATTACACGGGTTCTAAGGAGAATGTCGAGGCTCATTGTCAAAAATGTGGATATATATGGAATATTAGAGCCGATCATTTATTAAACAGACTCTATTGTCCCGTATGTAAAGCAAACAAATAGAGAAATAAAAAATATTTTTCTTGGTATTTGTATCAAATGTTGACAGGAAAGAATTATATTTGATAGCAGACATTTTAGGATTGATTTAGTGTTCTTCAATTATATCTTTAAGGGGGCTTTGTACTGATAAGAGGGAATACGAGGTATTAGAAAATAGTAAGATGGATAATGATGAGACATAAATTTGAAAAGGCTACGCAGTGAGTAGCCTTTTCAAATTTCTAATACTGTCTTATGAGCGTTGCCTTAATTACACTTCTTTTAAATCGGACTGCGTTATTCCACGGTAACGGATTTTGCCAGATTCCTTGGCTGGTCCGGATTCAGACCCTTTCCCACAGAGGTATAATATGCAATCATCTGTAAAACAACCACGGATTCAAAGATTGCAAAATTATCCGGCACCTTCGGCAGTGAAATGTGGATATCGCAAATGGAGGTATCGGTAATTTCCTCGTCCATGCTCAGCAAAATGACATAAGCGCCTCTTGCTTTTACTTCCCGGATGTTGGAAATCACCTTGCTGTATACATGACTCTGAGTAGCCAGAGCGATAACAGGAACGCCTTCGCTGATTAGAGCAATCGTTCCGTGTTTTAACTCTCCTGCGGCATATGCCTCTGCGTGAATATAGGAAATTTCCTTTAATTTCAGGGCACCCTCCATGGAGAGAGTGTAGTCGATTCCCCTGCCGATAAAGAAGGTGTTAGAGGCATTGAGCATACGCTTGGTAAGACGTTCCACATCATCGGACAATTTCAGAATTTCGCTGATATGTCCGCTTACATTTTGAAGGTTCTGGATAAATTCATGCGCTTCGGTTTCCGTTAATTTATGCTGAACAAGACCTAACTTGCAGGCAATCAGATAGAATGCAGCAGTCTGCACGGTGTAAGCTTTGGTACTTGCCACAGCAATCTCCGGTCCGGCATGAGTATACAATACATAATTGCTTTCCCGGGCGATGGAAGAACCTTTGACATTTACGATAGCCAGAGTTTTTTCTGTTTTTGTTTTTGCAAGGCGAAGCGCTTCTAAGGTATCAATGGTTTCTCCCGACTGGGAAACAACGATAACCAGACTCTCTTCTGTAATGACCGGTTTTTCATATCGAAACTCTGAGGCAATGGCAACGGTTACCGGGATACCAAGCATATCCTGTATCAGAGATTTTCCTACCATACCGGCATACATGGCGGTACCGCATGCGACAATCGTAATATCCCGACAGTTTTCAAAGAGAGACTTAGGAATATTATCCTCGGAAAAGTCAGGAAGTCCGTTTTGAATTCTTGGGGTAATGGTTCTTGTAATGGCTGCCGGCTGCTCGTTGATTTCTTTTAACATAAATGTGGGGTAGCCGTCCTTCTGGGCAGCTGTAATATCCCAGTTCACTTCTAAAAATTCCGGTTCTACCCTTGTTCCGTCCAGTGCCTGAAGGCTAATGCCCTCCGAGGTCATGGTCAGAATGGTATATTCGGGAACAATAAAATATTTCTTACTGTACTGAATAAATGCAGTCAGGTCGGAAGCAATAAACGAACCGTCTTCACAGGTGGCAGCTACCATGGGACTTACATTTCTTACTGCATAGATGACACCCGGATTATTTTTGAACATAATACAAAAAGCAAAAGAACCCTTGAAGAGAGGAACTGCTTTTTGGATGGCATCCAGTGGATGTTCGCCATCATATAGCTTGTTGAATAAAGCTGCTGCAACCTCGGTATCTGTTTCGGAAATCAAGTCTTTTTCCAAATCATAGGAAGATACCAGTTCGTGATAGTTTTCAATGATTCCATTGTGAATTAATGCCACATTGCCGCACTTATGCGGGTGGGCGTTAGCATTGGTAACACCTCCGTGTGTTGCCCAACGGGTATGACCGATACCGCAGAGAGAATCATTATCATCACAAATAGCCCTCAGGTCCTTTACTTTTCCTGCGGTTTTGCGAATGGATATTTTCCCATTTTCTTTAAAATAGGCAATACCTGCACTGTCATATCCGCGGTATTCTAATTTTTCCAATCCGTCCAGTAAAATATCCTGGGCTTCTAATTTACCAGTAAAACCAATAATTCCGCACATATAAAACTCCTTATTCTGTTTTGTTATAGTTTTTTACGGTTATGGACTTTTTGTTTTGACGTTGCCATCATATTTGTTACCATATTTCACAGCCGTATCTGCGTCCGGGCATCCGCTGAATATTCGACAACCCGGCTCCTCGTGAACCAACAGACCAATTTTCGATGCTGTCGGCTGATGCATAGCGCTAAAGTTTCTAAACTTTTCAAAATTCGTTCCCTCCAAAAAACGAACATATACAGTTTACCATAGATGGAGAGGAAGTCAAATAAAAAGATAATGAAATTTGACATAATATAATATGACAAAATTATAGAATTGGTGTTGTATAAAGAGGACATAATGAGGTATTATGAAAAAAAGAGGTATTTGTATAATGGGAGGAAACTATGGAAAAAGAGAAAATAAAATACTTAGAGCTTCTGGCAAGGGAATATCCTACAAAGCAGTTAGCGTGCCGTGAGATGATTAACTTAAACGCGATATTGAATCTGCCAAAGGGTACGGAACATTTTATGAGTGATTTGCATGGAGAATATGAGGCGTTCTGCCATATTATCAATAACTGTGCAGGGGTAATCAAAGAAAAAATAGACCGTATTTTTGCAGAACAGTTAAGCGGGCAAGAGAGACGGGAGCTTTGTACCCTTATTTATTATCCAAAGGAAAAGCTGAATGCCTTAGAGGAGGAACGGATTCTTACGGAGGACTGGTATAAGCTGAATCTACAGAATCTGATTGCAGTTGCAAAGGATGTTTCATCTAAATATACCAGGTCAAAGGTACGAAAAGCAATGCCAGAGGAATTTGCCTATATTATTGATGAATTGCTGCATATGCAGGTAGATGAAGACAATAATCAGATTGAATACCACAGACAGATTATCGAGACCATTATTCATATCAAGATTGCGGATGAGTTTATCGTTGCTCTTGCAGAGGTAATTAAGCGGCTTGCTGTGGATCATCTTCATATTGTAGGGGATATTTATGACAGAGGAGCACAGCCGGATAAAATCATGGACTTGCTGATGGAATATCATTCCTTTGATATCCAGTGGGGAAATCACGATGTGCTTTGGATGGGAGCTGCCTGCGGCATTGAAGCGTGTATCGCAACGGTTGTTAGAAATAATCTGCGTTATCGTAATATTGAAGTTTTGGAAAGTGGATACGGAATCAGTCTGCGGACCCTGGTGTTATTCGCAGAACAGCAGTATGGCGCAGAAGATGTGATGGATGCGGCATCACAGGCAATTTCTGTGATTCTTTTTAAGTTAGAGGGACAGATTATAGGCAGGCATCCGGAATATCAGATGGATGAACGGAGGCTGTTAGAAAAGATAGACTTTGATAAGGGAACCGTGATGATTGAGGGGAAAGAGTACGTCATGAAACGAAAGGATTTTCCAACGGTAGACAGACGCAGTCCCTATGAGCTGACAAAAGAAGAAGCGGATGTGATGTCTGATTTGCGCCAGTCCTTTCTGAACAGTGAAAAGCTGCATCGTCATGTTCAATTTTTGTGTCAGAAGGGTAGTATGTATAAGTGCTACAATGATAACCTTATGTATCATGGCTGCATCCCTCTTGACGAACAGGGGAATTTTGAAGGAATCGAGATTGGAGACAGGATTTATAAGGGAAAGGCGTACCTGGATTATGCGGACTGGGTAGTTCGAAAGGTTTGTCAGGATACTGCCACCAGGTCAGAGGAGGACTTCATATGGTATCTTTGGGCAGGACAGCGCTCTCCCTTATCCGGAAGAAGAATAAAGACCTTTGAAAAGATGTATTTGACGGACCGGGAGCCAATGGTGGAAGAGAGAAATCCGTATTATGATAATTATCACAAGGAATACATCTGTAATATGATATTGCGGGAATTCGGATTGTTTTCTAATATGTCCCACATCATCAACGGACACACGCCCGTAAAGGTCAGTGCCGGAGAAGTGCCGGTACGTGCAAATGGAAAACTGATTATTATTGATGGGGGCTTTTGTAAAGCATATCACCAAAAGACCGGAATTGCAGGATATACCTTAATCTACAGTTCACACGGTATGCGGCTGCAGGAGCATCAGCCCTTTGAGAGTATCAAGAAGGTGTTGGAGGAAAACAAGGATATTGAGTCTACGACAGATATTTTTGAAACAGAGGAAAATCGTATTCGTGTAAAAGATACGGATATTGGAAAGAAGATACAAGAGCAGATTGCAGATTTGCAGATGCTGTTGGAGCATTATGATTATCTGATATAAAAATAGGAGTAAAAGATGGCTACAATTAAAGAAATTGCAGAATTGGCAGGAGTAAGTACCACAACTGTTTCAAATGTCATTCATGGGAAAACGAAGAAAGTGTCTCCCGCGAATATAGAGCGGATAGAAAAACTGATTGATGAAATGGGGTACGTGCAAAAAATGGGGCTTCGTGTGTTAAATAATGACAGCTCCCAGCTAATCGCAGTCGTTGTCAATTCTCATAAAGAATATGACGATGCTATTTTGGCAGACCCGTTTTATGGAAAAATATTGGGGTTTATTGAGGAACGGATTCGTTCCCTGGGATATTACATGATGTTTTATTCTGCCAGTGATATAGATGATATATTTAAGATGGTCATGGCGTGGAATGTGGATGGAGTCATCGCATTGACATTTGCGAAAAAAGATTGTCAAAAAATTCACAGCATGATACACAAACCTGTGATTTCCATTGATGCATATGGGGAAATTGATGGAGAACAGCAGGTATTAAATATTGGACTGGATGATATAAACGGTGGCTATCTGATGACACAGTATCTGTTAAAATGTGGTTATGAAAATATATTTGTATGTGCTACAAGGGACCATGGCGTGGACCATCTGCGTTGGATAGGAGCACAAAAAGCAATGCAGGAGGAAGAGGAGAAAGAGAAGAAAAAGCTACAGTTTGTTGCCCTTGGAAAATCGCGTTATTCCAGAGAAAATCACTATCAGCAGATGGCAAGGCAGATTCCTTTTAAGAAGAAAACAGCGGTATTCTTCCTGTCAGATTTGTTTGCTTTAGAGGCAATTAGTTTTTTTGCTGACCAGGGAATTGAAATTCCAAAGCAGATAGGAGTTGCGGGATATGATGATATTATGTTTGCCAGGTTGGCAGTACCGCGGCTTACGACCATTCATCAGGATATACGCAGAAAAGCGGACCTTGCTGTGGATGAACTGTTAAAATGTATCAAAGGTCAGAACGCGGAACGAATAGGAGATTACAAGCTTCCGGTTACTTTGGTGGCGAGACAGTCCGTATAATAAGTGTTTGGAATCAGGAAAAGCTATTGATTAAAAATCAGTAGCTTTTTTTGCTCTATAGGAAATACGTGTTGCGTTAAAGCGTAAAATTGTGATTCCTATAGAGCAAAAAGCACTCTGTGCAGGATGCGCACTCGCACAAGTGGAATTATGTCGCAAGCGACTGTGCTCGGCGCGGCAAAGTGTGTTCCGCTTGATAGGTAATGTATATTCGCGAGGCGGAGCACACTTTGTTCCATATTACGTGTGGCTATTTGTTTGGGAAGGGGATAAAGGATTGTTTGGAATGAACAAAAATGAAAGTTGTAAATTGTACGTTCTGTAGGTTATGTACATAACCTATTTACATATAAGTGTCTTGATGATATTCTTTTGTTAGATAAGTTATGTACATAACCTAAGAAAAAGAAAAGGGATGGAGGAGCAGAGAATGAAAAAGGTATTGATAGCTACTCATGGAAAAATGGCATCAGGAATAAAGCGCACAGCGGAACTTTTACTTGGAGAGATGGCAGATATTACAACGATTGATGCTTATGTAGAACCGGATGTAGATATTGAAAAATAAATGAAAGAGTTCTTTGAAAGAAAGGAACCGGAGGAACAGGTATTTGTGTTTACGGATTTACAGGGAGGAAGTGTAAACCAGAAGCTTTTACCTTATAGTGCAGATGCAAATGTTATTTTAATCACCGGATTTAATTTACCAATGTTGCTACAGATTCTTATGGCAGAGGAGCCTGTAAGCAGGTCAGAAATCGAGGAATATTTACAAGAGGCACGTCAGGAGATGAAAATGGTAAGCCTTGCGGTAACGGAAGAAGAAAAGCACAACAAGGCAGTGAAAGAAGAAAGGATGGAGAAAAAGGAACAGGAAACGGTTTCCTATACCAACTCCGGTGCAAAAATTGCTGCCCTTCGTGTAGATGACCGGTTAATTCACGGCCAGGTAGCCATGACATGGACAAAGCAGTTAAAAGTACAGGGAATCATAGTGGCAAATGATGCTGCCGCGGAAGACCCCACACAGAAGATGGCACTTAAGATGGCAGCGCCTAGTGGAATCAAGGTATTGGTTAAACCGGTAAACGAAGTTATTCGTGTTTTGAATCATCCCAAGGCAGCACATATGAGAATCCTGGTACTTACCAGAACCATAAAGGATGCTGTTGCTATTCGGGAGAACGTAGGAGAAATCGAATTTTTAAATGTAGGAAATGTGGGAAGATTTGACGGAATAGATGTTTCAGAGAAGAAGATTTTAACGTCCACGATTATGCTGACAGCTCAGGAAATAGAAAGCCTCAGGCAGTTAGCAGCGCTTGACCCGAAGGCCTGTATACAGCAGGTACCAAATGATGAAAAAAAGCTGGTAAAAGACATGATAGAAAAGTTAGGTTGATAGAAAAATTGGAATGATAGAAAGATGAAATGATAGAAGGAGGAAACATTATGTTAGAAGCATTTTTAGTTGCACTTTCTGTTTTTGTGTGCGTAGGAGGTGCAGAGTTAGCAGGTTTTACCATGTTGAACAGACCGATTGTAATCGGACCGCTGGTGGGATTGCTGTTGGGAGATCTGCCTACAGGAGTTGCAGTGGGAGCAGCATTAGAAGCAGTATTTATGGGAGTTGTTAATATCGGAGGCGCCTCTGCGGCAGAACCGGGAATTGCTACAGCAGTAGGTACGGCATTTGCCATTATGCTTGGAAAAGGAACAGAAGTAGCGCTGACGCTGGCCTTGCCCATTGGAATCCTCGGATTACAGATAAAAACACTTTTGTATATTTTCATAATAGGTATGTTTGCCAAGAAATTTGACCAGTTGGCACAGGAAGGAAAAGAAAAACAGATTGTGGCACTTCACTACGGACTCTGGGCAGTAAACTGGATATTGTATTCTCTGGTGGCATTTTTTGGAATCTTGTTTGGCTCTGATGCAGTGAGCAGATTATTAGAGGCAATTCCGGATGTGGTAATGAATGGATTGACGGTCTGCGGCGGACTTCTTCCGGCAGTAGGTATGGCAATGCTGATGAAAATGCTGTGGGATAAGAAAATCTGTGTATTTTTCTTTTTGGGATTTGTCTGCATTGCATATTTGCAGCTTCCGTTAGTAGCGCTGGCGGTACTGGGAGTAATTATTGCTGTTTTGATTGGCATGAATGACTTTGAAATCAGCAGAATTTCCCAGGTAAGAACGGTTTTCGCAGTAGAGGAAAGCAGTAATGAATTAGATGAAGAAGAGGAGGAATTTTTCCATGAGTAAATTAACGAAATCTATTTCACCGGAAGAAAGAAGTTTTTTGAAAAAAGCATTCTGGCGCTCCGCGACCCTTTATGCAGCAGTCAGTCCGGCAAAGCAGGGAGCATCGGGATTCTGCTATTCCATGATGCCGTGTATCAATCACTTTTACAAGGATTCGGAAAAGAAAAAACAGGCACTTTCACGGAGTATGTCTTACTTTAACACAACCATTCCATGCTCCACCTTTATTATGGGACTGGTTGCCTCTATGGAAAAGGAGAACAGCCAGAAAGAAGAGTTTGATACAAATTCTATCAATGCGGTAAAGTCCAGTCTTATGGGACCTCTGGCAGGAATTGGAGATTCTATTTTCTGGGGCGTTTTAAGGGTAATAGCAGCGGGAATTGCAGTAAGTATGGGACAGAGCGGTAACCTGCTGGCGCCGATTGTATTTTTACTTTTGTTTAATATTCCATCTATTCTGGTGAGATATTATGGGACATTTTTAGGGTATAAGCTGGGGTCTGAATATATTCAGAAGGTATATGCCAGTGGTTTAATGGGGATTTTGACCAAGGCGGCAAGTATCGTCGGATTGATTATGGTAGGCGGAATGACAGCACAGATGGTTACCTTTACATCGAAAATTGAAGTAAGTATGAATGGAGCATCCATTTTGAATCTACAGTCTATGTTAGACCAGATATTTGTAGGAATTGTTCCTCTTGGAATCACACTTCTTTGTTATTATCTTTTGAAAAAGAAAAATATGAGCATTAATGTACTGATTATTGGCATAATTGTATTAAGTATTTTGGTCTCCGTTCTTGGCATTGCATAAAACAGTTTGAAAGGAAGGAATGTAAAATGAAAGATTGGTGGAAAAAATCGGTTGTGTATCAAATATATCCGAGAAGCTTTAAGGATTCGAATGGCGATGGATTTGGAGATATTCCCGGTATTATTGAAAAACTGGACTATCTGAAGGAACTTGGAGTGGATGCGCTCTGGCTGAGTCCTGTATTTGACTCACCTCAGGATGATAACGGATATGATATCAGAGACTACCGGAAAATATATGAAAAGTTTGGAACAAATGAAGATATGGATAAGCTGATTCAGGAAGCACATCAAAGAGAGATTAAGATTATTCTGGATTTGGTGGTAAACCATACTTCAGATGAGCACGAGTGGTTCGTAGAAAGCTATCAATCAAAAGACAATCCATACAGTGACTATTATTTTTGGAAAGACCCAAAAGAAGATGGAAGTGAACCGAATAACTGGGGGTCGAGCTTCTGCGGCAGTGCGTGGGAGTATTGCGAGCAGAGAGGACAGTATTATCTTCATTTTTATACGAAAAAGCAGCCGGATTTAAACTGGGAGAATCCCAAAGTGCGAAAAGAAGTCTATGACATCATGGACTATTGGTTCAAAAAGGGCGTAGATGGATGGAGAATGGACGTAATTGCATCTATTTCTAAGTACACGGATTTTCCGGATTATCCAGAAGAACCGGGGAAAAAATATTATACCGGGCATATGCATAGCAATGGACCAAGACTTCATGAGTATTTACAGGAGATGAACAGGGAAGTGCTTTCAAAGTATGATTGTATGACAGTAGGTGAGGCGCCAGGGTCTACTGCGGAGCTGGCGAGATTGTTTACTGCTCCGGAGCGGAAGGAGCTGAATATGATTTTTACGTTTGAGCATATGAATATTGACCGCATTCCCGGAAACGTGAATAGAAAATGGGCGTTGAAGCCTTTTTCTCTGGTAGACTTGAAAAGGATTATGAGCGAATGGCAGGAGAAGCTGAATGGATATGGATGGAATGCGTTGTATTTTGAAAATCATGACCAGCCGCGGATTATTTCCAGATGGGGAAATGATACTACATATCGTAAGGAATGCGCCAAAGCATTTGCAACTGTACTGCATGGAATGCAGGGAACGCCATATATTTACCAGGGCGAAGAAATCGGAATGACCAACGTGCAGTATGAACTGAAGGAGTATGACGATGTGGAGATTCTCAATGGATATAAAGAACTGGTTCAGACAGAAAAGACCATTTCCGAAGAGGATTTTATGAAAGCTGTCTGGAACAAAGGCAGAGATAATGCCAGAGTTCCGATGCAGTGGGATGACAGCAGCAACGCAGGCTTTACCAGCGGCAGACCATGGCTGAAAGTCAGTGACAGATATAAGGAAATCAATGTAAAAGAAGCATTAGAGGATGAAAATTCCATATTTTATTATTATAAAAAGCTGATTACATTGCGGCATACCCGGGAAATTATGACCGAGGGAGATTATCATTTACTTTTGCCGGAGGACGAAACGCTTTTCGTATATGAAAGAAGATGGAAAAATAAGAAATGGCTTGTTGCGGCAAATTTATCCGAGGAGAAAATTTCTGTAGAAAAAATAAAACCATATTTATCAGACAATGGAAGCATTGTAATCAGTAACTATAACAGGCAGCAGATTTCAGATATATTGATGCCTTATGAAGCATTTATTTTTGAAATTGAGGTATGATAAAATGACAGAAAAAATGATTGTTGTCGATTTGGACGGAACATTGATGAATGAGCGCAATCAGATTACAAAAGAAACCATTGATATATTGCAGACAGCGGCGGAAGCAGGTACTTTGATTGTACCTGCCACTGGCCGCTGTACGGCGTTAATTCCCTATGAACTAAAGGCAGTTGGAGGGATTCGTTATGCAATCGTGGCAAATGGAGCGGGAATCTGGGATTATAAAGCGAAGCAGTTTTGCTACCGTCAGCTTATGCCAGAGGGCATTATTTCCATGATTTTGGACAATATGAAGCAGGCAGAAGGCTATGTAGAAATTTTTGCAAATGGGGAAGCCTACGTTGATATTAATCAGATGGATAATTTGTCGGAAGATGTTTATGATCGGAATTTTGTGAAATATTACACGCAGAATCATGTATTTTTGACCGATTTGAGAAACCGCAATGATATTTTAGAACAGGCGGAAAAGGTAAATTTATTCTATCTTTCACCGGAAAAGAAAAAAAAGCTGGAAAGATTGATAAGGGAGGATGGAAGATGTGCAATTACCTCTTCTATTTCGGGAAATATGGAAATACAAAATAAGAAGGTAAATAAAGGAAGTACGTTGAAAATATTATGTGGCATGCAAAATATTGCTCCGGAGGAAGTAATTGCCTTTGGAGATAGTGATAATGATTTTGAGATGCTGCAGTTTGCGGGAACCGGAGTTGCAATGGGAAATGCGTGTCTGCGTATCCGGCAAGTAGCAGATGATATTGCGCTTACGAATGAGGAAAACGGGGTAGCGGCGTATCTAAGGGAAAAGCTATAGAAACAGCTGGTTAAGTTTTTTATAAAAAATTAGCACTCACCTCTTGACGTGGCTAACAAATGGTGGTATTGTTATATCAAGCATAGAACAATGCTTGTAATTGTGATATGAAAAACTATTTTGAGCAATAATAAAGTCAAGAGGGAAGGAGGAACCCTTATGAATATTCAGAAGTTTACACAAAAGTCAATCGAAGCAATCAATGGGTGCGAGAAATTAGCCTACGAATACGGCAATCAGGAGATTGAGCAGGAGCATCTTCTGGTGTCCCTGCTGACCCAGGAAGACGGTCTTATCCCGAAATTGATTGAAAAAATGGAAATAAACAGAGAGCATTTTACCCAGAATGCCATTACCCATCTGGAAAAACGTGTGAAGGTTTCCGGTGGACAGGTCTATATGGGACAGAATCTGAACAAAGTGCTGATCAGTGCCGAAGATGAAGCGAAAAAAATGGGTGACGAATATGTGTCGGTGGAGCATCTCTTTTTAACACTATTAAAATACCCGAATCAGGCAATGAAAGAAATTTTCAAAGAGTATGGCATTACCAGAGACCGTTTTTTACAGGCGCTGGCAACCGTAAGAGGCAATCAGAAGGTGGTCTCCGATAATCCTGAGGCTACTTATGATACACTGACAAAATACGGCTATGATATGGTAGAACGTGCCCGTGACCAGAAATTAGACCCTGTTATCGGGCGAGACAGCGAGATTCGTAACGTAGTGCGCATTTTATCCAGAAAGACCAAGAATAATCCGGTCTTAATTGGTGAACCCGGTGTTGGTAAGACTGCCGTTGTGGAAGGTCTTGCCCAGCGTATTGTCCGGGGCGACGTGCCGGAGGGACTGAAGGACAAAAGGCTGTTCGCACTGGATATGGGAGCCTTAGTTGCAGGCGCTAAGTACCGCGGTGAATTTGAAGAACGTTTAAAGGCAGTATTGGATGAAATCAAAAACAGCGACGGACAGATTATTCTGTTTATCGATGAACTTCATACCATTGTAGGAGCAGGAAAGACAGACGGCGCCATGGACGCAGGCCAGTTGTTAAAGCCAATGCTTGCCAGAGGTGAGCTTCACTGTATCGGCGCCACTACCTTAGACGAGTATCGGGAATATATTGAAAAAGATGCCGCTTTGGAACGAAGATTTCAGCCGGTACATGTAGAAGAGCCTACGGTAGAAGATACCATTTCCATCCTGCGTGGACTGAAGGACCGTTACGAAGTGTTCCATGGCGTAAAAATTACCGATGGTGCATTGGTATCGGCAGCAGTATTATCCAACCGTTATATCAGTGACCGTTTCCTGCCGGATAAGGCAATCGACCTGGTGGATGAAGCATGTGCACTGATAAAAACAGAACTGGATTCCATGCCCACAGAACTGGATGAATTACAGCGAAAAGTAATGCAGATGGAAATTGAAGAAGCTGCACTGAAAAAAGAGGAAGACCGCTTAAGCAAAGACCGTCTGGAAACCTTGCAGAAAGAGCTGGCAGAGTTAAAAAATGAGTTCCAGACAAAGAAAGCCCAGTGGGATAATGAGAAAAATTCGGTAGAAAAGGTGCAGAAGCTGCGAGAAGAAATCGAAGGAATTAATGCAGAAATCGCCAAAGCACAGCAGAACTACGATTTGGAGAAAGCGGCAGAATTACAGTATGGCAAACTGCCACAGCTTCAGAAACAGTTAGAAATGGAAGAAGAACAGGTACGAAAGAAGGATTTAAGTCTGGTACATGAAAATGTCAGTGAAGAGGAAATCGCAAGAATCATTTCCCGCTGGACCGGAATTCCGGTAGCCAAATTAACGGAAAGTGAACGGAATAAAACCTTACATCTGGATGAAGAACTGCACAAACGTGTCATTGGTCAGGATGAAGGTGTTACCAAGGTAACAGAAGCGATTATCCGTTCCAAGGCTGGAATCAAAGACCCTACAAAGCCAATCGGTTCCTTCCTGTTCTTAGGACCTACCGGAGTTGGTAAAACGGAGCTTGCTAAAGCACTTGCCGCCAGTCTTTTTGATGACGAAAACAACATGGTGCGTATCGATATGAGTGAGTACATGGAGAAATATTCCGTCTCCCGTTTAATCGGAGCGCCTCCCGGATATGTAGGTTACGAAGAAGGCGGACAGTTGACCGAAGCGGTACGAAGAAAACCATATTCCGTTGTACTGTTTGATGAAGTAGAAAAGGCACACCCTGATGTATTCAATGTGCTTCTTCAGGTATTAGATGACGGTCGGATTACCGACTCTCAGGGACGTACGGTAGACTTTAAGAACACGATTTTAATTATGACTTCTAACCTTGGTTCGTCATATCTGTTAGAGGGAATTGGGGAAGATGGCGAGATTAAGCCGGAGGCAGAAGAGGCAGCAATGAATGAGCTGCGTGGCAACTTCCGACCGGAGTTTTTGAACCGTCTGGATGAGATTATCATGTTCAAGCCGCTGACGAAGAATAACATTGGCGGTATCATCCATCTGTTGATGGCAGATTTGAATAAACGTCTGGTAGAGCGGGAGATTTCCGTAGAGCTTAGCCCACAGGCAGAGCAGTTTATCGTAGATAATGGTTATGACCCGGTATATGGTGCAAGACCATTAAAGCGTTATCTGCAAAAGACCGTAGAAACGCTGGCAGCCAAGTTGATTCTGGCAGACCAGGTAGGCGCCGGAGATACCATTCTTATTGATGTGGAGAACGGCGAACTGAAGGCAGGACGAAAATAAGTTTGTGAGCATACAGAACGGATACTGGTAAGTAGAAGCTTATCGGTGTCCGTTTTGTAATTGAATGCAGCCGCAAAAAAATATGTATTTCCTCACAAATGTTTGATATAATGAAAGAACCTGAAATACATTTTGCATGGAGGAATTACCTGTGTATAGTATTCTTGTTCTGGAAGATGATACAGAATTAAATCAGACCATTTGTTATTCATTGGAAAAGGAAGGGTATCGGGTCTTTTGTGCATATTCCTGTCAGGAGGGGAAAGCCTCTGTAGACAACCAGACAGTGGATATGGTGATACTTGACGTAAACCTGCCGGACGGTGATGGTTTTGAATTTTGCAGATGGTTAAAGGCACGAAGAAACGTATCTGTACTATTTGTTTCGGCAAGAGATTTAGAAGAAGATGTTCTAAATGGTTATGAGTTAGGAGCAGATGATTATATAACGAAACCATTTTCCATGAAGATATTGCTAAAAAAGATTTCTGTGATATTGTCAAGAGAGCCGAAAAACATAAATATATATGACGATGGATTTTTAAAAATAGATTTTGCTTTGGGAATGGTGCAGAAAGGGCAAAAAGAATGTCCGATAACACCTACGGAATACCGGATTTTAAGAAAGCTGATTGAGCATAAAGGACAATTACTTACTTATTCCGTACTTTTAGATGCGCTCTGGGACGAGGGAGTACAGCTGATGGATAAACACGCTTTGGCTGTAAATATTAATCGTTTGCGGAAGAAAATTGAAAACGAAGAACACGCTTATATTTCAAACGTATATGGAATGGGATATATATGGAAATAATATTACTTTTTAGCACTGTTTTACAAACCGCAGTTACGGTATTTTTGTTGTGGAAATGCTATCATTTGAAGCGGGATATTTATGATTTTACCCGGAGATTAGACAGCAGTCTGAACAATCTGCTCAATGATGAAAAACTGGATTCGATACCATATCAGAAAGATGACCTATGGGGTATGGTATATGAAAAATTGCTTCGCCTGTCTCATATGTATTACCACAAAAATGAAGAGATTACCCGGGAAAAAGAAACACTAAAGGAATTAGTTTCTGATATCTCCCATCAGACGAAAACACCTATTGCAAATATCAAGCTGTATTTAGAAATCATGTCAGACGAAAATGAAATTGCGGAGAATCCGGAATATTTAAAGAAAATCAATGGTCAGGTTGATAAACTGGATTTTCTTTTGCAAAGTATGGTGAAAATGTCACGGTTAGAAACCGGCACCATTAAAATACAGAAAAAAGCATCCCTTGTTTCCGAGACACTTGCCGGGGCAATCGGGTCTGTGGTTCCCAAAGCAGATAAAAAGGACATCAGGATTCATGTAAAGTATGATGAAAATCTGGTTTTGAGCCATGATAAAAAATGGACGGGAGAAGCTATTTTTAATCTTTTGGACAATGCTGTAAAATACACGGATTTTGGCGGGAATATCTACGTTTCTGTATGTAGGCAGGAAATTTTTACAAAAATCAGTATTCAGGATACCGGAAAAGGAATTGCTTTAGAAAGGCAGGGAGCAATTTTTTCACGCTTTTATCGGGAACCGGAAATACACGATAATGAAGGTATCGGTATCGGGTTATATCTGGCACGAAAAATAATAACGTTACAAGACGGATATATTGAGGTGGAATCCCAAATAGGTCATGGAAGTACCTTTCAGATATATCTGCCAAATTGAATGTGAGAGAGAAAGTCACAATTTTGTGATTTTCTCTTTTTGTGAACGGTTTGTGATTTTTATGTTTTATGATGACAGTAAAGAAGAAAGATGGAGGTACGGATATGAAAGATATCATTGTAAAAACACAATCGTTAAAAAAATATTACCAGGTGGGAAAACATATCGTAAAAGCGTTAGATGGAGTGGACTTTGAGGTAAAAGAAAGGGAGTTTGTCTCCATTATCGGAAAATCGGGAAGTGGAAAAAGCACACTGTTACATATGATAGGCGGACTGGATACGCCTACGGAGGGAACCGTGATTGTAGATGGAATGAAGCTGGCGGATATGAATAAGGAACAACTGGCGCTTTTTCGAAGAAGAAAGGCAGGATTTATTTTTCAGCAATATAATTTAATTCCGGATTTGAATATCTACGAAAACATTACCTTTCCTCTGGAATTAGATGGGGCACAGATAGATACCGATTTTGTAGAAGAATTGTTAGAAATCCTTCATATTGCCGATAAAAAAGAAATGCGTCCGGCCATGCTGTCTGGTGGAGAACAACAGCGGGCAGCTATTGTGAGGGCATTGGTGACAAAGCCCGCAATCATACTTGCCGATGAGCCAACAGGAAACCTTGACACCCAGGCAAGCCACGATGTAATAGGGCTTTTAAAGGTTCTTGCACGCCAGTATCAGCAAACGATTATCGTAATCACCCACGACCCGGATATTGCCCAGATGGCAGATAGAATCGTTCGAATTGAAGATGGAAGGATTCTGGAAGGAAGTGATTCCCATGTTGGCTAACAATAATAAGGCAATTATAAATAAACTGGCGAAAAACACCATACAGACCAATAAGCGAAAGTTTGGAACTCTATTTTTTACGGTTGCGTTATCTGCATTTATGCTTTTCTCTGTTTTTACCATAGGCATCACCTATTTGGATTTAAGCAGATTGCAGAATACCCGGCTATATGGTGCAGAGTTTGATGCAGCTTTAGTCAATGGATTTTCAGAGGAACAAAAAGAAGTCCTGATGGAGAATCCTGACATACAGACAGTAGGGAGTTTATCTTATGCAGGCTATGTCAGGAGTACAGACGCAGATAATACCGTAAATTTGGGATTATTATGGTGTGATGATACGTTTTGGAAGATACAACATCTTCCGGTAAGAACAAGAGTGGAGGGGCATTATCCGCAAAAAGAAGATGAACTGATGGTAACCAGGAAGGCTCTTAAAGATTGCGGGAAAGAATCATTATCCCTTGGAGACAGCTTTCCTATGACCTTTGAAGATAATACGGGCATCCATACAAAAGAATTTACCATAAGTGGTATCTGGGAAGGGTATGGAGACCAGTCTGTTTTCTATGTTTCTAAAGCTTTTTATAAAAATACGGGCTATGAACTGGGAGCCAGTGGGATTTTGTATATAAAATTTACAAGGAATTATGTTACAAATCATACCATCGAAAAGCTGAAACAAAGAATAGATTTAACGGGACAACAGGTTTTTCAGGTATCTGATTATATAGAAAAATCATTAACCATACGACTGGGGATAGGTGGTTTGTGCTTTATCATCTGTCTAAGCGCTTACCTGTTGATTTACAATATTTTGTATTTATCAGTTTCAGGAAGGATTCGTTATTACGGCTTATTGCAGACTTTGGGTATGACGAAAAAACAGCTAGTTCAATTCATGAAAAAGCAGATGCTGCTCATTGGAATGGCAGGAGTTATACTGGGGATTCTTTTTGGAATTTTTACTTCCTTGCTCCTTGTTCCGTATGTAATGGAAATTTTGGGTATTTCAGCAGGAAATATGGAAATACATTTTTATCCGGCAGTGCTGTTTTTTAGTATTCTGACTACTGGTATCGCAATGTTATGTGGAATCAGAAAGCCCATCCGCATTGTTGCAAATGTAACACCGGTAGAAGCTGTAAAATATCGTGGAACCACATCAAAAAGTTGCGGATATAAAAAAGTAAAAAAAGGAAGCTTCTTTTGGCGGATGGCAGTAGAACAGCTCAAAAAGGACAAGAAAAAAGAGGTTGTTTTTTTATCTCTGGCTACAAGTTTATCTGTTTTTTATTGCCTTACCACCATTATCAGCAGTCAGGGAGAGAGGACCGTCCTGCCAAATTATTGGGATGCTGATTATGTGATACGAAATGATACTCAGACCTCGGAGGATATAGCTTCCCTACAGCCGGCAATCAATGATGAGTTCCTTATTGCGATAGAGAAAATTGACGGAATAAAAGAAATTCATGCAGTCATGGGCGTGCCTGCCATCTTTCCCTATGGTGAGGGTGATTTTTCAGATATGTGGATTAAGAACTATGTTGAAACAAAACCCTACATGTCCTACTCAGACACAGTTTCGGATTATAGAGAGAATCCGGAAAAGTATTATGGTATGGTAAAGGGCATTGATGAAGCGGAGTTCGATTATTTAAACCAGTTGCTTAGTGCCCCCATAGACAAGCAGGATTTTTTAAGCGGCAAAGTATGTATCATTCAATATGCTGGCTTTGAGATACCGCAGGAATATACGGAAGATAAAAAGCTTACGTTTTATCTGGAAAATCAGCTACATGAAATTTCTATTGGGGCAATCAGCTATGAGGGGGACTATGGTGCGTCAATGAATGTGGGAGCAAATATGATTGTCAGTCAGGAGTATTTAAAAACGTTGACAACGGAACCCGATATTCTACGTCTTAATATAAAATATGATGAAGTATATGATGCGCATACAGAAAATGAAATTCGGACATTATTAGAAAACAGTTCCTATCGTAACGATTTATATTCTGAATCAAAGCTCGATAATATGAAAACAATCCAGGATTCACAGGGAAACCTGTTGGCGGTAGGAACGGTCATTGCTCTGTTATTGCTGCTGGTGGGAGTGCTGAATTATGCAAATACAATGGCAAGCAGTATACAAAACAGGAGATTAACGTTTTCTGTTATGGAAAGTATCGGCATGTCAGGCAAGCAGATAAGAAAGCTGCTGATTCGGGAGGGACTGCTGTATGCGGTTTGCTCCGTATTTATCACATTGACAGTAGGAACAGTGATTACTTATATATGTTTCCAGTCCATGAACTATATGGGGATTCCTTTTGCCATACCGGTCATACCGTTATTAGGAGCAATCGCATTAGTGATGTTGATATGCGTGATAACGCCGTTGCTTTCCTATAGGAAATTATCCGGGAAGCGTTCGATTGTTGAGCGGCTGCGGGAATACGAATAGAACATGACAAAAGTCACATCACATTTCATTCCTTTTTTCACTATTAAGCCGGAGAAAAAACTGATATGATAAGTGCAGAAAGAGGCAATCGAAAAAACATAACCAAAAGACGCAATGAGAAAGCTGTAAGTTCAAGGAAAAGGCAAAAGAGTGGAAAGGGTATAGAAATGGAAGAAATCATCTTAAAAACAACAGATTTGACAAAAAAATACGGAAGAAAGGCAGTGGTAGACAACCTGAATCTGGAAATTAAGAAAGGGGAAATCTTTGGTCTTTTAGGACCAAACGGAGCAGGAAAAAGCACTACCCTGAACATGATTTGCTCCATTACCAGACCCACCGCAGGAAAGGTGGAGCTGTTAGGAAAGAATCCATGGAAGCAGAAAAAGGAGGTCATTCACAGAATCGGCTATATCCCACAAGAGCTTGCCATACATGGTAATCTGAAAGCATGGGAGAACGTAGAATTATTTACCTCTCTATATGGGATGAAAGGAGAAAAACTGCGACAGGCAGTAGACGAATCCTTAGAATATGTAGGACTTTCGGAAAAACGAGGCGAGTTAGCCAAGAACTTTTCCGGTGGTATGAAGCGAAGACTTAACATTGCCTGTGCCATTGGACACCAGCCGGAGCTGTTGATTTTCGATGAGCCGACAGTAGGAATCGACCCGCAGTCCAGAAATTTTATCCTAGAGAAGATTCAGGAGTCAAACAAAAATGGCGCAACGGTCATATATACCAGTCATTACATGGAAGAGGTAGAAGCAATCTGTACCAGAATCGGCATTATGGATAATGGCAAGCTGATAGCCTGCGGAACCAGTCAGGAGCTAAAGCAGATGATAACAGGCGGAAAGTCAGAGATTACCTTAGAAGAGGTATTCCTGACCCTGACGGGAAAGAGCCTTCGGGACTACGCAGAATAGGCAGGTGGCAGAATGATAAGATATTTGATAAAAAATAATTTTAAGCTGATGCTGCGCAATAAGTGGGTGCTTGCCACCATGCTGATTGGTCCGATTCTGGTAATTGCAATGCTATCTAGTGCTTTTGAGGCTATGATGAGCTCTTATGAGAATGTGGAAGAATTTAAGGCAGGATATCGGGTAAGTGATGAGAGTATTTTTGCAAAAAATATAGAAGAAATTAAAAATGCAGGAAAAGCTGCAGGCATTATTCTCGTAAATTACCCGGAAGGAGAGCCTAAAACCCTGATAGAAAAAAATGACCTTGCAGGATTTCTTGCATTTGAGGACGAGGGATATACCATATACGAAAGCGCGGATTATCAGACCCAGGGGGCAATGCTGGAATACTTTATGGAACAGGTGGAAAAACAGATGGCACAGCAGACGCTGAACGCTATGTTTCCACAGGAGGAACAGGAAGAACAGGCAGAAAAAGGAAGAGATTTACCAATAAAGAAATTGGCATTTATGCCGGCTGTGGATGCGAAAAATTACTACGGAATCATTGAGGTGGTATATTTTACCTGGTTAGGCATTGCCAGTCTGGCAGGTATATTATCTGGCGAAATGAAAAACGGAATCGGCAAACGGTTTCAGGTGACTGCCTTATCTGAAACAAAGCTGTATCTGGCAAAATGGATTCCGGCAGTGCTGGCAACTATTTGTGAGATGACAGTTACGATTCTTCTGGTAACGGTTCTTTTTGGGATTTCCTGGGGAAATCTGCCCATGACTATTCTGGTACTTTTAGTGACAATTATGGGTTCTATTGCATTTGGAATGCTTCTTTGGACAATTTGCAGAAATCTTGCAGTGATGGTTGTAGTATTATTTACTGTGGTCTGGTTCATGGGATTTTTTGGAGGAAGCTTTGAGACCTACCTGTTCTCCGGTTTTTCGGAATCAGTGAAAAGTCTGTCCCCTATTTATCATATAAACCGTACATTAGTGGAATATTCCTGCATGGGAAAGAGCGATTATACCACGAGCAGTATTTCATATATGGTAGGAATTATGGTGGTATGTACGTTGCTATGTGTTTTCATCAGCAAGATAAGAAAGGAGGGGAGAGCATGAGTCATTTTTTAGAATTGCTAAAAATAAATGGGAAGCTGTTACTGCGAAATAAAGGATTTTTGTTCTTCCTTTTGATTACGCCCATTGTGTCGGTCATTATTATGAATCTTCATGTGAATCTTTCTTTTTATGAAGAGGAACAGAAAGAAAGGGAGATACAGGAGATTTCCGGGGAGGATAAGGTTGTCTATTTAAATAACTGGTCTGATTATGCAGTAAAGGTCTATGACGGAGCAGGAACAGAATTGTCAGAATATGTGCTTGAAAAAATGGCAGACAGCGGCATGTTTTCCATTTATCGCATGGATGCCGGGGATATGACAGAAGCAGAAGTGCAAAAGCAGGCGGAAAAGGATGCAATGAATGATAGGATGGGAACGATTTTATATGTGAAGCCCGACTTTGATGAAAATGTCATGAAGGGAAACTGGGAAGAGGCGTTCTTGTTCTATCAGGTATCGGAGGATGAACGGTGGGAGTTGTGGGAAGATTCTTTTTCTGGTGAGCTTTCCTCCATTTATCAGGTAGCTCAGGGAACAGGTGGAACCAAAGAACAGATCCTGACCATCCTTCAGGGAATACAGGAAAATTTACCACAGCAGGAAATTATTTCTTTGGAAGGAAAAGACAGTGTTACCTTAAGCGCAGAGCAAAGTTCGAAAAGGGGACTTGCAGGATACGCTTATGCCATTATAACGCTGGGATTTCTGTTCTGTGGGGTATGTATTGCATATACAGTGATTGAAGAGCGAGAAAATAAAGTGTATACTAGAATCATGCTTTCTAAGGTAGGGCGGTATGAATATCTTATGTCCAAGCTTGTCATGTCGGTACTGATTTCTGTTTTGCAGACAATGGTTATGGCACTCTGTATGTTCGTGGCAGGAGATACTGACTTTGGGATTTCAAAATCAGACTTTTTGTTGTTTATCTTTTTGCTGGGACTGATGTTTTCCCTGTTAAGTATGTGCGCGGGAATTCTGATTGGAGATGTAATGGGAGCTAATTATGCGGTGTTTGCCGTATGGTCTATCTCGGCGCTGCTGGCGGGACTGTACTTTCCCATCGACACAGCCTCAGGGGCCATAAAGGCGATTTCCTATCTGATGCCTCAGCGCTGGTTCTTAAAGGGTACGGAAATGCTGATGGTGGGAGATAAATCAGCCTATCCAATGATTGCCTGCGTTACCTGTGCCTATCTGATTGTAATACTAAGTGTAGGTGTGATAGGATTGAAAATGAAAGAGAGTGACGGAGCGTAGGGAATGATAGAACAGATTCGGGAAAATTATTTTCTGGCAGTGAAAACGCTGCTGGTATTGGCAGGGGAAATATGTCTGCTGGTGATAGAGTTCGAACAGGCAGGAGCATCAGGCAGGATGCTCCTGCTCTTGGCATTATTTTTCGGACTTTTTGCGGGAGAAGAGCTGTCAAAGGGCAGAGTGAAAGCCTGCTTTCTGGCGGCACTGATGATAGCATTTTTGTTCTTATTCTTGTTGTATGGGGAAAACTTTTGGCTATTGGGAATTTTACTGATGTATGAGGTGATTTCTTTTGGAAAATCTCTTTTGGAGGACAGATTTTCCAGACATTTCTCTGTACTCTGGTATCTTTTTCCTATGATTTTGGTATGGGAGCCCAAAGAAGGCAGTCTGTTTTTCCGAATAACGCTGATACTGCTTGTTGGAATCATTTATATCCAGCATGATTTTGTGGTAACTTCTTATCAGAAAGAAGTCAGGGAAAACTCTCTGTCCGAGCAATCTCTTAAGAAAAGTATGCATCTTAAGGAACATGCCCTGCGGGAGGAAATGAATCGCGGGCTTCTGGTGGCGGAAAACCAGATGTTAGAGGAAAAGTCCCGATTATCCCAGACTCTTCATGATAAGCTGGGGCATAGTATTAACGGTTCCGTCTATCAGTTAGAGGCAGTGAAGGTGTTGCTGGAAAAGGAGCCGGAGACCAGTAAAAAGATGGTGCAGTCAGTCATAGACCAGCTGCGCACCGGAATGGATGAAATCCGCAGTATTCTAAGAAGAGAGCGGCCTGAAAAATATAAACTGGCAGTTTTACAGCTGCAGCGGTTGTGTGAGGAATGTAAGAGTATGGGGATTGAGGCAGAACTGGTGACCGAAGGAAATCTGTCTGAGGTGCCGGAAAAATATCTGGAGATTATATTGGACAATGCCTTTGAAGCGGTATCGAATGCACTAAAGTATGCTCATTGCACGAAGATAGACATAAAAATCATTGTGATGAGTCAGATAGTGCGATGCAGTATCTCTGATAATGGAATCGGCTGCAGTGAGGTAGTAGACGGTATGGGAATTGCCGGTATGCGGCGGCGCATACGCAGTGTCAATGGAATTTTGGACTTTGCAACAGAGGCGGGATTTACCATTAATATGCTGCTGCCGATGAAAGAATAGGGGGTACTTGAAAATCTTGGAGCAGAGGCGACAGTGTAATGAAGCGTGCCTGTTAGATGGTATGATTTTTTAATATATAAAAAAGATGGGAAAGAAACCGGGAGGAAACATGGAAAAAATAAAAGTGATTATTGCGGATGACAGTGATTTTGTACGGGACGGTATGCGCATTATCCTAAGTGTAGACGAGGAATTTGAGGTGCTGGGATGTGCCGCCAATGGAAAAGAAGCCATCGAGCTTGGTAAAAATACACCTCCCGACGTTTTTTTGATGGACATTCAGATGCCGGAAATGGACGGGATTGAAGCCACAGAATATATTGTGAAGCATAATCTGGGAAAGGTGCTGATTCTTACTACCTTTGACGATTACAAGCTGGTGCAGCAGGCATTAAAATGCGGCGCTAAGGGGTATCTCATTAAGAACCATACCCCGGAGCATTTAAAACAGATGATAAAGTCTGTCTATCATGGCACGGCGGTGATGGAAGAGGGATTTTTAGAAAATCTGGCGCTAGATGCCGGACGGCAGGAAAGAGAGCAGCAAGATGCAGAAAACACCGGGGCAGCAGGTGATGGACAGCGGGCGAAAGGATGGCAGGAAGGAAGCCAACAGGCGGCAGGATTTTGTGAGGAGGGCTATACGGCGCGAGAACTGGATATTGTCCGTGCGGTGTCGGAAGGCTTGTCTAACAGGGAAATTGCGGCAAAATTGTTTTTAAGTGAGGGAACGGTGAAGAATTATATTACTGCGATTTTGGCAAAGGAGAATCTTTCCCATCGGACTGCGCTGGCGGTGTATTATCTGACGGGGAAGAAGGCGTAAAAGAGAAAAATCGTAATTACGAAAAGTATCTTTCATCCACTGATAAATTTCTCTTCCTCTATTTTTTTGCTGCAAAACCATATTTTCTTACATATGGAATTTCAGAGGTTGTGTGCAATTTATCCAAATTTTTTAGTAATTCATTGTCTGTATTCATTTTACAAATCTCCCTTTGGAAAATCCCGATTTAGCTGTTCAGTAGTCTTGCTAAGTCCGCAATGGAAACATCCATTTTTGCAGATATTTCTTCCATAGTCATACCAGAAATGAGAAAACGATTTACAACCATTTTCATATCCTCGCCAACTTCTATGATATGACCGTCTAAATCATAAAATCGAATGACACGTTGCCCCCAACTATGTTCAATCATATCTCCCAGACACTCAATATTAGGGTATTTTTTCAGTTTATCTAAAAAACTATCAAAGTCCTGTTCTTCAAAACATATTTCTATATTATTAGATTTATTTAATATGCAATCCTTGGATATGCCAACAAGCCAATCAAAATCCTGCTGCAATGCTAAACCACAAGTAAAAGCTATGTTTCTTCCGTAATCTTGAAATACTTCTAATCCGAATAAATCTTCATAAAATTTTCTTGCCGCGTTAATGTCGGCTACTGATATAACTGTACAAGAATATTTCATGTTAAAGCTCCTTTTTAAATCCCGATTTGCAACTCTGTTGTTGGGATAAAGTATAGCATAAGGTTGTGAATAAGTCTATTCGTTTTAGCCTGGCGGCGTTATTTTCTCTGCAAAACTCCGAGCCTTTCCCCGAACAGCGCAAGCCTTTTTTATATCAATTTTACAATGGGATATGTAATATGGTATTTCTGGTAAAAAATTTCAATAGACAAACATATGTTCTATAACTATAATATTATTGTAAAAAGCAATAATAAGAAAAGTAATAAGAAGAAAAGCAGGAATAGAGGTGTTTTTCAAGATGAAAGAAAGAACATATCTGTGTATAGATTTAAAGTCCTTCTATGCTTCTGTAGAATGTGTAAAACGTGGACTGGACCCGCTGACCACCAATCTGGCAGTGGCAGACCCGGAGCGGAGTGAGAAGACCATATGTCTTGCCATTTCTCCCTCCATGAAGGCACTTGGAATAAAGAACCGGTGCCGAGTATTTCAGATACCGAAGGGTGTGAAATATATCAAGGCGGTTCCACGGATGAAGCTCTATATTGAGTATTCGGCTGATATCTATGAAATTTATCTGAAATATATCGCCAAAGAAGATATTCACGTTTATTCTATAGACGAAGCATTTCTGGATGTAACAGATTATCTTTCTATGTACCGGATTTCTGCAAGGGAGCTGGCAGTGCGGATTATGACGGATATCAAGGAAAATACAGGGATTACGGCAACGGCAGGCATCGGGACAAATCTCTATCTTGCCAAGGTTGCACTGGATATTACCGCAAAGCATGTGAAGGATAATGTGGGCTATCTGGATGAGGAATTGTATCAGAAGACGCTGTGGAATCACAGACCGCTTACTGATTTTTGGAGAGTGGGGGCAGGGACCGTAAAGAGATTGAGCAGCATGGGGATTATGACAATGGGTGAGGTTGCTCATGCTCAGGAAGAGGTGCTTTACCGGATGTTCGGCATTGATGCGGAGCTTTTGATTGACCATGCCTGGGGCAGGGAAAGCACTACCATGGCAGATATCAAGTCATACAAGCCCAAAAGCAGTTCCCTTTCAAGTGGTCAGGTGCTTTCCAGAGACTATAGCTTTGAAGAATGCAGGCTGATTGTAAAGGAAATGACAGATGCCCTTTGTCTGGAGCTGGCAGATAAGGGATTTGTTACCCAGTCTATAAGTCTGATGATTGGATATTCTAATGAACTGGGGTTAAAGCCTGTAAGTGGAACCACATCTATGACAGTGTCCACCAGCTCTTACCGTGTTATGATACCCTATGTGCTGGAACTGTATGAGCGCATTGTGGATAAGAAAAATCCAATCCGTCGCCTGAGTGTGAGCTGTAACAGTATTACGGATGAAGCCTATGAACAGTATGACCTTTTTACGGATTTTGCAGAAATGGAAAGGGACAGGAAGCTGCAGAAGGCAGCCCTTGAGATTAAGAAAAAATATGGGAGAAATGCCCTTGTCCGCGGGATGGATTTACAGGAAGCAGGAACTACTATAGAGCGTAACCGGCAGATAGGAGGACATAAAAGTGGCGAATAATCGTGTGAAAATGGATAGGGCAGACCGGGCGAAGCAGTTTATGCCTTTTGATGCCTTGAAAGGATTTCGGGAAGCGTTGGAAGAAAAGGAGCGTATTGTTGTGCCGAAGAGGGAGCTGTCGGAGGAGCAGAAGGAAGAACTTGATTTCAAGCTGCGGCAGGTGAGGAAGAAGGATGTTGTTACGGTGGAGTATTTTCATGATGGGGAATATGTGCAGGTTACGGGGATGGTGTCGGGGATTGATGAAATTGGCAGGGTGATTAAGATTGTGAATACCAGGATTGAGATGGGGGATGTTGTGGATTTGACATAATGTATTATTTGTATTACAATATATAATACAAATAATACAAACAACAAAAATGAGGTGATGCCATGATTATGAAGCTGGACTTTGCCAGCAGCGTTCCTATTTACCAACAGGTTCGGGACCAGATAGTACAGGCAATAGCAAACGGAACATTTTTCGTTGGAGACAGACTTCCTACCATACGTGCACTGGCGCAGGAAACGGGAATCAACACTATGACAGTGAACAAGGCATACCAGTTATTAAAGCAGGAAGGCTACATTATTACAGACCGGCGAAACGGAGCAGTTGTGGCATACAGGAATCCAAAACAAAAGAAAGTACCGAAAAAGGTAAAAGAAGAACTGGAACTGTTAATAGCCGAAGCAAAGCTTGACGGCATAGAAGAAGGGGAATTTTTGGACTTATGTCAAAAGCTGTATAGGAGGGAGAAATTATGATAGTAAAAATTATATTATGTGTTTGCGTATGGCCGTTATTACCAATTATGTATGTTATTCTTGCCGGAATGGGAAAGGAACAGAAGTCTACACTGTTTGGTATTACCTTATGGCAGGATGCCATGAAAGAGAAACGTGTGCAGGAACTTATAAAGGATTATAAAAAGCAGTTAAAGAGAATGACACTTTTTCTCTTTTTGGTACAGTTTCTGACCTTGCTGCCGCCTTTTTTTTCTATTGCAATGATAATATGGATGATTTGGCTGTTTGCTGCGATTGCAGTGCCCTTTCTTCCTTATATCAAAGCGAATAAGAAAATGAGGGAATATAAGGCAGAATATCAGAGTGAGCACAATGAGAACCCAAGGAATAGTACCTATGTAGACCTGACGGCAGCTATGGAGGAAAAACCAAAGTATTTTTGGAAATCTACCTTAATTGCATGTATCGCGGGATTTATTCCGGCAGTTCTGGCGGTGATTCTGGATAAAACAATAAAATCTCCGGCAGTACCGGAACTTTGGGTGACAGAAGTGGTATTGTTAAGCATGGCGTTAGTAGGAGTATGCTGTTTGTGGGCAGTGTGTTGTTATAACCGTCAGTCAGTAACCGCTTATACGACAGAAAGTGCGGTAAATATTCAGTTTTCAAGGGTGAAAAAATATCAATGGTGCAGATGTTTTTGTATACTTACATGGCTTAGTGTCATGTTTAACTGCTTGATACTGGCAGGCTTTTATTTGGACAGTGCGTATATGACAGGATTTTTGATTATCGTATGCATCTTGTATTGTGTCATTCCTATGGTATTGGTGGGAATAAGCTGCTATGTTATCCAAAAACAGAAGGAGAAGCTCCTTAAAGGCAGAGAACTGCTTTTATCTGAAGATGATGAAAACTGGATTTGGGGCATGTTTTACTATAATAAAAATGACAGCCGCTTCTGTGTAGATAAAAAGGTGGGAATTGGTGTTACCACCAATATGGCAAAGCCGGCGGCTATGATTTCAACGATTGCTGTTCTTGCCGTTACCGTTGTGATTTGCATAGGTGCAAGCGTATTTTGTGCAGTAGAAGAATTTACACCGGTAAAGTTGGAATATGAAAATCAGCAGATTACGGCAATTCACTGGAAAGAAGAATACCAGATTAATAAAAATGCCATAAAGTCTGTAACCTTATTAGAAGAGCTTCCCTCTTTGTCAAGAACCAATGGAACAGGAATGGATACTGTATACAAGGGGAATTTTTTTAGCAGAGAGTATGACAGAAGATTCAAGGTATGTTTAAATCCCCAGGAAGAACCGGTGCTAATGATAGAGACCATGGACGGAAACTGGTATTTGCTGGGAGACAGTGATTCAGAGAAAACAGAAGAAATTTATGAAGAATTGACCAGGTAAATGATATAGGACAGCCAGCCCTTCATATATATTATAATCAGGTGATTGCAATATATATGAAAGGCTGGCTGTTGTTTTATGAATAGAGCTACGAAGAAAAAGGCATGGCAGAAGCTGTTGTATCTGGATATGATATGTCTGATGCTTTTGCTGGGAGGATTTTCTTATCAGAAAATGGGGCAGCAGATAAGAGAAACCGGAAGCATGCAGCAGAATGCCCAGGGAGACAGCGGAGAACAGGAAAATACAGATGAGAACGTGGAAACAGAAAAAGAAAAGAAAAAGATAGCGCTGACCTTTGATGACGGACCTCATCCGGTCTATACACCGGAAATGCTGGATTTACTAAAGGAAAAAGATGTCAAGGCTACCTTTTTCCTGTTAGGACAACAGGTAGAGAAGTATCCGGATATCGTAAAAAGGATGAATGAGGAAGGACATCTAATCGGAAATCATTCCTATAAGCACGAACAGCTCAGTAAGCTTTCCAGTGTACAGGCATGTAGTCAGGTGAATCGAACCAACGAACTGATTTATTCCATTACGGGAAAATACCCCGAATATCTTCGACCGCCCTTTGGAGATTGGAAAGACGATTTAGACTGTGAAGTGAATATGGTAGAGGTATTGTGGGATGTGGATACGTTAGACTGGTCCAGTCAGAATAAAGATAAAGTAGTAAGTAAAGTTATGAAAAATATAGAAGAGGGTGACATTATCCTGATGCATGACAGTTACGAAAGTACGGTGCAAGCAACAGCAGAAATCATTGACCGCCTGCAAGAAGACGGATATGAATTCGTCACGGTAGATGAACTGATTTTTGACTAAACTGAATTTCCCGGAGCAAGTTGTCTTTTTAATACGGCTATGATAGAATGAAACAAATCGGAATTTGTAGACATAAGGAGATAAATAATGAATAACAGGCATTTGTTTTTAACTTCGGGTGGCTTAACAGAGAATATGAAAACTTCTTTTTTTAATATTATAGGGAAGCGTCCAGAGGAAGTGAAAATACTTTATATTCCAACTGCTGGAATTGAAACTGATGGCGCAAGGGAAGGAATTGCCATCTGCTTGTATGAACTTTCATTGATGGGGATTCGATTTGAAAATATATTGGTGTATAATTTAGAATTAATTCTGTCAAAAGGATATAAGCGCACATATTCAGCATATGTGACAGATGGGCATATAGTGAGCAGGCTCATAAATACAGAAGAATTAAAAGAATTCGATGCGGTTTTTGTTGGCGGTGGAGATAGTGCTGTCCTATGTCGTGAAATGGTTAGAACAGGATTTGACTGTGTGATTGAACAAGCCGTTAACGCTGGTCTCGTATATGTTGGAATCAGTGCAGGGAGTATGTATGCGGCAGGTAATTTGGAGGATGGATTAAATATAATTCCCAATCCAATAATACCACATTGGAATGGTGATAAGTTGACAAGTTTGCCAATAGACAGTGAGGAAATTAAACTTGCAGATGGACAGGCGGTTTATATTGAAGGTTATAATATTTGCTTAATATAACTCGAAATAAATATCCCTATAAAATTCCAGTTTATCTATTTATGGAGGTGTATTATGGCTATATGAATGATGAAAGAATTGCCGGTATATTTCATGTTATAGTATTACTCCAATGTCATTTACTTATCAGGCTTTCAATTCAGCATATTTAAAGCATATTATTTAGAAGTGATGCAAATAATAATGCTAAGTCATTACAAACGTATTGACTTAGCATTGTTTGTTTGCTATTCTTATAGTAGAACTAGAGTAGGTGTAGGAGGTGGCGTAAATGGCAAGTACGATTCAAGTAAGAGTAGACGATGATTTAAAAACAAAGTCAGATGCTTTGTTTAAAGATTTAGGAACAGATACCACAACTGCAATCCGTATGTTTTTAACACAGGCACTAGCAGTAAATGGTTTTCCGTTTGAAATAAAAAGGGCAAATGCAAATCCATATGAAGCATTAACAGAGCATGAAATATTAGATAAGCTGGAAAAATCGCGTGAGCACGCAGCACAGGGGATGTATAAAGATGCGACAGAAGTTTCTCGTGATATGAGGGAAAAGTATGGATTATAAAGTAGTAGTTACAAGAGATGCAGAAGAGGACTTAGAGCATTTTATTAAATATCTTATTATTGAAAAAAAGAGTATGCAGGCGGCAGAAAATGTACTGAATGATTACGATGCAACAATCGAAAGTCTAAAGCATGTGGCAGGAAATTTGAAGCTGTGTGATAACCCAAGACTACGTCAGTTAAAATATCGTCGCATTCATTTCTTAAATCACAAATATTTTATGCTATATCGCATCGTTGATAATGTAGTATTTGTGGATAATATTTTTCATGAGTTACAGGATTATGAAAATAAGATGTATTAGTCGTAGTACAGAGAGACAAAATCCAGTTTGTAACGAGAATGTCAAGGCGGGCATGCCCGTTTATCTTGAACCTTGACTGAGCCAGTAAAAAATAAGGAGAAAATCACATGGATTTATTTGATTATATGAGGGAACAGAATCAGGAAAAGGAATCTCCCCTTGCAAGCCGACTGCGCCCAGTTAAATTAGAAGAAGTAGTAGGTCAGCAGCACATCATTGGAAAGGATAAGCTTTTGTATCGTGCCATTAAGGCGGACAAATTAAGCTCCGTTATTTTCTACGGACCGCCGGGAACGGGAAAGACTACGCTGGCAAAGGTAATTGCGAATACCACCAGTGCAGAATTTACCCAGATAAATGCCACCTCTGCCGGGAAAAAGGACATGGAAGAAGTGGTGCAGCAGGCAAAAAATAATCAGGGAATGTACGGGAAAAAGACCATTTTATTCATAGATGAGATTCATCGGTTTAACAAGGGGCAGCAGGATTATCTGCTTCCTTTTGTGGAGGATGGTACGATTATATTAATTGGAGCTACCACAGAAAATCCATATTTCGAGGTAAACGGAGCGTTATTATCACGGTCTGTCATATTTGAGTTAAAGCCTCTCACGAAGGAAGATATTAAGATGATTTTAACCCGCGCCGTGACAGACCGGGAAAAGGGAATGGGTTCCTATGAGGCGGTGTTAGAAGAGGAAGCACTGGAATTTCTAGCAGATGTTTCAAATGGAGACGCAAGGGCTGCTCTCACCGCCATAGAGCTTGGTGTGCTTACCACTCCAAGAAGCGAGGATGGTAAAATACATATTACGTTGGAAGTGGCACAGGAATGTATTCAGAAACGGGTCCTTCGTTATGATAAGACAGGGGACAACCACTATGATACCATTTCGGCATTTATCAAAAGTATGCGCGGTTCCGACCCGGATGCGGCAGTGTATTATCTGGCAAGAATGTTGTATGCAGGAGAAGATATTAAGTTCATTGCAAGAAGAATTATGATATGTGCTTCGGAGGATGTAGGAAATGCAGACCCCAATGCATTGACGGTAGCAGTCAGTGCGGCACAGGCAGTAGAGCGGGTAGGAATGCCGGAAGCCCAGATTATACTGGCGCAGGCAGTTACCTACATCGCCTCTGCGCCCAAGAGCAACGCCTCCTGTCTTGCGGTATTTGACGCAATGGAGACCGTGAAAAATACCAAAACTGCCCCCATTCCGGTGCATTTGCAGGATGCCCATTACAAGGGAGCCGGGAAACTTGGACATGGAGCCGGATATTTGTATGCCCATGATTATCCGAATCATTATGTGAAACAGCAGTATCTGCCCGACGGACTGACAGACTGTCATTTTTACGAGCCTACGGAGAACGGGTATGAGAAAAAAATCAAGTCACATCTTCAATTTTTGAAAGATAATGCGTAGTTTTGGTAAATTTGCATAGTCCGCACCAGACGAACAAATGTAAATTTGTGAAAGAAAATGCTTTACAAATGCTACCTTGATAGTGCATAATATAAAAAGTTGCAGTAGAGAAGACAGAAATGTCATAACATAAGTTTTAGGAGGATTTTTAAAATGCAGTCATATCAGGAGATGAGCAAGGAAGAATTATTACAGGAAAAGGCAAGTCTGGAAGCAACATATAAGAAATATGCTAAGAGCGGACTGAAACTGGATATGTCAAGAGGAAAGCCATCCGCAGAGCAGTTGGATTTATCCATGGGAATGATGGACGTGTTAAATCGTAATACAGACTTAAGCTGTGAAGACGGAACGGATTGCCGTAACTACGGTGTATTAGATGGTATTCAGGAAGCAAAAGTGCTGTTAGGAGACATGATTGAATGTCATCCGGACAATATTATTATTTATGGAAACTCCAGTCTGAATATTATGTATGACTGTATCGCACGTTCCATGACGCACGGTGTCATGGGAAATACACCATGGTGCAAGTTAGATAAAGTCAAGTTCTTATGCCCTGTTCCGGGATATGACAGACATTTTGCAATTACCGAGTATTTCGGAATCGAGATGATTAACGTACCGATGCTTCCGACCGGACCGGATATGGATATGGTAGAAGAACTGGTAAGTAAGGATGAGGCAATCAAGGGTATCTGGTGTGTACCGAAGTATTCCAATCCACAGGGAATTACATACTCTGATGAAACCGTACGCCGTTTTGCAAGACTGAAACCGGCTGCAAAGGATTTCCGTATTTACTGGGATAATGCATATGGAGTACACCACTTATATGATTTAGATCAGGACAGCTTAATTGAGATTTTAGCAGAGTGTAAGCGTGCCGGTAATCCGGATATGGTTTATAAATTCTGTTCTACTTCTAAGATCAGCTTCCCGGGTTCTGGTGTGGCTGCCATTGCAACTTCTGCAAACAATCTGGAAGATATTAAGAAGCAGTTGTCGGTAGCAACCATCGGTCATGATAAGGTAAACCAGCTGCGCCACGTAAGATTCTTTAAGGATATTCATGGAATGGAAGAACACATGAAAAAACACGCGGCAATCTTAAGACCGAAGTTTGAAATGATTATCAATACCTTTGAGGAAGAGCTGGCAGGTCGTGAAGTTGGAAGCTGGATTGCACCAAAGGGAGGTTACTTTATTTCCTTTGAAGCACTGGAAGGATGTGCAAAGGATATCGTTGCAAAGGCGAAAAAAGCAGGTGTTACCATGACGCCGGCAGGAGCGCCTTATCCATACGGAAAAGACCCAAAAGACAGCACCATTCGTATTGCACCGTCTTATCCGACCACAGAGGATTTGAAGATGGCAACCGATATTTTTGTTACCTGTGTGAAGCTGGTAAGCGTTGAAAAGATTTTAGAAAATAAGTAAGATAGAATAGAAAGAGACTGTTGTATAAGTGAGTGATATACAACAGTCTTTTTCTATGAGGTAATATGGTAAAAGTGACTTTATTTGTTTTCTTTGGTCTATTAGTCATTGACAAATAAGCATACATGTATTATTGTATTAAGAGAATGATACAATTAGAATATGGAGGAAAGTATATGGAAGGGATAATTGTTCTTGTAGTAATTGTTCTTATGTATTTGATTATCAGTAATTACTATCGTATGCAATGGGAAAAGCAAAATCGCAAACGGATAAAAGAAAGTTTTGGAAGAAAACCGGAGCATAAGGAAAAAGAGTCAAAAAGAATTCGCTTCTATTTAGAAAGTCAGCCGCAGGAAACCGATGTAGATGATATTACATGGAATGATTTGTCCATGGATGAAGTGTTTTGGCGTGTGAATAACTGTGCCAGTTCAGCCGGAGAAGAGATTTTATACGATACCATGCATCGTACAAAGAAATCAACGGAAGAGTTAGAAGAATTAGAAAAATCAGTAAAATACTTTTCTGAGCAGGAAGAAGAGCGCAATCAGATTTTGACGTATTTACTGCAGATGGGAAAAAAAGAGGCTTCCTACTATATTCCACCTTATATGACAACGATTGAAGAGAACCGGTTAGGGTGTACCATAATATTACGGATATTACAGATACTTCCGATTGTATTCCTGTTCGGATTTGTGATTTTCAGGGACCTTACTTTTATTGGATTATTTGGAGGAAATATCCTTGTAAATGTTGTAATATATGTTCTTATGAAAATGCGTTACGAGACGAATCTTTCCATGCTTGGAACATTGTGTTCCATATTAAATGTTGCAAAAAAGCTGGATAAGCTGGAATGTGAAGAGTATTTTTGTCGGAAGCTGAAAGAACCCTTACAGCGTTTAAGAAGAACCGGAGGAATGATTGAAAAATTGCAGTCCCTTCAAACTACCATGTTATCCTCGGAATTGGGGGTACTGGGGGATTATATCTTGGGAGCCACCTTATGGCAGTTGACTGCTTATAATAAGAGTATCGGTATGCTGATTCGGTATCGAGCGGAATATATGAAGCTATATGAAATGGTCGGCGCTATTGATATGGCAATCAGCATTGCATCATTCCGAATAAGTGTTCCTTTTTATGCTACACCAAAGTTCTGGGAAAAGAATGAGGTAGAACTAGAAGAAGCATACCATCCATTAATTGAGCAGCCGGTATGTAACTCTATGAAATGGGAAAGAAACTGTATTATTACAGGCTCCAATGCCTCTGGAAAATCTACTTTTATCAAGGCGGTTGCAGTGAATGCTATTTTGGCACAATCCATTCATACCTGTATGGCACGAAACGTAAAAATGCCCCATGTAGATGTTATCACCTCTATGGCAGTTCAGGACGATATTATGTCCGGTGACAGCTATTTTATAAAAGAGATTAAATATTTAAAACGAATGTTAGAGCATTTGAATTCTAAGAGAGGTACGATTTGTATCATAGACGAAATATTGAGGGGAACCAACACCAAAGAACGTATCGCGGCTTCCCGTGCTATTATGGAGTATCTGTCAGGAGAGAATTGTCTGGTCATGGTGGCATCCCACGACCAGGAGCTTACGGTATTGCTGCAGGATATGTATGACAATTATCATTTCACTGAAAAAATAGGGCAGCAGGATATTTCATTTGATTACAAATTGTATTCGGGACCGGCTACTTCAAACAATGCGATACGATTATTAGAATATACAGGATTTCCGGAAAAAATTATTGCAGATGCAAAGGTCAATGCGGAAATATAAAAATGAAAAGTTTATAAAATATAGGAAAAAAAGAACTTTTTTGTCCCAAATATGATATACTATACATGAAGGCAGCGGACGCTGCCAAAACAAGGGTTAAAGGAAGGGAAATAAATGGAAGTGCCTGTTACGTTTAACGAGGATGTAGACAGCTGGAAAACAGTAATGTTTTTATATAATTCGGCATTAAAGGAAGTCGGAACTAAGCTGGAGATTTTAAATGACGAATTTCAGCATGTACATAAATATAATCCGATTGAATATATCAAATCCAGAATCAAGACACCGGAGAGTATTGTTAAGAAGTTAAAGAGATGCGATTTAGAGAGCAGTATTGATAATATGATTACACATGTAAATGATATTGCAGGAATTCGTATTGTCTGTTCCTTTACGTCAGATATTTACCGGCTGGCAGAAATGATTGGAAAGCAGAATGACCTTACTGTGGTATCAGTAAAGGATTATATCAAGAATCCGAAGGAAAGCGGATATAAGAGTTATCATATGCTGGTAACGGTGCCGATTTTCTTATCAGACCGGGTGGTAGATACCAAGGTGGAGATACAGATAAGAACCATTGCTATGGATTTCTGGGCAAGTCTGGAACATAAAATATACTATAAGTTTGAAGGGCATGCACCGGAATATATCAGCCGTGATCTGCGGGAGTGTGCAGGAATTGTGTCTATGCTGGATGCAAAGATGCTTTCGCTGAATGAAGCGATTCTTCAGGCAAAGGAAGAGCAGGAAGAAGCACAATAGAACAATGGGTTTGCCAAGGGGTTTCGGAAGAAACCTCTTTTTTACTCTATAGGAAATATTGGGTTGTGTTAAAGCGTAAAATTGTGATTCCTATAGAGCAAAAGGCACTCCGTGCAGGATGCGCACTCGCACAAGTGGAATTATGTCGCAAGCGACTGTGCTCGGCGCGGCAAAGTGTGTTCCGCTTGATAGGTAATGTATATATCATGTTATATTAACGTATAAAAGCGCTTGGATGGTGGGTAGATTAAAGAATGAAAACAGGAAAAGAAGCAGGAGACAAGAAATGGAAAAGAATCAGGATAGCAAACGGATTTTGAATCTGGCGATATCTACAGGAGAAGTACTGTTAAAAAACGGCGGGGAAATCTATCGTGTACAGGAAACCGTCAGCCGTATTCTTGAGGCATACGGAATAACGGATTATAACGTGTTTGTGATTACCAACGGGATTTTTGCGACGGTTCACGAGGAGAAAGAAGATGCCAGCAGTATGGTACGTTATGTGACCATTGGTGATGTGAATCTGGAGCGGATAGCAGACATTAACCAGTTATCCAGAGAAATCTGTACCGGTGTATGCAGCATACAAGAGGCATATGAACGGTTAGAGGCGTTAAAGAAAAAGAAAGGACCTGCAAATTGGGCATGTATTCTGGCGTGTGGGATGGGTGGTGCCAGCTTCTGCTATTTGTTTGGAGGAAGACTTTATGACAGCGTGATTTCTTTTTTCTTAGGAATGTTGCTAGAAGTATTTTTGCTTACCGCTTCGAGACATCATGCTTCTAAGTTTATCTTAAATATTATCGGGAGCGCTATTGTAACAGCAGGAAGCCTTGCGCTTTATATGGCAGGAACCGGAATATGGTTCGATAAAGTGATTATTGGAGGAATCATTCCGTTAGTGCCGGGAGTTTCTCTGACAACGGCAATTCGGGATTTGTTCGGAGGAGACTATCTGTCCGGCAGTATCCGTCTGATTGATGCACTTCTAACGGCAATGTGTATTGCCATTGGGGTAGGTGGAGCAATTAAGGCATTTCAGTTCATTACAGGAGGTGGGGTTCCTTTATGATAGATCAGATTATTATGTCTATATTAGCGACATTGGCATTTGTTATTTTATTTAACGCCCCCAAAAAGGAATTTGTATTTTGTGCATTCAATGGATGCCTGGGCTGGATGTCTTATCAGTTGTTTTTGGGATACGGAGCAGGTGTGGTTATGGCATCTCTTTGGGCAACACTGATTCTGACCTTGGCAGCACGTGTGTTATCCGCATTACGAAGAACACCCGTTACCATTTTTCTGATACCGGGAATCTTTACCTTAGTGCCGGGAGCAGGCATTTACTATGCCTCTTATTATCTTATTATGAATGATTTGGCCCAGTTTACTGCCAAAGGAATCGAGACCTTTAAGATTGCAGGCGCCATGGTGCTTGGAATTGTGTTTGGACTGGCGCTTCCCCAGAGCTGGTTTAACCGATTGGGAAAATTAACAAATAAAAACAGGTAGCATAGAAAAGCTACCTGTTTTTCCTTATACTGCGAGTTAAAGAAGTAAAAAAGCTATCGCCATAGAAATGATCAATGCAATGAGCGCAGAACCGAATACCGAAAATATTTTTTGGTAGGGGCGTTTTCCACGTTCACAGCTCTTTTCCAGTTCGGTTAAGTTTTTTCCCTCGGAAAAAGCCACAATCTCTTTATAAGTCTGGATGTCATGTGCTTTTTTCTGCTTTTCAATTCGAAACGCATAATACCTAGTAACGATGAACAGCAATGCCCATATCCCAATTCCAATAAAATCCAGAAAAATGGCAAGTGGAATTGGTAATACTACAACCGCTAATAATAGTACGCAAAAAATGGCACCATCACGGTTTAATTTTTTGATGTCTTCTGTTTGAATTTGTTCTTTCATTTTCTCCAAATCTCCTTTCACTAGAGTATCAAGAGAAATATCAAAAAGAGAACTTAATAATAAAAGACTTTTAATATCAGGATAATTTTTGTCATTCTCCCAGTTTGAAATAGTCTGACGTGTTACAAATATTTTTTCTGCCAGCTCATCCTGGGACAGACCGGATTCCAGTCTGTATTTTTTTATCTGTCTGCCAATCTCCATTTTGTATCTCTCCTTGCCTGTATTCTAGTATAGGGAGTTTGTTTTTGCCATCAAAACTGTTTGACATTGCCCAATTTTGGCATGTCAAAGCTATTTTACATGTGAAATTCGTATATGAAATTACTTTTCACATTTCCAGAAATATGCGCTATAGGCAGGCAGTTCACTTCCACCGCCAAAGTCATGGGTTTCTCCGGTAATTAAGTCTATCGCCTGTCCACAGCCTGCATCGAAATGGGCGGTGTATGGCTCGCTGTCTGCATTGATGGCAACAAGTACACGTTCCTGTTCGGATTTCCGTTCAAAAATGCACTGTTTATTTGTAAGCACTACAGAACGGAAATCTCCATAATTCAGCCCATGTGAGGATTTCTTTGCGGCGGCAAGCTTTGCAATCCAGTCGGTCAGCTCGTTCCATTCCGGCTGTTCTACGGCAGGGCGAAGTGCAGGGTCTCCCTGGCTCTTGTCTCCCTCCATTCCCCATTCACTGCCATAGTAAACACACGGGATTCCCGGCATACCAAAGCAGAGGGCATAAATCAGCGGGAGGTGGGACCTGTTGGTTAAAATGCTGGCAATTCTGGAAACATCATGGTTGTCTACAAAGCTCAAAAGGTGTTTTCCTTTATAAAGCGTCCAGTTCTCCGGTCCAAACTGCCGAAGCAGGGAGTGATTGATTTCAAACATATTCATGGAATTAAAGCTGGAGAAAAGTCCCTTGTAACACTCATAGTTGGTAGCAGAGTGAAGCATGCTGTCATTCATCAGCTGGTTGTAGTCTCCGTGCAGCATTTCGCCTACCAGGAAAAAGTCTTCTTTGAGGCTGTCACAGTGGCTTCGCAGTCTGCGGACAAAATCATGGTCGAGGCAATATGCCACATCCAGACGAAGTCCGTCAATATTCCAGTTGTTTACCCAGAAGGTAACACTGTCTAAGAGATAACGAATCACTTCTTCGTTTCTAAGATTCAGCTTTACCAGGTCGTAATTGCCTTCCCAGCCCTCATACCACAGTCCGTCGTTGTAGTTGGAATTTCCATTAAAATCAATGTGGAACCAGTCCTTGTAAGGAGATGCTTCCCGATTTTTTACCACATCCGAAAAAGCGAAGAATCCACGTCCGGCATGGTTGAAAACACCATCTAATACTACACGGATGCCGGCTTCATGAAGAGCGTCACATACTTCCGTAAAGTCTTCATTGGTGCCAAGACGGGTATCCAGCTTCTGATAATCTCTGGCATTGTAGCCATGGGTATCGGATTCAATTAATGGGGAAAAGTAAATGGCGTCAATTCCCAATTTTTCCATATGAGGAATCCAGTCTTTGATTTTTAAAATACGGTGTGTCAGCACTCCGTCATTTTCAAAGGGAGCACCACACAGTCCCAAAGGATAAATCTGATAAAAAACACTTTCGTAAGCCCACATAATATTCACAGTCCTTTCTATACTATAATCTCTCTATTTGCTCATATCTCGTGATTTCTGTGCGCAGGCGCGCTGAGCAGTGATAACAGCATTGCGCAAGCCCTTTTCCTCCAATACGGCAACGGCCTCAATGGTTGTTCCGCCGGGGGAGCATACAGCGTCTTTCAGAGCGCCTGGATGTGTTCCGGTTTCCAGAACCATTTTTGCGGAACCAAGTACGGATTGGGCAGCGAACTTATATGCCTGTGCTCTTGGCATACCGTCTGCCACAGCGGCATCTGCCATCGATTCAATAAACATATAGACGTAAGCAGGAGAGGAGCCGGAAACGCCTACAACGGCATCCATCAGGGATTCTTTGATGACTTCACATTTTCCAAAGCTGTTGAAAATATCCACAGCAATCGCCAGCTCTTCTTCTGTTACATTGTCATTGACACAAAGAGCGCTCATGGCTTCTCCTACCAGGGCCGGAGTATTTGGCATGGCACGTACCAGCTTGATGGAATTAGAAAACATAGATTCAATGGAAGAAATGGGCTGCCCTGCCGCAATGGAGATAATCAGCGCTTCTTTTTTTACACTGTCTTTGATTTCTGCAATTACCTCTGAAAAGAGAAATGGTTTTACAGCGAGAAAAAGAATGTCAGCAGTTTCCGCCGCTTTCTTATTGTCCTGACTGGTATGTATGCCAAAGCGTTCTTCTAAGGAAGAACAGGTCTTAGCTGTTTTTGCAGTAGCGGTAATCTGTTCTTTCGATGCAAGCCCGGAGTCTATGATACCTCCGATGATGGCGCTTGCCATATTTCCGCCGCCGATAAAAGTAATGTTCTGATTCATATGAAAGCCTCCTATTGTTATGTTTTTCATAAAAAAGTAATTATTATTATGATAACAATAGAAAAGGAATTGTGCAAGGGAAAGAGGAAAAAAGATAAAGGATAAAAAATGACTAAAAAGAAATAAATAAAAATAAATTAAATTAATAACTTGACGAAATATTAATTAATACATATACTAAAATTAAGCAATGTGACGAAAATATTGCTAAAAAAGAAGAAAGGGTGTATTTATGAAAACAAAAAATGTAAAGGGAAACAAAAGAAGATGGATAGTAGCGGGACTGATAGTAGCATTATTTCTGGCGCTTATGCCATCCAGAAAGACACAGGCGGCAACCGGAGGATTCCGGGTAAGCGGAACGAAGCTATATGATGCCAATGGAAATGAATTTGTCATGCGGGGAGTCAATTACCCTCATGCATGGTTTCAGAATGAGTATCAGACTGCCATACCTGCGATTGCAGCAAAGGGGTTTAATTGTGTCAGAATCGTAGTGGCAGACGGACAGCAGTATGGAAAGACCAGCAAGAGTGAGTTGGAAAATCTGGTGAAGCTCTGTAAAGAAAATAATCTGGTTGCAATTTTAGAAGTGCATGATGCTACCGGAAGTGACAGTCAGGATAGCCTGAATCAGGCAGTAAATTACTGGAAAGAGATGAAAGATGTCTTAAAGGGGAATGAAGCGTATGTCATCGTGAATATTGCCAATGAATGGTATGGAACCTGGGACAATGGGGATAATTGGAAGCGCGGATATATTTCAGCAATACAGTCTTTGCGTAGTGCAGGAATTAGTAATACGCTGATGGTGGACTGCGCCGGATGGGGACAATATCCACAGGTTATCTTTGAACATGGGCAGGCTGTTTTAAATGCAGACAGTCAGAAAAATACCATGTTTTCCATTCATATGTATGAGTATGCCGGTGGAAATGCCCAGACAGTCAAAAACAATATTGATAGTGCATTAAATAAGAATCTTTGCCTTACGATTGGAGAATTCGGAGGATATCACAGCAATGGAGATGTAGACGAAGATACCATTATGAGTTATTGTCAGGAGAAAAACGTAGGCTGGCTGGCATGGTCCTGGAAAGGAAATAATTCGGATTTATCTTATCTGGACTTGGCATATGACTGGAGTGGAAATTCTCTTACGTCCTTTGGGGAACGTGTTATCAACGGAGCAAATGGAACTTCATCTACTTCGCGCACTTGTACAGTATTTAACGGAGGCAGTGTAAGCGGCGGAAGCAGCGAAGAAGGCGGAACAAGTACAGGTGGACAGGGCATTACCAATCTTTTTTATGGTTCGGCTGCCGCATACGATTGGCAGCAGGCAGTGTCTGTATATACCAGTAAAAATGGAGGAAATCTGAATTCCGCTATTTTCTCAGAGAAAGGATTTTTCTGGGTAGAGTATAGTGGAATGGAAGGAAAGCTGGAGCTGATTTTACAGAGCTGGTCCGGTGGTGCAGGCTGGGCGAAGGTAGCGCCTACCGAAACAGGCTGGACAAATCAAGGAACCTGTTATGCGAAGTTCAGCCAGCAGGCGTGCAAAAACGCATTTGGAAGTGATTATTCCAAGTTAGATGCGGTGCATGTGGGAGCAACAGGAGAATATTTGAAGGTGATTTCATTGGATTATACAGTAGAATAGAAATATGAGTATAAAAAGAAGGTGTCTCGCTCATAGAGCTGAAACACCTTCTTCTATAGATAGGAGCAATGATGCTCTTATCTGATTCTACGTATTAGTCTAATTCTCTTAGAAATCTGTCAAATCAGCAGCTCTTCTCTCTAAGAAAGCAGTCATACCTTCTGTCTTATCATGAGTAGAGCAGGTAATACCAAACAAATTAGCTTCCATTTCAACAGCGTTCTTGATATCCATATCGTATCCGTTGTTGATAGCAGCCTTTGCGATAGATACAGCGTAGCTTCCTTTGGAAATAATCTTAGCAGCCATTTTCTTAGCAGTATCCATCAGCTCTTCCTTAGCAACTACTTTATTTACCAGACCGATTCTGTATGCTTCGTTTGCATCAATGTTGTCGCAGGTAAAGATTAATTCCTTAGCGCGTCCCATTCCTACCAGACGTGCAAGTCTCTGAGTTCCGCCGAATCCAGGAATGATTCCGAGACCTGTTTCAGGCTGTGCGAAAGTAGCGTTGTCAGCAGCGATACGGATATCACATGCCATTGCAATTTCACATCCGCCGCCTAAAGCGAATCCGTTTACAGCAGCGATAGTTACCTGACGCATATTCATTAACTTGAAGAATGGTTCAGCAGCTCTCATACCGAAAGCACGTGCTTCAGCAGCTGTGAAGTTTACCATTTCAGAAATATCAGCGCCTGCTACGAAAGATTTGTATGGGTTATCCTTTTTGTCAGGACCACCGGTTAAAATAACAACTTTTACGTCGTCTCTAGCTTCGATTTCAGATAATACAGTATTTAACTCGTCGAGTGTCTCACTGTTCAGTGCATTTAATGCACCAGGTCTGCTGATAGTAAGGACAGCAACTTCGTTTTCCACTTCTAACTTTAAGTTATTCATGTGTAAACCTCCTAAATAAAATATGTAATTTAATTGTTCACGGATTGCCCGAAAATATTGGACAAAACATACTTTAACTATATAACTTTGATAAAAATTTGTCAATATCCTGAGGAGATATTCTTATCCAGGAAATCAAACACGGTGTCATAATAGGCGTCCGGGTCTTTATCCACTGCCTGAGCGTGCCCTGCACCCGGAACAATCAGCAGTTCCTTTTCCCCGCCAGCCGCTTCATACAGCTCATAAGCCATCTCAACCGGAACCATATCATCCTGGTCTCCGTGAATAATCAGAACCGGAAGACGGGTTTTCTTAACGGCTTCCAGCGCAGAGGCATCCTTTAAGTCATAACCTCCCCGTAATTGAAGCACGAGATTCATACTGTCCAACAGCGGAAAAGAAGGCAGTCCGAACCAGTCCTTCATCTGTTTGGCAAACATGCTGTAAGCATCTGTGTAAGCACAGTCGCTTACAATGGCGGATACTTGGGAGGGTAGGGCTTCTGCAGACATCATTAAGGCGCAGGCGGCACCCATGGACTGTCCGTGAATGACGATTTCAGCTTCCGGGTCACGGGCAAGGATTTCATTTAGCCATAACATGTTATCCAGCCGGTCGGTCCATCCCATACCGATAAAGTCACCCTCGCTTTCGCCGCTGCAGCGCATATCCGGCACCAGGGCGTGATAGCCCTTTTGGACATATTGGAAGGCAATGGGATAAAGCTCCTCCTTCCAGCCGGTGTAACCGTGAAGCAGCAGGACCCACTTGTGGCTTTCTTCTTCGGGAGAAAAAGTAACAGCTTTGAATAGATAGCCGTCTTCGGAAGTGAGACTGAGCTTTTCATAGGAAGCGGTTTGTAACCATTCCTTTGTTTCCTGTATGGCAGCAGCATGGTTATTCTGGATATCGCTGGTCTGAACCAGCGCCTCCATTGCAGTATCCGTTACTTCTGAAAAAACATCTGTTTTTTCCATAAAAGAGGGGACCAGTGCCAGACTTACTGCGAAGTAGCAGATAGTCCAATATAGGATAAAAAGAAGAAGCAGAATAATCAGCAGTATATTACGCTTTTTTTTCTTTCGGTGAAAAATTGGTTTCATATGTATTAACTCCTGTTTCGGAAAGCAGTTGGCGTGCATCCGTATTTTCTCTTAAAAAGTCTGTTAAAATAAGAAAGGTTATCAAAACCCGTTTCCGCCGCCACATTTACAATGGAATCTGAAGAAGAGACCAGAAGTCTTGCTGCCATAGTAAGGCGGTAATCATTAAGGTAATCGGTAAAAGAAACTGCCATGTTGTTCTTAAAAAACTTCATAAAATGGGATTGGGAAAACCCACAGATTTTGGCAGCATCTGCAATGGAAATCTTATCACTGTAATTCGTTTCTACATATTTTAATATATCCTTTAAGCGGTCCAAAGATTTGTTCTGATGACTGGGCAATGGCTCGCGAATAAAGGAAAACAGTGTGTAAAAAAAGGTAAATAATTGTCCCTTGATAGCCAGCTCATAGCCGGGAGAAAAGGTCTTACAGATATTGTCCATGGCATCCAGGCAGCCGGATAGTATCGGATAAACAGAAGAATCCGGGGTATAATGATTCCAAATGCCAATCTGGCGCTGCAACAGCGGCTGGAAAAAGTTCTCCGTACAGGTATCTCCCTGAACTGCCATCAGCATATTGAGTTGAAAAATGATATTTTCGTACTCCATCGACTGTTCTTCAAACTGCTCAATGGAATGAAGCTGTCCGGGCGGCACTACCACAATATCTCCCTGATGTACTACAATAGGAGCAAGGTCCACGCTGATTCGTCCCTGTCCTTTCTTTATGTAAATGATTTCCATATCATTGTGCCAATGTGCAGGAACAAGGGAAAAGTCCAGTGGAATACTGCAAAGATAGATATTAAAAGGAAAATCTGCAAACCCATGGGACTTGATTTCCTGTGTATTTTCATATTCTAATATGTTCATTATAAACATCTCCATGATATCATAGGTAAAGGTTACTATATATTTTGCTACAATATGATAGTATTGTACTATATTATGCCATCATATTGCAAGAAAAATGAAAAAAATAAGCATATAATGTACCCATAAGATAAAAACAGTACAAAAGACCGAGGGTCTTAAGAGAACATTTTTTAGGAGGATTAAAATGAAGGTAAAAGAATTACTGGAAAAACAGTGTGGCAAAGCAGTTGCACAGTGCAGCAACGAAGAACTCTACTACGGATTACTTGCTGTAGTAAAAGAGCTTGCGAAGGAAAAAGAAAGTAATGAAGGAAAGAAGAAAATTTATTACATTTCCGCAGAGTTCTTAATCGGTAAATTATTATCCAACAACTTAATCAACTTGGGGATTTATGATGAAGTGGCAGAGCTTTTTGCAGAGAACGGAAAAGACATCAATTTAATCGAACAGGTTGAGCCGGAACCATCCTTAGGAAATGGTGGATTAGGACGTCTGGCAGCATGTTTCTTAGACTCTATGGCATCTATCGGATTAAACGGAGATGGTATCGGATTAAATTACCATTTCGGATTATTCTTACAGACATTTGAAAATCGTTTACAGAAGGAAAACAAGAATCCTTGGATTGAAAAAGAAAGCTGGCTTACTAAGACAGATGTAACTTATCCGGTACAGTTCGGCGGCTTTACCGTACAGTCCAGAATGTATGACTTAGATGTAACAGGATTTGAAAACAGAACCAACAAATTACATTTATTTGATATTGAAACCGTTGATGAAAGCCTGGTAGGAGATGGAATTGACTTTAACAAAGGCGACATCATGAAGAACCTGACACTGTTCTTATATCCGGATGATTCTGATGATGCAGGAAGACTTCTTCGTGTATATCAGCAGTACTTCATGGTAAGCAACGGAGCACGTCTCATTCTGGCAGAAGCAGAAGCAAAGGGATGTAACTTACATGATTTAGCAGATTATGCAACCATTCAGATTAACGATACGCATCCAAGTATGGTAATTCCGGAGTTGATTCGTCTGTTAATGGAAAGAGGAATTCGTATGGATGAGGCGATTGAAATCGTTTCTAAGACCTGTGCATACACCAACCATACAATCCTTGCAGAAGCACTGGAAAAATGGCCAATGGATTACCTGAACAAGGCAGTTCCACAGTTAATGCCAATTATCCGTGAACTGGATACCAGAGTAAAAGAGAAATATACTGACAAGTCCGTAGCGATTATTGATGATGAGAACCGTGTTCATATGGCACATATGGACATCCACTATGGATACAGCGTAAACGGTGTTGCATATCTGCATACCGAGATTTTAAAGAAGAACGAATTAAACAACTTCTACAAAATCTATCCGGAGAAGTTCAACAACAAGACAAACGGTATTACCTTCCGTCGTTGGTTAATGCACTGTAACAAAGGCTTAAGCCGTTACTTAGATGAGACCATCGGAACAAGCTGGCACAAGAATGCGGATGATCTTGAAAAATTACTGGCATACAAGGATGACGAAGCAGTATTAAATAAATTGCTGGAAATCAAGACAGAAAATAAAAAGAACCTTGCAGCTTATCTGAAAGCAACACAGGGAATAGAAATTGATGAGAATTCTATCTTTGATATTCAGATTAAGCGTCTCCATGAGTACAAACGTCAGCAGATGAATGCATTATATGTAATTCATAAATATTTAGAAATCAAGAAAGGCAAGAAGCCAAGCACACCAATCACTGTTATCTTTGGTGCAAAGGCAGCTCCTGCATACGTGATTGCAAAAGATATCATTCATTTGATTTTATGCTTACAGGAAGTTATCAATAATGACCCGGAAGTAAGCCCATACCTGAAAGTTGTTATGGTAGAAAACTACAATGTAACAAAGGCTGAGAAGTTAATCCCGGCATGTGATATTTCCGAGCAGATTTCCTTAGCTTCCAAGGAAGCATCTGGAACAGGTAACATGAAATTCATGTTAAACGGAGCACTTACCTTAGGAACCATGGACGGAGCAAATGTAGAAATCGCAGATTTAGTAGGCGAAGACAACATTTATATCTTCGGTGAATCTTCCGATACCGTAATTGAGCATTATGAAAAAGCAGATTATGTATCTAAGAAGTTCTATGAAGAAGACCCGGATATCAAAGAAGCAGTTGACTTTATTGTAAGTGACACCTTATTAAAGGTTGGACAGAAAGAAAATCTGGAAAGACTTTACAATGAATTATTAAATAAAGACTGGTTCATGACTCTGTTAGACTACAAGTCCTATGCAGCAAAGAAAGAAGAAATCTACAAAGATTATGAAGACCGCAAGACATGGGCAAAGAAGATGCTCGTAAATACAGCAAAAGCAGGATTCTTCTCTTCTGACAGAACCATTGCAGAATATAATAAGGATATTTGGAAACTGAACTAATTTCTAAAAAATATGAGTGAAAGAGGATACCATTCATAAGCAGAAAAGCTTACGGATTGGTATCCTTTTTTGCATAATAAGTTTTTTATCTTTACATAAAATGGAAAATATGATAACTTTGTAATGATGTAAACAACAAAAGAAAAGGGGAAGAGTTATGCGTAAGAAGAAAGTCTTTCGAAACGAAAGCCTGAATCGGTTATGCTTACTGGAGCGTGCAGTATGGCTGGTTCCGATTGGAATTTTTCTTTATAATGTCTGGATTGACAGAGAAGAAATTATGCAGGTATTAAAGGCAGATAGCTCTTTTGCTGTAATTGTAGGCCTAATCTGCTGCTTTGGTGTGATTACTATCTTTTATTCGTTGATTCCGTTTGCAATCCTAAAAGTGGTTTTTGGCAAAATGAAAAAACAAGTCATGCGAAACAACAGCTTTATTCCGATAGAAGATTTTGATTATTATCGGGATAAGCTGTCAGGATTGTCGCCGGCAATGATTAGTATCATATCAGACTTGGGAATCGAGCAGAGGAAAGATGTAGCGGCTTCTATCTTAAAATATCAGGAAATGGGTATTTTGAAGGTAGATGGCAATCATTACGAAGCAGGAGATTATCGGAATGCCAATCTGCGGCAAAGCGATAAATACCTGATTGAAGGATTGGTAAATCGTACATTTTCCATGGAAAACGATAGAAAATGGAAACAGCTTGTGGAGCAGGAAGCTGTAGAAGAGGGATATTTGTGGAATCGTTTTTCTCCCCAGTACAAAAAGTCAAAGCAGAAAAAAAACGGTCTTGGATGCGGTGGAGGCTGTCTGATGTCAATTATCACACTGATTTTGGCGATAGTCATAGTTTTTCATGTGAACGATAAAATGGGGCAGATGGAACATCTGTTGCAAGTAGATGAAACACAGATGACCTTTGAGGAGCAGCTAGAGAATTTTAAGCAGTGTCTGGAATATTATCCGGTGTTAGCAGAGATGGTTCTGGGTGTGGTACTTTTTCTGATGGCTCTTATTTCACCGGTATTGATGCTTGTGGGAGCAATCGCTACTGCAGCGAAGGCAAAGCTTCTGGTGCGGACAGACGCAGGAAATGAAATGGCAGAATGTATTTACGGTATGAAGAATTTTATTCACGATTTTTCTAACTTAAAAGAAGCAGACAAGGAGCAGGTTGTCCTGTGGGATGATTACCTGATTTATGCAGTAGTATTAGAGGAAAATCAGCAAATTGTAGATGATATCATGAAAAGGAGAAACGAAAGATGGAAATAGGAATTATTATAGCAGTTGTTGTGGTGGTTGTAATACTGTTAGCAATCGTAATTAAGATTTATAACGGACTGGTAGTATTGAAGAACAGAGTGGAGAATCAGGGAGCGCAGATTGAGGTTCAGTTGAAGAGAAGAGCGGATTTGATTCCAAATCTGATTGAGACCACTAAGGGATATGCAAATTACGAAAAGGGAACCTTAGAAAAAGTAACTGAGTTAAGAAGCAAGGTGCTCAATGCTTCCGGTGCCAACGAATCTTACCAGGCAAGCAATGCACTGGGAAAAGAATTGAACCGGATTTTGGTACATAGTGAGAATTATCCGGAGTTAAAGGCAAATACGAACTTCATTAAATTACAGGAAGAATTGTCCGATACGGAGGAGAAAATCGTAAAGGCACGTCAGTTCTACAACGACACCGTAACGAAGTATAATACACAGATTATGATGTTTCCGAAGTCCATTTTTGCCGGAATATTCGGTTTTCGTAAGTTTGAATTATTAGAAGCAGCTCCGGAGGAACGAGAGAGTGTGAAGATAGGAGCAGATACTTTCCGGTTTTAATTTTATATAAGATATCTAAGAAAAAGAAAGAGGATACCTGTTATTGGGTATCCTCTTATTTTATACTTTTTATACCAGACTCAGCGCTGCTTCATCCGCAACAATGGTGACATCATTGTGAAGCTGAAGAATAGAAGCCGGTACACTAGGAGTAATCGGTCCTTGCAGGACTTCCTTTAAAATAGGTGCCTTGTCTTCTCCACTTACAATGACAAGGATTTTTCTTGCCTGCATAATACTTTTAATTCCCATGGTATAAGCCTGGCGTGGTACTTCCTTTTCCGAAGAGAAGAAGCGTTTGTTTGCCGTAATAGTAGTCTCTGTCAGGTCTACGCAGTGTGTTCCTTTTTCAAAGGCAGTGCCAGGCTCATTGAATCCAATATGTCCGTTGTGTCCAAGTCCAAGAAGCTGCAGATCAATACCGCCGGAGCAGGAAATAATCCGGTCGTAATCATTGCAGGCCTTTTCGGAATCCGATTCCAATCCATCGGGTACAAAGGTCCGATTTTTATCAATATTAATGCGATTGAATAGATTGGTGTCCATAAAGTAACGGTAGCTTTGAGTATTATTAGGCGCCAGTCCTTTGTATTCATCCAGATTTATGGTAGTCACCTTCGCAAAGTCCAAATCGTCTTTTTTATACCAGTCAATTAACTGCTGATAGGTTCCCATTGGGGAAGAGCCTGTTGCCAGACCAAGGACACAGTTGGGTTTCATAATAATCTGTGCGGAAATAATATTTGCTGCCTTGCGGCTCATATCTGAATAATTTTTTGCTTTGTAGATAATCATAATCACAGTTCCTTTCTTTCTTGCGTTTCCATTCTATTATTGCTCTTTTCGTCTTAAAGTATATCAAGTTCAAAGAGTATTTCAATAAATTTACAAAGGATTGATATTACTTTCAAAGACGGAAAGAAGCAACCGGCAGTTGTGGAAAAGTGCTAAAAAGAAGGGGTAAAATGATGCTTAAAATAGAATGAGTTTCAAAAAAAGTGAAAGAACTTTCTGGTGAATAGTAAACTATTGAAAATAAATTCTAAGATGATATACTTGGTGGCATAAAGGAGGCAAGAAAACATGAATGAAAAAATAGAATGTCTAAAAGGAAATTTGATTGTATCCTGTCAGGCATTACCACATGAGCCGCTGCATTCCTCTTTCATTATGGGGAGAATGGCTCTGGCGGCAAAGGAAGGCGGAGCATTTGGGATTCGTGCCAATACAAAAGAAGATATCAAGGAGATTCAGTCACAGGTGGACCTTCCCATTATCGGAATCGTGAAAAGAGACTATGAAGACAGCGACGTATACATCACGCCGACCATGAAAGAGATAGATGAGCTGATGGAAGTACAACCGGAAATTATTGCAATGGATGCGACTATTTCAAAACGACCTGGACAGATATCACTGGATGAATTTTTCCATGAAGTAAAGGAAAAATATCCGAACCAGCTTTTTATGGCAGACTGCTCTACCGTAGAAGAAGCGGTTCATGCAGACGAGCTGGGATTTGATTTTATCGGAACGACTATGGTCGGGTACACCGAGCAGAGCAAGGGAGATAAGATTGAAGCGAATGACTTTGAAATCTTACGAGAGATTCTTGCAAAGGTAAAACATCGGGTGATTGCGGAGGGTAACATTAACACGCCCGAAAAGGCAAAGCGGGTGATTGAACTGGGGGCGTTCACGGTAGTCGTAGGTTCAATTATTACAAGACCACAACTGATTACCAAATCATTCGCAGAGGCATTGGAACGGAAATAAAAAACAATAAATAAATTATGAAAAGGAGAAGTGTATCATGAGAAATTTGGACAAGTACAAAGGAGTCATTCCTGCATTTTATGCATGCTATGATGGAGAAGGAAACATCAGCCCGGAGGGCGTGCAGGCTTTGACAAAATATTTTGTGGAAAAAGGAGTGAAAGGGGTTTATGTGAACGGGTCTTCCGGAGAATGTATTTATCAGAGCGTAGAAGATAAAAAGATTGTTCTGGAAAATGTAATGAAAGCGGCAGAAGGAAAACTTACCGTAATTGCACACGTTGCATGTAATAACACACAAGACAGCATGGAGCTTGCACGACATGCACAGGAGCTTGGCGTAGATGCCATTGCGGCAATTCCACCGATTTACTTCCGTCTGCCGGAACATGCAATCGCACAGTATTGGAATGACATCAGCTCTGCGGCGCCGGATACAGATTTTGTCATTTACAATATTCCACAGCTTGCAGGAGTTGCCTTGACACAGAGTCTTTTCGCAGAAATGAGAAAGAATCCAAGAGTTATCGGTGTTAAGAATTCCTCTATGCCGGTTCAGGACATTCAGATGTTCAAGCAGGAAGCAGGGGAAGATTATATTATCTTTAATGGTCCGGACGAACAGTTCATTAGCGGACGTGTGATTGGGGCAGAAGGAGCGATTGGCGGAACATATGGGGTAATGCCGGAGCTGTTTCTGAAAATGGATGAACACATCAAGGCAGGCGGGATTGCAGCTGCAAGAGAGATACAGTATGACGTGGATGCGATTATCTATAAGATGTGTTCTGCACATGGCAATATGTACGGTGTGATTAAAGCAATTCTTAAGAAAAATGAAGGTCTGGAGCTTGGCGGAGTAAGAAAACCGTTAGCCGCTCTGATTGACAGTGACAAAGAGATTGTGGAGGAAGCTGCCGGAATGATTCGTGATGCCAGAGAAAAATATCTGGCATAGCAAGAGGGGTAGGAGGAGAAAATATGCAAGGTTTTACTATAGTGGATTTAATTATTTTAATTGTATATCTGGCAGCAGTATTATTTGCCGGACTTCATTTTGCAAAAAAAGAAATGAAGGGGAAAGAATATTTCAAGGGAGATGGAAGCATCCCCTGGTGGGTTACTTCCGTATCTATTTTTGCCACACTGCTAAGTCCGATTTCCTTCCTTTCTCTGGCAGGAAACTCTTATGCAGGAACCTGGATTATGTGGTTTGCACAGCTTGGAATGTTGTTGGCAATTCCTATTACCATTAAGTTCTTTTTACCAATCTACAGTAAGTTAGATATTGATACCGCATATCACTATCTGGAGCTTAGATTTGGAAGTAAAGGGCTTCGTGTATTGGGCGCCATTATGTTCATTATTTATCAGATTGGGCGGATGTCCATTATTATGTATCTGCCTTGTATGGTGCTTGCAAGTCTGACCGGTATCAGTGTAAATGTATTGATTATTATTATGGGGGTAATCGCAATTATCTATTCCTATACCGGTGGACTAAAATCCGTGCTTTGGACAGATTTTATTCAAGGCTCCGTGTTACTTTTAGGTGTTACCTTTGCATTGGTATTTCTGCTTGCACACCTCGATGGTGGAATCGGTGCAATCTTCCAGGCATTCACCACAGAGCATAAGTTCCTTGCAGTGGACCAGCCGGTTTTCAATCCGAATATCTTAAGAGACAGCGTCTTTATTATGATTGTAGGCGCCGGATTCAATACCATGGGTTCCTATGTGTCCAGTCAGGACATTGTACAGCGTTTTACTACCACGACGGACCGAAAGAAATTAAATAAAATGATGCTGGCAAATGGTGGTCTATCTATTTTTATTGCAACCGTATTTTACTTAATCGGTACAGGCTTATATGTATTCTATCAGCAGAATGCACTTCCGCCGGCAGCAGCACAGGATCAGATTTTTGCATCCTACATTGCATTTGAGCTTCCGGTTGGTATTACAGGACTTCTTCTGGCGGCAATCTATGCAGCAGCACAGTCTACGCTTTCTACCGGACTGAACTCTGTGGCATCCAGCTGGACACTGGATATTCAGGCGCGCCTTTCTAAGAAGGAATTAAGCTTTGAAAAGCAGACCAAGATTGGACAGTATGTATCTCTGATCGTAGGAATCTTTTCCATTGTAGTAGCTATGGTACTGGCAAACGGCGGAGTAAAATCTGCATACGAATGGTTCAACGGATTTATGGGACTGGTGCTTGGTATTTTGGTAGGAACCTTTATTCTTGGTGCATTTACCAAAAAAGCCAATACCTTCGGTGCAACTCTGGCATTTATTGCAGCATCGGTAGTAATGATCTGCATCAAATACTTTGTACCGGCTGAGGATGTTTCCATCTGGTCTTACTCCATTATTTCTATTGCAGTATCCTTAGTAGTAGGAATTCCTGCAAGTCTTATCTGGAGAAAAATAAAGGGAGATACTTCTGTACCGGCATCAAATACCACCATCTACAAAAACTAGGAAAAGGGGGAATTACTATGATTTTCGGAAATTTGAACAATCTTGGGGAGTTCTCGTTTTTAGAAGAGAAGGTAAGGGAATGCTTTGCATATGCGAAAAGTCATGATTTGGCTTCTTATGAGAAAGGAAGCCATGAAATTGACGGAGAGCGTCTGTTCGTAAATATCGTGGAGTATACTACCACGACGCCTGAGGAGCGTTTTTGGGAGGCGCATAAGAATTATCTTGACGTGCATGTTATGCTTCACGGAACAGAGCAGATTGATGTAAACTTTATTCAGAATATGAAGCTAAAGGAGTTTGTAGCGGAGGAAGATTTTCTTCCCATGGAGGGAGAGAAGAACAGCTCTGTCATTTTAAGAGACAACGACTTCTTAATCTGCTATCCCAGTGATGGACATCGAACCGCAGTTGCAGTGAACGAACCGCAGACCATTAAAAAAGCAATTTTCAAAGTACGTGTATAAAGGTTCAGGAGTTTTCCAAAAGATTGCGGAAAACTCCTGATTATACTATAATAATCGTAAAGAGCATAAGGAGTTACTATGAAAAAATATGTATGCATAGATATTGGAGGAACGGCTATGAAGTATGGTTTGATAGCCGACGAGGGGAAAATTCTTTGCAGATATGAACAGAAGACAGAAGCCGGTAAGGGCGGGCCTGCTATTTTAGAAAAGACATTGGGGATAGTAGAGAATTTTCGCAGAACGGAAGAAATTGAAGGTATCTGTATATCCACGGCGGGAATGGTGGATATCGAAAAGGGAGAAATCTTCTATTCCGCTCCTTTGATACCTGATTATGCGGGAACGAAGTTCAAAGAGACCATGGAAGCGCGTTTTCAGGTGCCCTGTGAAGTGGAAAATGATGTGAACTGTGCCGGACTTGCGGAATATGCTGCAGGCGCTTCTAAAGGAAGCAGAGTGGCAGTGATGCTTACCATAGGAACCGGAATCGGCGGAAGTATCATAATCAATGGTGAGGTGTTTCATGGATATTCCGGCAGTGCATGTGAAGTAGGCTACATGCATATGGCAGAAAGTGATTTCCAGACGCTCGGAGCTGCCAGTATTTTGACAAAAAAGGTTGCCCAGTGGAAACAGGAACCGGAGGAGCTTTGGAGTGGATACCATATTTTTGAAGAAGCAAAGCGGGGGGATGCACTTTGCAACCGTGCCATTGATGAGATGGTGGACGTGTTAGGGCAGGGGATTGCCAATATTTGTTATGTGGTAAATCCGGAAGTGGTTGTGCTTGGGGGCGGCATCATGGCACAGAAGGAATTTTTAAAAGCTAAGATTGAACATGCAGTGGAAAAATACCTTGTTTCCGGTATTGCAAAACACACCAGAATTGCATTTGCGCAGTTCGGAAATGACGCGGGGATGTTGGGGGCATTTTATCATTTCTGTCAGCGTCAGGGAAGCTAGGGGATAGGATAAGTAAAGGATGGCTGTAGAATGGAATATTATGTGAAGTCGGTAGTTCCGATTATAGAGTCGAATTACGATAATTTTACGAATGTGGAAAAAAACATTGCAGATTTTTTTATACAAAATCGGAAAAAGATGGATTTTTCTGCAAAAACCATATCAGAAAGCTTATATGTGTCGGAAGCGTCTCTGTCACGTTTTGCAAAGAAATGCGGCTACAGGGGCTATCGGGAATTCATTTATCAGTACGAAGAGAATTTTGTGGAGAAGCAGGAGTCCATTACCGGAAATACCAGAAGCGTGTTAAATGCGTACCAGGAGCTTTTGAATAAGACCTATAGTCTGGTGGACGAGGCGCAGATTGTCAGAATTGCCCGATATTTGAATCAGGCAGAACGTGTGCTGGTATGCGGAAAAGGAAGCTCTGGTCTTGCGGCGAGCGAGATGGAAATCCGCTTTATGCGGATTGGCGTGGATATTGATTCTATTATAGATACAGACCTTATGCGGATGCAGGCAGTATTTCAGAACGAGCGAAGCATGGTTTTTGGAATCAGTATCAGCGGTGCAAAGGAAGAGGTATTGTATCTGTTGAAGGAAGCGCATCGAAGAGGCGCAAAGACCGTACTTTTGACAGCGAAAAATAAGGATATCTTTGATGAATTTTGTGATGAAGTGGTGTTGCTTCCGTCTATGAAGTATTTAAACCATGGGAATGTCATATCCCCGCAGTTTCCGATTCTTGTGATGCTGGATATTATATATTCTTACTATATTGAAAAGGACAAATACGTGAAAGAGATTTTACATGATAATACATTACGGGCGTTAGAGGAAGGAAAAGCGCAGCCAAGAAGAGTATTAGAATAAGAAAGGATTTGAGGTGAAAAGATGATTATAAAAAATGTGAAAGTATTTACAGAAAATAAAACGTTTGAAGACAAAGAAATCGTTATCAGGGATGGCGTTTTTGCAGAAAGCAGCGAAGATGGAGAAGTATTAGATGGAGAAGGCTGCTATGCCATTCCGGGACTGATTGACCTCCATTTTCATGGATGTATGGGATATGATTTCTGTGATGGGACCAAGGAGGCAATCGCGGAAATTGCAAAGTATGAGGCATCTATCGGAGTAACAGCGATTGCTCCTGCGACCATGACCCTGCCGGTGGCGGAATTAGAACGGATACTGTCAGTGGCAGCAGAATATAAAAAGGAAGCGTCAAAGGGCGCAGACCTCATAGGAATTAATATGGAGGGTCCCTTTATCAGTCAAGAAAAGAAAGGGGCACAGGATGAACGCTATATTGCGTCCTGTGATGTTTCTATCTGCCAGAGATTTTTAGAGGCATCGGAAGGACTTGTAAAGTTCGTTGGAATTGCACCGGAAAAGAGCGGGGATTCCCTGAAGTTTATCGAAGAAGTAAAGGACAAGGTGAACGTGTCCCTTGCCCATACCAATGCGGATTACGATACGGCAAAGGCGGCATTTGATGCAGGTGCGAACCATGCCGTGCATTTGTATAATGCCATGCCGGCGTTTACCCATCGTGCACCCGGAGTGATAGGGGCGGTATCAGACAGCGAACATGTGATGTCAGAGCTGATTTGTGATGGGGTTCATATCCATCCTTCGGTGGTACGTGCCACATTTAAGATGATGGGAGAAGAGCGAATCATTTTGATTAGTGACAGCATGCGTGCAACCGGTATGCCGGATGGACAGTATACTCTGGGCGGTCTGAATGTAAATGTAACAGGAAATCGTGCCACACTGGCGTCAAACGGAGCGCTTGCAGGTTCTGCCACCAATCTGATGGACTGTGTGAGAGTAGTAGTAAAACAGATGGGAATTCCTTTAGAGACTGCTGTTGCATGCGCAACTATGAATCCAGCTAAAAGTCTGGGCGTGTATCAGGAGTATGGTTCGATTACTACCGGAAAGAAAGCAAATGTGGTATTATTGAATCAGGAATTAGAGTTGAAAGCTGTCATAAAAGACGGTCATCTCTTAGCTTAAAACAAGAAGTCGGGATAAGAAATTAGAATCAAAATTTGGGATTAGAAGCATTATGAGATATGAAAATATAGTAACCGGACAATTTAAAAGCCGCCCAAACCGTTTTATTGCCATGGTAGAGATTGATGGGAAAATAGAAAAGTGCCATGTGAAAAATACCGGAAGATGCAGGGAACTGCTTCTACCGGACGCAGAGATATATCTGGAAAAGAGCGGAAATCCCCAGCGGAAGACTGCCTACGACCTGATAGGCGTCAAAAAGGGAGAGCTTCTGATTAACATGGATTCTCAGGCGCCTAATAAGGCGGTAAAGGAATGGCTGGAAGAGGAAGCGTATTTTAAGCATGTAACTTTTATAAAGCCGGAATGTAAATACGGCAATTCCAGAATTGACTTTTATCTGGAAACAGAAGAAGGACGGAAAATATTTATAGAAGTAAAGGGGGTTACCTTAGAGGAAGAGGGGATAGCAAGATTTCCCGATGCGCCAACAGAGCGGGGGATTAAGCATATTCAGGAGCTGCAGCAGGCAGTGGCGGAAGGCTATGAGGCTTATATCCTTTTTGTTATCCAGATGAAGGAAATCCGGCAGTTTGAACCAAACGACAGAACCCATCAGGCATTCGGTGATGCCTTAAGGGAGGCAAAGAAGCATGGAGTGAGTATCTTAGCTTACGATTGTGTAGTGACAAGGGACAGTATGAGGCTGGACAACCCGGTGAAGGTTCAAATATAAGGATTTGAAAGAAGAACAGCCCATTAGATGTTAGGTCTAATGGGCTGTTTTTGTGTTTCGTTTTGTATACGGTGTATTTTGATACACGGTAAATTATTCTTCGCCGTCTTCCTGTATATTTTCCGGAAGACGCATAAATATCTTATTGATACGGTTTTTCTCCATATCCTCTACTCGAAGAAATACACCCTCCGGGGTAGTGGCACATTCGCCTACGGTAGGCAGATGGTCTAAAAGACCAATCATATATCCGCCAATGGAATCATAATCTTCAGATTCCCATCCCAATTCCAGGGTAGAGCATAAGTCTTCCAGATTCATGGAGCCCTGTACCATATATTCATAATCATTAATTTGCTGAATCGGGTCTTCCTCGTCCATATCGTATTCGTCACGGATTTCTCCAACGATTTCCTCTAACAGGTCTTCTAAGGTAATCAGACCTGCCGTAGCACCGTATTCGTCCAGAACAATAGCAATATTGATGGAAGATTTCTTCATTTCAATCAGAAGTTCCGAAGTATTCTTGTGCTCATAGGTGTAGTAAGGTTTTCTTAAAATATCCCGAATGGAAAAGCTTTCCTTATCTTCATAGAGCAGTAAATCCTTCATGTTGATAATACCAATCACATTGTCCGTAGAGTCTTCGTAAACCGGAAGCCGTGTGAACTTGTCCTCCCGAAAAATATCAATCAGCTCCTGATATGTACTGTTGATATCTGCAAAGGTCATATCAATCCGGGGAACCATAACCTCCTTTGCCTGCGCATCACCAAAGTCGAATACATTGTTAATCATTTCACGCTCTTCTGTTTCAATAACACCTTCCTCATGGCTTACATCCACAATAGTACGAAGCTCGTCCTCTGTCATGGTATTCTGCGCACCATTGGCATCTACACGAAGCAGTCTTAAAAGACCAAGAGCCAGTTTGTTCACAATAAAAATCACCGGAGTCAGTATCTTCATAAGAGTGCTGATGATACCGGCATAAACAAGGGAAATCTTGTCAGCGTGAATGGTGGCAAGGGTTTTCGGAGAAATTTCACCGAAAATTAGAACAAGCAGGGTTAAAATACCCGTTGCAATACCAGCGCCTGCACTTCCGAATGTCTTTGTTGCCAGAGTCGTTGCCAGAGAAGATGCAGAAAGATTTACAATATTATTTCCGATAAGAATAGCGGAAAGCATTTTTCCTGAATTCTCTGTAACCTCCAGTACGCGTTTTGCCTTTTTATTGCCTTCATCGGCAAGGGCGCGCATACGAATCTTGTTCGAGGTGGTAAGTGCAGTTTCCGCAGAAGAAAAGAATGCGGATAACATTAATAAAACAACAATAACTATTAATTGTATGACGTCACTTGTGTCCAAGTACATCTCTCCTTTCAATACATAAATATAACGGAAAAGAGAGGTATTTGCAAGGATTTCAGAAAAATTTCAGAAATTGTACAAAAATTTTATCAGATGGGAATAGGAGAAACATAAAAAGAATATGATGAAATAGAATGATTTAGAGGATGAGGAAGAGAAATGGAAAAAGGAAATATCAAACAGACATGGGTATTATCCATACTAAAGATTTTGCTGTTTATGTATATTATTACGGGAATTCTTCTGGTAATTTTAGCAGGGATGCTCTATAAGATGCAGTTAAGTGAGGGAGTGGTATCGGCAGGCATTGTGGTAATCTATGTAGTATCCGGATTTTTGGGCGGATTTCTGGCAGGAAAAATCATGAAGACCAGAAAGTTTTTGTGGGGAATGCTTATGGGCGGATGTTATTTTTTGATTTTGATTGCAGGCTCTGTTGCATTTCAGCACGGAATTGGGATGGAGCTTAGCCGCTTTTTTACAACCCTGGTCTTATGCATCGGCTCCGGCATGATTGGTGGTATGGCAAGCTGAGAGGGGAGATTAATCCCCTCCCGGTCCATCCTTTCTTGGACGGCTGCTTTCCGGCAGCGGTTCTACCGGTTCTACAACACGGTTCGTACAGTAATGACTGTCGGATTCTTTGTTCTGTGCATGAGTAATTCCGGCATCTTTTGGTAAATCAACTTCAGGAATATTTCCATCGTCATATACATTTTTACTATTTTTCATATGAAGTTTTTCCTTTCTATCTATTAGGTATCAATATAAGGATGTCCCCAAAAAAGAAAATTATGTTGACAGTTAAGATTTTTTTAAGATTTTCATTGAGTTTTAATTCCGGAATGCCTATTATAATTACAGATGTAAACAAAGGAAGTAAGGAGTTAATGAGAGATGGAACAACAGACAATTCTGGTAGTGGATGATAATAAGGAAATCGTATTTTCCTTAGGAAAGCTGTTAGAGTATGAAGGCTACCGCATTTTAAAGGCATATGACGGGCTAGAGGCATTGGATGTATTACAGCAGGAAACGGTAGATTTAATCCTGTTAGATGTTATGATGCCAAGGCTGAATGGTCTGTCTGCCCTGATGAAAATTCGGGAAAATAACAAGATTCCGGTGATTATCCTGTCTGCAAAGACAGAAGAGAGTGATAAGGTGTCAGGACTTGTGATGGGCGCGGATGATTATATCGAAAAGCCTTATAATCCGGCAGAGCTGACAGCGAGAGTAGCGGCACAGCTGCGGCGTTATCATACCTGGGGCGGCAGTGCACCAAAGCAGGAGGAAGACCGTCTCATTAATGGCGGGATTGTGCTGGACAGGCAGAGCAAGACGGCGGAGGTAGACGGAGCGGAGGTGAAGCTGACTGCTACGGAATACCGGATATTGGAACTGTTGATGGAACATCCCGGACAAGTATTTTCCGCAGAGCAGATTTATGAAAAAGTCTGGAAAGAAATTGCAGGTTATGCGGTGGAAAATACGGTGATGGTACATATCCGTCATATCCGGGAGAAACTCGAGATTAATCCGAAAAAACCAAAATATGTAAAGGTGGTGTGGGGCATTGGATACAAAATGGAAAAATATTAAGAAAATATGGGAAAAGAGGAAGGATGGAAAAGTAAGAATGGCAATCGCACTGGTGTGTGCGGTACCTGGAATATGGGGATTGCTGTATCTTTGGCAGGAGCGTTTTAATTTCCCAAGTGTGGGTGCATGGGTATTAGGAAGTATTATAAATCTGCTGCTTGGAATAGCGCTGTTTCAGGGAATCCGGAGGGAACTGGAAAAGCGTTATCAGAACTGGGACTCTTATGTGGAGAACTTCTATCAGAAATGGCAGGAGGAGTGGAAAAAACAGCAGAAAATAATTATATGGTGCACCATTGGTGCAGCAGTAGTGGGGATATTTTCTTTTCGTACCATTATCCATAGTTACTGGTATGGAAATTACAGTGTGGGATATGTAACCATTGGAATCATCATGATACAGTTTGTGGTAGCAGAAGCTACTGTAATCTCCTATATGAAACAGGTATTGAATCATCATGTGACAGACATGGAAGCCATTGTACAAAAAAATGTAAAAGAAGCCATGGAGACGACGATTCGCAGTGAGCGGATGAAGGTGGATTTGATTTCCAATGTGTCTCATGATTTAAAAACTCCTTTAACCTCTATGGTGGGCTATATCGAACTGATAAAAAAAGAAGAGCTGAGTGATGTGGTTTCCGATTATGTGGAAGTGCTGGGAAATAAAGCACAAAAGCTAAAGGAAATGATTGACAGTCTTTTTGATTTGGCAAAGACCAGCAGCGGCAACATCAAGCTTACCATGGAAGGGATAGAGATGAACCGTCTGATTGAGCAGGTCCGGGCGGATATGGAGGATAAGTTTAAAGAGGCAGGTCGTGAGGTTGTGACAGAACTGACGGAGGAAGAAACCAGCTTTACTTCTGACAGCAGTTATATGTACCGGGTATGTCAGAATCTGATGGAAAATGCACTGAAGTATTCCGCAGAGCATACCAGAATCTTCTTTAAAACAGCCAGAATACGGCAGAACGGAAGAGATATGATACAGTTTGAAGTAACCAATACGGCGAATTATCGAATGAACTTTACAAAAGACCAGATTGTCGAGCGGTTTGCCAGAGGGGATGAAGCCAGAACTACTGATGGAAATGGGTTGGGACTTGCCATTGTAAGCACCTATACCTCTGCGTTGGGCGGGATTTTTGACGTGACCATTGACTGCGACCAGTTCAAGGCGGTGGTAGCATTTCCGGTAGAACCTTAAGAAAATAAGCCTGAGAAAATATAAAAAATGCTTTGCAATCCGTATCAGTTATGATATAATATTCGCAGACTTACTAAGCAGTACCCTATAAGGCAGAAAGCCTGCAAAAGCTTTCACAGTGGTATTGCGTATATGGTACAAATATAGAAAGGAAGTATTTCTTATGAAACACGTAAAAACATTAAATACAAGAAAATTACAGAACACAGTAAAAAAAGGTGGATGTGGCGAATGTCAGACATCCTGCCAGTCTGCATGCAAGACTTCCTGCACAGTAGGAAATCAGAGCTGTGAGAATAAATAAGGACATGGAAAAAGAATAAAAGTGCAGAGAAAAGACCGTTCGTTTGCAGCGAGCGGTCATTTGTGCGTTTTAAGAAAGAGAGGAACTAAAGTGGTTCACCAGTATAAGAACAATGGCTATAATATTGTACTGGATGTAAACAGTGGGGCAGTACACATTGTAGATGATGTGATGTATGATGTTATCCCTCTGTTTTCGGAAAGTACAAAGGAAGAGATTGTACATAGCCTGAAAAGCAGATATCAAGAAGCGGACATCGAGGAAGCATGGGAAGAAGTAAAGGAATTAGCAGAAGATGACCAGCTTTTTACAAAGGATGAGTATGAAGGATATATTGACCAGTTCAAGACCAGACCAACGGTAGTAAAGGCATTGTGTCTTCATATCGCTCATGACTGTAATCTTGCCTGTCGCTACTGTTTTGCAGAAGAAGGAGAATACCACGGCAGAAGAGAACTGATGTCCTTTGAGGTAGGTAAGGCGGCACTGGACTTTTTAATTGCCAATTCCGGCAACCGCCGCAACCTGGAAGTGGATTTCTTCGGAGGAGAACCTCTGATGAACTTCGATGTGGTTAAACAGTTAGTAGCATATGGAAGAGAGCAGGAAAAGCTTCACAATAAGAACTTCCGTTTTACCTTAACGACCAATGGTGTATTGTTAAATGATGACATTATGGAATTTGCCAATAAGGAAATGGGAAACGTCGTTTTAAGTATTGACGGAAGAAAAGAAGTGCATGACTATATGCGTCCATTCCGTAAGGGAGCGGGAAGTTATGATTTGATTGTGCCAAAATTCCAGAAATTTGCAGAGAGCAGAAATCAGGATAAATATTATGTAAGAGGAACCTTTACCCACAACAATCTGGACTTTTCGAAAGATGTGCTGCATTTAGCTGATTTAGGCTTTAAGCAGATTTCCGTAGAACCGGTAGTAGCACAGCCTACGGAAGACTATGCGTTGAAGGAAGAAGATTTACCACAGCTTTTCGAGGAATACGATAAGCTGGCAGTGGAAATGATAAAAAGATATAAAGAAGGAAAAGATTTTAACTTTTTCCACTTTATGATAGATTTAGAAGGTGGTCCGTGTGTGGCGAAGAGACTTTCCGGCTGTGGCTCCGGAACAGAATATCTGGCTGTGACACCATGGGGAGATTTTTATCCCTGCCACCAGTTCGTGGGAAATGAAGAATTTCTTATGGGAAATGTTTATGAAGGCATTAAGAATACTAAGCTGCAAAGTGAGTTCAAATGCTGCAATGTATATGCCAAGGAAAAATGCAGAAACTGTTTTGCAAGATTTTACTGCAGCGGCGGTTGTGCTGCAAATTCCTATAATTTCCATGGAAGCATTACAGATGCTTATGATATTGGATGTGAGCTTGAAAGAAAACGTATTGAATGCGCCATTATGATAAAAGCTGCGCTGGCAGATGAAGCATAAGGGATGAAGCATAGAGAAAAAACAAGAGAGGAAGAACTATCATGAAGAAAAGCAAAGCTATAGGGATTTTGGTTCTGATTCTGGCAATACTGGCAGGAATGACCTGGTATGCAGGAACGATTATCTCTACTGTTGGAGTGGGAGAAAACCGTAACATCAAGCTGGGACTTGATTTGGCAGGTGGTGTCAGCATCACTTACAAGGCGGTGGAAGATAATCCATCCAGCGAAGACATGAAGGACACCGTTTATAAGCTGCAGAGACGTGTGGAAAAGTACAGCACAGAAGCAAGTGTATATCAGGAAGGCTCTGACCGTATTAATATTGAGATTCCGGGAGTTTCTGATGCGAATACTATTTTAGAGGAAATGGGAAAGCCGGGTTCCCTGGAGTTTCAAAATACCAGTGGAGAAACATTGCTGACAGGAAGCGACATTAAGAATGCTCAGGCACAGACTTTTACAGACAGTACCTCAGGTCAGAGACAATATGTTGTAGACTTAACATTAACAGACGAAGGAAAAGAAAAGTTTACGCAGGCTACTACAGATAATCTTGGAAAGCAAATGCCTATCGTATATGATGGGGAAGTAATCAGCAGCCCTACGGTTCAAAGTGTTCTTAGCGAAGGTACTGCACAGATTACGGGAATGGAAAGCTATGAAGCAGCCGACGAACTGGCATCTACCATTCGTATCGGTTCCCTTTCTCTGGAATTAGAAGAATTAAATTCCAAGGTAGTAGGCGCTCAGCTTGGAAATTCTGCTTTGACAAGCAGTTTGCTGGCGGCAGTAATCGGTCTTGGACTGGTTATTTTATTTATGATTATCATGTACCGGATTCCCGGACTGGCATCTGGAATCGCATTGATTTTATATTCTGCTTTAATGATATGGGCGTTGTGGATTTTTGACATTACCCTTACTTTGCCGGGTATCGCAGGTATTATTCTTTCCATTGGTATGGCAGTAGATGCGAATGTTATTATCTTTGCCAGAATTCAGGAAGAGATTGCCACAGGAAAAACAGTAAGTACTGCTATGAAAATCGGTTATGATAAGGCATTGTCCGCTGTTGTAGATGGTAATGTTACAACATTGATTGCTGCAGTGGTACTGGGACTTCGCGGTTCCGGTCCGGTAAAAGGATTTGCATATACCTTAGGAATTGGTATCGTATTATCCATGTTTACCGCACTAATCGTTACAAGATGGCTGATGAAATGCTTTTATGCATTAGGTCTGAAGGGTGAAAAATTATACGGCAAAAAGCCGGAGAGAAAGACCATCAATTTCCTTGGAAAAAGAGCTGTTTTCTTCACGCTTTCCATCGCAGTGATTGCAGCCGGATTTATTGGAATGGGTGTTCATAATGCTAACGGAAATAAGATATTGAACTATAGCCTTGACTTTGTGGGTGGTACTTCTACTACCGCAGAGTTTACAAAAGAGTATTCTATTGCAGAGATTGATGAGGAAATCGTTCCGGTAATCGAAGAACTGACTGGAGATAAGAATATTCAGACACAGAAGATTAAGGGAACCAATCAGATTGTAATTAAGACCCGTTCTCTTGAATTGGAGGAGCGTGAAGCATTAAATGCGGCGCTGGTAGAAAAATTTGGTGTAGATGAGGAAACAATTACAGCAGAAAATATCAGCTCTACCATTAGCTCTGAAATGAAGTCGGATGCAGTTTGGGCAGTAGCGATTGCTACCGTTTGTATGCTTATCTATATCTGGTTCCGATTCAAGGATATCCGTTTTGCAGGAAGTGCAGTTATGGCATTGATACATGACGTATTGGTAGTATTAGCATTCTATGCGCTGGCAAGGGTTTCTGTTGGAAATACTTTCATTGCATGTATGCTGACGATTGTGGGTTATTCCGTCAATGCGACGATTGTTATCTTTGACCGTATTCGTGAGAATTTAAAGAATCTGCGTGATCAGAGTAATGAAAGCCTGATGGAGGTTGCCAATAGAAGTATTACACAGACGTTATCCAGAAGTATCAATACTTCACTTACGACCTTTATCATGATTGCCCTCATTTATATTCTGGGTGTAAGTTCTATTAAGGAATTTGCATTGCCGCTGATGGTGGGTATTGTATGTGGCGCTTATTCCTCTGTATGTATTACCGGAGCACTGTGGTATACCTTTAGAGTAAAGTTTAAGAAGAAAAAATAGAACTATAAGGAAACACATCAATAAAAAACACATAAATAAAAAGAAAGAACTGTGGAAAGAATATGCCACAGTTCTTTTTTACTCTATAGGAAATACCGTGCTGCGTTAAAGAGTAAAATTGTGATTCCTATAGAGCAAAAAGCACTCCGTGCAGGATGCGCACTCACACAAGTGGAATTATGTCGCAAGCGACTGTGCTCGGCGCGGCAAAGTGTGTTCCGCTTGATAGGTAATGTATATTCGCGAGAGTGTGCGGAGCACACTTTGTTCACGCCTGCCCATTCATCAAATTTCTTCATAACGGCATCATAGGTTTTCTGGGAAATATCCGGAAGCTCAGAACCCCATGACTTTGTTGCTGCTTTAAATCCTTTTTCAAAAGCAGCGCGCATAGATTCAGCCTTTTCAGGGTCGTCACCAACCAGAGCCTTTGCAAATTCAATAATACGGTCAGAGGTCTGTTCTACGCCCCAGTAACCGTCTTCTGCAATATCTGCCTGAGCCTGGGCTTTTACTTCTGGGGTAACGGTGTAATTACCGCTTGCTAAGAATTTCCACATGTCATCAGCTTCGCCGATTTTTACACCCTGCTGAGACATCATTTTTTCAACCAGACTCTTTAACTGGGAAGTTCTGGCATCTGCATCTGCTTTCAGACGTGCGACTACGTCTTCCTTTGCATATACGGTCTTAGAAGATGTGTCGCTGCTTTTTTCATAAACAACTCCGGTATCAGTTGTGGTTGATTTAGAGTCGGTAGAAGTTGATTTTGTGTAAGTTTTGGTTTCTGCTGCTACAGCAGTATAAGCAGTTGTACTGTTTACATTATTTACGTTCATAGTAACCCTCCTTGGAACAAAAACCGGGTATCCTTACCCTTTATTTCTATTGTTATCCTTATTATCGGCAGAGAGGATAGGAAAATTAATAGCATTATATGTAAAAATGTGTCAAAAATAAGAGAGAAAATGATAAAATGATTGACTTTTTTCATAAAAAATGTTTAACTTATAAGTAGTATGTATACAAAATACAGGAGAAAAACAATGTTTGAAATGAGACTCAAAGCACTGGCAAAAATAAATCTGGGATTGGATGTCATTGGCAAAAGAGAGGATGGCTATCATGAAGTAAAAATGATTATGCAGACGGTTCGTCTTTTTGACCGGATTTCCATTCAAAAGACAAAGAATCCAAAGATACAGGTAAAAACAAATTTGTTCTATCTGCCGGAAAATGAGAATAATCTGGTATATAAGGCAGCAAAGCTGCTTATGGACGAATTTCAAATGCCCCAGGGAGTTTTGATAAATCTGCAGAAGTTTATTCCCGTTGCAGCAGGGATGGCAGGAGGAAGCTCCGATGCGGCGGCTGTATTATATGGGATGAACCGAATGTTCCGGCTTGGACTGACTACGCAGGAGCTGATGGAGCGCGGCGTGAAGATTGGGGCAGATGTTCCCTATTGCATTATGCGGGGAACGGCGCTTGCAGAAGGAATTGGAGAGAAGCTGACAGAGCTTTCACCGATGCCGGCGTGTAAGGTACTGATTGCCAAGCCTCCTATCAGTGTCTCTACCAAATTTGTATACGAAAATCTGAAACTGGATGAATATACGCTGCATCCTGACATTAATCTTTTGGTACAGGATATAGAAAGAGGAAGCCTTAAGGATATTGCGGCACATATGGGGAATGTGCTGGAGAGCGTTACGATTCCAAATTATCCGGTGATTGCCGAGATAAAAGAGCAGATGATAAAAGATGGTGCATGGAATGCCATGATGAGTGGAAGCGGTCCTACGGTATTCGGACTGTTTGAGGATAGCGAGAAGGCAGAATATGCATATCGGCGAATGAGAGAAGGAAATCTTGCCAAGCAAGTGTATTTAACGGAAATTTACAATAACAGGAGGTAAGCTATGACAGATAAGTTAGAATTGAATATGAACGCGTATCTGCCTCTGCGCGATGTGGTGTTTAATACATTGCGGGAAGCAATTTTAAAGGGGGAATTAAAGCCGGGAGAGCGGTTGATGGAGTTGCAGCTGGCTTCTAAGTTAGGCGTGAGCAGAACGCCGATTCGAGAAGCAATTCGTATGCTGGAGTTAGAAGGTCTGGCAGTAACGGTGCCAAGAAAGGGCGCTGAAGTTGCTAAGATGACAGAAAAGGATATGGAGGATGTACTTCAGATTCGCAAGGCATTAGATGAACTGGCAGTTGGACTTGCATGTGATAACCTTCAGGAATCGGATTTAGAGAATCTTCATGTGGCACTTCGAAATTTTGAAGCCAGCACCAGAGGACATGATGTGAAGAAAATTGCCCAGGCGGATGTAGAATTTCATGATGTTATATATCAGGCTACCAATAATCCTAAGCTGGTGAATATGTTGAATAATCTGCGGGAACAGATGTATCGTTACCGTGTGGAATATTTAAAAAACGAAGATATGTATCCGACGCTGATTCATGAGCATGAAGAGATTTTTGATTGTCTTAAGAGAAAAGACCGTGATGGAGTCATAAAAGTCATGAGTTATCATGTGGTAAATCAGGAAATGAGGGTAAAGAATATTATTCGGGAACAAGAGAACAATACCCCATAGATTCTTTTGAATGAAAAAGGAAAAAATGGGAAAAATAAGAAAAAGAGATAAAAGGAATTCCTATCATAGGAATTCTTTTTTTATATCATAGGAAAGACCTTGTTGTATTAATGTATAAAAGTGTCGACTTTCCTATGATATAAAAACACTCCGCGAAGGATGCGCAGCTCGCGGAAATGAAAATAGCCGTAAACGGCACCGCTCGCGCGCAAAAGAGTCCGCAAGCGAACTCTTTGTTTGGCGGGTAATTCAATAAAATGGAGCAAAGTGAAAATGTTATGGCGAAAAAGATTACAAAAAAGCTAGAAGAGAATATCAAAAATTATGAAGAACTGTTTTCTGATTGCGAGGATATTAAAAAAAGGCGTATCAAAGTCGGACAGCAGCAAAAAAAGGAATGTTATCTTGCCTATATAGAGGTGGCAGTCAGCAGTACTGACTGGAAAGATTCAGCAATCGGAAAGTTTCTGACTACTCTTCGGGAGCTTCCGGAAGAGGAGCTTGTCTCTTATGTAAGTAAAAATACCTGGGACATTTCAGATTCACAACCCTTTGAAACCATTGAAGACGCTGCGCAGGGAATGCTTACAGGAGACGCCATTTTTTTCCTGGATGGATATGATAAGGCATTAAAGATTCCCGATAAGGGATATCCGGGAAGAGGGGTATATGAAGTTGAATCAGAGAAGGTAATACGAGGCTCTAACGAGGGATTTTCCGAGTCCATTAAGCTGAATACCGCATTGATACGAAAACGTCTGCGCAGTCCTCATTTGAAGGTAAAAGAGACCTTTGCCGGACGCAGGACTCACACCAATGTAGATTTGGTATACCTGAAGGATTTGATTTATCCGGGAATGTTAGAAGAAATCGAGAAACGATTACAGGAATTTGAGATTGACGGAACTCTCGACAGCGGCATCATAGAGCAGCTGACTGAGAAAAGAAAATATTCTCCTTTTCCACAGTTCCAAACCACCCAAAGACCGGACCGTGCAGCCATGGCGATTTTAGAGGGAAGAATCGTATTGCTTTCGGATAATTCTCCGGTGGCATTAATACTTCCGGCTACTTATAATTCCTTTATTCAGACCAGTGATGATTATTACAGCCGGTGGGAAATCGCCTCCTTTACCAGAGTGCTGCGATATATAGCATCTTTTCTTGCCATGACGTTTCCGGGACTTTACCTTGCCATGACGAATTTTCATACACAGATTCTGCCTACGGATTTGTTGCTCTCACTGGCAGCAGCAAGACAAGGAGTTCCATTTCCGGCAGTTGTTGAGATTCTTTTAATGGAACTGGCGTTTGAACTGCTGCGGGAAGCGGGAGTGCGGCTTCCGGGAGCAAATGGCAATACCATTGGAATTGTAGGAGGTCTGATTATCGGACAGGCAGCAGTGGATGCAAATATTGTCAGTCCCATTGTGGTAATTGTGGTGGCATTGACCGCCCTTTGTTCCTTTGCAGTTCCCAACGAAGAATTTGCAACGGCATTTCGGATTTTAAAATTCGCATTTATTCTGGTATGCGGTTACTTGGGCTTTTTCGGATTTTTACTTGGAATTACGGCAGTACTGATTCACTTGTCACATCTGGAAAGCTTTGGTATTCCGTACCTTGCACCTTTCGTAGGAGCGGATTTAAACGGATATCAGGATGAACGGGATACCTTCTTACGTCTGCCCTTGAAGTTTCTGAAGAAAAGACCGGTCTATACCAGAGATGGGGCAAGAACCAGATTAAAAATAAAGTAAGGCGGGAAAACATGTTTGCAGATAATTGGAAAATTTCATTACGCCAGATAAGCAGATTAATGATATTGGATTTGTTTGGGCTCAGCACTCTGATACTGCCGGGAAAACTGGCGGGCATGACGGGAGCAGACGGCATCATTAGCCTGATACTTGGTATGTGCGGCGGATTCCTGCTGCTTGGATTGATACAGGGAAATCTAAGATATATGCAGGGAAGCTATTATGAGTATATGAAAGAAAATACCGGGCAGATTCTTTCTGATATTTTTATGGTATTTTATTTTGTGTACTTCATTGCATTGGCAGGATATGTAGTTTACCAGCTGGACAGGCTCATATTGTCATGGCTTCTGCCGGATGGCTCTTACTGGCTGGTGGAGCTTCTGGTGCTAGTGTTGGCAGCTTATGGCACCATTCGGGGAATAGAAGGAAGAGCCAGAGTCTATGAGATTTTATTCTGGTTTCTGGGAGTTCCGTTGATTGTCATGTTAGGATTTTCCGTAGCTTCCGTAAATACAGATTATTGGACGCCTCTGCTGGATACCAATGGCAAGCTATACATGGAAAATAGTATTATTGTTTGGAGCTTTCTGCTGCCGTTGGCGGGGCTATTATTTTTAAAACCATTTTGCAGGAAAACGGAAAAGCTGGCAGGATGCGGGAAAACAGCTATTCTGACCGTAACCATGGTAAATGTGGTGATTTATCTTATTCTGATTGGAACCTTCGGGCAGAATACGGTACAGATATTAAAGCACCCGGTCATTACACTAATGAGCGTGGTGAATCTGCCCGGCGGTTTTTTCCCAAGGCAGGATGTGATTATGACAACCGTATGGTTCTTTGCATTATTTGCCTTGCTTCATACAGGCGTATTTCAGGGAACATTGATTTTGAAGGAATTATGCCGCGAAACAAAAACGAACTATAGTATGCTGGTAGTCCTCGTTTTGGTATTTCTCACCGGGAATGGCTTTGTGGAGAACGGTTTCATGGAAGGTATATTTGAAGTTTATCAGCAGTGGATTGTGTTGCCGGGAATGTTCGCAATTCTTTTATTAGTACCGTTCATCTATCATGTTCGGAATTATTGGAATAGACGGAAAGGAGAAAAGGAACAGTGCAAAAATACGCATTCGTAACGATAGCTGTGTTATGTCTTACCTTTTTGTGTGGCTGTGAATCTACCGAATTAGAGCAGCGGAGCTTTCCTCTGGCAATGGGAATTGACTTGCAGACAGATGAGTCAGAAGGGCAGCTGGTGGTAAGCTTTGACTTTCCTGATTTAAAGCAGATTTCAGAAAAGAGTAAAACAGCAGATACTCCTGTGGAGTTTTCTTTGGAGGGAGAGAATTTATTTGAGGTGGAAAAATCCTATGAAAACAACACCAACCGGATTTTGGACTATAATCATTTGAAAAATGTAATTCTCAGTGAGGAAAATTTTCAGAATATGAATATGTTGCGAAAGATTCTGGAAAACTGGGAAGGACAACAAAAGGTGGCAAGGAACACCAGCTTGTTTTTCGCAGAAGGAAAAGCTGCAGAGATGCTTTCCCTGACAGAAGAAACGGAAGGGTCAGTAGGAAAATATTTAGAAGAAATGTTAGAAAGCCAGAAGGATTTTAAAGCCAATAAGATTGCGACGATTGGCGACTTGATGAATCAATGGCACAATCAGGATGAATTGTTGTTGGTTCCGGTGCTGACGGAACAGGGAGAGCGGCCCACAATTACAAAATATGGAGTGATTTCTAATTTTCAATATGTAGGCGATATCTCCGTGGAAGAGGCAATGCAGGTATTTTTAAGCCAGAATATGCTGGAACGCTTCCAGTATGAAAGTTCAGACGGGACGGTGATAGAGCTTACGGATATACGGGCAGAAAAGCAGATTGAAGAGGCAGAAGGAATACCGGTAGTTAATGTATCTATTCAAGGAAAGGCAAAAATCCTACAGCCGCAGGGAATTGATGTCAGACAGCAGTATAAAATAGAACAACAGATAGAGCAACAGCTGGAATTTGAACTTACCGAGACTGCCGGAAAGCTCCAAAAGGAATTGGGTGTGGATATGACAAACAGTTATATTGCTTTGGGTGGATATGACAGGAATTTATATGAAGAATACAAGGATATGCCCGAGACTTATGCAAAAAATATACAGCAGGTATTTCATACGGAAATCAAGATATTAAATACCAACTAGGCAAAATTTTCGAAAGACTGAATAAGAGCAAAAAAACAGGTAATACTTTCCTTAACCGGTAAAAAGAGGTTTTCGCGAAACCTGTTAAGGAAGGTATTAGTGTGAAAAAAATTTTTATATTAGCAGCAGTAGCTCTTATCGTTGCAATCGGAAGTAAACAATATCAACAACATAAAATGACGGAAGAAATCGCAGGGAAAATCATACGATTTCATGTGCTTGCAAACAGTGACTCCCAGGAGGACCAGCAGTTAAAGCTGGAGGTGCGTGACGCCATTGGAAGCTTTATGCAGACCAAGCTTTCAGGGGTATCTGATATTAATGAGAGCCGTCAGATTGTGACAGAAAATCTTTCTGCCATCGAAGAAGAGGCAGAAAAAGTGATATCAGAAGAAGGATATACATATACTGTATCTGCAAGGCTTGCCAGAATAGATTTTCCGGAAAAAACATATGGTCCTTATACGTTTCGTGCCGGAAACTATGAAGCCCTGGAGGTAACCATTGGGGAAGGCAGCGGACATAACTGGTGGTGTGTCATGTACCCGAATCTGTGTTTTTTTAACAGCACTTATGAGGTAGTGGACGAAGAAGCTGAAAAATCATTGGAACGGGTCCTGACACCGGAAGAATATAAAAGTCTTATGGAGAATAAAGACTATGAAGTAAAGTTCGCTTTTGCAGATTTATGGAAAGATATTACCAAAGCAGTTGCAATTTCTCATTAAAAAAGGTAATATAAATCTATATGACTTAATATATGGAGAGAATCACATGATACAATCATTTGAAGATAAGAAATATGCCCCGATTGGAGTGTTTGATTCGGGAGTAGGAGGACTTACCGTTGCAAGGGAGATTATGCGGCAGTTACCGCAGGAACGTATTATTTACTTTGGGGATACGGCAAGGGTGCCCTATGGAAGTAAGTCCAAAGAGACGATTATCCGTTATTCCAGACAAATTATTCATTTTTTAGAATCCAAGGGAGTAAAGGCGATTGTAGTGGCCTGCAATACAGCAAGTGCCTTTGCCTTAGAGACCATTCGTCCGGAAATGAAGATTCCGATTATAGGCGTGGTAAAACCAGGAGCCAAGGTAGCAGCAGAGACTACGGTAAATGGGAAGATTGGCGTGATTGGAACAGAAGGAACCATCGGAAGCCAGATATATACCGAGACCATACAGCAGCATAATCCAAATGCAGTCGTATTGGGAAAGGCATGTCCATTATTTGTGCCTCTGGTAGAGGAAGGCTGGCTGAAAGATCCGGTTACGATTGAGGTAGCCAAGCGGTATCTGGAATTTTTCCAGAAATCAGATATTGATACGTTGATTTTGGGATGTACCCACTATCCATTGCTGCGTTCTACCATTCGAAATATCATGGGAGAAAAGGTGAATCTGGTAAATCCTGCCTATGAAACTGCTCAGGGATTGAAACGGCTCTTGGCAGAACATCAGTTGACAAATGATGGGCTGGAATCCACAGAAGCGCCCATGTATCAGTTCTATGTCAGCGATGCAGCAGAGAAATTTAAGAATTTTGCCAATTCTATTTTGCCATGTGAGATAGAAGAGGCGCGTTTGATACATATAGAGGAGTAAAGTATGACAAAAGATGTATTATTGAGTATTAGCGGTTTGCAGTTCGCAGCCCAGGGAGAAGAAGAATCAGAACCGGTGGAAGTAATCACTACTGGGGATTATTATAAGAAGAATGGAAAGCATTATGTCCTGTATGACGAGGTTATGGAAGGTTTTGAGGGAAGTACCCGAAATGTAATTAAGATTACAGATGATTATCTGGATATTACAAAAAAAGGTGTTTCCAACGTTCATATGATATTTGAGAAAAATAAGAAGAACGTATCTTATTATTACACACCATTTGGAAGTATTCTGATTGGCATTGACGCAAAAAGTGTGGATATCAATGAAACAGATGAGAACATTGACATACATGTAAAATATAACCTGGAAGTGAATTATGAGCATCTTGCAGATTGTTCGATTACCATGAATATTAAGTCAAAGGAAGCAAAGGATTTTTCATTATCCTAGAGTAGAATACATCAAAGGAGAAGATGATTATGAAAGTAAGAAAAGCAATTATTCCGGCAGCAGGATTGGGGACCAGATTTTTGCCGGCAACAAAAGCGCAGCCGAAGGAGATGCTGCCTATTGTGGACAAGCCTACGATTCAATATATTATTGAAGAAGCAGTAGAGGCGGGGATTCAGGACATTATAATAGTGACAGGACGTAACAAACGTTCGATTGAAGACCATTTTGACCGTTCGATTGAGCTGGAATTGGAATTAGAAAAGAGCGGAAAACAGGACATGTTAGAGATGGTAAAGGAAATTTCTGAGATGGCAAATATCCATTATATTCGTCAGAAAGAGCCAAGAGGATTGGGACATGCCATTCTGGCAGCCCAGCACTTTATCGGGGACGAACCCTTTGCCGTACTGCTTGGGGATGATGTGGTAATCTCAAAACAGCCATGCTTAGGGCAGATGCTGGATGTATTCCATGAATACCAGACGTCCATTCTGGGAGTACAGACCGTGCCTCATGAAGTAGTGAATAAATACGGAATCATTGCCGGAAAGCAGGTGGATGAACGGATTTATAAGGTGCAGGATATGGTAGAAAAGCCGTCCATAGAAGAAGCGCCCTCTAATGTTGCGGTGTTAGGCCGTTATATTATTACACCGGAGATTTTCCCGTTTCTGGAGACACAGGACGCCGGAAAAGGCGGCGAGATTCAGTTGACCGATGCATTAAAGCGTCTGGCAAAAGAGCAGGCAATGTATGCGTATGATTTCAAAGGACACCGTTATGATGTGGGAAGCAAAATTGGATTTTTGCAGGCAAATGTAGAATTCGCGTTGCGGGATGATGCATTGAAGGATGAAGTGAAGATATATTTGCAGCAGCTTCATGATAATATGGATGAGATATTGAAGTATGATTAATTAGAAATATAAAAGTGTCAAGAGGTGGTAACAATACCTTCTTGACACTTTTTTGATACAATTTTATTTCTCTTTCTTAAAACGAGCCCAGAACTTCTTTTTCTTCGGAGCAGGTTCATTGGAACCACGAAGTCCTTTTACACCGGTAATGTAAAGACCGCTGACAACTGCCTTTACTTCCTTTTTCGTAGGTATGCTGTCATAAATCTGTGCATCGCAGATTAATGTCATCACCTTAGGACCTACCTTTGCCTTAACGATAGGCATTTTAGAACGTCTTAACATCTTTGGTGTCTGTGCCAAAACTGCGGCAGGAAGTCCGGCGTCTTTTAGACGCATCCTTTTCTTATCGATAATCAGCATTGATATTGTCTGCGAAGAAGCAGCAATTTGTTCATCCTGTTCTTCTTTTCTTTTCTGAGCCTTTTTCCCTACAAAGTAAAGTGCAATAACTGCTATTAACATAACAGCGGCAATTACCAGTAGTACGATTTGCCATGTAGCCAAATGAAACCCTCCTTTTATTAAATGCAATCACTTATACCCGAAGTGCGTGAGTGATTGCTAAAGACTGTTAAATATTGTATCATTGATTAGGACAAAAATCAATGGTAAAATGGAAGAGCAGTATGTACTTTTGTAGGAGATATTGTGAAAATATAGAGATTTCTGATGGATTATGGTACAAAAGAAAGGAAAGCATATGAAGAAAAATACAAGAGCATTTATTATTTCTCTGGGCATATTATTAGTGGTAGGATTGGGCTTGCTTTGGTGGGTGGCAGCAGGAACAAAGGAGAATCCGAAGGAGGAAAGAGAGGTCACCTCAGAGCCCCAAAAGCCGGGAAATTCAGAGAGTCCTATAAAAAATGAAGAAAATACGGAAGAGGAAACGGAGCCGGTGCAGGAGATAGAAGAACCTGTTCAGGAGCCTGTGGAACTGGTGTTTTCCGGTGATATTCTGCTGAGTTCTTATGTGTTGAATAATTATGAGACTAGCGGGATAAGCGGAGTGCTTTCCGAGGAACTGCTAGGAGAGATGCAAAGCGCGGACCTTACCATGGTAAATGAGGAGTTTCCTTTTTCCACAAGAGGAACACAGGCGCAGGACAAGCAGTTCACCTTCCGAATAGACCCGTCTTATGTAAAACTATTTCAGGAAATGGGGATTGACGTGGTTACGGTAGCCAATAATCATGCACTGGATTATGGAACGGAAGCACTGTCTGATACCTTTCAGACTTTGGACGAGGCAGGGATTGCCTATGTAGGGGCGGGAGAGAGCAAGGAACGTGCAGCACAGCCGTATATAACGGAAATGGGAGGAAAGACCTTTGGTTTTCTTGCGGCATCCCGTGTGATACCGGAAGTAAGCTGGAATATTGAGAATCAGCAGCCGGGAATGTTGTGTACCTATGACAGTACACAGCTTTGTGAAGCCATCCGCAAGGCAAAGGAAAATTGCGACTATGTGGTAGTTTATGTGCATTGGGGCATTGAACGGGAAAATACGCCACAGGATTACCAGCGCCAGTTGGGAAAAGCGTATATTGATGCTGGGGCAGATCTGGTGATTGGTGCACATCCTCATGTATTGCAGGGAATCGAGTATTATAATGGAAAACCGATTGTATACAGCCTGGGTAATTATATTTTTAATCAGGAAATTGGAAGTACATTATTATTAAAGGCAACAGTGACACCGGAAAATGAGACGACGCTTCAGTTGATTCCGGCATATGCCTCTGGTGCAAAAACGCAGAAAATGAACGAGGCGGATAGTGCAGAATTGTATCAGTTTATGGAAGAAATTTCTTTTGGTATTGCTGTGACAGAAGAGGGAAAAGTAGAAGAGCAGGAGCAATGAGTGCAAATCGGAAGAATAGAGTGGTTTGTGATGAATGCACAATAAAAAATGTTCAGAAATAACATTTACAGAGGTTGAAGAAAAGGTTAGCATATATCTCAGCAGATACGGCAAAGGCGCCTGAATGATGTTTGATATCATTCGGGCGCCTTTGTCTGTATTCAGGAAACTATGTGTTAAGAGGCTTTTGTTTAACTGGAAAGGAGTTCTATTATGAAAAAGAAAAGATGGCTGGCAGGATTGTTGGGTATACTTATGGCGTTTTCCCTGTGTGCATGTGGTAACAGTGCGGATGAGGGAAAGACAGAAGACAAGGCAGAAGAAGGCGGCAGCTCAGAAAAAATTGTATTAGGTATCAATGACTGGCCGGGAAGCTACTGGTGGCTCGCAGTGGATGAGTTGGGATACTTTGAGGCGGAAGGCGTAGAGGTCGAGGTGAAGCTTTTTTCTAATTATTCCGACGGTCTGAGTGCATTAAATTCAGGAAAGATTGATATGTTTGTTCCGGCGCTTGCAGATATTATTCCGGCATATGTAAGCGGCGCAGATATTAAGGTCATTATGGTTCAGGACTTTTCCGCAGGAGCAGACGGACTGATTGCATCTGCTGATATCAATTCCGTAGAAGAATTGAAAGGAAAAAATGTTGCTATTGAGCTGGGAGGAAGCGACCATTTATTCCTGTTAAAATGTCTGGAAAATGCCGGGCTTTCCGAAAATGATGTAAATCTTGTAAATATGTCTACCGGAGATGCGGCAAATGCATTTATCAGTGGTTCTGTAGATGCAGCGGCAATCTGGGAGCCTTCCCTTTCCATGGCACAGGAGGAAACAGGCGGAAACATTCTGGCAACCTCAGCGGATGCGGAATATGAAGGCTTGATTCCGGCAGTGCTGGCAGTGAATGGAGATTCCTTAGATACAAAGAGGGATGAAATGAAGATGGTAATGAAGGCATGGTACAATGCAAGGGATGCTTATGAGAATAACTTTGATGAATTTGCAAAGGCAGTCTCCGATCATGCGGAGGTAACACCGGAGGAATTTAAGACCTTAATGGATGGCTGTGATGTAAGAAACATGGAGGAAAATGTAGATGCATTCAAAGAGGGAGATACTTATGTATCTTTGAGGAACTGTGCAGAAATGTTGAGCGGTTTTTTATATGATAATGAATTAATTGATGAGCTTCCGGAAAATTATGAGGACTTATTTGACAGTTCCTTATTTGAAGAAGTATATGAGGAGATGAAATAAGAGGTAGATATGAAAAAAATAGTAGATTTATCAGTCAGTCTGGAAAATGGCATGATGTATTATCCAGGTGACCCGGTGCCGGAGATTTCTCCGGCACTTACTTTAGAAAAAGACGGGTGCCGGGTTACGCAGCTTCATATTGGCTCTCATACCGGAACCCATATAGATGCGCCTTCGCATTTTGTAAAGGAAGGAAAAACAATGGAAGAGATAGAGTTGTTAAAATGTATGGGAAGGGCAGCTGTTGTAACACTTACGAATCTTGCTCCCTGTCATAAAATTACTTTGGAGGATATCAGGGAACAGCTTCCGAAAGCAGGGGAGGTCCAGGTTATACTGCTTCATACGGAGTGGACAGAAAAGTATGGCACGGAAGAATTCTTACAGCACCCATATTTGTCGAAAGAGGTGGCGGAAATGTTTGTTTCCCTGGGAATCCAGGCAGTTGGTGTGGATATGCTGAACGTAGACCATACCTGTCAGGAAGGAGAATTATATACGGAGAACTCTACAGAAGTGCATCAGGTGTTACTGGGAAATGAAATTATAATTGTAGAAAATTTAACAAACATTGGAGCAGTCGACTTTGAGAATCCGTATGTCATGTTTGTTCCATTAAAGATTAGTGGAGCTGACGGTTCTCCGGTGCGGGCAGTAGCGGTAGAATTTGAGTAGAATAAGAAAGAATTTATGATGAAAGAAAAATATGAAAAAATTATAGGAAATTTCATGGTGATAATTAGTGCTGCACTATGGGGAATTACAGGTGTTATAGCACAATATCTGTATGATACCAGCGGTATTTCTGTCGGTGCAGTGGTAATTATAAAACTAATGATAACGGGAAGTCTGTTATTGCTGTATTGTTTTTATAAATATAAAAAGCTGACGTTTCAGGTCTGGAGCAACAAAAAGGATGCTATACGAATGCTGCTGTTGGCATTATTAGGAATTACAGGAACCCAGTATGCTTATTTTTCAGCAATCGAGACTTCTGATGCCCCAACAGCAACAGTATTATTATATACCTATCCGGTTTTAGTAATTATAGTTATGGCAGTAAAAAACAGATGCAGACCATCATGGAAGGATGGTATGTGCATTATGTGTGCAGTGGTTGGAACACTTGTAATTGCAACACATGGAAAAATAGCAGAACTCGCAATTTCAGGAGAAGCGTTGTTCTGGGGACTGGCTGCTTCTGCATGTAATTGTTATTTTTCTGTTTTTTCTGCAGAACTAACAGAAAAATATGGTTCAGTTACCGTGAATGGATGGGGAATGTTTATTGGGTGTGTCGTTGTTTCAATGGTGGATTATGGTGAAATGACATCCTTCCATTTTTCTATGGAAGTAGTCCTTTGTCTGGGGGCAATTGTTATATTGGGAACAATGGTTTCATTTGTGTTGTATTTGAGAGGGATTCAGATTATTGGGGCAGTTCGTGCAAGTGTTCTTGGAGCTGTGGAACCACTGTCAGCTTTGATTGTAGCAGTATCATTTCTGAATCAAAAAATAGTAATGGCAGACATAGCAGGGATGTTTGTCATTATATTATCTGTCTTATTTCCAGTGATATACCGGGAGAAAATAAAGGACTTACTATAGATAAGATGGATTTAAGCTATTGTATGGGAAATGCATTTGCCATTGATGCCATTAATATTGATAAAACAGGTGGGACAGAAGTTGTTTGTGCATTGGTGCCAAAAGAACGAATTTCTTTGTGCAGAGCTGACATTGCAAAGCGCTGATAAAGAGTACATAATAATATCAGAAAATAAATATGAAAACAAAGCAAAGGTGCTAAGAACAGGATTCTTGGCACCTTTTTGAATAGGAATGGAGGAATCATTATGGAATATGAAGTACAAAAACATTTGCATTATGCAGGAATACCGAGCTTTAACCTGTATCCTGCAACAAGAGAATTAGAAGGGGTAGATATTGCAATTATGGGAGTGCCGTTTGACAGTGGTGTAACGAATAGACCTGGTGCAAGACTTGGTCCAAGGGCAATTCGCAACATGAGTCAGCTTACTAACTGCTTTGCTTACCCGTGGGATTATAAGCTCAGTCAGGAAGCAAAGATTATTGATTATGGTGATGTAGGATATTATGTAGGTGCAAATACCACAAAGGTTATGTTAGAAGAAACATATGAACACGCAAAGAAAATCCTAAGTGCTGGCTGTAAGCTTTTAACACTGGGAGGCGATCATACGATTCCTTACGGAATGGTAAGGGCAGCAAGTGAAAAATACGGAAAATTGGCATTGCTGCACTTCGATTCCCATCAGGACAGTACACCTACTACAGACGGAAATGTATCTCATGCTAATTTTGCCTACGATTTGCAGGCAGAAGGCTGTATTGATCCTTCCCATTCTGCACAGGTATTCATTCGTACAGAAATGACAGAGTGCGGTTACAATATCTTTTATGCACAAGATGCAGTATTTATGGATATGGAAGAGTTAGCAGCCAAGATAAAAGCAGTCATCGGTGATATGCCGGTATATCTTACTTTTGATATTGATGCATTAGACCCGTCAGCAGCGCCGGGAACAGGAACACCGGTAATCGGAGGACCATCTTCAGCGCAGGTAAGAAAGTTATTATATGCATTAAAGGGAATCAACGTAGTAGCAGCAGATCTGGTAGAGGTGCTCCCTGCATATGATCATGGCGAAATTACAGCGCTTGCAGCAGCAACTATTGCACAGGATTTAATGTACCTTATGTACAATAAATAAAAGCAACCCAAACTTACCAAATAAGGAGGACTTATTATGAAAAAGAAAATTTTAAGTGTAGTATTGGCATTGACAATGGCAGTTTCCATGTGTGCCTGTGGAGACGGTAGTAGTAAAGATTCAGAAAAAACACCGAAGGTAACACTTGGAACAACCTCATGGCCAACAAATATGTTTTTCTATCTTGCCAAGGAAAAGGGATTCTTTGAGAAAAATGGAGTAGATGTTACCATTCAGGACTTTACCTCTACAACCGACAGCACCAATGCATTCATAGGTGGAAAGCTTGATTTTTGTACCTTTGCATCGTCTGAAACAATTTCTCCATTTATACAGGGCGGTGAATTCTCTGTTGTGCTTGAAACCGATAAGTCAAATGGTTGTGAAGGTCTGGTTGCAACCTCTGATATTAAGAGCATTGCAGACCTGAAGGGCAAAACAGTGGCAACACAGTTATATAGTGTAGACCACATGTTTTTGCTGACTCTTTTAGATGAGAATGGAATGACGGAAAAAGATATCAATATTGTAGATATGTCCATTCAGGAATCAGGAAATGCCTTTATTGCAGGACAGTGTGATGCAGCATGTATCTGGGACCCGTATTTCTCACAGGCAAAGGATGCAGGCGGTACGGAGTTATTTTCTTCAGCAGATGCTCCGGACTTGATTACAGATGTATTAGGAGCTTCAAAAGCTATTTGTAAAGAGAATCCGGAAGCCGTTACAGCAGTAATAAAAAGCTTCTTTGAAGCGGTAGAATATTGGAAAGAGAATCCGGATGAAGCAAATGAAATTATGGGAAAACAGCTTGGGGTAACCGCAGATGAGTTTGCAGCCCAGATGGAAGGACTGCTGATTCCAACCGAACAGGAAGTAGTAGAAGCTTTTACAGAAGCAGAAGATTATACATACTGGGGCTATACACAGAATACGGTTCGTGACTTTATGTATGAATTAGGTGTTCTTGACAGCAATGAGGCAGACTGTGGTGATATGATTGATGCAAGCTTTGTAGAGGGTCTTGTGAAATAATATAGAAAAGAATTATTTTGTACTTATCAAAAGAGTATTTGAGGCGTTAAAATCCTCAAATACTCTTTTTGTGAAGGTCAGTGGAAAAATCTTGACCAAATTCCAAGTTCCAGATTATAATACCAATAAACATTCGTATTATTTGAAAATAGAATGTTTTAGAATAGGCTTTATCATACGGAAGAGGGAAAATTATGAACTGCGAAGACTTAATGAATATGAAGCAAATCAGAAATGGCATGAAGTTAGTTGCAGGGGAGAAGGGCGTAGACCGTAATATCCGTTGGATTTATTTTGCAGATTGTATACAGTGTCTGAAAGAGGGGTTCAATCTGGCAGAACTGATACATGGAGAAGAACTGGTTATTGTAACGAATGAAAGTTTGACAGGAGATGACGAGAAGATTATAGATATGATTCGGGTAATGTTCAGTAAGAATATTGCCGGATTTGTCATTAATGAAGGTCAGATTTCCCAGCGCGTCATAGATTATTGCAATGAAATTGAATTGCCGCTTTACGAATTGTCCGTGGAACTGCATTTGATTGATTTGTCGCAGATTGTCTGTAAGGCATTGGTAGAGGAAGAGAGCAATACCAATTCCAGAGAACGGATTCTTTCCTCTGTTTTATACACGGATAATCTGAATGGTGAGGAAATCATGGAGCAGGCGAATTATCTGGGGGTTAATCTCTCCGGAAAACATCGCATTGTGGTGTTCCATATGCATGAACCGGAAGGATTGCCAAATCAGAAAAAGACCATAAATGAAGGGCATCTGATGGAAGTGCGTGAAAATATAAAAAAGAGCATTGAAACAGAATTCCGCTCCTACGGCATGAGGCATTTGATGGTATTGTCCCAACCCAATGCTGCGGTTGCACTGCTTCCGGCGGAACTTTTTAGCAGAGACCTCTTGATTACGATTTTGATGAACATTATGAATAGAGGAGAGGGAAAGTATCACATTTCTATGAAGGCAGGAGTGGGTACGGCATACGAATATATCGAAGATTTTAAGAAAAGCTATCAGGAGGCTAAGAATGCGTTGGCAATTTCTAAGATAGTGACAAAGGAGGAAAAGGTATATTTTTATGAAAATCTTGGAATATACTCTTTGATTGCTCAGATTTCAAACGGAAAGTTTCTGGATGATTATATCGAAAGCAGGATTGGAAAGCTGATTAAGGCAGATAAGATGCAAGAAGGAGAACTCTGCGAGACGTTAGAGACCTATTTGGAACATAACTGTAACGCCAATGCAACAGCAGAAGCATTGTTCATTCACAGGAACACTATGCGCTATCGTATGGATAAGATTAAGCGGATTCTGGATGATGATATCAATGATATGTCTATGTTTTTGGAGTTAAAGCTTGCCTTTGCTATCAGGAGATATCGGGATAACCGGGAGGATTAAGTGAATTGTGCGCTGCGCACAAGAATGATTATGATTAAAACCCATTGTAAAAAAAAGCTTGTCACAATATAATAAATGTATCAATTAAATAATATTTGATGACAAAGACGTCAGAACAGAAGTGTTCTGGCGTCTTTATTATTAACCAAAGTTTATGATAAGAAAGGAAGAAAAAATTATGAAAATGATTAAAGCGGTTGTAAGACCAGAAAAATGTGATGAAGTATTAAATAACTTATGTGGAGCAGGCTATCGGGCTGTAACCAGATTTGGAATCCTTGGAAGAGGAAAACAAAGAGGATTAAAAGTAGAAGATGTTTACTATGATGAAATTCCAAAAGAGATGCTGATGCTGGTAGTGGAAGATACAGATGTGGACAAGGTAACAGATATCATTATCAAGACATCCAGAACAAGCGACGAGGGTTCTTTTGGAGACGGAAAAATCTTCATTCTTCCAGTGGAAACTGCAATTACTGTAAGCTCCGGAAAAAATGAATTATAGGAGGCAGGCATATGAAACAGATTGTAATTATACTGAGACCAAATTGCTATTTTAAGACAAAACAGGCATTAAGTGATAGTCGTTTTTTCGCTATGAGCACGAAGGAAGTTTTGGGAAGAGGAAAAGCAACGGTGCGTTTTATGGCAGGAGAAGGGGCTGAGATGGGCGCAGCAGACCAGGTGTATGAGAATGCACTGGTGGCTAAGAAGATGATTGAAATGGTGGTGCCGGATGAAGCGGTAAAGGCGGTAGTAGATATCGTGCTTTCCGTAAACAGCCATGGGACAGAGGGAGATGGAAAAATCTTTGTGCTTCCGGTAGAAGAAAGTATCCGTATTCATACGGGAGAAAAGGGAGAAGATGCTTTGATATAGGCATTGAAGCAACCTTAAGAAAGGCGTGAGAGAAAGATGAAAAAAGATAGAGGAGATTTCCGTTTAAGGAAAGAGATATCACAAAAACGTTATGTTGCATCTGCAATCATTACGTTTGTAGTAATTTTTGCAGCATGGACACTGCTTTGTGCCAACGGAAGCGTAAAGGAACTGTTCCTTCCCTCTCCGGCAAAAGTAGTAAATGACATTATCGCCTGTGCAAAGGACGGCTCCCTCTGGATAAATATGGGTTATAGTATCTTCCGTATTACAATGGGATTCATTATATCAACTCTGGTGGGTGTACCTCTTGGCATTTTGGCAGGAAGCTTTAAAAAAGTAGATGCGGTGATTGCACCGATTTGTGAGTTTATCCGTTACATGCCGGTTCCGGCATTCGTACCGCTTGTTATGGTATGGTGCGGTATTGGAGAAGGCGCTAAGATTACCATTGTATTTTTAGGCTGCTTTTTCCAGATGGTACTGATGATTGCGGATGATGCCAGAAGCGTATCAGATGACCTTTTGTCATCCAGCTATACTCTTGGAACCACCCGGTGGACCACAATCACAAAGGTATTAATACCTGCAATGGCACCCAAAATGATGCTGACCTTGAGAATGATGATTGGATGGGGCTGGACATATTTGACGGTTGCAGAGTTGGTTGCGTCTAGTTCCGGTCTGGGATATTCCATCTTAAAGGCGCAGAGATTCTTACATACAGAAAGTATATTTTCAGGAATTCTCGTAATTGGTGTGTTAGGACTGATTACAGACAGAGTGTTTGCATTTGCAATCAAGAAAATGTTCCCATGGGCAGAGTAAGGAGGAAGAAGAAATGGCAGGAAAGAAAATAAAAAAAGATACAACCGGAACTCCGCTGGAAGCCCATGTAGCGAGCAGCAAGATACTTGCGGAGCATATCGACAAGGTGTATATCTCAGGAAAAAAGAGTACAAAGGCAATCGAAGATGCCTCCATAGATATTCAGGACAATGATTTTGTGTGTATTGTAGGACCTTCAGGCTGTGGAAAGTCCACACTGCTTCGAATGTTGGCAGGTCTCGATTTTCCTACCGCAGGAAATATCATTGTAAATGACAGAAAAGTAACCGGTCCCGGGCCGGATAGAGGAATGGTATTCCAGACTTATACCCTGTTCCCGTGGATGACCGTAGAAGATAACATTAAGTTTGGCTTAAAAATCAAGAAAATGTCAAAAGAAGAACAGCAGAAAATAGCAGACCGTTATCTGGATATTATAGGATTGAAGAAGTTTGCAAAAGCCTATCCCAAGGAATTATCCGGAGGAATGAAGCAGAGAGTGGCGATTGCCCGTGCCTTAGCGAACCAGCCGGAGGTACTTTTGATGGACGAACCATTTGGAGCATTGGACCCTCATACCAAGTCAATGATGCAGCTTCTGATGCGTGAAATATGGGAAACAGAGCATCCGACAGTAGTGTTTATTACACATGATATTGATGAGGCGGTATTCCTTGCGAATAAGATATATGTGATGTCTGCAAGACCCGGAAAAATCATCAAAGAGGTAAATGTATATCTGCCTCATAAGAGAAATTTGGAATTAAAGGATTCTCCGGAGTTTATCAAGATAAGAAAAGGAATTAATGATTTGTTGTATTCCGCAAACACGGAAGCAGAGGAAGAATAAATGAAAAAATATGTGGCGGCAGTTCAAATGGATTGTATCTCCGGAAATATGAAAGAGAACACCAGACATATGGTCCATCTTCTGGAAAAAATGAAAAAGGAGAACCCCGGAATTGTATTGGCAGTGTTTCCGGAAATGGCCCTTTATGGATATGAAAAGCTAGAAGAAATCTCAGTAAGATATCAGCAGCAGGAGATTGCAAAATATTTAGAGGAGATTGCAGCAACATGTGAAAGCCTGCAACTGAATGCGGTTGTAGGTGCCCCATATTTTGGGAAAGCAGGATTGGAAAATGCGCTGTATTTTTTGAATACTCAAGGGAAAGTACAACATGTATATTCTAAGATGCATCTGATTGAAGCGGAAAGAAACGTGTTCGTACCGGGAAATTCTTATGGAATCTGTAGTACGTCTTGGGGAAAAATTGGATTTTTAATCTGCTGGGACAGTGCTTTTCCCGAAACGGCAAGCGTGTATGCGAGAGCCGGAGTAGAAGTGTTGGTAGTAAGTGCAGCTTGGGAAAGTCCTTATGAGCGGCAGCTGGAACTAGCTGTCTGTGGAAGAAGCTTTGACAATGATGTTCCGGTAATCGCCTCTAACCGGATTGGAAAGAGCGATGGTCTAAGGCTTGCCGGACAGTCCATGATTACGGATTGTTTGGGAAATATTTTAGCGAGGGAAACGCAGGATAGGGAAAACTATGTGACTGCTGAATGGGAACAGATGTTATCAAAAGAAAAACGCCAGGGATTTGGCTCACAGATAGAGGAGTTAAAAGAAGAAAGTTATTTTCAAGAAAATATTTGCACTTATGTAGTGTAGAAAGAAGGAAAAAAATGAGTATAAGTAGAATGGTATATACTGGAACCTCTTATTTTGGAGAGCTTGCCAGAAATGAGATAAAAACAGAAATAGCGAAACACCATTTTAAAAAAGCATTTTTGATTTCGGATAAAGACCTGATAAAATGCGGAATTGTTGAGAAAATAGAAGTGGTTCTGAAGGAAAATCAGACCCCTTACGAGATAGATGCAGAGGTAAAGCCTAATCCGACGATTGAAAATGTTACCTATGGTCTGGAGCTTTATAAAAAGAGTGGCAGTGATTTTATTATTGCAGTAGGAGGCGGCTCCGTTATTGATACGGCAAAGGCGATTGCAGTCATTGCGAATAATCCGGAAAATGCAGATGTGGTTTCCTTAGAGGGAATGGATAAAAGCAGCAATCCGGCAGTACCGATTATTGCACTCCCGACCACAGCAGGTACCGGTTCAGAAACTACCATGGATTATGTCATTACGAATACAAAGGAAAAACGAAAAATGGCATGTATGGATTCGAAGGTAGTTCCGGTAGCAGCAATTCTGGATACGGAAATTATGGCATCTCTGCCATTGAAATTGACAGCGGCAACTGCCATGGATGCGTTGACCCATGCGGTAGAATCGTATCTGTCTTTAGGAGCATTTTCCTTTTCGGAAATGCTTTCCTTAAAATCAGTAAGTCTTATTTCAGAAAACTTTTTGAACGTGTTGGAGAATCCCACGGATTATGAAGTGAGAAAAGAGCTTGCCATTGCGCAATACCTGGCGGGAATGAGCTTTACCAACGTAGGACTTGGAATCGTTCACTCCATGGCACATCCCTTAAGTGCATTTTATGATGTACCTCATGGTGTGGCAAATGCGCTGATTCTTCCTTATGTATTGGAGTTCAATGCAGATTCCTGTGCAGGAAAAATGAAAGAACTGGCAAAGGCTTTTGACGCTGAGTTTGATATGACACTAGATGAAAAAGAGGCGACAAAATGCTGTGTGGAAAGAATCCGTAAGTTCAATACAGAAGCAGGACTTCCACAGACTTTAGTGGAAATTGGAGTGAAGAAAGAGGATTTTGAAGCGTTGGCGCAGTCTGCCTATACAGATGCATCCACGCCGGATAATCCAAGAGAAGTAAATACTCAGATTTTGAAAGAATTATATGAAAAAATGTATGCATAAAAGCGGAGGATAGAAAGGAAGTGCTTTAAAATGTTAAGAGAGGAATTACCGGAGATTATTACAGAGCATGTGCCGGGACCAAAGGCGGAAGCATTATTAAAGAAAAGAGATGAGGCACTGCCGAAGGCATTGTGCGGCTATACATATCCAATCTGCATCAGCAGAGGGGAAGGAGCAATCCTTGAGGATGTAGACGGAAATAAGTTTCTTGATTTTATCGGAGGCGTCGGCGTACTCAACATCGGATATTCCAGACCGGAGGTAGTAGAGGCAGTAAAGGAACAGGCAGAAAAATATTTTCATTGTATTTTCAATGTAGTAGCCCATGAAGGTTATATTGAACTGGCAAAACAGTTTGACGAGCTTATGCCATGCCGTGGCGAAAAGAAAAAGACTTTTTTCGCAAACAGCGGTGCTGAAGCAGACGAAAATGCAATTAAAGTAGCAAAAGCATACACCGGAAGAAAGGGTGTCATCTGCTTTTCGGGAGCATTTCATGGAAGAACAAATCTGACCATGGCGCTGACTGCAAAGAAATCTTATGCACTTGGTATGGGACCTTTCCCCTCTGATATTTATCGTGCAGAATTCCCATATCTGTATCGTGCACCAAAGGGATATACCGAGGAAGAAGCAATTCAGTATTATATTGCGAAATTGGAAAAATTATTTGATGAAGCAGCACCGGCAAAGGACATTGCAGCCATTCTGGTAGAGCCGATTCAGGGTGAGGGCGGATTCGTTCCGGCACCAATCCAATGGGTAAAAGCAGTACGAAAAATCTGTGATGATAACGGAATCCTTTTGATTGCAGATGAAGTACAATGCGGTAACTGCCGAAGCGGACGTTATTTTGCTTCTGAATACTGGGCAGAGGCAGGGGCAGCACCGGATATTATCGCAACTGCAAAATCCATGGGCGGCGGAGTACCAATCAGCGCCATTACAGCAAGAGCAGAAATCATGGACGCTGTACCGGCAGGAACCATTGGTGGTACTTATTGTGGAAATCCATTAGCATGCGCTTCTGCATTAAAAGTTATGGAAATCATGAAAGCGGAAGATTATGCAGGGAAGGCTGCTGCCATCGGCGAAAAGGTCATGAAGGGTTACAATGAATTAAAAGAAAAATACGAAGAGGTTGGAGATGTACGTGGACTTGGTTCCATGATAGGTGTGGAATTCGTAAAGACCAAGGAAGGAAAAGAACCATATCCTGAGTTTGTTTCAAAAATGATTCAGAATGCATTGCAAAAAGGTCTGATGTTGGAAAATGCAGGTTCTTATGGAAATGTAATTCGTTTCTTAGCGCCACTTTGCATTACCGAAGAACAGTTAGAAAGAGGAATGGAAATTTTTGAAGAAGCATTGGTAGAGACAAAAAAACAGATGAATAAATAGGGGGGATTATTATGGAATTTAATTACTATTTACCTGTAAATCTTGTGTTTGGCAGAGGAAGTGTAGGAAAGATTGGAAATATTGCAATAGAATATGGGAAAAAAGCACTGATTGTTACCGGACGCAGTAGTACGAAAAAATCGGGACTGTTAGACCGAGTCATCAAATATCTGGCAAAAGCAGGCGTAGATAGTGTTGTATTTGATAAAGTAAAACAAAATCCTCTTACGACTACAGCCATAGAAGCCGCAGAGCTGGCAAAAACAGAAAAGTGTGATGTGGTAATTGGTGTAGGTGGTGGAAGCATCATGGACTGTGCTAAGGCAGCGGCATTTTTAGCTGTAAACGATGGAGATATCAATGATTATATTTTTAATCGTATAAAGAGTGATAAGGCATTACCCATTATTCTGGTTCCGACAACTTGTGGAACCGGAAGTGAGGGAAATGGTTTTGCAGTGCTGACTAATCCGGAAAATGGAGATAAAAAATCTCTTCGCTGCAATGCAATCGTAGCAAAGGCATCCATTATTGATTCAGAGTGTATGATGACTATGCCGAAAGGAACGCTTGCAAGTGTAGGCTTTGACGCTTTCTGTCACTGCATGGAGGCATACATCAGTAAAATCGGACAGCCCCTAACAGATATGATGAGCCTTTACGGTATGGAGCTGCTGGGAAAATATCTCGTTCCGTTATACGAGGGCGAAAGCGACCCGGAAAGCTGGGATGCAGTCAGCTTTGCAAGCACCCTGGGCGGAATGGTGATTAACACCGCGGGAGTAACACTGCCTCATGGCATGGAGCATCCGGCAAGCGGACTGCGTGATATCGTACACGGAAAAGGTCTGGCAGCAATTACCCCGGTAGTTATGGAAGCAAGCATTTCCGGCTGCCCGGAAAAATTTGCAAAAATATCACAGTGCCTTGGCGGGACCGATGAAAATGACTGTGTGCAAAAAGTTTGTGAATTTTTAGACAAGCTACAGCTTACTACAACCTTAGGTGAGCTTGGAATTAAGGAAGAAGATGTAGACTGGATGACAGAAAACTGCATGAAGGTATCCGCAGCAGGAATTTCCTATCACCCGGTAACCTTCAGCAAATGCCAGATTAAGGAGCTTTACAAAAAGGCGCTATAGAAAGCAGTGGATTCACAATGCATTGCACCGCGGGCAGCATAAACAACGAGGTATTTATAGGAAGGAATATAGTGGTTTCAAAATCACATAATCAGGATAGAAAGAGGTGTGCAGATGGAACAGAAAAAAACTTATATCAATGGAAACTGGATAGATGGAACCTCAGGAAGAACCCTCCGGTCCATCAACCCGGCGACGGGAGAAGTTTTAGCAGAAATACAGGAAAACAGCATAGAGGACACAATCCTTGCAATTTCAGCAGCGAAAGAGTCTTTTTACCAGAAAAGAGACTGGCGTGATATGGATGCACAGACAAGAAGCGATATCCTGCTTAAAATTGCAGATAAAATAGAAGAAAACCTGGAGGAAATTGCAAAGATTGAATCCATGGATAATGGAAAACCCCTGCGGGAAGCAGAGGCAGACGTAGACGATGCCGTTCACTGTTTCCGTTACTACGCAGGTCTTATCCGTACACCTAATGGCGGTGTTTATCAGGTAAACAGTAATTTTGGCACAATGCATTCCTATGAAATTCATGAGCCGGTAGGAGTGTGTGCATTAATTACTCCATGGAACTTTCCGTTTCTGATGGGTATCTGGAAACTGGCTCCGGCACTTGCAGCAGGCAACAGCGTTATCTTTAAGCCAAGCTCCGAAACAGTTCTGTCCACCATCAAAATGTTTGAGATATTTGATGAAGCAGGACTTCCGGCAGGAACAGCCAATCTTGTAATCGGACCGGGAAGCAGTATCGGAAATCTTCTGGCAGAAAGCAGTGACATAGATATGGTAACCTTTACCGGAAGTACCGCGGTAGGACAGAGCATCATGCGTGCAGCAGCAGGAAACGTAAAGAAAATCGGTCTGGAGCTGGGCGGAAAATCTCCAAATGTCATCTTTGCTGATACCGATTTGGAAGCCGCAGTAGAGTGGGCAATGATTGGAATCTTTTTCAATCAGGGTGAGGTATGCTGTGCAGGCTCCAGAATTATTATCGAAAAATCTATAAAAGATGCATTTGTGAAACGGTTTGCAGAACGTGCAGAGAAAATGACCTTAGGCAACCCGCTGAACAATCCTGATATGGGACCTCTTGTATCCGAAAAGCATATGAAAGATGTGCTTTCCTATATTGAAATTGGAAAAGAAGAGGGCGCAAAGTTAGTCTGCGGAGGCTATCGTTATACGGAAGGAGAATGTGCTTTGGGGTATTTTGTGCGCCCGACCATTTTTGATGAGTGTACCAGTGATATGCGCATTGTACAGGAGGAAATTTTCGGACCGGTGGTGACAATACAGACCTTTGAAACAGAGGAAGAAGCCATTGCCCTTGCCAATGATACGGTTTATGGTCTTGCCGGCGCCGTATTTACCAATGATGCTACGCGGGCAATGCGTGTGATTAAAGAAATCCGTGCAGGAATTACATGGATTAACTGCTATAATCCTGCGTTTTCCGAAGCACCATGGGGCGGCTACAAGATGAGCGGAATCGGCAGAGAGCTTGGCACGCATGGTTTGGAAGAATACCAGGAAGTGAAGCAGATAAATATGAATCTGACTCCAGGGGTTTTAGGTTGGTATGAGAGGTGATATAATACTTCATTATAAACCTAAATGGAAGGAATGAACCTGTAAGTGTATAAAAAAGAAGAATATCTGAGTATAACGGACATGGCAAAATTACGCAATGTAACCACGGAGACATTGCGGCACTATGATAGAATCGGGTTGCTGCAACCCGATTTTGTCAATGAGCATAATGTCCGTTATTATTCTGTTTTGAAATATGAAAAACTTGGAACAATAAAGGAATTAAAGCAACTGGGAATGAGCCTTAGTGAAATTAAGGCATATTTTGAAAATAGAAATTATCAAAGTTCAAGAGAGTTATTGGAAAAACAGAATCAATTAATTCAAAATCAGATAAAGAGCCTGACATATCTTCAGGAAAAAATAAATAGTAAGCTCAGTCTTATGGATTCACTGGAAGGAAATGTAAAAACAGGAGAACCGTATATAAAGATTTTGCCCAAAAGATACTACATCCCAACTGAAAATAAAGTGGAAAATGAAATCGAACTTGCTTACGAGGCAATGAAGCTTGAACAGAAAATATATGAGAAAGAAGAATATTTACCAATCTATGCTACAGCACGCTATGCTGGTATTTTTTCTTTGGAAGAAAGGAATGAAAAGTCTGTTCAGGTCATTATGTTTACAGAGAATCTGGCGGGGATGAGAGACACAAGGGTTTTGCCGGGAGGAAAATTTTTGTGCGTACGGAAGAGAGGCTCTTTTTGGGAAAGAAAAGAATGTATCAGACTACTGTATCAGGTGATAAGGGACAGAGAATATAAAATTTTAAAGCCAATTGTTATTGAGAATGTTCTGGTGGACTATACAATTACAGATAGAGAAGAAGAAAGACTGTTTGAATTTCAGATTCCCATTTATGAGTAGTGTTAATTGGTTATATATTACAAAAAATAAATAATCTATGAAAAAAATATGTGAATTATTATTACTTGCACTTTGTGTAACACAAAGTATTAACATGTATTTAGATTGATCAATCCGTTTCTAAATACATGAGTGAGAAAAGGAGTTACACTATGGCTGAAATCAAAAAGAAGAATAATTCAACAAAAAAAGCATTAGATGCTGACCTTGTTCCATTGCCCTTTGGAGGGATTGCCACATTTGGTAAATATCCCAATACCAGAGAGTTAGATAATGTGGATATTGCAATTATGGGAGTTCCATATGATGCAGGAGTTACTTACCGATCCGGCGCGAAAATGGGACCGCGTGGTATGAGAGATGTATCATACTCCGTAATGAACTTTAATCATAATTGGGATACAGAAGAGTTTACGCTTGATAAGGCATGTCCGAATATTATAGATTATGGTGATGTGGGATATTCCTATGGCTCAAATGCTACAGAGGTAATGTTTAAAGAATCCTATGAACATGCAAAGAAAATTCTGGAATCAGGTGCAAATCTTATGACCTTAGGAGGAGACCATACCATCCCATATGGCATGGTAAGAGCGGCTCATGAGGTTTATGGAAAATTAGCGTTGGTACATTTTGACTCCCATCAGGATTGCTGGCCAAGCTATGGAAACTACAGCCATGCAAATTTTTCATATGATTTATGGGAAGAAGGCTGCATTGATGATAAGCATTCCGTTCAGGCTTATATTCGTACAGATTTCCCTATGGACCCTGATATTCCACAACCGGAATATCATATTATTTTTGCACCGGAAGCGTTAAAGATGGGACCGGAGGCATTAGCAGAAAAGATAAAAGAAATTGTTGGGGATATGCCTGTATATTTGACCTTTGATATAGATAGCATTGACCCGGCATTTGCACCGGCAACCGGCACACCGGTAATTGGGGGACCAAGTTCAGGAGAAGCCTGTGAGGTGCTTCGTAATTTAGAAGGAATTAATGTGGTAGCAGCGGATATTGTCTGCGTTGCTCCAACCTTAGATTCCCCGGCACAGACCACATGCTTTGTTGCAGATACCGTAGTACAGAATTTATTGTGTCTGCTTGCGAAAGCAAGACTTGCAAGAAAAAAATAAATATGATAATCAATGATTTCAGTCAAAGGTGACAGTACAAAGGGGTATTGTCGCCTTTTTGAGTGAAATTTCTAATTCTAAATGGAGGCAGAAAAAATGGAATTTTCAAGAGTAGAAATCGTAATTGGAATGAGTAAATTACATGCATTAAAGAAATCTTTAAGCAAATTAGGAGTAAGTGGAATGACCGTGATGCAGGTAATCGGCTGCGGCGTTGAAAAGGGTACCTACGAATATGAAGGGGAATTAAATGATGAGATGGAATTGCTTCCAAAGCAAATGATTATGATTGTTATTGAAAATGATAAAATTGACGAATTGCTTGAAGTGGTAAAAAAGGAATTATACACAGGACATATTGGAGATGGAAAAATCTTTGTATCCCCTATCTCAAATATTGTTCGGGTAAGAACCGGAGAAGAAGGCGACGAGGCATTAAAGTAAAGTGAGAGGAAAAAGGTTATGGATGAAAATAAGTTAGGCTTTCCCAGCGTATTAGCGGCGGGCGTAGGTCTTATTGTGGCAACAAGCAGTTTAATGTCGTTGGGACAAGGCACTGGCATGATTGGTATGTCCTTTGCGATTGCAATGGTGATTGCGTGTGCAATCAATATATGCAGCGCCATGTCTATTTCGGAATTAAATTCCATTATGCCAAATCTTACCGGAGGATTGGCGCAGTATACATTAGTCAGTATGGGACCGTTTATGGCAATCGTTTCCATGGTCGGCGGATATTTATTCTGTAATATCATTTCAGCAAGTGTGGAGTGTGCTATGTTTGGTAATTCTATAAATAGCGTATTTCATACAGGAGTACCGTCTAATGTTTTGTGTATTATCATGTTGATTGCTATGACGGCTGCAAACCTGAAAGGAATTGATATTTTTGCAAAAATCCAGAATGTGGTAGCGTATAGTCTCATTGGCTCACTGATTATAATGGGCTTAATCGGATGCTTTAAAATGGGTACAGAACCGGCAATAGAGCAGACATGGTCACTTAGTCAGAAACCATCTGAAATTATGTCTATGGTTGGTTTGGCATTTTTCCTTTTTATAGGCTCGGAGTATGTGATTCCCATTGCAAAGAATGTTAAGAATGCAAAAAGAAATCTTCCCTTTGGAATGATAGCCAGTTTGTTGGTTGTATGTGTTATGCAGTTAATTATTATGCTGGGTATGCACAACTATACGCCATGGAATACGTTGGCAGAAAACAGTTCGCCCCATATCTTCTATGGAACTTCTGTTTTAGGAAGATTTGGAACCATATGGATGATTTTGGTTTCCATTTTAGCTGTTGTCAGCTCTGTGAATTCTGTGATTAGCTCCTTATCCTACCTTTGTGCAGGAATGGCTAAAATTGGTCTGCTGCCGCAGGCATTTTTGAAAAAGAATAAGCATGGAGCGCCGTACGTAGGTATTTTTGTGATTAGTGGAGCGATGATGATTATTAATATTCTTGGACTATCCACAGCAAAACAGATATCTTTCGTAATTTTAGTGGGATGCGTGTATTATATGTTTTCCTATATCATATCAAATGTGAATGTACTTGTTTTCCGAAAGAGATTTCCAAAGGTACCCAGAAATTTTAAAACTCCATGTGGAATTCTCATACCAATCATTGGTATTTTAGGTAACATTTTTATGATTATAAAAATTGATGGAAATCCTACAACAAGAATAAATATTTACATTGTTTGTGGTGTTGTATTCATTGTACTAAGTGTATATGCATTCTTATGGATTCGAAACGTTATGAAGAAAAAATTATTTCAGCCCTTCGAAATAAAAGAAGTGATGGCTATGGAGCATGATTTATATTTAATTGCGCATAAAAAGAAAAATAAAAGATAAGCAGATGAAAGAAAAAGAAGTATAAAAGTACTTTAAAATTGTAAAGAAGTATGCTACAATAGGATAATAAAAAAGATCTTAAAAGAAACGAAGGCGTTTCTTTTGAGGTCTTTTTATGCTTTTTATAACAACATGACGAATAGATTTTCTGCAGTAAGGAGGATTAAAAATGCATTTAACACCAAGAGAAACAGACAAGCTGATGCTGCATCTTGCAGGGATAGTGGCAAAGGAGCGAAAAGAACGGGGATTAAAACTGAATTATCCCGAAGCGATTGCCTACATCAGTTCCGAGCTTTTAGAGCTGGCAAGGGACGGTCACAGTGTAACAGAGCTTATGAGTATGGGAACTCAGATGCTTACCGCAGATGACGTGATGGACGGCGTTCCTGAGATGATACATGAAATACAGTTGGAGGCAACCTTTCCGGATGGAACAAAATTGGTAACCGTACATAATCCTATTATCGGAAATGGAGCAGTAAAGCCTGGCGAAGTCATACCGGAAGAAGGAGAGATTGAACTGAACGCAGGAAAGGATACGGCACAGATACAGGTTATCAATACCGCAGACCGTCCAATCCAGGTAGGTTCTCACTATCATTTTTTTGAAGTCAATAAGGCGCTGAAGTTTCAGCGAGAACGTGCCTATGGTATGCGTCTGGATATTCCCGCAGGAACCGCAGTGCGTTTTGAGCCGGGAGAGACCAAGCGTGTTAATCTGGTAGAAATTGGAGGAAACAGAGTCGGACATGGATTGAATGGTCTGGTAGAAGGAAATATGGATGATGCCAATGTGAGAAAAGCAGCCCTTGAAGCTGCAAAAGAAAAAGGATTTCAGGGGGTAGAAGACGATGTATAAAATGAACAGAGCAAAATATGCAGATATGTATGGAGCAACAACCGGAGACAGGATTCGTCTGGCAGATACCTCTTTGCTCATTGAAGTAGAAAAGGATTATGCCGTTTATGGGGAAGAAGCAAAGTTCGGTGGTGGAAAGTCTCTGCGTGACGGTATGGGACAGTCCTGTAAGGTAAGAGATGAGGAATGTCCGGATACCGTAATTACCAGTGCAGTCATCGTGGACTACTGGGGCATTGTAAAGGCAGATATCGGAATTAAAGACGGTAAGATTTGTGGTATCGGAAAGGCAGGAAATCCCGACATGATGGATGGGGTGGACCCAGACCTGATTATCGGCGCCGGAACAGAAGTAATTGCGGGAGAAAATCTGATTGTAACCGCAGGCGGATTAGACACGCATATTCATTTTATCAGTCCTATGCAGGTAGAGACGGCACTGTATAGTGGTGTTACTACGATGATAGGAGGGGGAACCGGTCCGGCGGACGGAACCAATGCGACTACCTGTACGCCGGGACGTTTTAATATTGAAAAAATGTTAGAGGCATCGGAAGAACTTCCCATGAACTTCGGATATCTGGGAAAAGGAAATTCCGCAGATTTGGATACTCTTGCAGAACAGATAGAGGCAGGAGCCTGCGGATTGAAGCTCCATGAGGACTGGGGTTCTACTCCTGCGGCTATCGACCATTGCTTAACCGTTTGTGACAAATATGATGTGCAGGCGGCAATTCATACCGATACTTTAAACGAAGCCGGATTTGTGGAAGATACGATTAATGCGTTTAAAGGAAGAACCATTCATACCTATCATACGGAGGGCGCGGGCGGCGGTCATGCACCGGATATTATCCGTGCAGCAGCATTCCCGAATGTACTTCCGTCATCTACCAATCCGACCATGCCTTTTACAAAAAACACACTGGATGAACATCTGGACATGCTGATGGTATGTCACCATCTGGATAAAAAAGTTCCGGAAGATATTGCATTCGCAGATTCCAGAATCCGCCCGGAAACTATTGCAGCAGAAGACGTACTGCATGATATGGGAATCTTTTCTATGATGAGTTCCGATTCCCAGGCAATGGGACGAGTTGGAGAGGTTATTACAAGAACCTGGCAGACTGCGGATAAAATGAAAAAGCAGCGCGGATCATTGCCGGAAGACAGCCAGCGCAACGATAATTTCCGGGTAAAGAGATATATTGCAAAATACACCATTAATCCGGCAATTACCCATGGAGTATCAAAGTATGTAGGTTCTGTAGAGGTAGGGAAGATAGCAGACTTAGTGCTTTGGAATCCGGCGATGTTTGGGGTAAAGCCCGAAATGATTATAAAAGGCGGCTTTATTGTTGCTTCTAAGATGGGAGATGCCAATGCATCCATTCCAACCCCACAGCCTGTGGTTTATACGAACATGTTCGGAGCTTACGGACTTGCACGCAAGACATCCTGCATTACGTTTGTTTCCAAGGCGGCATATGAAGCGGGGATTAAGGAGAAATTGTCCTTACAGCGGCAGGTGCTTCCGGTGGAAAACTGCAGAAATATCGGAAAGAAAGATATGAAGAATAATGATGTAATTGCAGAGATAGAAGTAAATCCCGAAAACTACGAAGTACGGGTAGATGGCAAGAAGATAGAGTGTGAAGCCGCAGAAGAACTTCCACTGACTCAGAAATATTATTTGTTTTAAGAAAATAAAGCAGAAAGGGCAGAGAAGAAAATGGTAGTAGAAAAAGTACATGGAAACATAAACGACTATGACCTTAAGGACAGACAGGTGGATAAAGTATGGCTGGAATGGTATGAACTGGAGAAAAAATTGTTGAAAAAGACAACGGATTCCGGCGAAGAAGTGGGAATTCGTGTGGAACATCATTTGCATGAGGGAGATATCCTTTATGCAGATGATGCCAGGGTGCTTGTAGTAGAACTTCTGCCCTGTGAGCTTACCGTAGTCAGAGTACATACGATGCAGGAAATGGGACGGCTCTGCTTTGAATTGGGGAACCGCCATCTTTCCCTTGCGATTGAGGAACATCAGGTGGCGATACCTTATGATGAACCTACGTTTCTATATCTGGAAAAGCTGGGCTTTCAACCGGAGAAAAAAGAAGATAAGTTTCAGCATGTTACGGTGTGTCATGCTCATGGTCACAGTCATGAACATGAGCATAGTCATGGACATGAGCATAATCACACCCATTCACATGATATGTAGAAAAAGAGGAAATCTATGAGAGAACAGAAGAATCTTTTAAGGATGATGCAGTCAGTGGATGCCTTTTTCCCGATAGGGGCATTTACGTTATCGAATGGACTTGAGGACTATGTCGTAAGAGAACGAATCACCAGCACGCAGGAGTTGAGGGAATATCTGGAGGGATTCTTACAGATATTTCCCTATAACGATTTGGGTATCGCAGCTTTGGCATATCAATATGGAGGTGAACCGGAGCAGCTTTTGCAGTTAGATGCTTTCGCTAATGCTATGAAAAGTTCCAGGGAAGTAAGAAACGGAAGTATTAAAATGTGCAGCCGCTATCTGAAGGCACGGGAAGCCATGGAAGACTGCAATGGAACTCTGAAATGGTATATGGAAAAAATAAAGGAAAGAAAAGCAGTGGGGTTTCATTCCATTGCAGTAGGAATATATGGAGCCGAGTTAGGAATCGAGCAGGAGAACCTGCTGTCCATGTATGGCTATAGCGTGATATCTGCCATCGTAAATAACGGCGTAAAGCTGGTTCCTTTAAGTCAGATGGAGGGGCAGCGGGTGCTGTTTCAAAGTATGGAAAAGTTAGAAAAAGCCGTGCAGCAGGCAAGTAAGATAAAACCGGAGGAGCTTGGTGTGTCCGGTTGTGCCTCAGAGATACATTGTATGAATCATGAGCATTTATATTCCAGACAATATATGTCATAAACGAGGAGGATGAAGTATGTCGTATGTAAAAATAGGTGTGGGCGGACCGGTAGGTTCCGGCAAGACCGCATTAATTGAACGCTTGACGAGAAAAATGGCAAAGGAATATTCCATCTGTGTCATTACCAACGATATTTATACCAAGGAAGATGCAGAATTTTTGATAAAAAACTCTGCACTCCCGGCAGAGCGCATTATGGGAGTGGAGACAGGAGGGTGTCCCCACACGGCAATTCGGGAGGATTGCAGTATGAATTTAGAAGCAGTGGAAGAGATGGCGGACAAATTTCCGGATGTGGAAATTATGTTTATCGAAAGCGGCGGGGATAATCTTTCTGCAACTTTCAGTCCGGACCTTGCAGATGCGACTATTTACGTCATTGATGTGGCACAAGGGGAAAAAATACCAAGAAAAGGTGGTCCCGGAGTGACACGTTCGGATCTTTTAGTTATTAACAAAACAGACTTAGCGCCAATGGTAGGGGCAAGCCTTGCGGTCATGGAGAAAGATTCTGATAGAATGCGGAAAGGCAAGGATTTTCTTTTCACAAACCTAATGCAGGGAGATAGTGTGGATGCAGTGATTGAGTGGATTAAAAAGAATGTACTTTTTGAAGGAATATAGTAAAAGAGAGACAGCCTATGGAAACCAAATTAAAGCTTCAGATTGAAAATCGCAGTGGAAAAACTGCGGTAACATACAGTAACTTTACCAGTCCCCTGAAAATAGGGACGCCAAATATACAGGAAGAACGTATGCAGCTGGTATTGATGATGGCGTCAGCGGGAATATTGAAGGGCGACAGTTTTCAATATGAGATAACCTGTGAAAGTGATACAAAGACCCTGATGACAGAGCAGTCTTATACAAAAATCTTTGATACCGGAGAGCAGGGGGCAGAGAAACGGATAGAAATCCGATTGAAAGGAAATGCCTCTCTGTTCTATCGTCCAAGCGCAGTAATCCCCTTTGCAGGCAGCAGTTTTGACAGCTATACTACGGTAAGACTGAGCAGAGAAAGTGAATTCCTGTGTTCGGATATTTTGGCAGCCGGCAGAGTCGGAATGGGAGAAACGTTTGCATTTTCCCATTACCGGAATCGAATCTGTGTCATGGTGGAAGAGCGCCCTGTCTGGTTGGAACACTGCCATTTGCAGCCACAGCAGATGGATTTGACTGGTATGGTTTTCATGGATGGATACACCCATCAGGGAACGCTTTACTATTATGGAAAAGAAGAAAAACAAAAGAAGCTTTTGTCATATAAAACTGCAGCTCCCGTTATGTTAGCAAAAACCTCCGCAGCAGCAGGCGTCTGCATCAGGGTATTGGCTAACACCGCACAGGATATCGAAGAGGAATTTGCCCGATTGGAAGAAGAGGTGGGCTATGAAGCTTAAGCTACGAAGCAGCAGAGGGATATGGTTCCTGTCCATATTAACATTTGCAGGAGTAGCAGGACTTATGCTGTTCAGTACATATTATATGAACCGGGCGGTTCAGGCGGAGGAAGACGCTCAGAACAGAAGAATGGAATACCGTCAGTTGGGAGAAGATTTAGCAGACACCTCTGATTATTTGACAGCAGAGGTTCGTTACTATGCGATTACAGGCGAGATAGAACACCTTTACAATTACTGGGAGGAAATCTTTGAGACCAGAGAGCGGGAGCGGGTCATTGCAGCCTTTGAAAAAGAAGATTCTCCGGAAAATGAAAAGGTGTTGCTGGAACAGGCAAAGCAGTTTTCGGACCTTCTGGTGGAGACAGAGACGTATTCCATGAAACTGGTGCTGGTATCGGAGCAAAAGACAGCGCAGGATTATTCCTATGACAGCAGGCTTATGGAATACGTCTCCTATGTGCTTGCCTACGAGCAGTCTGACCAAATGGAAGAAATGACAGCCGAAGAGATGAAAAAGAAAGCCATCGAGCTTCTCTATGATGAAAATTATGAAGAATATAAGAGAAAGATTATGGCACCCATAGAAGAATTCACGCAGTTAATGAATGACAGAATGGACCGGGAAGTGGAAAAGAGGAAGGAAGAGACCCGGATTGCCACCATAATCCAGATTATTCTGGCGGCGGTAGAGCTTATAGCAATCGGATTTCTTCTGTATCTGATGAAGCAGATGGGAAGATTTGTGGCTGCAAAGAATGAGGCGGAATTGGCAAACGAGGCGAAGAGCACCTTTCTGGCGCAGATGAGCCATGAGCTTCGCACACCCCTGAATGCAGTAAATGGGTATACATATCTGTTAGAACAGACCTCGTTGAATCAGAAACAGCGGAAATATATTCAGGGAATTCGCGGTTCATCGGAGGGCCTGTTGGAGCTGATTAATCAGATTCTGGATTTTTCCAGAATAGAATCCGGCCGTATCGAACTGGAAAGTACAGTCTTTCAGATAAGGGCGTTGCTGCAGGAAGTAAAGGCGGTATTCATGGAGCAGGCAGAGCGGAAAGGTCTTTTTTATAAAGTTGAAATAGAGGAGAATGTGCCGGACTGCATAGAGGGAGATTCTCTCCGTCTTCGCCAGGTTCTCATAAATCTGATTGGAAACGCCTTTAAGTTTACGGAAGAGGGAGGGGTTACCGTTTCGGTCAGACTTCTGGAAAAGAAACCGGAGGCCTGTCTGCTTGAGTTTTCTGTTGCGGATACCGGAATCGGAGTGGAAGCAGAAGCACAGGAGAAAATCTTTCAGCCCTTTACCCAGAGTGATGCTTCTGTAACGAGAAAATATGGAGGTACCGGACTGGGATTATCGATTTCAAGAGAAATCATTGCAATGTCAGGAGACGGGACACATCAGCTGGAACTGGAAAGTGAGCCGGGAAAAGGCTCTGTCTTTCGCTTTGAGATGGATTTCCCATGTCCGGCAGAAGAAAAAGAAGAAGGCAGAGAGGAAGAACGCGGAAAGGAAGAAAATGGCAGAGAAGCGGCTAAGACGAAAAATGTTAAATCCTGTTTTAATTATTTGCCAAAAATAAAAGTATTAGTGACAGATGACAGTGAGATTAATATCCGAGTACAAAGTGAAATTCTGTCTCTGTGTCATCTTACGGTACTGTCTGCGGAAAGCGGAATACAGGCGTTGGAGCTCTTAAAACAGCAAAAGGATATTGATTTGATTTTTATGGATATCCGTATGCCCCATATGGATGGTTACGAAACAGCGGGAAAAATCCGTGAACTGGAAGGGTATCAGGAAACGCCTATCATTGCCCTGACGGCAGATGCGGTTCCACAGGTGCAGGAAAAAATAAAAGAAGCGGGTATGAATGATATGCTGTTAAAGCCGGTGAGCCAGGAAAAACTCTTTGACCTGCTGCAAACATATCTGCCGGAGGAAGTGAAGCTCCCGAAAATATTTGATAGGAATACCTGCTTAAGGCAGCTAAATGGGAATCAATTTGCATTGCAGCATATTGTTGAGCGTTTTTTGGAACTGCATCGGGAGGACGACAAACGTCTGGAAGCCTATCTTGAAAAAGAAGATTACAGGAAGGCGGAGGAGCTGATTCACCAGCTTAAGGGAATCAGTGGAAATCTGGAATGCAGGGAGCTTTATGAGTGCTGCAGAGCCTTTCAGCAGGAACTGAGGGAAGGAAAAGCAGACCGGCTGGAGGAGTTCATGATTTTATGGAACCAAACGATAGAAGCCCTGAAAGAATATCGGCAACAGCAGGTTCAGCGGGAAAGCCGGACCGTGCCTTTGGATAGAAAGGACTTATATGAGAGAATTCTGGAGCTGAGCAGTAACCATGATACGGAGGCGGTTCACATACTAGAAGAACATATAGAGGAGATGGGAGAGGATATGACGGAAGAAAATTACAGGAAGCTGAAGCAGGCAATGCTGCATTATGATTTTAAGACCATAAGGGAGATGATTGGATGTATAAAGTAATGCTGGTAGAGGATGATGAGGTAATACGCTATGTGTATTCCAGGATGAAGTCCTGGGGGAAGTATGGATTCTATATTCAGACAGAGGCGGGAAACGGAATAAAAGCCTTAGAAGAACTGAAAAAGAATCCGGTGGATGTGGTCTTTACGGATATTCGTATGCCTCTGATGAACGGAATTGAGCTGATGAAGCAGGCAATCCCTGTGTATCCGGATATTCCCTTTGTTCTTATCAGCTCCTATAATGAATTTGAATACGCAAGAGAGGGACTGCGCTTAGGAGCAGTGGATTATATTGTAAAGCCTATGCAGGAGGAAGAGCTGGACCGAGTATTGCAGCGGTTGAAGGAGCAGCTGTCCACTCGTGAAAAAAACGCAGCGCCTGATGTACTTGCCGGTATTTTCAAAGATGAGGACTTAAGGAGCGATGCTTTGGTAGGAAAAGTAGTGCAGTATCTGGAAGAGCATATGGAGAGAAATCTTACCATAGAAGAAGTGGCGGAGGCTTTGGGAATGAACAAGGACTATCTTGGCAGACAGTTGAAGGGAAAGACACAGATGTCCTTTCGAAATCTCTATAACCAGATTAAAATGGAATATGCAAAGCCCCTGATAAAAAGCGGGCAGTACAAAATTTATGAAATCAGTGAAATGCTGGGTTATACGTCTCCGGATTACTTTTCCGGTCTCTTTAAAAATATTGTGAAAATGACGCCTGTGGAATACAAAAAAATGGATGAGGTCTGATTTTTGGTGGAAAAAGTCTGTTTTTTGAGGTGTTTTTTGGAAAAAATTTATGATAAATTCTATTACAACATAAGAACGAGGAACAAGACAAAGAGGTCATTATCTAAATACAGATAGTGGGCTCTTTTTTTCTGTTCATCGCTTCTGTGTAGTAACTGAAAAATGGCACAGGAAAAGTGAGGTAGGATTATGAAAAAGAATTTATCTATGAAAATCAAGGCAGCATTAGTAACGGCAGCAATGCTTGTATCCGTAACCGGATGCGGCAGCTCCGGGGAGAAAGACGGTACCGTAAAGGTAGGTCTGCTCCATTCCATGACAGGTTCTATGGCAATATCAGAGAAAGCAGTATTAGATGCAGAAAAGCTTGCAATAGATGAAATCAATGAAGCCGGTGGTGTGCTGGGCTGCAAGATTGAATATCAGGAGGAGGATGGCGCATCCGACCCATCCACTTTTGCAACAAAGGCAGAAAAACTGGTAGACCAGGACGGGATTTCCACTGTATTCGGCTGCTGGACTTCATCCTCAAGAAAGGCGGTAAAGTCTATTTTTGAAGATTATGATGCATTGCTGTTCTATCCGGTACAGTATGAAGGAATGGAATCCTCCAGCAATATTATATACACAGGAGCAGCCCCTAATCAGCAGATTGTTCCGGCAATTGAATATCTGATTGACCAGGGATATCAGAAGTTTTTCCTGATAGGGTCTGATTACGTGTTCCCACGTACTGCCAATATGATTATTACCGCTCAGGTAGAGGCAGCAGGACTTGAAGTTGTAGGAGAGGAATATGCAGACATGGACCAGACGGATTTTGCTGCAATCATCTCCAAGATTGAAGAAGCGCAGCCGGATGTTATCATCAATACCTTAAATGGAACAAGTAACGTATCCTTTTTCAAACAGATGTCTGAAAAGAATTATACCAGCGAGAATTATATGACAATGTCCTTCTCCATTGCGGAAGAGGAAGTGGCTACCATCGGTTCCGATATTTTAAAAGGACATATGGTTTCCTGGAACTATTACCAGACCACAGACACAGAGAAAAATAAGGAATTTGTGAAAGCCTATAAAGAAGCGTACGGAGAGGACCGTGTTACCTCCGACCCTGTAGAAGCGGCATATGATGCGGTATATCTGTGGAAAGCAGCATGTGAGAAAGCAGGAAGCTTTGAAGTAGATGACATCCTTGCGGCAATCGAAGAGGGAGGCATCAGCTATGATGCACCGGAAGGAACCGTGACTATAGACGGAGCTAACCATCATCTGGCAAAGCCGGTCCGCATTGGTCAGGTGGGAGATGACGGACTGATTTACGAAATATACGCAACGGATGGTCCGGTGGAGCCGGATCCATATCTGGAAACATATGACTGGGCAGTAGAGGCAGGTATTAAGCCATTGGAGTAATGGAGGTGCGAATGTGGCAGATATTGTAAATACGTTATTTAATGGATTAAGTCTTGGTTCCATCTATCTGTTGGTTGCTTTGGGATTATCCATTACATTCGGTCTGATGGGCGTCATTAACATGGCACACGGAGAGTTCATTATGATAGGCGCATATATGACGTATGTCATGCAGCAGATTTTTGTCTCCATATTTGGAAAAAGCGGAAGTCTGTACTACATTGTGGCAATCCCATTTGCGTTCCTTGTGACGTTTCTTCTGGGCTGTATTTTGGAAAAAACACTGATTACAAGACTGTATGGAAGAAAGGTAGACAGTCTGCTTGCAACATGGGGCATAAGCCTCATCTTGCAGCAGGCGGCAAGAAGTATCTTTGGCTCTCAGGGAGTCAACGTAACAGCGCCGGATTTTTTGAAAAACGGAATAAAGCTTGGACCGTGTACCTTTGCATATAACCGGATTTTCATTATTATAATGGTAATTATCTGTCTGGCGGCAGTCTGGCTGTTGATGAATAAAACTCCTTTTGGAGCACAGATGAGAGCCACCATGCAGAACCGTTCCATGGCGCAGTGTATGGGAATCAATTCAAAAAGAGTGGACTGCATTACCTTTGCACTGGGCTCCGGACTGGCAGGTGTGGCAGGCTGTTCCATCGCCTTGCTGGGCTCTGTAGATTCCACTGTTGGACAAAATTATATTGTGTATTCTTTTATGACAGTAGTGCTTGGCGGCGTCGGAAACTTACTTGGAACCGTAATTGGAGCAATGATTATCGGATTTTCCAGTATTATTGTAGAAGCATATCAGAGTGCGTCTATTGCAAGGGCGATTGTTCTTCTTATTATCATAGTGTTCCTGCAGTTTAAGCCGAAGGGGCTGTTCGTAATCCGCAGCCGAAGTCTGGATGAAGAATAGGAGGTAGGATGATGAAGCTGAAAGAAAAGTTAAAGGGAAGAGGAAAACACATCTGTTTCCTTGTAATTGTGGTAATTTTAGCATTCTGCCCGTTTCTGGCATCCTCCACATCCATGGTGCAGTTTTTCGGGAAATGTATCTGTTATGCCATCGTGGCAATCGCGTTGGACTTAATCTGGGGATATACCGGAATGTTGAGTCTGGGACACGGAATTTACTTTGGTCTCGGGGGATATGCCATGGCAATGTATTTAAGGCTGCGGGATAATGGCGGAAGCCTGACGGACTTTATGCAGACCGGAGGCTTAAAGGAACTGCCTTTCTTCTGGAAACCTTTCCTGCATATGCCTCTGGCGTTGATTCTGGTAATGCTGGTGCCGGGCGTGCTGGCGGCAGTGCTTGGATTTTTCGTTTTTCACAGCCGGATTAAGGGCGTGTATTTTTCCATTATTACACAGGCGCTGACCTGGGCGGCTTACTCTTTGTTTATTGCAAATTCCAAATACACAGGAGGCAATAACGGAATTACAGACTTTACCTCTGTATTCGGAAGCACCAGAGGAACTGCCAACCGGGGAAATCTGATGGCGATGTTCTTTACAGCCCTGCTGGTACTGGTTCTGATATATATTCTGGCATCCTTTCTGGTAAAAAGTAAGTTCGGAAAGCTTCTGATAGCTATTCGTGACGGTGAGAACCGGACTTATTTTTCCGGATATTGTGTCAATAATTATAAGAATTTTATCTATACCCTGTCAGCGGTGCTGACTGCCATTGGGGGAGCCTTGTTTGTGAATTTCAATGGAAGTATTACACCGTCCCAGATGACGATTTCTTATTCCATTACCATGGTAATCTGGGTTGCAGTGGGCGGAAGAGGTACGATTATCGGAGCGGTAATCGGCGCATTTTTCATCAATATGTGCGAATATAACTTAAGCTCGGGAGCCCTTGCAGATATCTGGCAGTATATTATCGGGGCAATCTTTTGTATCACGATTCTTTTCTTCAAGGGAGGGATTGTAGGCATTGTAACAGAACAGATTCCCGCATGGATACGTCGTTTCGGCAGGAAAAAGGAGGTAGTCTAAATGGCAGAAAAAAAGGAAAATGTATTAGAAATCAAGCATATATCTGTCATTTTTGACGGATTCAAGGCACTGACGGAGGTCGACATTAATGTAAAGCGACACACCATTCATTTTTTCATCGGACCAAACGGCGCGGGAAAGACAACGCTTTTAGATATTATCTGTGCAAAGACAAAGCCCACGCTGGGAACCGTACATTTCTATCCGGAGAACAGAAATAAAATCCGTCTCACCGGAATGAAGGAGTATAAAATTGCCAATGAAGGCATCGGCAGAAAGTTTCAGGTGCCCTCTGTGTTCGTGGAGCTGACCGTAAAGGAAAATATGATATTATCCCTGAAGGGACATAAGGGCGTGTGGGAAAGTATTTTCTATAAGCTGTCCCGGGAAGAGGAAGAGCATATAATGGAAGTGCTGAAAAAGGTAGGACTGGAAGAAAGAACGGATATTCTGGCAGGTTCCCTGGCACATGGAGAGAAGCAGTGGCTGGAAATAGCCATGCAGCTTGTGCAGAAGCCGGAAATCATTATGCTGGATGAGCCGGCGGCGGGAATGGGAAAACCGGAGACCTTCCGCACCGGAGAGCTGTTAAAGGAAATAAAAAAGGAATGTACCATCATCGTGGTAGAACATGATATGGACTTTGTAAAACAGATTGCAGACACCGTAACCGTGCTTCACGAAGGAAAAGTGCTGATGGAGGGAAATGTTACCGAAGCTCTGGCGGATAAGACGGTGCAGGCAGTTTATCTGGGAAGAGGAGGGGAACGAAATGCTGACAATTAAGAACATGAGCGCTTGTTACGGAGAAAGCAGCGTGATTCGTAATCTGAACCTGGAGGTACCGGATGGAAAGATTGTCTGCCTGATTGGCAGAAATGGCGTAGGAAAAAGCACTACCTTAAAGAGTATCATGGGACTGGTAAAGACGCCGGAGGGCGTCATTGAACTGGCGGGAAAGGACATGATGAAGCTGCCTGCCTATGACAGGGCAAGGCTTGGAATCGGTTATGTACCTCAGGGAAGAGATATTTTTCCCCAGATGACGGTGCAGGAGAATCTGGAGCTGGGACGAAAGGCAAAGGGAGGCGGAGAGGTTCCGGAGTATATCTATGAGCTGTTTCCCATTCTTCCCACGTTTTCTAAGCGAAAGGGCGGCGACCTCTCCGGCGGACAGCAGCAGCAGCTTGCCATCGCCCGGGCGCTGGTGACAAAGCCGAAGATTCTGATTCTGGATGAACCTACGGAAGGAATCCAGCCCTCCATTATTCAGGATATCGGAAGAGCAATCCGAAGAGTCAACAGAGAACTGGGGATTACCGTGCTGATTGTAGAACAATATCTGGACTTTGTATTGGATATTTCCGATGATATCTATATAATGGAAAAAGGAAGTATCGTTATGCAGGGTGAGACGAAGAGCTTGTCCAGGGATGAAGTACAGAAAATGATGACAGAGTAAGAGGTGAGTGTATGGCAGAAACCGTTTCTAATTCCATCTTGGTGGTAGATGACAGTCCCGAACAGATTCGCTTTGTCAGCGAACTGCTAAAGCCCGAAGGGTGCAGGATTTATGCAGCTCTTAGCTGTGAGGATGCTTTTGAACTATTAGAGAAGCATATACCGAATCTGATTTTACTGGATATTGTTATGCCGGGGATGGATGGTTTTACTTTTTGCAGACAAATCAAGCAGAATGAGCGTTTGAAGGATATACCGGTGATTTTTGCAACCGCATATCATGACGAAGCGTATCTGACCAGAGGCTTCGAGGCGGGAGGCTGCGACTATGTAGTGAAACCGTTTATCAAGGAAGAGCTGATGGAGCGGGTAAAGGTTCGGATACGTTTATCCCAAAAACGGATAGAACTGCAAAAAGCATATGCAGAAATGGATACCTTCTGTTATACATTATCTCATGATATCCGGGCTCCCCTATATGTAATCAAGCAGCTGTCAGAACTATTATCCGGAGAAATCAAAGAAGGAAATTATGATGAAGTAGAAAAAATATGCGGTATGATAGAAGAAAAAGCATCCCGCACAGCAACCATGACAGATGGATTACATAAATTTTCAAAAGCCCTGTATGCAGACATAAATTATGAAAAGATAAATATGGACAGGATGTTTTCAGAAGTGTATCAGGAACTGGTTATGCTGCAGGAAGAACGGAAAATTGTGTATGAGCAGGAAAAATTACCGGATATTTATGGAGATACCGTCTTGCTTCGTGTGGTTGTAATGAATGTGCTCAGCAATGCACTGAAATTTACTGCAAAAAAGCAGGAAAGCAGAATACATGTATATGCGCAAAACAGGGAAGGGAATATTGCTTATTGTGTTCAGGACAACGGAATTGGATTTGAGGAGAAATATGTATCAGAGTTGTTTGGCGTATTCCATCGGCTCCATGGGGAGGAATTCAGTGGAGACGGCATTGGACTTGCAACAGTAAAGAGAATTGTGGACAGACATAACGGGGAAGTGGAAATGTATTCCAGACCCCAGGAGGGCGCATGTATCAAAATTGTTTTGCCTGTGATAAAAAAATAGATAAGAAAAGAGGCGAAGTGAATGGATAATTATATAATTACAATAGCAAGAGGCTTTGGAAGCGGCGGAAAAGAAATCGGAAGCAGGCTTGCAAAGCGGCTGAATATACCATGCTATGAGTCACAGATTTTGAAAATGGCATCCGATGAAAGCGGACTCAACGAGGCATTATTTCAGCGGGCAGACGAAAAACTGGATGCTTACAGTACCATTAAGAACTATTTGAAAAAAATTCCCTTTAACGAGCTGGCGGAACCCTCTGACAGAGAATTTACCTCAAATGAAAATTTATTTAATATTCAAAGCCAGATTATACGCCATCTGGCACGCTGTGAATCCTGTGTTATTATCGGAAAATGTGCGGACTATGTGCTGAAAGATTTTCCAAATGTCATCAGTGTCTATATCGAAGCTCCCCGCGCAGCCTGCGTGGAATCCATTGTAGGAAAGCTTGGCATAACGGAAGCAGAAGCCCATAAGATGATTGAGAAAACCGACAAATACAGGGCAGACTATTATCACTATTATACAGGAGGCGGTTACTGGACCAATCCGGTCAATTACGATATGACATTGAACAGCGCAAGAGTAGGAAGAGAACGGTGCGTAGATGTGATTGAACAATATATGAACATAAAATGGAAGTGTTAAACGCAATGTAGGCATTCAGGGACTGATGATTTTAGTCTTTGGATGCCTGTTTGTCAATATAAAATCTGCCGTTTGGCGAAGCGGGTGGAAGCCAAAATGCAGTGGAATATTCTATGAAACCGGAAATAATATAGTAAAAAGATAATGTAAGAAAAGGACGGTTATGAACAGTCCTAAATTTGAAAATCTTTTAAACCTTGCCTTAGATGCCACCGAACGGGAACGCGAAAAGTCAGTGCAATTAGGCGTAGGATACGAGGCGGCAGATAATACATGGGAGATAATTGTAAAATATTCCGGTGATATAAAGCGCTTAGAACAGCAGGACCCCAGAATCCAGGTTACGGAGCTGATGAATGAATATGCGATTCTACGGGTACCGGAGGATGCCATGGGTCTGGTTGCGGCAGCATCGGAGGTAGAGTTTGTAGAAAAGCCCAAGCGAATGTTTTTTGCAGTAAGTCAGGGAAAGAGTGTCTCCTGTATCAATGCTGTGCAAAGTGGGAGATATGGGCTTACCGGAAAAGGCGTCATTGTAGCAATTTTGGATTCCGGGGAACGTGTTATTATAATGTCAAGTTAGTAAGAACCCAACAAAATCAAGGGTTCCCGCTGATTTAGTCCTACGAAAAAAAGCCAAATCAAAGGTTATTTTGAGTTAGGATGGGCTCATTTTATAATTCAGAAAACACAACTTGCAGTTATTTAACACGCTGTATATTTGACTATGGCAATAGGCATTTTATGCCTGAAAATTGAATATTGTGATTTAGATAGGACTAAATTAGCTCTCGTGCGGACAAGTTCCGCATTGCTAAAGCTGACTTGGTCCTATTTTTTTCGCCCGGAAAAGGAGGACGCAAAAAAAGTAATGACAAAGCGAGAGTTAATTCAGTTCTTAGACAAACTGGTGGAGTTAGCCAGCGAAGAAAACAAGACAAAAGCAATATTGATAAAAGAAAAAATGATAAGTGACTTTGAGAAAAGTTATGAGTATGAAAAGGAGGTTGAGACAGAGATTTCCGATCTGCCGCCCTGTTATATAGCAGCCATGCCGGATGCCATGCAGGAAGAAATTAAGCAGAAAGTAATAACAGCACTTACCGAGCATGGAGAGTGTACTCCTGAAAATGTTGACAGAGCGATGTGTTCTAAAATCTACGATCTGGAAGAATTGATAGATATTCGGGAGTATGTCAGGCAACTGGAAGAAGAACAGCAAAAGAAAACAGAGCAGAAACGGAGGGGCGGCAGATGATAGGAATCGTGATATTGACAGTATTTATATGGATTATGTTTTTCTCCCTTGCAAAAGCAGCAGGAATGGCAGACAGGAGACTTGAGGAAATACAGAGGCTTACCGCCGAGAGAGAGGCGGGTGCTGCGGATGGGAATTAACATCAGGGTAAAAAAATCCCCGAAGCCGCTTGATGTGATTACAGCAAAAATGAAGCTGGAAAGAGATTTGAAAAGCTGTATGCACTGCCGGTTCTTTTATGGCAATAACAGTCAATGTATTGCAAGCCAGTGTGTCAGGGAGGAAAGGAAAGCGGAAGTTTCAGAGCAGGATATGGAGAGTGAGTGTTTTGACTGTCCGTATCGTCAGTCAGAAAAGTATTGTTTCCCATGTATGAAAAAGATATTGGGAAAGCATGGAAAACCAGAGACAGGAGGAAACGCAGAATGAATAAACATATCGAAGTAATCGGTGTGGATCATGGCTGGTCCGGTATAAAAACGGTCAGTCAGGTATTTACTACCGGAGTAAAGGAAATTACAACGGAACCTGCATTTTTCAACAACGTGGTGGAATATAATGGTTCTTATTACAAGGTAGGCGGGAAACGTCTGGAGGTAAGGGATTTAAAGGTGGAAAATGACAACTTCTATCTTCTTACACTGGCAGCGGCAGCAAAAGAGCTGAACAGACGGGGAATGAGAAATGCAGATATTCTTTTATCCGTTGGACTGCCCCTTACTCGTTTTGGAGCAGAAAAGCAGGATTTTATCGAATACCTGTCAAGAAATAAGGAAGTTACCTTCCGTTTTGACAAGGAGCAGTACCGTATAAATCTTGCAAGGGTATCGGTGTTCCCGCAATGCTATGCGGCGGTTGCCGACAGGATGAAAAACCTGCCCAAAAGGGTAGTGGTGGTTGACATTGGAAGCTGGACCATCGACATTATGCCCATTGAAGACTCCGCACCAAACGAAGCGGAATGTATCACACTCAGGGAAGGTCTGATTAAGTGCATGGGTACAATCAATGATGAATGTATCCGCCAGCATGGCAGGGAAATCAGCGAGGAGGATATACAGGAGGTCATGAGGACCGGAAAAGCCGGAAAGCTGCCGCAGAAGTACATGGCTATCGTGGAGGAATGTCTTAAGGGTTATGCAGAAAAGGTCTACAACATCCTGCTGGAGCATGGATATAACCTTGATATTACAGAGATTGTTTTTGTGGGAGGCGGGGCAACGGTCATGAAGCTCTTTGGCAGCCATGAAGGAAGCAATATCCAGTACATTGAGGATGTAAAGGCAAATGCAAAAGGCTATGAATTTCTCGGAAGGCTTTATCTTTCCACACATAAAAGGGAATTTGGATTGGGGTGAGGTAAATGGGCAAAGGGAACATTGTGTATCACAATTTAAGGATGAACCTTGACAACGAGCAGCACAGAAGGGTACATTTAGTTCTGTCGGACTTAAATACGGATGTCCATAAATCTGTCAACCAGTTCCTGATTGATGCGGCAGACAGCTATATCAGCAGACTTGCGGGCAGCGAGCTGACAAACAAAGAACAGCAGTCAGGCGAATGCCCCTACATCACAAAGGAAGATATGGAGCAGTTACGCAGGGAAATGAAAGATGAACTGCAAAAGGAAATGATTGTCCTATTAGGTTCTGCACTTACGGGAAACAAGGGAGTAACGGTGCAGGAAGTCAGGGCAGAACACAGGAAACAAAGAGGGACAGAGGAAGATACCGATGCCGACGAAACAACACTGGGGCTTGCCTCGTCATGGGGTTAGCAGAAAGGAGGAAAAGATATGGCAGGAATGGTTTTAAGAAAAACAGGTATGGTGTTACTTGCCATACTGAAAGGTCTGCTCCATGCAGTACTCATGATACTGAAGCTGTTATGCACAGGACTGAAATTGTTCCTGCTGCTGTTCGCCCTTGCGGCAAGGCTGGTATTGTCTTTCATCGGGGTATCAGCAGGGGATTAGGAGGTTAAGAGTATGTGGAGATACCGTTTTTTACAGAGTTACAGGCATGATGCCAGGGCAAGAAGAATAATGGCGTATTACTACCGATTAATGCTAAAATAGAGGAGGATTGCATGAACAGAATACGGGACAGTCCTGATGCGTGATAAGAAAAATCACAGGATCAAAGAACCGTTCCGTAAACTGTCACACAGATAAATACAGTACCCATAAGGGTAGGCAGTTTATGGAACAGAAGCCTGTCCTTATGGGAGAGAGGACAGGTGGGCATATGGAGAAAATAAAAATAGTTTTCCTTTTATCCGTAATCATCCTGCTTGGGGCAGGATGCGGAAAGAAAGAAGCACAGGTAACAGAGGAGCAGAGTGTGGAGACGGAAACGCAGGAATCAGTAACCGATAATGAGGGCAATTCCGCAAAGAGCGAAGCGGAGGAAGCTGTGACAGAGAAGCCGGAGCAAACGGAAGAACCGAAGGAAAGCGCCGGGGCAGAGGACAGCAAGCCGGAGGAAAGCGGTTCCGGAGAGAAAACGGTCACAGAATCCAAAGCCGGACAGGAAACGCCGCAGGAGAGTGAAAAGCAGACGGAAACCCCACAGCCACAGACTCCGCAGCCGCAGACACCGGAACCGGAGCAGCCGGCACAGGCAGAGCCGGTATCATACAGTCCGGAGAGGGTGGTGCAGCTTGCAACGGAAAAGACCAGGGCATACGGAAAGATATACATTCCGGATGACCTGAACCAGATGCTTGCAGAAGGGACACTGACACAGGAGGAATACAATGCGTGTTATCCCACAGACGGGGCGGGTTATCTGGAGTTCTATGTGGCAACGGACTTAAACGAGGCAAGGGATGTCAGCGGCACAGTCAAATTTAACAGCGAGGAGGACATTGCGGAAAACATTGCAGGAATGTACAAAGCCCTTTCACAGCAGTATTTTTATATCGAATATCATGGAACAGTGATGTATGGCGATAAAGAGTGTTATGTATTCTACTGTTACCGGGCATAAAAGGAAACAGAAGCAAGAAAAAGGCAGGCTGATTGCAGCCTGCTTTTTTCTTGCAAAAAAATAGTCAGGAGGACATTATGAAACAGAAGTTGAAAAGATGGATGGCAGGCTTGCTTGCTGTCTTAAACGTTTTTACTTCCCTGTTTACCAACGGAACAACCGCATTTGCGGCAAGCTCCAGCGCAAACATTTCTTTCTGGTATGCTTCCACAAAGGATTCCGGGGAGGTCAGCGAGTTAAAGGCAGGCTATCAGCATGGAAAGGTACTGTATGCCATGATTGACGGGCATTCTGCCTATTGTATGAATTTTGGTCTGGCTGCCAAAGGCGGACAGCTTATGAACAGTTATGAAAATCCGAGTACAAGTCTGAGCGACACGCAGGCTTTATATCTAAGGTACTGCCTGTATTATGGATTTTCTTCCACAAGCACATCCGCACCGTCCAACGACCAGTGCGACCAGTACATTGCAACACAGGCAATGGTATGGATTATTGAGAAGGGAATTTATGGGACATCCGGTGCGGATTCGGCAGCGAAAAAGCTGTGTGATACAGCACCGAACCCAGCTTCCTCTTATCAGTATTACACAACCTTAAAAAGTAACATGGATGCAGGAATCAGCGCTGTAATTCCCAGCTTTGCCGCTTCCAGAATAAGCAAGGCATCCACCTATGAGCTGAAATGGAATGAGGAAAACCAGAGATTTGAGACAACGCTGACAGACAGCAACGGGGTGTTATCACAATTTGACCTGTCTTTAAGCGGTTATAAAACAAACAGAAACGGAAACAAGCTTACCATTTATTCCTCAGAGGTCAATACCAATGCCACAACAGGCACGTTTACTTCCAACAGCGGTAAGGTGGAAGTGACCGGAAGCTGTGTGTTCTGGCTGACAGGAGATGCCGGGGATCAGGAATTTGTTTCCGAAGTGCCGCATGGCGATCCGCTTACTGCCTATATTAAGGTAAAGACGGAAAACATCGGTTACGGAGAGCTTTATAAAAAAGATGAAGCAAGCGGGGTAAAACTGTCCGGTGCAGTTTACGGTATCTATTCCGACAGCTCCTGCACAAACCTTGTCCAGAAGATTACCACAGACAGCAACGGATATGCAAAGTCCGGGGCTTTGGTTGCCGGAACCTACTACATGAAGGAAATCAAGGCACCAAATAAGTATGTCATCAGCAATAAGGTCCATACGCTTCTGGTACAGGCAGGAAGAACCACGACAGTAACAGCCACCGACAAGGAGCAGCTTGGAGCCATGACCATTTATAAAGAGGGAGAAGTGCTGACCGGATGGAATGGAAGCAGCTTCACTTACGAAAAAAGAAAGCTGCCGGGAGCAACCTTTAAAGTAACAGCCGGGGCAGATATTTACAAGGCTGACGGTACGCTGGTTTACCACAAAGGCGATTTAGTTGCGGAAAACCTTGTGACAGGAAGTGACGGTAAGGTTTTACTGTCTAATCTGCATTTAGGCACTTATCTGGTTACAGAGACAGCAAGTATTGACGGATATACCATCAATACCACACCGCAGACGGTAAATATCGAGTATAAGGATCAGAATGTGGAAGTGCAGTATGAAGCGACCAGCATTTACAACAACAGACAAAAGGCGTCTGTCAGCGTGACAAAGAAGGATGCAGATACGGAGAACCCGCTGGATGGCGGCAGGTACACCCTGTATGCCGGAAATGACATCAGAAATTACGACGGAAGCATTATTGTGACAAAGGGTACAGCCTTGCAGACCGTTACCACAGGAGAGGACGGAAATGCAGCCTTTACGGTAGATTTGCCTGTTGCCAACAGTTATTATGTTTCCGAGACACAGGCTCCGTATGGTTATATCAGAAATGCAGAGGATGTTTATACCTTCCATTTCAATTACCTTGCAGAAACAATGGAAAGCACCTCTTTTACCCATACCTTTGTAAACGACCATACCACAGCAAAGATTCATCTTTACAAGGTCGATAAAGAAACCGGAAAAGCTGTTCCACAGGGGGATGCAAGCCTGACAGGGGCAGTATACGGTGTATATGCAAGAGAGGACATTGTACACCCGGACGGGGCAACCGGCGTACTCTTTCATGCAGGCGACCTTGTTGCCACCATTACAACCGATGAAAACGCAGAAGCAGAAATAAACAATCTCTATCTTGGAAGGTATTACCTGAAGGAGATTCAGGCACCGGAGGGGTATCTCTTAGATGAGGAAGAACATGATGTGAACTGCGATTATGAGGGCGATCTGGTGCCGGAAGTGGCAAGAAGCACAAAGTCAGAGGAGCAGGTATACAAACAGCCATTCCAGCTTATCAAGGTATCAGACAACGGAGACGATACGGAAGCACCGACACTTGCCGGGGCAGGCTTTACTGCCTATCTGAAATCCTCCCTGACCGTAAAGGAAGATGGAAGCTATGATTTTGATAACGCACAGGCGGTTGTCATCGGCAGCAATGGAGAGACAACACTCCTTACGGACAGCAAGGGGCATCTGGTCACACAGCCCATACCTTACGGAACCTATGTGGTAATTGAAACAGTGGTGCCGCACAATATGAAGGCGGTGAAGCCTTTTGAGGTATCCATAACAGAGAACCACCCGGCAGAGCCGCAGGTATGGAGAGTATTCATAGACAGGGAGTTTACCGCAAAGCTCCGCATTGTGAAGAAAGACAGCAAAACCGGGCAGACCGTACTTGTGCCAAATGCAGAGTTTAAGATTTTCAACATGGATACAAAAGAATATGTAATCCAGTATACCACCTATCCGACCAAAGTAAAGCATACCTCTTTCTTTACCGATGAGGATGGCGACCTGATTCTGCCGGAAACCTTAAAGCTGGGCAATTACCGCATTGAGGAAGTGGCAGCGCCAGAAGGCTATGTGGTAAATGAAAACCATGTTACCTTTGCAGTGGATACAGATACTCCTTATCAGACCGATCCCGACACCTATGAGGCAATCATTACCGCAGACTATGTGGATGAGCCTGCGGTGGGAGAGCTGACAGTGGAGAAGAAAGGGGAAGTCCTGGATGCCTATAAGGGCGGTCTGTTTGCGGACAGTGAGGAAAAGGAATTTGTCTACAAGGAAGGCAGCCTTGCCGGGGCAGAGTTTGCAGTTTACGCAGCCGAGGATATTTATACCAACGATTACCAGAAAAACGAGAATGGAGAGCGTACAAAGTATTACAGCAGCGGAGAGCTGGTGGCAACCCTTGTGACAGGGGAAGATGGAAAAGCAGTCCTTACAGACCTTCCTCTTGGAACCTATCAGGTAGTGGAAACAAAAGCACCTTACGGATTTGTCTTAAACAGCAAGGAGCAGACCGTAACCTTTGCCTATGTGGATGACAAGACGTCTGTAATTTATGAAAGCATAACCTTTGAAAATGACAGACAAAAAGCTGACTTATCCATTGTAAAGAGCGATAAGGAGACAGGAAAAGCCATTGCCGGGGCAGAGTTTGGGTTGTATGCAGCCAGCGACATTGAAAACGCAGATGGCAAGGTAATCGTGGAAAAAGATACCCTGCTTGAAACAGCGGTTTCCGATGAGTACGGAGCTGTCAAGTTTGGAAAGGATTATCCGCTTGGAACTTACTATGCACAGGAATTAAAGGCTCCGGCTGGTTATGTGTCATCGGAGGAAATCGTGGAATTTGTTGCAGGCTATCAGGGACAGGAGGCTGAGACCATCAAGCTGGAGTCTGAATTTGTCAATACGCCGACTACGGTGGAAATCACAAAGACAGACATCACAAGCGGGGCAGAGCTGTCCGGGGCAACCCTTTCTGTGATTGATGCAGAAGGAAATGTGGTTGAGACATGGACCTCCGTTGCAGGTAAGGCACACATCATTAAAAGACTCCATGTGGGAGAGGTTTATACCCTTCGTGAAGAATTTGCACCATACGGATATTTGCAGGCAGAGGAAATCCAGTTTACCGTTGCAGATACGGAAGAATCCCAGAGCGTTGTGATGAAGGACGAAGTACCGACGGGAACCATTATGATCAACAAGGACGGTGAATTTTTATCCGACATTACGCTGGTAAAAGGACACTGGTATGATTTTGTGTTCGATTATTTCAAAAAGTCCCTTGCAGGCGTTACCTTTGAGGTTTACGCAGCAGAGGACATTGTAAGCCCGGACGGACTGGATACCGTTTACTATGAGAAGGATACCCTTGTTGCGGAAATTGTAACGAATGACAAGGGAATTGCAAGCATTGAGAATCTTCCATTAGGCAGATACTATCTTGCGGAAACAAAGACCTTAGAGGGATTTGTACTGGATCAGGAGCCGATTGAGGCAGATTTATCCTATGTGGATCAGTACACAAAGGTTGTCTATGCGGGCATGGCAGTTACCAACGAAAGACAGAGGGTACAGGTCACTGTAATCAAGACAGATGCCGATACAAAGGAAGGACTGGAGGGAGCATTGTTCGGTCTTTATGCGGCAGAGGACATCGTAAATGCAGACGGTAAGGTGGTAGTGGCAAAAGATACCCTTGTGGAAAAGGCTGTTACCGGAAAAGACGGTCAGTGTGTATTTACAGGCAATCTTCCTCTCGGACAGTATTATGTGAAGGAAATCGAGGCACCAAAGGGATATGTGCTGAATGAGGAAATCTTCAGGCTGGATGCTTCCTATCAGAGAGAAGATGTGAAAGTCATCGAACTGAGTGCAGAGTTTGAGAATTACCCGACCAGACTGGAAATTTCCAAAACAGACATTACCGGAGAGCAGGAATTAAAGGGTGCCGAACTTTCCATTATCGACAAAGACGGAAACGTGGTGGAAACATGGGTATCTGACGGAAAGCCTCATTATATTGAGCGTATTCCCTCAGGAGAATATATCCTTCGTGAAGAAACAGCGCCTTATGGCTATAAGATTGCAAACGAAGTGAAGTTTACAGTGGAGGACACGAAAGAGCTTCAGAAGGTTGCCATGAAAGACGAGCTGGTAAAGGGTAAAATCGTTATCCAGAAAACCGATGAAGATACAGGAAAAGGCATTGCAGGTGTAGAGTTTGAAATCAGGGACAAGGACGGTAAAGTGATTGAAACCCTTGTAACAGACAAGAACGGTTATGCAGAGTCGAAGGAACTGGATATTGCAGTGTTTAAGGATGGCAATTTTGTGGAGGATATAAAATACTATGTTGTGGAAACCAAAGCAGCAGAGGGTTATATCCTTGACAGCACACCGCATGAGGTAGTATTGCAGTATGATGACGAAGCTCCGGAGATTGTGGTATACACACTGGAATTAACCAACAAGCCGACAGAGCCGAAGCTGCCACAGACAGGGGATAACATGAACCTGTGGCTGTTTGCAGGAGTTGGACTGGCTGCTGTTGTGACAGGGGTATTTGTTTTTAAGCGTAAAAAGAAATAGATAGAATAATACTTTGTAAAATGATAGAATAGCAGTAGGATGTATTATACTTACTGCTATTCGGAAAGGAGAGGTTATTGTATGTATAGCAATGAAATTGAAAGCGTTATAACAGAGTATTTGAGAAATCCTAAAGCAGAGTATGCTGTTATGATAGATGGAGATTGGGGTTCAGGTAAAACATATTTTCTTACACATTCTTTGATTAAAATAATGGAAACTATTGATAATGGAAAGGAAAAAAGAAGAAAATATGCGTATGTTTCCTTATATGGGGCGAAATCTATTGACGATGTATCAAAAGAAATAGTATTTCAATGTTTTGGAAAGAAGCATAAGAAAAAAGTTGAGACAGCGGACACAGTTATGGAAACGGCAAGCAATATTTTGACAGCTTCATTAGGAGTAGTAAATATAGATCTATCTAAAATAAAAGATACCTTGGCGAAAATTGATATAAATAATTGGATAATATGCTTTGATGATTTGGAGAGATGTTGCTTACCCATAAATGAAATACTGGGATATATGAATCGTTTGGTTGAACATAATGGATGTAAGGTAATTGTACTGGCTAATGAAAAGGAAATCGGAAAGGTTACTTTAAATCAGAGATTAGAAAATAAATATCAGGTAGTATTATCTGGAAGAAAGTTGCTATTGAATAAGGGAGATAATTCTACAAAAAATGAAGAAAACGAAGGAATAGATATTGAAAGTTTGCAGAAGAGAACAAAAATGCTATTCAACGAAGATATATTATATAAATCAATACGAGAAAAGGTAATTGGTTTGACAATCAAATATGAACCGCAAATGGATGTTGTATATGATTCACTCATATCAGATTATAGTAATGGTGGAGAATTTAAAAAGTATTTGCAAAAAAACAAGGAAAAAGTATTAAAATATTTTGCTGAAGAAGAATGTTGTAATTTGAGAACACTTATTTGTGTGTTAGGAAGCATACAGAAGGTTTATGATGAGATGACTTCCAATAAGTATGATACAGTAAAATATTTCGATAAAATTATGGAGGTGTTTTTAAAATACATTGTTCTGTTTACGATATATTTTAAAAATGGTGGGAAGGTGAGTGATTTGAAGTTGACAACTGAAATAGGGTATGTTCAGTTGGGGCAAGATATTTTTAGCCATACACGAGGATTCAAATGTTTAGAAAAATTCTGCACAACACTGAGTTTTTCAGAAGAAGAATTTGCAAGAGTAGTATCTGCGTTACGTCAAGAGTATGAGGAAGAAGAAAGAAGAATAGAGAAATCTAAAGAGGGGTTAGCGCAAGCTTATGGAGAGTTAGCATATTGGTGGGAAAAGGAAGATGATGATGTTGCTAGATTGATAATCCAAATTAGAAAAGAAGTTGAACAGGATAAATACCCGTTTAATAGTTATCAAGGAATTATCGGACAATTGATGGTTTTGGAATATTGGGGCTATAATATCGGAGATATGGATGCTTTAATTGATGTTATGAATCAGAATATTGAAAGAACGGATGAAATTGTAGATATAGAAAGGTTTAGCTTTTCATTTGAAAGTAATCTATCATTACAAAATAGATATGATGAATATATTAATAAACTTAAGTTGAAAGCAGGTAATAAGAATCAAGTTATAAAGGCAAGTGAAGTAACACAACATATGGTTTCGGAGAATTGGGCAGAAGAATTGCTTGATTATTGCGATAAGCACTTCAATGAGTTTTTGTCAAGGTATGGTTTTATTGATTTATTAGATATTGAAATGCTTTTAGAAAAGATACAGTCTGCTTCGACCAAAGAATTGTACTTGATTAAGAAGATGTTTAAAACAGTTTATAGAGCATCCAATATAAATGAATTTTTCATAAATGATAAAGAGAAAATACAAAAATTTTATGAAGCATTAAAGCAAATCAGTTTTCAAGGGATAAATAAGCCGATGGCAAAAAAATCCTTGGAAGATTATTTGGCTGATATATTAGGACGTTTAGAAAAAGAGGATAATGTTTTTATTATTGAATAGCTATTACATAAGCTGAGGAGAAATCCCCAGCTTTTCTATTACCCGAAACAGGGTGGAAAGGAGTAGGTGTTATGAGAATCATGCAGCGTGGTATACCACCTGATTTTAGTATAAGCTAATAGTCGTGAAAGCAAAAAAACATTTAGATACTATCTAGTAAATTTTTGAAAAAAATTTACAGACAAATAATATAGTACAAATTTAAGCCGAGGAAAGAATCTCGGCTTTTTTCGTGCAAGAAGGAGGAACTTTTTATTATATGATGAACTACGAAATATTCAAGGAAGTGGTTGTGGAAAAATTGAAGGATTATCTGCCGGAGAAGTATCAGGAGATGAGACTGGAGGTTTGTACAGTAGAAAAGGTAAACCGTATGCTTGATGGAATTTCCCTGTTTGAACCAGACAAAACGACTGGAGTTTCACCAACCATTTATATCAATGATCTGTATGAGCAGTATCAGTCGTGTGGGGACTTACAAAAGGTATTGGAGTCCACCGCTGAAACAATAGAACATTTCATGAAGAAAATGCCGCAGATACCGTCCCTGAAATCAGTGGAGATAAAGGAAAATATTGTGTTCCAGCTTATAAACACAGAGCAGAACAGGGAAATGCTGTCCCATATGCCCCACCGGGAATTTCAGGATTTGTCCATTGTGTACCGTCTGATTGTAAAGATGGATGATGAGGGGATGCAGAACATCCCGATAAAAAATGAAGTGGCGGAAATGATTGGCTTAAATGAAGAACAGTTATTCCGTTGTGCGGTAGAAAATACAAAAAGACTTCTGCCGCCCTGCACAAAAACAATGAATGATGTCATAAAGGAATTGTTTATAAAGGACGGTATGCCGGCAGAGATGGCAGAGATAATGATTGGGGAAATGCCGGAAGATAGAGCGATGTATGTGATTACCAATGACAGGGGAGTCAACGGTGCAGCTTCCATGCTGTACGAGGATCAGCTCCATACACTTTCACAGCAGCTTGAAGATGACCTTTATATTATCCCATCATCCATCCATGAGGTTATCGCCATACCTGTAAAAGATGGCAATCCGGATGAACTGGCACAGATGGTATCGGAAGTCAACATGACACAGGTGGAGCTTGGAGACAGGCTTTCCAACCAGGTGTACCACTATGACAAGGATTTAAGAAAACTCACGCTTGCCACAGACACACCAAACAAGAGACTGGACGGGATTGTTTCGGAGCCGCCGATGATTTATGAGGCAAAACAGTCCAGATAGGAGCGTTTATGGAAGAAAAGGAAAAAGAGATCAGCATGGAGGAGCTTGCCGGACTGATACAGGCGAAAGAGGGGGAGTTTATCATTCATATAGAACCGGGAGAGGAGGAAACGCATGGAGAAACAGAAGGCGTTTCAGCTTGATGTGGTTTCCGTAAGGATTGTAAAGGATGCGCCCCTGTTTTCAGACAGAAAAATCCAAAACCCGAAAGATGCTGTTTCCTTACTGGGGGAAATGCTGTGCGAAATGGACCGGGAAGTGGTATGCGTAATTAACTTAAAAACAGACGGTACTCCCATTAACTGTAACATTGCAAGCATGGGAACAATCAGCCAGGCAATCGCAGAGCCGAGGGAGCTGTTTAAAAGCGCCATTCTTTCCAATGCTGCACAGATGATTTTAGTACACAATCATCCCAGCGGTACGCTGGAACCTTCAAAGGACGATACCATAATGACAGACCGGATTTTAAAGCTGTCAGGATTTTTGGGAATCCCTCTCATCGACCATGTGATTGTAGGCGGGGATAACAGCAGATATTTCAGTTTCCGGGAAAAGGAAATGCTTATTATGCCCAAAATCACTCTGACACAGGACTATCATTATCTTGATTTTGGGCAAAAGACAATGGCGGCAGAAAAGGGAAGGGGCAGATAGCGGCATGGAGCAGAGAAACAGTTTTACGAAAGAGGAGCTTGCCATAGCAAAGAGCGTGGATTTAACCGCTGTCTGCGGAAGTCTTGGCTATACCGTAAAACGGGTGGGGAATTACCATACACTAAAAGAGATGGATTCCATACGCATTTATAACCGCAGGAGCTGGTTCCGGTGGTCAAGGCAATACGACAATGGCGAAAACGGAGGCTCGCAGATTGATTTCCTGCGTGTTTTTGCAGGCATGGAGGTAAAGGAGGCGGTGTTCTGGCTGCTGGATTTTGCAGGCTATCAGAGGAGGGCAGACTGGAATCCAAGTCCGGTCATCGTGGAAAAAAAGGAAGTGGTAAGAAAGCCTTTTATTCTTCCCCCGCCTGCCCCGGATAACCGCCTGTTGTATCAGTACCTTACGCAGGAGAGAAAGCTGTCAAAAGAGGTAGTGGATTATTTCGTAAAAACAGGACTCATCTATGAGGAGTGCCGGCACCACAACATTGTATTTAAGGGGAATGACAGGAATGGTGTTACCCGGTTTGCAAGTATGCGTGGCGTGTTTGACCGGAACGGACATTGCTTTAAATGTGATGTGGAGGGAAACGACAAAAATTTCGGATTCCATGTGTGGTATGAAGAAAGCACAGAACTTGCGGTATTTGAAGGGGCGATTGATCTGTTGAGTTATGCAGACATTTACAATGATTTCCACAGTAACAAGCTGGCTCTTGGGATGGTATCGGATGCTCCTCTTGTGACATTTTTACAGGAACACCCGCAGATTCAGGGCATAAAATTCTGTCTGGATAATGACGGACCGGGCAGAAAAGCGGCAGAGCAGCTCATGGAAAAGTATTACGGAATGGGTTATGAGGTAGACGACTGTCCCCCGCCCAAAAACTACAAGGATTACAACCAGTGGTTACAGGAAGCAAGGAAAGAAAATTTGCAGATGGAAAGCCGGAAGGCAGTGGTGCGGTAGGAGCAACTGAAAAAGTCAACGCAATCAGAGAAATTCAACTGAAAAAGCAGACTTAAAGTGGAAAAAGCAACTGAAAAAATGAGTTGAAATTTTTTCCGGGCAGTTTGCAGGCAGGGCAGGAAAAGAAAAGCGGACTGAAAAAGTCAACTGAAAAACGGAAAGTCAACGGAAAAAGTAAACTTATTTCCATATATTCAACTCAAAATATGAGTTGAATATGTATAAAAAGCGGGGTTTTAGGGGCAGCCCCTAACCAAGGGCATGAGACGTCTCTCATGCGTATCTGGCAAATTCCCATCGGGAATTTGGGCAGGGCGGGAATGTGGGAAAAATCAGGGGACAGTTAAAAGGAGGTGGTGGCAGTGGTTGTCATAGATGCAAACAAAGAAGATATGGAGGAAGTGGAAATCAAGGGGCATATGGCACTTTTTACGGAGCTTCGTGTGGATAAAAGCACACTTCCGGATGGCGTGAACTGCTATGAGCTGCGGCATGGGGATGATGACAGTTACCCGGCAGAACTGGAGGAGAATGTCAGGGTAAACTACTTTGGAGCAGTACTTATGACAGATAAGATGGAACTGGATAAAGAAGGCAGGGTGGCATTATCCTTTGATGATTTCGGATTTTCCGGTGAGGAGCTTTCCATGACGGAATATCTGGCAAATTATGGAGAAGAACCGGATGATTTATCTGTTGTGGCGAATCTGGTCAGCTTTGCCGAAAACGATTTAAACTTTCCGATAACCGAACAAGAGGCAGATAAACTCTTAGGTTATTTGGAAGGGCATGAATTTCTGCTGGGGAAAAAAGAAGGAAAGCTGTTTCAGGGAGATTTGGGTTATGAATATGGAAAAGTACGGTGGAGAGAAGTTTCCATAGATTATGTAGTCAATCGTGTTGCAGAATGGAACTATGAATTTCTTGAGTCTGCAAAATCAGAAATGGAATATGCTGATTCTTCAGCTTATGCAGAAATGAAAGAATATTATGATACCTTATGTGGGGATGAAAAAATTCTGGATGAACTGTTTGACCGCACAATATATGGGAAAGAACTAAATAATTTGGCAGAAAAAATAGCATTGGATTTTATTCAGAATATGCAGTTACCGGAAGGGATTGACGTAGCAATTCAGCGTATGACGGAAGAAATTGCAGCCGGGAAAGACCTTTTACCGGAGGTTTCCCCGGAATTAAAGCAGAGTGGAAAGGCAAGGTGATCTAAATGGCAGACAGTATTCACTGTGTAAAAAAAACGCTGCGGCTCATGCCAAAGGAAGCACAGCAGCTTTCGGAAAAAGCAAAGGAAGCGGGGATGTGCGAAGCGGATTACCTGCGGCTTCTAATCACACAAAAGCCGAATGATTACCCTGAAATCCGTATTCTTCTGCGTGAGTTAATCAATGAGGTAAATGCCATAGGGAACAATATCAACCAGATTACGAGAAACCACAACTCAAAGCTGTACCGGAGTGAGGACAGGGAGCTTTTAACCGCTTATATGAAAAAACTGAACCTGTTAGTAAAGGAGGCGGTGGAACAGATTGGCAATCAGTAAAATACTCTATATTGGTGACTGCGGCTCCGGTTATGCAGGCAAACATTTAAAGCAGGCTTTGGACTATATCATGGAGGAACACAAAACCGGACGGGGGAAGTGGGTGGGTTCCTTAAACTGCCAGAAAGACAATGCCTATGAACAGATGCGGCAGACAAAGGTGCAGTTTGGCAAAACAGACCAGAGGCAGGGGTATCATATGATTATTTCCTTTGTGGAAGGGGAGGTGGAAGCACAGACCGCTTTTGAAATCATCGGAAGGTTTGCGAAGGAATATTTAGGGCAGGATTATGAAGCACTGTATTCGGTTCATGACAATACCGAACATGTGCATGGGCATATCCTGTTTAACAGTGTGAGCTTCCGTACCGGGAAAAAATACCGTTATGAAAAAGGGGACTGGGCAAAGAAGATACAACCCATTACCAACCGTCTGTGTGAGGAGTATGGTCTGTCTACCATTGAAATTTCTGAGGACCGGGCAAGACCTTCCGAGAATTACAGGGAATGGAATGATTTTCGTGACGGGAAATATGTCTGGTCGGATATGATAAAGCGGGATATAGATGCCTGCATTTTACAGGCGGCAACCTATGAATCCTTTTTATCCATGCTGTCTGAAATGGGGTATGTGATAAAAAATGCCCGCAGGGAAGAAGGAAAGCACCTTGCCATTAAGCCGATGGGCATGACAAGGTTTAGGCGGTGCAAAAGTCTGGGAGAGGATTACACAGAGGAACGCATCCGGGAAAGGATACAGACAGAGAACCTTTCCGCCTACCGGAGCATGGTAAAGGAACAGGAGCCAAAGATTGTCCGATGCAGGGTAAAACGCTATAAAAGGGCAAAGCTCTCAGGAATACAGAAAAAATATTTTGCAAGGCTTTACCGTCTGGGACTTTTGAAAAAACGTCCATACAGTCAGGCATGGAAATATCGTGATGAAATACGCAAAATGCAGAAGCTACAGGAGGATTATCTTTTCCTTGTCAGGCATGACATAAAAACAGCGGCGGGTGTGGCGGTCATTGCGGAAAGCATGACGGATAAAAAGAAGGAAACTTCAAGGGAAAAGAGCCGCATTTATAAGGAGCGTGCCAAAATGAAAACGCTTTTTGATACCGCCGCAGAGCTTACAGGGCTGCGTGAAATGGAGCATTGTTACCAGCGGGGCGAAGGGTTGTTTGAAAAAGAGCATGAAAGATATGTGGAACTGACAAAGCGGCTGAACAAAGAGGGATATTCTGTGGAGCAACTGGAAGATTTTAAGCTGCACTATAAAAATGAGATTGTAAGGATCAGGGAGCAGGAAAAGGCAGTAGCAAAAGAAAAGCGGATTGCGGAACGGATTCTGTCAGAGCTTAGAAAGCCGGATACCGGAGTGGAGATGGAAAAAAAGCAGGAATACGGAAAAGAAGAAAACAGAAAAGTGGAACAGAGCAGACAGCCGGTAAAGTAAGGCTGTTTTTTTTTGTACGGATTTTTGGCATATCAGATTGCCGGAAGGAGGAACAGATGCAGGAGAGAGAAAAAATGAGCAGCATTGATTTAAAAGCCTATATGAACAACCTGCGGAAAAATCCAAAGTTTACGGAGGAAATGCTGAAACTTGTGGAAGCAGATCTGCAATACGGACTTACCATTGCGGAGACGGAAATGTATACCGCAAAGAGGCTTGATTATGCACAGATGAAGGTATATTCCGCCTGTCTTAGAAACGGATACCCGGAAAATGTCAGGGAATGTATCACAAAGGAAGGACTGACCGGGGAGCAGATGGCGGTTGCCCTTGAGTTTTATGAAAAGGGTGTACCCATCGAGACAGTGGAGGAGATAACAGGGAACAGCGGGCAGACTGCATTTGCCATGAAAAAGCTGTTTCAGAATGTTATTGCAAAGCTTCAGGAAGCCGGGAAAGCGGCACAGGCACAGGAAGGCTATGCAAAGGAACTGTTAGAGCAGATAAAATCCGTTGTGGAAAAAATTGAATTTCAGGAGAAACGCTATGATGCCTTAAATGAAAAGCTCAAAGAGATACAGACTGCCGGACAGGATGCAAAGGTGCAGAGTAATCTCCTGGCACAGCTTTCGGAAAAGGACGGGATGCTGGAAAAGCAGCAGAATGAGTTAAATGAGGCAAGAGTGACGATTGCAAGGTTAAGGAATGAGATGGATGGAATAAAGAAGGAGAGAGATAACTTGGAAAAACGCATGGAAGAAATGGAAAAGAGCAAAGCAGCACAGGAAATCCGTACAGCACAAGGAAAACCGGTGACAGAAAAAAAGAAAGAGAGTCTGCCGGAGGAAAAACAGGAAAGAGCTGACTATCCGGCGCTGCCAAATGCTTCTTATCATCTGGCGGTGATGGAAGGGAACGGAAAGGTGGTATCCTTTGTCCCGGTGGAACGCATGGAGCGTAAAAAGGAGAGCCATACGGTTTCGGCACTTTTTTCCAGATTTGCCTTTAGAAAAAAGCTGGATATTGTAAAGCTGGTTGCGGAAAAAGACCTTGAACCGAAACAGCTCATGCAGGTCAGAAGTGCCATAGAAAAAGGTTTGTCGGAGGAGCAGCTTTTAGTGCTGATCAATAAGCAGATACCCGCAGAACAGATGGAAGAAATCATTAACATTGCTGTGTACGAGAACAGACAGAAGCAGGAGGGATAGCCGATGGGGTTGGTTGCAATAGCAGAAACAGCCGAGCTGATAGGCAGTAAGCAGGCGGCACTGTCTGTAACAGACAAGGAGTTTGTACTCCAGTTTGCCTTTTCCACAGGAGATAAGGAACTTACGAATAAGTTAATTGACGAGCTGATAGAGGAGGATGCGGATAAGTGGGCTGTGTTACAGAAATACAGTGTGCTGATGGAACCTCAGCCGGACTGGATCAGAAAAATTGAAAATCTGCTGGTGGCATTGGAAATGTACCGTATGCAGGAGGAAAAGGCAATACAGAGTTTGTCAGAGCTTCTTGCAGCCTTTGGTGTTGATCTGACGGTGGATGAGCTGAAGGAGATGCCGGCGGATAAGGTCAGGGAGCAGCTTGGGAAAAAAGAAGCATTGATAAGATGAAAGGGGGATACGAATGTCAGAGGAAATACAGCAGGCGGTGCAGATTATCCGGGTAGGATATGACGGGATTGAAATCGCCATGAAGATTGGAAGCGGCACAATCGAGCAGATGAAAAAGACAATCGACTTTCTGATTGCCATTCTTGACCATGAAAAAACAATGGGCAGGACGGATATGCGGAAGCTCTTAATGAAGGGCGGGGATTTGCAGGTGCTTCAGTTTGCCACAGAGGATATGAAGCAGGTGGAGAAAATGGCAAAGAAATATGGTTTACTGTATTCAGTGCTGCCGGACATTAACAAAAAGGATGGTATGAGCGAGATTATCTTCCATACGGAAGCGGTGCCGAGAGTAAACATGATGATACAGAAGCTAAAGTCAGGCAGGATTGCCACCTTTGATGATTACCTGAAAAACGGTGATGAAAAGGAAATGGAAAAGGTCATGTCGTTTCTGAAAAAACAAAAGCAGGGAAACGATAGCCTCCACACAGCGGAAGCGGAAAGAGCCGGGGAAGCCTTAGAGGGGCTTATGGAAAAGGTCGGGTTGTATGCAATGGAGAAGCAGTCCGTCAGTGTGGAGGATATAAAGGAAAATTTCCATATCGAAAAGGAGCAGGCAAAACAGGTAGTGGGGCAGCTTGAAAAAATCGGTGTGCTGTCCGGGGAGGATAACGGTCTGCACAAGGTCATAATGGATAAGGATGCCTTTCTTAACCGTATCAGAAGCTATAAGGAACTGGCACAGCGTATGCAGACCATCGCCGCAGCCCAGGATAAGAACCTTGTGGATATTACCATTACAAAGAAGCTGATTATGGAGGAAAACGACCATGCGGTAAAAACCAGAATACCGGGTATGTGGGGAGAAAACGCAAGGTATCTGTGGATTAACAAGGATCATGCAATGGATATACACGATGGAAAGACTATCCTTACTTTCCTTGACAGTGATAAGGACTATAAGCTGTATTCTGCGGATAACAGGGTGGTCGGCACCATGAAGGGGAAGGATTTGTACGAAGGACATTATGACAGTGTTGCGGCAGAGGTTAGAAGGCGGTACAAAGAGGCAGAGAAGAAAGCGGCTGCCATGAACAGGGCAAAGAAAGCTCCCGTACCGAAAAAGAGGTAGCTGCCTATGGTCCCTAAGAAGAAAAAATTATCCCTGTGGTTTGTGGTGATTGGAGCCATCCTTTCCGGCTATGCGGGGTATCTGTTAAACGGGGCATGGGAGCCGGGAGGGGATGTCAATTCCTTTCTGGAGTCCTTTAACCGGGTGTGTGCGGCGCCCTTTGGAAATTATTATAATGAGAGAACAGTAAAAGCGATAGTCATTGCCTTAATGGTATATATGACCGCTTTACTTATGTATGCCACAAGCCAGAGAAATTTCCTGCCGGGCAAGGAGTTTGGTACAGCAAGGTTTGAATCCCCGCAGTTTGCCAATAAAATCCTTATGGACAAGGATGAGAATTTCAACCGGATATTAAGCCAGAACGTGAAAATGTCGCTGGATTTCAGGCGGTTAAAGCTGAATGGCAATATTTTAATCTGCGGCGGTTCGGGAGCCGGAAAGACCTTTTATGAGGTAAAGCCAAATTTAATGCAGATGCCCCATAACTGCTCTTTTATCTGTACCGATCCAAAGGGGGAAATACTCAGAAGCTGCGGACAGATGTTAAAGGACAACGGGTACAATGTCAAGGTCATCAACCTGCTGGAGATGGAAAAGTCGGACTGCTACAATCCCTTTTCCTATCTGCGGGAGGAAACTGACATTGTAAAGCTGATAACCAACCTGATTTCCAACACCACGCCAAAGGGGGCAACCCCTTCCGATCCCTTTTGGGAAAAGGCGGAAGGCTTGTTCTTACAGGCAATCTTTTACTATGTGTGGCTGGAGGAACCGCCTGCCAGAAGAAATTTTGAAACCGTCTTACAGCTTTTAGGGGAGGCAGAGGTGACGGAGCAGAACAACCCCTCCAGGCTGGACGTCCGCATGAAATTTTTGGAGGAAACTTCCCCGCTTGGTTCGGCACACCCGGCTGTCAAGCAGTACAACAAGTGTATGCGTGGTGCAGGTGATACGGTCCGTTCCATTATCATATCGGCAAACTCAAGGCTTGCCTTTCTGGAGAATAAGCAGGTACTCCGTATGCTGTCAAAGGATGATTTAAACCTTGCAGAGCTTGGCATTGGGGTAAACGGGGACGGGGAGACAAAGACAGCGCTGTTCTGTGTCATACCGGACAGCGACAAATCCTACAACTTTATCATCGGTATGCTCTACACACAGATTTTTCAGGAGCTTTATTATCAGGCGGACTTTAACTGCGGCGGCAGGCTGCCAATCCATGTGACCTTTATGTTGGATGAGTTTGCAAACGTCGCACTGCCGGATGATTACTGTTCCCTGCTTTCCACCATGCGAAGCAGGGAGATTTCCAGTATAATCATTATCCAGAATTTCGCACAGTTAAAGGCTCTGTTTAAGGATACCTGGGAAACCATACCCGGCAACTGCGATACCTTTATCTATCTTGGCGGCAACGAGCAGTCAACGCATAAGTATGTTTCCGAACTGCTGGGCAAAGGCACCATTGATAAAAAATCAAGCGGGGAAACGAAAGGCAGACAGGGAAGCTCAAGCCGCAATTATGATGTGCTGGGCAGGGAACTGTTTACACCGGATGAGGTAAGAAAGCTGGACAATAAGAAGTGCCTTATCTTTATTCGTGGTTTTGATCCGATTATGGACAATAAATATGTTCCGTTCCGGCATCCGGCATTTTCCCAGACCGCAGACGGAAAAGGAAAGCCATATGTTCATGCTCCTTCCGGTCAGAAAGGGAAAACCGACGAGCCATACCGGATACTGTCACCCAAAGCATTAGCCTATTATGAGGGGTTGAAGGAAAAGGGGGAAAATGTGTATATTGATACCCTTTCCTATGAGGAGTTTGGTGTGCTGACAGAGCTGGATATGAGAAAGCGGTTTTTAAGCCTTGATGAAAAAGAACAGAGGGAAAAGCTGCACCGGGAGGAAGAAAATGAATTGCAGTATGCACCGGAGGCAGACGAAGCAGGCGGGGAGCAGGACGCCAAACCTTCCGGCTCCGTATCAGGCGGCGGCAGACAAAAGCGGCAGCTTGTGGGCGAAGATACCATTATGAACCGTATGGCACAGTGGCAGTATTCCAAAGAGCAGAAAGAGGAGCTTCATAAGATGATGGCTCTTGGCATGACAAAGGCAGAAATACTTGCCATCTTCTACCCGGAAACAGATGTGGCGAAAATGCGGGAAATCAGGCGGACTTACCGGACAATTAAAAACAGGAAAGGTTAAAGGTTCAGGCTGTATGCAGTCTGATTTTTTATGCCCAAAAGGAGGTGGTTAAGGCACAAACGCACCGGGGAAAGCCCGGTTTTCCTTCATAACGGGTATATCCCGATTTCATAGATAGCAGATAACAGGCAGTAAGGAATGTTTACCATTCCATTCGGAGAGTAAGCCGGATTGGAGTGGATACATTCCTTTCCGCTTTTTCTCCGTCTTTTGCCAGAAAAGAAAAGGAGAGAAAAATTTATGCGTAAAAATGAAATTTCAGCAGTAAACGGAAACAAGGTCAGAGGTCTTGGCAGGGGAAAAAGAATCCTTTCCTGCGTGTGCGGTGCGGCATATATGGCACTGAATGCGATGCCGATGACGGTCATGGCAGCATCGGCAGGAACCAGCGCCATCACACAGCCCCTTGATAACTTAAAAACCCTTGTGATTGCCATTATCGGTGCAGTAGGTGTGATTATCCTTGCAAAAAATGTCATGGAGTTTGCCCAGGCGTACCAGCAGCAGGACTCCTCCACCATGAACTCTGCCTTAAAGGGAATTGTAGCCGGAATCATGATGGCAGGTATCTCTACGGTCTTAACCTTTCTCGGTTTCTAAGAGAAATGACAGGAAAAAACGAGGGGACAGCAGGAAACATGTTGTCCTCTTAACCGAAGGAAAGAGGTGAAGATCAGGTGGATATTTTTAAACTGGGGGATAAGATACTTGCCCTTCTGGAGATGGTATTCGGTTTCTGGAATAACCAGGTCAGTCTGGTATTTTCCATGCTTGGGCAGTCCCCTGTGAATTTCAAGGGCGGAGGTCCCTGGCAGGTTGTGGAGCGCATTGAACCGATTTTTGTCGGTGTGGGTTCTTCCCTTGTGGTGCTGTTCTTTGTAATCGGCTTCTGTTCGGAGAGTGTGGACGTCCGGGAGGAAATGCGTTTTGAGGTAATCCTGCGTATGCTGATAAGGCTTGGACTTGCGGAATGGCTGGTGGCAAACAATGTGACGATTATGAAAGCGTTTTTCAATACCATAGGAAATCTGGTGAACGCTTTATCTGCGGGGCAGTATACCACGCTTACCATTGACAGCGCGCAGGCTGATGTAATCAAAGGGCTTGGTTTTGGGGAAAGCCTGATTATGCTGATACTGGCTGCCCTTCTTAGTGTCATTGTCATAATCTGCGGCTTCTTTATGATTTATACGGTCTATTTCCGTTTCCTGAAGCTGATGGTTATTGTGCCTATCGGTTCCATTGCCTTTTCCACGATGGCGGGCAACCGGAATGTGGCTCATACGGCAAGCACCTATGCAAAATATTTTCTGTCGGTGGTGTTCGAGGCGGTGACAATGGCTCTTGCCATTATTATCTGTAATGCCTTTATCAGTGCGGGACTTCCGTCTTTTACCGGAAATTATGCAGACTGGGCGAAAACCCTTATTTATCTGTGTGAAATGACATTTACCATTGCACTGACGGTAGGAAGCGTGAAAGGCGCACAGTCACTGACCAGCAAGGCACTTGGATTATAGGAGGGAAATATGGAAATCAGACCATTAACAGAAGCAGAACGGAAATACACCTATACACAGAGTATGCAGATACAGGGGCAGACCGGGTGTATCGGACATTTAAGAGGAGATTTTGACCGGAATGGGAACGGTTTTTTCACTTCATGGAATGACCATAGAAAAGAATATAAGACGGATGCGTTCAAGACAGAACTGGATAAGGTCATCAATGCCCTTCGTTCAGAGGAATACGGACTTTTGCAGAACCGTTCCGGTATGCGGAAATATGCAGGAGAGTATCCGGAAAGCGCCTTTGAAGGAAATTACTGTACGGAGTATGGATTTCGTGCAGACTCAGGCAGCCATTCATTTTTGATACGGTGCAATCCCACCCCGGGAGATTATAACTTTTACTGCTATTGCTATGTGACGGAGTGGTTCAATCAGCATCTTCGTAACGCCGAAAAGGGTATCCGTTTCATTGACAGCAGATATAACGAGCTTTTCAGGATAGCGGACGGGGAGAAGATTGTAATCACAGACCTGTCAGGCAGAAAAGAGGAACGGATTTGCAGGTACATTGATGAGTACCACACAGAAATCGGAAATCATCTGTACCATATCTGCCAGTTTGCAGAGATTATGGAGCGAAACGGTGCAGTATATGAACCGGCAGAGCGTGAGGAGCCGACAAAGGAAAAAGCAGTGCCGGAGGCTGGTGGCAGCTTGCTGACCTACCATTCGGAGTATGGCGGGGATTCCGCTGTCTGTCTGGATATTCAGCAGTATGCAGACAACGGAAGGATTGCGGTTCAGCTTATCACAGAGGAGGAAGGGTATCCGGAGTCATTTGGCAGCCTTACGGTCAATATTGATGCCCCGGCACCGGCTTACTGTGGTTATCTGGATACAAATAACCTTGCCAATGCAGAAAAGTTTGTAACGGAGAACGGACTTGGAGAATTTACGGGACTGACGGGAAGAAGCGGTTTTTGTGAATATCCCCTTTATCTGTTTGATGTTGACAGGCTCAGAGAGCTTTGCCCCAAACAGATGGCAGCCTATGAGCATAACATCGGCTGGGATGCAAAAAAGACGGACGGAAAAAAGAGATAGGAGGGAATCACATTGGTCATTGAAATCAACAAGGATATTGACCGCTATAAGGAATCGGTGGTCATGGGGCTTACCGCAAAACAGCTTATCTTTTCAGCGGCTTCGGTAATAGCCGGTGGAAGCATCGTGCTTTTACTGTACCGCTTTATCGGCTTAACGCCCAGCGTATATGTGGCAATCCCGGTGGTGGCGCCGATAGCACTTGGCGGCTTTTATTCCTTTAACGGTATGAGCTTTTATGAGGTCATGGGAAGAAAAATCCGTATGCTCTTTGCAAACCGCCCGCTGACCTATGTTTCCACAGAAGGGGAGGCAGTCATTAAGGAGTGTCAGGCAGAGGAAGCGGCAAAGAACATGGCACAGAGAAAGAAAAAGGGAAAGAAGGTTCCCGAAACAAAGAAAAATCAGGAGGAATTTGAAATGATGAAAAAGAAAACAAAGAAAATGGTAATTGGTATCCTTGCAGCGCTGGTCGCTGCCATTATCGGTGCAGTGGTCTATAAGGCAAAGCACTAAGGACAACGGATAGCAGGTAAGAAGATACCGACCTTTTGACGGTTGGCAATTCCGGTAGCAGGAGACAGTCTGCCATGCAGACAGTTTTGTTTAGCAGCCGGGATTGTCCGGCTGCGGAAAGAGAGGTCAAATTGGGTTTATTTACAGATGGCTTTAAGGAACTGAAAAAAGCCAGCGAACCATTATATAAAACACCAAAATCCATACAGGAAACCATTGAGATTTTAAAGGTGGCAGAAAATGGTATCTTTGAAGTGGCAAAGAACCGCTTTTCAAAATGTTACCGTTTTCAGGACATTAACTATACCACCACGAATGAGGTGGAGCAGATTGACATTTTTGAAAGGTACTGCAAGTTTTTAAATTCCCTGGATGTGTCCTTTAAGATTACCATTAACAACAAGAACAAGGACATGGAGCAGGTCAGGGATTATGTGTTTTTGCAGGAGAAAGGGGACGGGTTTAACGGATTCCGCAAAATCTACAATGACATCATGGAAAAGAAAATCCATGAGGGCAGACAGGGGATTGAGCAGGAGCGTTATCTAACGATAACCATTGAACGGAAGAATTTTGAGGAGGCAAAGGCACAGTTTGCAACCATTGAGGCATCGGTACACAAAGCCTTTGGTGAGCTTGGGGCAGAGATTGTTCCCTTATCCGGCAATGAGAGAATCAAGGTTTTGTATGATTACTACCATATGGGAGAGGAAGGCAGTTTTGATTTTGACATCAAAGAAGCAATGAAAACCGGGGCAGACTTCCGCAATGATCTGGCAGGGGGCATGATACAGTTTTACCCGGACTATTATAAGGACGAGAAGAAGTATTGCAGGGCATTGTTCATCAAAAAGTACCCTTCCAGCCTTTCGGACCGTTTCCTGAATGAAATCACTTCCCTCCCGGTACACTCCATTACCAGCATTGATGTGGTTCCCATTCCAAAGGACATGACAACCAAAATCCTCCAGAAGAAATATCTCGGTATTGAATCGGACATTATCAAGCAGCAGAGGGTAAGAAACAAGAACAATGATTTTTCCTCGGAAATCTCTTATAACAAGAGGATTGAGAAAAAAGAGATTGAGGAAATCATGGACGATGTGAGGGAGAATGACCAGTGTCTTTACTATGTGGCAGTGACGATTATCCTCATGGCAGATACAAAAGAAGAATTAGACAGCATGATGGAAACGGTGGAAACCATCGGGAAGCGGAACTCCGTTACCATTGAGGAACATTATCTGAAGCAGAGAGAGGCATTGAACACAGCGCTCCCTATTGGCGTCAGACAGGTGGAAACCATGCGTACCATGCTGACACAGAGCCTTGCTGTTTTAATGCCTTTTAACGTGCAGGAATTAAATGACGGTTCGGGGTGCTATTACGGTATCAATCAGGTGTCAAAAAACATCAACATCGGAAACCGTAAAAAGCTCATCAACGGAAACGGGTTCGTGTTCGGTGTTCCCGGCTCCGGCAAGTCCTTTTTCTGCAAAATGGAAATGGGCAATGTGTTTCTTGGCACAGATGATGAGATTATCGTCATCGATCCCATGAATGGTGCGACACGTTGGCAACTGAAAAGGTTGTCCACTTATGCGTCGCTTTTATATAAAAACAATTAGCATAAGGAGAACTAAATATGCGAAAAGTCAAATGAGAGGGTAACGCCTTGAAGGGCTTCCTTAATACTCCGACTGGCATGGAATAGGTAAATATGAAGTGTCAGAAGCTCGGTGAAGTCGGCAGAAGCATACCGAAACATTAAGTTGTCGAAAGGTTCCCAGAGGTGGGAGTTGTATGTGATATGCCGGAGGTCTATAAAATACCTATGGTTAGAATGGAATAGAAGCTGATGAGTACAGCTAAAAACTGACGAATCCTCGAATGTACAGGTCTATATCGGGATGTGGTCGAAAGGTCATGTGACACAATTAGTGTCGTTACTTGTGGATGAGTAAAAATCGTTCATATGAAAGTCCATACAATGTTACAGGCATTGGTAAAGTAACAGGCTTATAGAGGAAACCTAAGGGTATATGTAAAGATAGCATATTTGGAACGTGGAAAGCTGGCAGCATGGAGATTTTACCATCTGTGAAGTGTTTACAGGGAAAAACTATGTGAGATTAGCATAGTTATAACCTGTATTTATGTCAGTGAGAGTGGTGGCACAGTACCGATGAAACTATGATAATAAGTGGTGGAGGGATAGCCACTAGTCGTGTGCTAGAGCAAGCAGAGAGTTCAGCATGGGTTCGTGTAAGACTAAGAGATGTATTACTCTGAAAGGAGGGTACAGACCATGTTGAAGAAAGACAAGCTGAGATATAACGAATATTTTGATATGCAGAGCATATTTGATGAGTTGTATCAACAAAGCAGAAACAACAATAATTTTTACAAGTTAATGGAGGTAATAGGTTCAAAGCAGAATATCAGATTAGCATACAGGAATCTGAAAGGTAATACTGGTAGTAAAACCAAAGGTACTGACGGAAAGACAATAGAGGATATTTCCAAACTCAATGATGAAATGCTGATAAAGGAAGTGAGAGCCAGATTAGAGGACTATAAGCCATTACCAGTGCGTAGAGTATATATTCCAAAGCCTGGCAGTGATAAAAAGAGACCTCTTGGCATACCGACCATATGGGACAGACTGATTCAACAATGCATTTTGCAGGTGCTAGAACCCATATGCGAGCCGAAATTTCATAATCATTCCTATGGATTCAGACCAAACAGAAGTACCCACCATGCAGTCAGCAGAATGGTAAGCCTTATCAATTTAGGCAGACATTATTATTGCGTTGATATTGATATTAAAGGATTTTTCGATAATGTCAATCATGGGAAACTGATGAAACAAATCTGGAATCTTGGAATCAGGGATAAAAGGCTGTTGTGTATTATAAGCAAACTTTTAAAGTGTGAAATCGAGGGCGAGGGAATACCGACAAAAGGAACTCCGCAAGGGGGAATACTTTCTCCGTTACTATCTAATATTGTGTTAAATGAACTTGACTGGTGGATAAGTGACCAATGGGAAACTTATATGCCACGAAAGGGAAATAACAAAGGTTTTGCAAGCTATGCCAGACAGTACACAAATCTGAAAGACGGATATATTGTGCGTTACGCAGATGACTTTAAAATAATGTGCAGAACATATCCAGAAGCACAGAGATATTACCACGCTGTAGTAGATTTCCTAAAGAACAGGCTGGGATTGGAAATCAGTCCTGAGAAGTCTAAGGTAACAAATTTGAAAAAGAATTCATCAAATTTTCTTGGATTCAAAATCAAAGCAGTGCCACAGGGAAAATCGAAGTATGGTTATGTTGCAAAAACAGACATGTGTGAAAAAGCCTTGAAGAAATCAAAAGCTAATTTGAGACAGAAGATTCTTGAAATACAGAATCATACAAATGCAGAGGAAGTAAAGAAGTATAACAGTGCAGTCATTGGAATACAGAATTACTATCGGATAGCAACGAATGTTTATAACAATCTCACAGAGGTTGATTATGCTTTATTACGAACCCGTATCAACAGGTTAAGGAAGAAAGCAAAAATAGTCAGATTTTGTGAAACTCCAAGCGATTTCAAAAAGAAAACAACAGGAATCAGAGACTGTAAAAAGATTTACAGAATTATGGATATTCATATGTTGCCTATTACAGGAGTGCATCATAAATCTCCCATGAATTTTTCGCAGGAGACATGCAATTATACCGAAAAGGGCAGAAAGAAAATTCATAATAATCAGAGAGCAGTGGAAAGCAGTAAATTGAAAGCATTTCAGATGGTTCTAAATGATGAAGATACTATTGAATTTAGAAATAATATGGTTTCAAAATTCGTGGCACAGTATGGGAAATGTTACATTACTGGAAATGAATTAGAGCCAGAAAATGCAGTCGGTATCAGAATAAAACCAAAAGAAAGAAATGGTACTGACGATTATAGCAATATAGTTATTGTTAGCAAAGCTGCCATTCCACTTATTGAAGATATAAATGCTGATTACTGTAGTAACCTTTCGGAAAAGCAGAAAGTGAAGCTGAATCGACTAAGACGAGCTAGAAAACTTAAACCTGTCAAAGGAACTTGTAAACTTGCTTGAACACGAGGGAACGCCGTATGCGGTGAAAGTCGCACGTACGGTGTGAGTCGGGGGAAAAGCTGGAGATAATTTCAAAGGCTTACCTATCGACATAGTATTTTGACATTGCCGCAACCTATGAGGGAACGGTGGTAAATATGTCAACTTATACGGACAACTATGTGAACCCGCTGGATATGGATGTCTGGAGTCTTGACTTAAATGACAGCAGGGGCATGATTCGTGAAAAGGGAGAATTTATGCTCGGTCTTTGTGAGCAGTGTATGGGAGAGAGCCTTAATTCAAGGCAGAAGTCCATTATTGACCGCTGTGTGAGAAAGCTGTATATTGACATTGCAAGAAGCAGGGAGAAGTTTGTTCCGGTCATGTCTGATTTTTATGAGATTTTAATGAACCAGCCGGAGGAGGAGGCAAAGGACATTGCCCTTTCCTTAGAGCTTTTCGTCAACGGTTCCTTAAATATCTTCAACCACCAGACCAACGTGGATGTGGATAACCGTTTTACGGTCTATGGGATTCGTGACTTAGGTACGGAGCTTAGTCCGATTACCATGCTTGTTATGATGGAGAGCATACAGAACCGCATTATTGCAAACGGAAAGCGGGGCGTGGCAACATGGCTGTATATTGATGAGTTCCATGTGCTGCTTAATTCGGAATACTCCGCAAAGTATTTACAACAGCTTTGGAAGAAAGTCCGTAAGCAGGGCGGTCTTTGCACAGGCATCACCCAGAATGTGGTGGATCTTTTGCAGAATTACACTGCAACCACCATGCTTGCCAACTCTGAGTTTGTGGCACTGTTAAAGCAGGCAAATACGGACAGCTCAAAAATGGCAGAAGTCATCGGCGTATCGGAGGCACAGCTTCGGTTTGTGACAAATACCGCAAGCGGCATGGGACTGATGAAATGCGGCAATGTGATTATTCCTTTTGACAATCAGATTGAAAAGGGAACAGCTTTGTATAATCTGTACAATACGAATCTGCACGAGAAAATTGCCTTAGAAAAAAGTAAAAATGCAGTTGACAATGGATAATTCTCATGTTAGATTATAGGTAATGAAAAGCTTGAGTGCTTTTGCGGCGACAGAGAGGAGCTACCCGTCCCGACTTTGCGGGCAATAGAAATACAAAGAAGCTCTCTGCCTATGGAGTAACATAGGACCTGCTCCCAGAATTGCAATTCAAATGAAAGAAAAAATTAGCCTGGGCTTAATTGCTCAGGCATTTTTCTTCTATGAATGAAATAAGGAACCGGAGAGGAATTGACGGATGGCAAATCAAAAGTTGTTGGAAGTCTTTTTGAATACAAAAAGGATATTATGTGCGAGTGATTATTACATCCATATACCCAAAAAGATTATCCATGTGACAAATTCAGAAAATATGATACCACATTTAATGGGAATGCAATATGTAGGCAGACCGGATATGTTCACAGGAGACAGGGGAGTGTATATGATAAAGAAAGGGCGGTTAAAGTATCATTCACTCGAAAAATTGGTAGGGAAGTATTATCGTGGTAAGAGCAAGCAGGATTCTATACTTGCTATGGTAAATGGAAAAATAGATAACCTGTATCGTATTGAAGATATGCTTTCAACTTATTCGGAGTTATATTTATATGATGTCGCTGCAAATCCTGAATCAGAGTTAAAGACAGATTATCTGTTAGTTCATCAGCTAGACGACAGAGTATTGCAATTAGGTATGATAAAGGTAGATAAGAAAAAGATACAGGAGTATCATTGTAATTCTTTTATGGTAGATTATAAGGAAAATGATGATTATGATTTGCATTACCGAAATCTGACACAGCGCTATGAAATAAGCAGGATTGTTCGTGAGGATAAACAGACAAAACGCTCTCAGGTTATTTATCAGAGTAATAGCGCAAAAGAGAGGGAAATGGCAGGCATTGAAAAAATGCTTACAAATGCCGAAATAGCAGCAAATGTTGGTATTATGAAAGCTATTTTCCGTCTAAATGAAAGATTTGGCGTGTATCATACAATGGAAATGCTGTCAAATTCTGTGCAGCTTTTGGAAAAATGCAAGGATAAGAGAGATGAAGCATTGGTAAAAGATTTTCTCATGCAATGGGAGAAAATTACAGATGGCATATAAGCAGGAATTGTGGGAAGAGGCAAAGAAAAAATGTCATTTAGGAGAGGAAGAAATCCGTATGGCAAAAGAAATGGGGCTAAACCTTAAAAGCCTGATAAAGAATATTCCAAGCAAAAAGGAAATGTGGAAAGCTCCTGTAAAGGACCGGATTCATGAGATGTATGAGAAAAGAATGAAAAAATCAAAGCAGAAAGAAAAATGGAAAGAACAGAATAATCAGTAAAGTCACAGCATCTAAGCTAGACAGGTTTAGGTGCTATTTTTTTGCTCTTTTGAAAGGCAGGTGAGAGCATTGAACATTAAAAAGGTGGATGACAAGCCGATGGTCATTCATACAAAGGAAAAAGCGAAGCTTCATGTGAAAGCTGCCCCGGAAACCAAAATCAAGGGCAGGAACGTTCTTGTTGTGGAGAGGAAGCCGGACAATGTAAAAGCCGCAAAAGCAGAAAAAAGAAATCCGGCGGATCAAAGGGCGGCGGCATTGAAAATAAAGTCTGCCAGAAAGGAGGCAGGGGGAAAAGTAACCGCTGTAAGCAGAGGCGGCTCTGTGGCAGACAGGAGAAAGTCGGTAAAAGAGGAAACAGAAAAGTCCCTACAAAGGGAAAACAGTGCCTATGCCAAAAGGAAGCAGTCCCTTCCCCAGCAGAAAGCAAAGCAGGACAGGGAAAAAGCCATCGGCAGGAAAACAGAAACCACAGGTCTTGCCCTCTCGGTTGGTGCAAAAACCGCATTAGACCAGATGGAGGGTGGGAATGAAGTTTATGACTCTTATATGGCAGCCAGAAATTTGTCCCGTCCGGTAGAAAGTGCGGCAGAAGCAGGAAGAAGGCTGTACCGTACACAGGCAGCCAAAGCAAAGGAACAGCGGATTAAGAAGATACAGGCAGGAAAGAAAATCGGCAAAAAGACGGTAAAGGACACCTCTGCAAAGGCTGCAAAGGAAACTTCCAAAGCAGCGGCAAAGAAAGCGGCAAAAGAGACTGCAAAAGGAGCAGCCAAAACAGCGGCGGCAGCGGCAGGCACAGCAGCCGGAACAGCCGGGACAGGTCCGGGCGGTATTTTAATCGGGGCGGCAGCCGGGGAAGCGGCTGGCATTGCCATAGACAGAAAAGATGTGAAAAATTCCACCAGAAACCGTATGATACAGCTCTTTGTAGCAAAAATGTGGCAGGAGGAAAGTCAGGACAGCGTGGCAAAAGCCTTAAAGGATGTTGCCCTGATGCGGTTTTCCATGCTGGCAAAATATATTGTCCGGTATGTGGGAATGTTTCTGCTGATTCTCTTTGCACTGGCTGCACTGGTGGCACTGCCGATTATTGCGGTCATTGCCATTATTTACAATTCCCCCTTCGCCATCTTTTTCCCGTCCATTTCGTCAGGGGAAACCACGCAGGATGTATTGTCGGCGTATGTGGCAGAGTTTAACCGGGAGGTCAATGGGGAGCTTGCGGACCATTCCGGGTATGATACCAGCGAAAAAATCTATGCGGATTTTGAGGGAGCCGGCACACCGGACAATTACTGCGACATACTTGCGGTGTATATGGTGAAATACGGAAACGGGGATACTGCAACGGATATGACGGATAAGGCAAAGCAGAACCTGAAATCGGTCTTTGACGATATGTGCAGCTATTCCATCAGCCACAGAACCGATACGGAGACGGACAATGAGGGTAATACCACAACCACGACGGTAAAAGAGGTCAATATCACATTAAAGAGATGGCAGGACATGATTTCTGTCTACGGATTTAATGCAGAAGAACAGGAAATGCTTGCGGAGCTGATGAAACCGGAATATCTCGCCATGTTAGGCTATACGGGCGGAGGCGGCGATCCCGGAGAAGCATTAAGTCCGGAGCAGTATCAGGCGATTGTGGATGCCATTTCCGATGCCAACGGGAAAAAAGTGGTGGAGTTTGCCCTGTCAAAAGTAGGCTATCCGTACAGCCAGAAGTACCGGGACAGCGGGGATTATTTTGATTGCAGCTCCCTTGCCTATTACGCATGGAAAAATGCAGGGGTAAACATCATGTACGAGGGAGCGAATACAGCCGCAGCCGAGGGGAAATTCTGCTACGACAATAACTGGCTCGTCAATTACGACGAAATGCAGCCGGGAGACTTAATCTTTTATAGTTACAGCAATAACGGAAGGTTTTTCAATATTACCCATGTGGCAATTTATGTGGGCAATGGCATGGTGGTGGAAGCCGCCAATGAAAGGATTGGTGTTGTGTACCGTCCTGTGCAGAGTAAGTCCTCCATTGTCTTTATCGGCAGACCGAGATAGGAGGCGGTTTATGGCAAAGAAAGAGAAAACGGATTATGAGGCAGAGCTGATAAAAGAGTATGAGCGTTGGGAATATTTAAGGGAGTACGGAGGCAGCGATCCCTTTTATGATGACGCTGTGAACATGAACCTGACACGAAACCATATCATATCCGCAAAAGGAAAACTGGAAGAACTGTATGGCGGGGACAAAAACCTTTACCCGGATATTTACTTTCGGGAGCTTCCACCTGTCACAGAGGACGGATATATGGCAAGGGCAGGAGAAATCAGGGACAGGGCGGCAGAGGCACTGGAGAGGTATCTTTCCGATGCAAACTTTCAATACCTTTTATACAACAGGGACCTGCTTGATAAAAAAGAGGCAGCAAAAATCAGCATTGACAACGTGCTTGGTTACGCCAGCAGTCTTGCGGCTGCCTTAAAGGAAGATGACCTTGTTGTCATGCGCCGGCACGCAAGGGGACCGGAAAGGTATCTGGAGGCTTTTGCAGGCTGTGCCGAAAAGGTAAAACAGATATTGTTAAAAAAGAGAATAGAGCAGCCGGAAACCATTGAAAACGGACAAATGACTCTGTTTCAGATAGGACTTGATATAGGGCAGTGCCGATAGGTGCTGCCCATTTTTGAGAGGTGTGGAAAATGAAGATCACAGAGATTGTTCTTGTTACAGAGAACTGGAAGGGGACAGAAAAAAATGCCCTTATGACAGCGGAGGATTATTTCAGGTATTTAGACCTTGATACCTTTGACAGCAGAAAGGATGTGGCGGATGCCATTCTGGAACTTGGACGGACTTTGGGGGAGGAAGAAGCATGGAGTGAATATTACTTTGCAGCAAACAGAACGGTGTTTGCAAGGCTCTGTATGGATGAGAAACAGCTTGAACAATTCCTCAGAGGTTTTTACAACAGCAGGGATCAGGAGGTTCTGTTTGATAAGGGGATGTGTTCCGGGGAATGTCTGGATAAGCTCTCCGAGTTTTGCATGGATACAAAGGGAATGGTAAGGATAGGCGGCTTTTCCTATGAAAAGCAGGAGGCGGTATTTGAACAGGGACAGATACTCCGTAACCTGAACGGAAGTGATTATCGTGTGCTGGAAAAGCTGTCAGAAAAAAATCTGCTGCTGATGGATACGAAAACGGGAAATTTTGTGGTGGCTCTGGGAACGGAGCAGTTTGTAAGGCATCCACGAGGAACAGAAGCAACAAAGGAAAACAGCCTGACAGGGATTGAGTGGGGACATGGTCTGTATTATGGCAGCACACCCTCAGCCATTGATTTCCGCCATATCAGACAGGAGTATGGGACAGAACGAAAGATAGAGGACATCCATCAGTACCGGGAAATGCTGCAGGACAGATTCCGTCTGTATTCCCGGATGGAAAAAGACGGGCTGATTAGTGACAGGTTAAGAGAAGAAATAATGTATGCCAGCTATAAGGAGTTTGGAACAAATGATTCAGAATATTTCAGAAAAGGCTTGAACGAAGGTCTTTATGATAAAGGTTTTAAAGAAATGAAAGAGATAGCAAAGAGAAAATCCAGATAAGGCAGGGAGGAATTTGACAGTGGAAAAACAAATCACAGCAAAGGAAATCAGAAAAGACATGGAATACCTTGTAAAGCTGCTGCACAAGGAATGGGAGCGAAGCGGCAGGACAAGAGCTGTTGTCACAGTGAGGTTTGAGGATGTGGCAGAAGTGGAAAGTCGGATGGCAAAAGTAATTTCAGAAAAGCAGAAGCAGCTTGAAAATGGGGAAATGACCTTCAAGGAGAGCATGGAACTTTCCAGAAGCAACTTTATACTTCTCCGCCTCGTCAAAAAGATAAAAAAAGTAGAGGAAAAGGCGGAAAAGAAAGGTCTGGGATATGAGTTTGACGTAGAGCTTGACAGGGAGGAATATAAACTCTTTGGGGATATAGTAGGAATACAGGAGGGGTAAGTGATTGGGGAAAAAATACAAGGTTATTTACGCCGATCCGCCCTGGCATTACCGGGTTTATTCCAAAAAAGGGGAAGGAAGAAGTGCGGAAAACCATTATCATACCATGAACATTGAAGATATACGGTCATTACCGGTAGAAGCAATTGCCGATGATGACTGTATTCTTTTTTTGTGGGTAACATTCCCCTGCCTGCTGGAAGGAATCTCCGTTATGAAAAGCTGGGGTTTTACCTACAAAACCTGCGGTTTTAACTGGGTAAAAAGGAATAAGAAATCAGACAGCTTTTTTATGGGACTTGGCTTCTGGACACGCTCTAATTCGGAAATCTGCCTGCTTGGGACAAAGGGCAGACCGAAGCGGGTATCAAAGGCGGTTGCACAGGTGTGTGATGCAAGAATCATGGAACACAGCAAAAAGCCAGATGAAATCCGGGAGAGGATTGTGGAGCTGTGCGGGGATGTCCCCCGGATTGAGCTGTTTGCAAGGCAGCGGTATGAGGGCTGGGACTGTCTCGGTGATGCCATAGACGGAAAAGATATAAGGGAAGCAATTTTGGAGGTGTAAGATTATGACGTTTGATGATATTAAAGGAAACAAGGTCAGGGAAGAAATATTCCCACAGGTGTTAGAGGAAGCGTGCAGACAGTGGTGTGGTTTTATAGAAGAAGCACCGGAAAGAAAAAGCGGGGAGGGATTTGCAGATTTTTTCTATGAGATTTTTGAAAGCAGGGAGCTGGAGTATGCGGGCAGGCTGTTTGAACAGCAGGGAATGGCAGGTCATGCTATTTCGGACGACAGGGGGAACCAAAAACGATAGGAGGTACAGCAGATGGGAGTGGATAACCTGGTAAGCCGGCTTTACGATGCCGGCATGAAGCAGGTGGTGTCGGATGAAGCAAACTGGAAAAGCGTCTGCCGCCTGACTGGAAGGCTGTACCGTTATGAGTTTGACAACATTCTTATGGTATATATGCAGCGACCAAACGCAACGCTGGTGGCAGACTATGACACATGGAAGGATGCAAGAGTTGGCAGATATGTAAAGCGTGGCAGTAGAGGAATCGCAATCTTTCCGTCCAGAGCCTTAAAACCTCACATGAGGTATGTGTTCGACATCAGTGATACAGGCGGCAGAAGCAGCCGCCTTACATGGGAGCTTGATGAGAAAACAAGGAAAGCCTATGCCGCATATTTAGGCAGGGAAAATGAGGAAGGAAAAGAATCTGCGGAAACTTTCTTAAAAGACTTTACAGAACATCGAATCGGAGTCATAATGGACTCAGAGTTCGGGGACAGAATAACCGAGCTTGCCCATTTAGCAGGAACGAAACGAAGATTGGTAGATGATAAAACGCAAGAGATTACGGCAGGGGAAGCGTTAAAAAGAAGTGTGGTGTATGCGGTATTCACACGATGCGGCTTTGACCTTTCCCCTGAAAAACAAGACTTTTCTTTCATTACCGCCTTTCAGTCGGAAGAAGAAGTCTACCGTTTAGGATCACTTGTAAGCGATATATCCTGTGAAGTTTTAAAAAGCATTGCAAAAGAATTAACGCAGATGGAAAGGAGTATTGCTTATGACAGAGCTGTTACAGTACAAAGAGGCGGAGGACGGGATGCTGTATCCCGACCTGACGCTGCCGGAGGAGAAAGTGACCATGACGAGCCTCGGCAGGTTCGCAGTGAGGGCGATGGAATACCTGAAGGAGAACCACAGGCAGAGGTATCAGACCTTAGTGAGATTCGGGAAGTTAGCGGAGAAGATGCAGGAAGTGGAGGAAGAAGCCTACCGGATGATGGAGGTGCTGGAGCAGGATTACCTGAAAAAGAACCCGCCGAAGAATCCGCAGTCCACGATGGAGATGTGGCAGTTAAGGGAGCAGGCGAGGATGCAGGCAGAGGAAATCGTGATGACGGAAATCGTGCTGAAATTCCACTAGAGGAAGATAAACAGCGGCAGGAACAGTTAAATAGTGAAATCAGCCGGGAGCTTGAGGAACTTGAGTCTCTTGGCAGAACGGAAACAGGAAGCTACGAACAGGCTTCCTTTTCTTTTGCCCAAAATGGGGATATAAAGATACCGGAAAAATTTCGTTACCAGAAGCCGAAAACGGAGCTGACCGTTCCCCATGATTATATCCGGCAGGTACTGTTAAAAGGCAGCGGATTTTCCCAGGGCAAACGCAGGATATATGGAATCTTTGATACGGTGTCCGATCCGGAGGAGCGTATCAAACGGATAAAGAAGGAATACGGACAGGGCGGTGCAGGCTGGCCCGTTGACGGGTACGGACTGCATGGTTATGACACGATTCATGGGAAAGGGATACGGTTTCAGTGGCGTGATGAGGAAGGCGAAAAGGAAGGGTATTTAAGCTGGAAGTCAGTGGAGCAGGAATTAAGCGCCCTGATACTGACAGGGGAATACTACCAGCCGCCAAAAGCATTTGATGCAGATGTGGTGTCAGCGGCTTTGTGGCAGGAGCCATTGGATGAGTTTTTCAATAAAGGCTTCTGGCAGAAGCTTCCCAACATTGCCCTAAAGGAAGTGCTTGGTAAGGACTATCCGGAAAGCAGCAAAATACAGTTTGTGGAGAGAGTATTCCAGAAAGGTATGTTTTCCTTTAGCACAGGCAGTCATTTCAGGAATGAATTTGATGACTGCGAAGTGGAGCGGCACGATTGGGGCATTTCCGTAGAGTTTTATGATGAGAAGAAAACAAAGTGGAGAACCGAGCTTGGCTGGAGGGAATGTACTGCCTATCTGGAGAGCATGGTTGCCGACGGGGTATACGAAACGTCAGAGGAATTTGATAAATTCCTTGAAGTGGCAGAGAGCGAAAGCAGGGTAAGCGGCATAACAAGTTTCAGAGACGATACCTTAAATTTCCTGACCGATACAGCAGAGGAACACCAGCAGCATCGTGTTGAATTAGTGGAGCGTATCTTAAAGACCGTAGGCAGGGAAGATATTGAGGTTGCCTGGAATGACACTTACGATGTACTTCTTGCAGGGGACGGAGAGCATTTATGGCATGGGAAAGCTGCCTATGACTATATCATGGAAAACTGTCTGGAACTTGATTCGTTTCATCGTGATAAGCGTATCTATTTTGCAGACATGGCACAGTTTCAGCATGATGCGGCTGCAAGCATTGACTTAACCAAAGAGAAATTCATCCGCAGGAAAACCTTTGTGACGGTGGATAAGTCCGGGGAAGAAATAAAGCAGCAGGAAGAAAAGCTGTGGCAGGAGGCTTTAAAGCAATACTTCAATGAGGAAATTCAATATATCTCCGTAAAGACTCTGCTGTATGACATCTTTACCACCAACCTTGATTTCAACAGCAAAGCAGAGTTTCTTGCCTCTGTTTATGGCGAGGAAAGGGCAGATATTGTCATGACTGATAAGGCAGACGGACCTTACGGGGAAAGCCTTATCACAAGGGATCAGGAAGGCGTGACGGTATCCTACCAAAAGCCGGACGGAACAAGGGGAGAGCGTAAAGCGGATTACCGATATTGTGCCTCCTTAATTCTTCACATGATTGAGGAGAATGATTATCTCTCGGAGGAAGTGTTTGAACGGTTTCGGATAAGCCCGCAGTCCTTTCAGGCGAGCCCTGCTTTTATGGAGATTTACCATGAGTACAAAGAACGTATGCGGATGGAGCCGGGCTTTGCAGCGATTGAGCCGGAAGAATCCGAACAGATAGAGTCGAAGGAAATGCAGACCGAGCCGGAGGAAGCACAGGCAGAGCAGACGGAAAGTATCGAAAAGGTGGAGGGAGAAATCCTAGACAAGAATGGCAATGTGATAAAGCCTGTTTCCACAGCAGCCTTTCCGCAAGCCTTAGAGCAGGTGGAGGCAATGGAGGAGGATTTGCGGGAGGCGCTGGAGATTTACCTTCAGGGATGTTCCGCAATCAGACCGTTCCAGCCTTTTTTGCAGATGGCAGCAAAAAGTGATCTGCCAAAGGCAGACAAGCTCTACTTCCTCAACCGTATCGTCAATCATTACAAAGGCGGGGAAACCTGCGAGGCATACCATAATAATGCCTACGGACTGGTTGCATATATCTGCAATTCAGATACCTTTATGGTGGATTATAAGAACCGTCAGGGAGAGAGAAACAGGGTATCCGTAACCTATGAGCAGATATACAGTGTCATGGAGTACATTATCCGGGCTGGAAGGTTTACGGACAATGTCCGCATGGAAAAATATGAGAAGGAGTTTGCCCAAACGCCATATGAGAAGAAGAGTCCCCTTGAAAAGCAGTTTTCTGACAAGCTGCAAATTCGGAATGCCAGAAAGGAAAGGGAAAACTTCCGTTTTGAAACAACAGAGCTGCCAAAAGCAGGACCAAAAACAAGGTATCAGTGGAATGTGGAAGCAATCCGTCTGATGAAGCAGGTCGAATTTGAAAACCGTACCGCCACGCCGGAGGAGCAGAAGATACTTGCAAGGTATGTGGGGTGGGGCGGCATTCCGCAGGCGTTTGATGAAAGAAATGATAGCTGGAAGAAAGAATATGAAGAATTAAAGAGCCTTTTATCACATTCCGAATATGCCCAGGCAAGGGAATCGGTCAACACAGCTTTTTACACGCCGCCGGAAATCATTGAAGCGGTATATCAGGGACTTTCCCGGCTGGGATTTCAACAGGGGACAGTCCTTGAGCCTGCCGCCGGCGTCGGTCATTTCTTTGGAGCCATGCCGGAGGATATGCGTGGGAGCAAACTCTACGGTGTGGAAAAGGACGATATTTCGGGAAGGATTGCAAGGCTTCTGTATCCAAAGGCACAGATTAAGGTTGGAGGGTTTGAGGAAACACAGTTCCCGGATAACTTTTTTGATGTGGCGGTAGGAAATGTCCCTTTTGGGGACTTCAAGCTGTACGATCCGAAGTATGCAAAGCACAACTTCCGTATTCACGATTATTTCTTTGCGAAAGCACTGGATAAGGTCAGACCGGGCGGCATTGTGGCATTTATCACAAGCAAGGGGACAATGGATAAAGCAAACTCATCCGTCCGTAAATATCTGGCAGAGCGTGCCGAGTTAATCGGTGCGGTCAGGCTTCCAAATACTGCTTTCCGGGACAGTGCGGGTACAGACGTCACCAGCGACATTCTCTTTTTACAAAAGCGGGAGCAGAAAACCGTTGCAGAGCCGGACTGGGTACATTTAGGACAGACTGAGGATGGCATTGCAGTCAATTCCTACTTCGTGGAACACCCGGAGATGATGCTTGGAACAATGGAATATGATTCCAGGATGTTCGGCAATGAAAGCAGATATACAAGCTGTATCAACCATGACGAGAACTTTGATTTACCGTCAGCTCTTTCACAGGCAATATCCCGTCTGGAGGGACAGATTACGGACGTCATGGAGCTTACGGATTCGGAGAAGGCGGTGCAGGATATGATAGACGCCGATCCGGATGTGAAGAATTACACCTACACCTTTGTGGACGGAAAGCTCTACTACCGGGAAAACTCCAGAATGTACCGGAAGGAGGTGTCAGCGGTTATGGAGGAGCGAATCCGGCTGATGGATGAAATCCGTACCGTCACAAGGCAGCTTATTTTTATACAGACGGAAGGGTGCAGCGATGGGGAATTAAAATTCCAGCAGGACCTTTTAAATGAAAAGTACGATGCCTATGTGAGAAAATTCGGTCCGATTACGGGAAGGGGAAGCCGGCAGGCATTTCAGGACGATGCGGACTATCCGCTTTTATGCTCCTTAGAGGTTGTGGATGAGGACGGAAATGTCAAAAAAGCGGATATGTTCCATAAACAGACCATCCGAGCCAAAAACCAGGTAGACCGGGTGGAAACCGCAACGGAGGCGTTGAATGTATCGGTCAGTGAGTTTGGTACGGTAAACATCCCCTTTATGTTAAGCATCTATGAACCGGACTTGAAAAAGACAATGGAGCAGCTACCGGAGGGAAGCACACTGTCAGCGGATGCCGAGGTGGAGCTGAAAAGAGAAGTGCTGATAGAGGAGCTGGCGGGACTGATTTATCTTGATCCCACAGAGTACAATGAAAACAACATCAATGCCGGGTGGAAAACCGCAGACGAATATTTATCCGGCAATGTCCGGGATAAGCTGCACATTGCCAAAGCCTATGCGGAGGAAAACGGGGAACTGTTTGCCGCCAACGTGCAGGCGCTTATGCAGGTGCAGCCGAAGGATCTGGACGCATCGGAAATCGAGGTGCGGATTGGAACCACATGGATTGAACCGGAGGATTATGAGCTGTTTCTCTATGAGCTGCTTGGCACACCGAATCGTGCAAGGGCAGTCAGAAGCTCCTATTACAGCTCCGGCATTCAGGTTAAGTATAATGCCTATGGTCAGAACTGGTTTATTGAGAACAAATCCCTTGACAAACGCTCCGTTGCAGCGACAAAGACCTATGGTACAGACAGGATAGATGCCTATTCCATTATGGAGGAAAGCTTAAACCTGTGTACCGTAACGGTCCGGGACCGGATTGATGACGGGGACGGAAAATTCCATTATGAAGTCAATAAAAAGGAAACCATGCTGGCAAGGGAAAAGCAGAACCAGATCAAAGAGGCGTTCAAGGCTTGGATATTCAAGGATCAGGAACGCAGGCAGAAGTATGTGGATTATTATAACAATACCTTCAACTGCATCCGCCTTAGAAGCTATGACGGTTCTTTCCTTACCTTCCCCGGCATGAACCCGGAAATACAGCTCAGGGAACATCAGAAAAATGCGGTTGCCCGTATCCTGCTTGGGGGAAACACCCTGCTTGCCCATGTGGTGGGGGCGGGAAAGACCTATACCATGATGGCAGCCTGCATGGAGCAGAAACGGTTAGGGCTTGCCAACAAAAATGTCATTGTTGTGCCAAAATCCTTAATCGGACAGACCGCCGGGGAGTTTTTAAGGCTGTACCCTTCCGCCAATATCCTTGTGGCGACGGAACGGGATTTTGAAAAAAGCAGGAGAAAGCAGTTTATCTCAAGGATTGCCACCGGGGACTATGACTGTATCATCATGTCCCATTCACAATTCGAGAAAATCCCCATTTCCAGAGAGCGTAAAGAACGGATGTTAAATGAGCAGATACAGGAAATCTCCTATGCCATAGAGGAAATCAAGGAGCAGAACGGGGAACGGTGGACGGTAAAGCAGATGGAAAGCCAGAAAAAGAAGCTGGAGGAACAGTTAAAGGCATTGTCTGACGAATCCAGAAAAGATGACCTGATCTGTTTTGAGGAGCTTGGCATTGATTCCATCATGGTAGACGAAGCACATCATTTTAAGAACCGTACGAAACGTTGTTTCATAAGGTAGGACTGACAATCTTACCGAAACAGACCAACAGAAATCACTTAGCAATAAGAATGAACTGTTGAACTTAAATCTCAAATTCAAGGGGGAAGTACCCTTGCCACACAGAATCAACACCGATAATGGTAAGTCAAAACCGTAGGTGGTGTGCGAGATAATACTTCACTATGCGAGGTGGCTGTATCCACCCACGTATAAAGTGTGAAGAAGTCGTAACTTGATGTCCTAAGTCCTACGGGATACGGAATATATAGTGCGGTCTTCCGAAAACTATGGTTACACGTAGAAAAAGCTATGCAGCATCGTAAGAGTTGACGGCGTCTGAAAGGACGAAAGATTAGGAAAGAATGTATTGCTGGTTTTTCAATACATTCCTGTGCGGCTGAAATATCGTGCAGAACACACAGTAACTATGATTCAAAGTGTGTTTGTTCCTACGGTGTAAGGTAGCAACCTAAGGTTTTCAAGTAGTTAAATCTACAAAAGGATAGAGATTTAGGAACGTTTGAGAGCCTGTATTGGAGCTATACAGGGTGAAGAAGATACAGGAAGTCAGCAGTCCCATAGTAGTCTGAGATTGGGAAAGCCAGTCACACAGGCTGAAATGCCTATGGCGAAGGGGACTAGTCAGACTAATTTACAAATTTCATAAAACAAGAAAAGAATAACTCCCTGAAATATGGGTGACGAACTGCGAGGTGATAGCCTTGTGCATTTGAACGTCAGATTTTCAACAGAAGCGGAATTAAAGCAGACATTAGATTTCCTTTATGAGAAATCAAAAGAGGGAATCGCTTTTACAGGTCTTGTTGAAGCAATGGTAAATGAAGTTACCATTGTTACCGCAATTCATAACATTAAGTCGAACAAAGGCAGTAAAACGGCTGGAGTAGACCAGATGAAAATGGACAAATATCTGCAAATGCCAAGAGATGAACTAATTGCACTGATAAGAGATAATTTCAGTAATTACAGACCAAAACCAGCAAGACGGGTATATATCCCCAAAAAGAATGGAAAACAACGCCCACTGGGTATTCCAACAGTTTTGGACAGAATCATACAGGAATGCATGAGAATTGTCATTGAGCCTATATGCGAAGCAAGATTTTATCCGCACAGTTACGGATTTCGTCCGTACAGGGCACAAAAACACGCAATCAGAGACATTATAAATGTCATTAATGCTTCTACCTACTCACAAGACCAGCCTGTATGGGCAATCGAGGGGGATATAAAAGGCTGTTTTGACAATATCGACCACAGAATCCTGTTGCAGAAAATATGGCGTATTGGAATCCATGACAAAAGGGTAATTAAGATAATACAGCAGATGTTAAAGGCTGGGTATATAGAAAGTGGTGTCATGAACGACACGAAACTCGGTACAATGCAGGGCGGAATTTTGTCGCCATTGCTGTCAAATGTGTATCTAAATGATTTTGACTGGTTTGTAGGAAGAATGTATATGGAACCCCACAGGCAATGTAAACACAAGTGTAATGATACACGACGGTTGAAATGGTCGGGAGTAACTCCAAAATACAATTTCCGTTTTGCTGATGATTGGGTAATCCTCACATCAACGGAACAGGAAGCATACAGATTAAAACGTGTGCTGACAAAATATTTTAGAAATAAAATGAAGCTGGAATTATCACAGGAAAAGACGTTTGTAACAGACCTTAGAACAGAGGGAATCCATTTCCTCGGTTTTGTGGTCAAAGCAGAGAAAAAGAGGAAAACCCCCAACCCAAGAACTTGGACGGAAAATCTGGTAGGGAAACCTTTACCAGACATGGAGCGATTGAAAGATAAAATACAAAAGATTGCTGATGAAGTCCGAGTAATTGGAGAAATCACAGAAAGGAGCGTACAGGCGGCACAAATACAGCGTGTAAATTCCATGATAGTGGGATTGGCACAGTATTTACAACCCTCAATATGTTCTCATGCGTTCCATGCCATAGACAGAAGAATCAACAATACAGCATTGGCGGTATGGAAAAAGAGATTTCCAAAGCATTACAACAAATATCAGATACCATTGGAAAAACTTTGTAATCTACCGCACAGGCATGAGGGATATAAAAGTAAAACATTTGCTGTTCCGATTGAGGGAGAATGGTTTGGAATTACTTATGCATTTATCACGCATAGTAAATATGAAAGCAAGCCATTTGACCAACGCATGACACCTTACACAGAGGAGGGCAGACGGATTTATAGCTATTACCGTAGCAAAAGTAAGCCTCTCCCCTGTGACAGACCGTCAGTTAATACCACAAGAGATATACAGCTTTCGGTCTATGCAAAGACAGTATTTAATTTTGAATACTTCATGAATAGGGAATATGCGTACAACAGGGATAAAGGCAAGTGCAAATGCTGTAAGAAACCACTATTTTTAGAAAACAAAAAGTATTGTTATCACATCAAAGGGGAACTTCCGTTAGAAAGAGTAAACAAAGTGCAAAATCTCATATGGCTGTGCAATGATTGTTATCGAATGGTCAACAACGGTCCGATACCGCCAAACATAGACGAAAAAGTATTAAAGAAGATTCAGAAGTATAAACAAAAGTGAAATTTGTAAGCACAATATGTACCGTGAGGGCATGGAGTGTTGAACCCCGATGGAGGGTAGTAAGTTAGTTTGATGGAACGCCGGGTGCGATGAAAGTTGCATGCCCGGTGTGGAGCGGGGGAAAAGGTAGAGATAACTTCAAAGCCTTACCTATCGCTATTTGCCATATTTTCCAAAATGAACAATGTATCCGGCATTTCCAGCTCCGGTTCAAAGAAGGCTACGGATATGCAGTTAAAATGCCAGTACCTTACGGAGATAAACGAGGGCAGGGGCATTGTGTTTGCGACGGGTACTCCCGTCAGCAATACCATGTGTGAGCTGTATGTCATGCAGCTTTACCTTCAGAAAGAAGCCTTAGAGCGAATGGGTATCCATTACTTTGACTCCTGGGCGGCAAATTTCGGGGAAGTGACTACCGCCTTAGAGCTTACGGTGGAGGGAAGCGGGTTCCGTTTCAAAAGCCGCTTTAACAAATTTACCAACCTGCCGGAGCTGATGACTACCTTTAGAGAGGTAGCCGATGTGCAGACAGCGGATATGTTAAAACTCCCTGTGCCGGGACTTCGCACCGGAAACTATATCATCGTGGACAGCGAGCCGGACTGGTATATTAAGCAGGTTATGGAAAGCTTTGTGGAAAGGGCAGAGCGTATACGGGGCGGGGGAGTTGATCCGTCAGTGGATAACTTCTTAAAAATCACAAATGAGGCAAGACTGCTTGGAACCGATGCAAGGTTACTGGAACCGGATGCACCAAACAATCCCGAAAGCAAACTGAATAAAGTAGTCGAAAATGTGGCAGCCGAATATTTCCAGAGCAATGCAGACGGAAAAATCGGCTGCCAGCTTGTTTTTTCGGACATCGGCACACCAAAGGCTGCATGGAGTGAGGATTGGGAGGAACTTTTTAAACGGGGCGAACGCACCTTTGATGTATATAACTATATCAAAACCGAGCTGGTAAGAAAGGGGATTCCGGCAGAGGAGATTGTCTTTGTGCATGATGCAAAGACAGACGCACAAAGAGAGACTCTCTTTAAGGAAATGCGTACCGGAAAGAAAAAAATCATGATCGGCTCCACCGACCAGTGCGGAACCGGCGTCAATGTGCAGAGACATCTGGTAGCCATGCACCACATCGACTGCCCCTGGAAGCCTTCCTGCATTGAGCAGAGGGAAGGGCGAGGTATCCGACAGGGGAATGAGAATGATGAGATTGCGGTTTACCGTTATGTGACAAAAGGTACATTTGATGCCTATTCCTGGAGTCTGGTGGAAAATAAGCAGCGTTTCATCAGTCAGGTTATGACAAGCAAGGCGGTGTCCCGTACCTGCGAGGATATAGACGAGGCAACCCTTTCCTATGCGGAAATCAAGGCGGTTGCCACCGGAAATCCGCTGATCAAGGAAAAAATGCAGCTCGAAAATGACGTACAGAAATTGAAGCTCTTAAAGAGTACCTATGACAGCCAGCGTTACAGTCTGGAGGATAACATTGTTGTCCGTTTCCCGAAACTGATCAAAGCGGCAGAGGAAAAGGCGGAATGTGTCAGGGAGGATATAAAGACCGCAGAGGCAGGGCTTCTTGCAGAACCGGATTTTGCAGTCAAAGTGGGCGGAGCAACTTACCGGGAACGTGTGGACGGTGGTACAGCCATGTTAGAAGCAGTCAGCAGGTGCAAAAATGGCGAGACAACACATCTTGGGGAGTTTAAAGGCTTTGAGCTTCTGGTGGAAAAGAACTTCATCGGTACGCATTATCTGGTGCTTCGTGGAAAGACGGACCATAAAACGGAGCTTTCCACAAGTCCCGTAGGCAGCATGGTAAAGCTGGAAAACCTGCTTGGCGGCATGGCGGAGGAGCTGGATTTCCTGACAAAGAAAAGGGAGCAGTACCAGCGTGACTTAGAGCAGTCAAAAGCGGAGTATGAAAAACCGTTCTTACAGGAAAATGAGCTGTCAGAAAAGACAGCAAGGCTCAACGAGCTGAATGTACAGCTTGACCTGGAGAATGGCAGGACAGAGGATATAGACCTTGCCGGGGAAAAGACAGAGGAACAAAACAGGGTGGCGGAAGAAAATCTGTATCAGGCAGGACCACCCGGAAAAGAGGGAAGATGAAAAGAAAAATAATGGCAGGCATACTGATTGCGCTGGGGCTGGCACTGATGTCAGTCCCTGTTTATTTCCGGCTTACGGTGGAATGGAAAAGCAGGCAGATGGTGCAGGAAATCGAGCAGACGATAGAGCAGGAGAAGGAGCATGAAGAAAAGGAGAAGGACGGGCAGACGGAAACCGAAGCCGCCATTAGTGAAGAGGATGCAGACACACTATCCAAAGCGGAGGTAATCGGTCTGATTGAGATTGAGGCGCTGGATTTAAAATACGCAGTATTGGAGGGGACAGGAAGCCATGAGCTTTCCTGCGGCATTGGTCATATCCCGGATACAGCGGGCATCGGGGAAACGGGAAACTGTGTCCTTGCCGGGCATAACGGAAGCAGGCATGGAGTTTTCTTTACCAGCCTGCACACGCTGAAGGAGGGCGATGTAATCAAACTGACGGATAAAAAGGGCAATGAGTATTTCTATCAGGCGGAAAGCATGGAGGTGGTCGGTCCCTATGACAATTCCGTTAAGGAGCAGGGAGAGGAGGCGGAGCTTACCTTGATAACCTGTGCGAATAAAGGCACCATGCGTCTGATTGTAAAATGCACAATGTCTGATGTTTCACTAACGCATGAATAGTACCATGCACAACATCAGACATGACAGGAGGTGGAGTAAATGGAATTTTCGTGTCCTTTTGGGATTGCAGAAAAGCTGTTAAGGGAAAAGGAATACCCCTCGGAGCCGGATAAGGAGACAGAGGTGGATGGCAAGGTATTGGTACTTAGCGGACTTCGGGTATATCTTCCCCGGTTTTCCGTAACCGTTCATGAGGGGATTTTCTGTAACCGTACAGATGGCAGGCTGCAACCGGAATATTCGGTAACTGCCATAGCAGACAGGGCAAGCGGAGCGCTTCTTTATGATGAGGAAGGCGGTTTTACAGAGTGTGTGTATCATTGGCAGGAGGAAAAGTTTACGCTTGCCCAGATAGAAGCACAGATGTGTATTGTGGAGGGAATTGAGGTGAGAGAGCATGACAATACTATGCAGGCTGCACGAAGCCGAAGAAATCGTTAGTGAAATGGACTTATTTCATGTGGCAGATGACGTTATGGAGAGCGAGGAGAATTACCGGATTGTCGTAAGCGGCTGGTGGGTGTATATTCCTTCGCTTAACATCAATCTGCATGAAGGCGTGTTCTGCAACTATGACGAGGAAGAAAAGGAGTATCTTCCCGATTTTGCCATAACCGTCATTATGGAAGCGGGGCAGGAGAAAGAGGGAGGCTGGCTCTACTATGAACAGGACGGATTTTTACTGACCGTCCTCAATTATTTTGGCGGGCAGATGGATATGGGAACCGTATCCATGCTGCCCTGCCTGATCTGTATTCCGGAGGGGGGAGACGGAGCATGAATGAAAAGGCAGAATGCCATTTCAGATAAGAAACGATCAACATTCAATGGTCTGCAAGGCAGACAGAAAGAGAGGAATCTATGGAGTATTCAATCAAGTTAAACGCAGTAAACAATCCGGAAAAAAGCGTAAAGGCATTTGCCACTGTGACCTTTGGGGACTGTTTCAAAATCACCAATATCGCTGTGGTGGAAGGAAAGGAGAACCAGCCCTTTGTATCCATGCCTTCCTTTAAGAGTAAGGAGAGAACGGAGCATAATGAGCCTGTCTACAAGGATGTGTGCAATCCCATCACAGGCGAGTTCCGCAAAGAGCTGTATGATGACATTCTCTCCCTGTATGGGGAAATGGAGCAGACAGGCAGGGCAGAGGTCAGCAGGGAGGCGGAAAACCCGGCAGAGCCGGCGTTCAGCGTTGCGGTAACACCCTTTGAGAGAGAAGGAAGCAATATCCGAGGTCTTGCCCGTATTTACTTTGAGGACTGCTTCGTGGTAAGCAATGTCAGTGTCATTCAGGGCAGGGAAAAGGAATTTGTGGCAATGCCTTCTTATCTGGTAAAGCAGAATGGAAAGGACGGAAAAAGCCAGTATCAGGATGTGTGTTTTCCGGTAACGAAAGAATTTCGTGAAAAGCTGTATCAGGCAGTCATGGACTGCTATCAGCAGGAAAAGGAAAAAGTCATGAATCAGGGCATGGAGCAGGCACAGAGCATGGCAAGGGCAGAGAGCAGACCGCAGGACAGGGAGTTACCCTTCCGTTAAAGCAGAAGAATAATGCACAGGCGTGGCCGCAGAACCTATGCGGTCACGCCTGTGGGAAAGGAGAAAAGAAATGGCACAGGAACAGAGTGTAAGATTATCAAAGGATCAGATCATACAGGAGTTAATCGCCCTCTTAAACCAGAACCAGCAGAAAGCAGCGGCAAATGATGTGTTTGAAATGGCGGCACTCATTGACGGTATGGAAAGGAAGCTGGAGCTTGTGACGCAGGAGCTTGAGGGCGTCAGAAAGCAGCTTGAAAAAATGGAACAGGAAAAGGCAGAAAAAACCTTAAAGGCGGCTGTCCGTAAAGCAGTGGATTCCTTAGAGCGGCAGTGCAGTAAAATGAAGGAGCAGTTGTTTGAAATCAAAACAGAGATAAAAATAAAGGCTTCGGAGATTGTGTCAGAGGCAAAAGCGAAAGGAAAAGCGGCACTCCATAAGGTATCGGAGTTTTTGGGCATTAAAGCGAAGCTGGAGTCTGTCCGGGACAATGTTCATCAGAGTATCGGGGAAACGGAACGCACAATCGCAAAGCTGGATGTCTTTGGCGGTGGAATGAGAGAAGCCGGACAAAAGATTGCCAACACCTTCCGGGCGTTTGCAGACAGAGAGACGGTTGACTATTCTGCAAAGGAGCAGAAGTTTTCAAAGATAGAGCTTGTAAAAAAGCCTTTTCAGACAAAGAAGAAACTATTTGAGAGCATGGAGCGACATCTGGATGCCGCCATTGACAAGGTGGTGGGTCTTGCGAAAGAGCCGGAGCATATGAAGGATGTGGAAAGGATAGAGCCTCCTATACTTGGAACTGCGGCAGAGCCGGAATTTCAGTACGGGGCAGAAGCCTTTGAAGAGCAATATAGTGAATTTATGAGTCCGATAATGAAAGAACAAGGAAAAGACGCCGTAGCTAAGGGGAAAAAACGATGATAGGGGAAGTCTCTCAAAGTAAAATTTTGCCATGAGAGACTTTTTTGAACATGAATGAAAATATAGAGTTGGAATTTTTATGACGTTTTATGAAAATAAATATAGGTGTAAAGTGCAATATAAGGACATAAATTGTTGAATTTAGTACATTTACTTAATTTCTTGTTAAAATATGTTATGTTATTAAAAAAAGAAAGGTCAAAATGGATTGATATGATTCAAAAGATAGTGGATGTATTATTGAATAAGCAATCACAAAATTCTGTAATGACACATGAGGATGAGAAGATATATAGATATGGATATGTTTTGCTGTGCGAAGTTTTTCTGAATTTAGTTATTGCTTTGACAATTGGAATAGTCTTTTCGAAAACTAAAGAGGTAATTTTTTTTCTTGGTATGTATATTCCGTTAAGAAGCTTCTGCGGTGGATGGCACGCGGATAAAATTTGGAAATGCACAGTAATATCAAATGCGATATTGCTATTGCAAGTGTATGGTTTAGAGAAACTATTAAGCCATTTATCAATCAAAGTGATGCTGTTCATTTTTTTCCTGAATATGATATGTATTTTTTTTATGGCTCCAGTAGAAACGGAAATGAAAAAAATTAGTCAGGAAGAAAAACAAATTTATAAAAGAAGAATAAAATTAATATTTACACTACATTTAATCATAATGTTAATAATTACATTGTGTAATATTGATGAATTGATATTTAGCCTGATGTTCGTATATATAATACAAAATATAATGCTGTTATTGGAAATAGTGAAACATAAGAAAACAAAAAACGCAGAAAAAATGTAGAAAAATGTAGAAAAAATGTAGAAAAATGTATTGCCATATACATAGGAAGTGTGGTATAATATTAAGCCAATAAAATGGAAGTGTGGTGAAACCCTATGTATCATGTGGCTGTCTGTGATGATGATAAGGTATTTATCTCATATATTAGAAAAATCCTGAGTGAAGCTAAGGGTACTAATCAATATCAATTTAACATTTACGAGTTTTATTCAGGAGAGGAATTAGTTAATGGTTTAGATACTAACATGCATTTAGACTTGCTTATTTTAGATATGGAATTAGGCGGTATTGATGGAGATGAAACAGCAAGAAAGTTTCGTGAAAAATTCAAAGATACTGTGTTGGTATTCTGTTCAGGAGTGCGTGCTCCAACGGTCAAATCATTTAAGGTAACTCCTTATAGATATTTGTTGAAATCATATTCAGATAAGCAATTTATATGTGAAATGGAAGAAATTCTGACAGAGGTAGTAAAAAGGTCTAAAGAAGAATATATAGTAGGACATTATAGAAATAATGTAATTCGAGTTAATATCCAGGATATTTTGTATGTAGAAAATGCAAAAAGAGGTAGTAAAATTACTGTATGCTCAGATTGTGAAGCGGCAAAGTTTGAGGGGAAGATACTAGTAGATGATAAACTGGATGCATTGGTAGCTAAGTATTATGAACTTGCCTTTGCACACAGTAGTTACATAATAAATATTGGTCATATTGAAAAAATAGTAGGTAATGAGGTTTATTTGGATAATGATGAATGCTTGTCTATATCAAGAGCATATCAAAAAGAATTTCGTCAAATCTTTACAAAAAGTATTGCGGAGAAATATTAATAAGAGAGGTGGAAAATAATGGGATGGTTGGATTTGCTTATCCTATTTTTTTGTTGTGTTATTGAAGTTTTTCTGCTTTATGACTATTTTAACAATTTTTTTGAATCTAAGTTAAAAAGAAAATATATTAAAATATTATGTGCAGGAACTATAGGTGCAATTTTTTTGGTTAATATATTGCAAAGCAGTATTTTGAATTTGATTCTTATTCCTATGATACTGTGGATTTTTGTAACAGTAATATTTGACTCTAAATTGGGAATCAGATTCGCATATTTTATTATGGCATATAGTGTCATGATCGGTGTGGAATTTTTGTACGTTATATTGTCAAATACAACATCAGCATTGTTGGCGAAAACGGGATTAATTCCTGTGTCAGAATATTTATGGCAATTATTGCTTGTAAAATTTCTGAATTATATTGTATTTATTGTATTAAAACAGATGTCTTCAAAGTCGAAAAAACGAATGACAAACAAACTGTTTCTTATTTATCTATGCGTACCCGTGTCTACTTTAGGTACTATGCTTACCGTGTTTTATTCAGGAATAGATATCGGAAACAATATGGTTTTAAAGATATTACTGACATTGTTTTTTGTATGCATGATAACTGGTAACATGGTATTATTTTACGCATTTCAAAAGTATACGGAAAATTTAAGTAAAAATTCTAAACAGGAATTAGAACTTCTTTATCAAAGAGCTGAAGTAGAGAGATTGACTAAAATTGCTGAGTGGAATGACAATTATAATGAGATTGTACATAATACATCACACTATCTTAAGGTAATAGGACAGTTGGCTTATGAAAGAAAAAATGATGAAATATGCAAAGTGGTAGATAAGCTGAATGGAAAGCTAAACAGAGAAGAAATTTGTGAATACAGCAATCATAAAATGTTAAATATAATTTTGTCTGAATATTCAACTAAAGCAGAAAATGCAGGGGTTGTTTTTGATGCATATGTGGAACCGGGCTGTATTTTGAATCATATTCCGGATGTTGATCTAATTACCATGTTAGGGAATTTGCTGGATAATGCTATTTTGGCTGCATCAAAGAAGGAGAAGGATACCTCTGTTATTGTAAGAATTTTTATGCAAAAAGAAGGAAAACTTTGTGTGATTAAGGTAGTAAATGATTTTGTGGAAAAAATTCAGGAGGATAGGGGAAGACTGATAAGTACGAAAAAAGAAGCAGGAATTCATGGGATAGGATTGTCAAGTGTTTCAAAGATTGCCGAGCAGAATAATGGATATTTAGAACATTATATTAGTGATGGAAAATTTAATGCTGTGGTAGTACTGGCGGTTTGATTAATACTTACATATTTAAATAGAATGATAAACTCCTTTTCAGGAAGGTAATAAAAATAAGGATTACCTTCCTGAAAAGGAGTTTTTTGCTTTTTAGATTTGTAAAATAAAGATGTTTATGAAGATTTTGGACATTAAATGTCGAAATAGGGACATTGTATTTAAATATTTTGAAAATTGGTATATTGTATCTAAAAAAATATAGGAGGATAAATCCATGAAAGTTAAAAAAAATTGGGGTAAAGGTGTAATGAAAGGCTTAAATGCCTTAGCCGTATTGTTGGTTATGCAGACTGCAAATTCAGCATGTATATGGGTGGCTCACCAACCTGAATTTCCAGAAGCGGCTAATAAGTTTAAAATTATTAAGTAATTTTTAAACGGTCGATGTAATACGACATTATATCCTATTTTGTCAATAAGATTTCCTTAAAAACTTCCAAAATAAAACAAAAATTTGTTGCATAAATTATTGAAAATCCACAAAAATGACAAGCTTTTTTTAGGGTATATAAAACGATAGTCGATATAATGTCGTATAATATTTGCTGAAAAAATTTAAAATAGTGGAGGATAAAATTGTGAGGATAGTTGTTCTGGTAAAAATTGTTCCTAAGCAGACAACTTTGCCTATGAGCAGTGATTATACGGTGGATAGAAATGTTGCTACAAGTTCAATTAATCCAAATGATTATCATGCCATAGAAGAGGCTTTACGTATAAAAGAAAAAAACGGTGGTGAAGTTATTGTTTTATCTTTGGGAAATATAAGCTGCAAGACTGTATTAAAAGATGTTTATGCATTAGGAGTCGATAGAATAATACTTTTATCTGACAGTATTTTTAAAGGCTCAGATACATTTGTTACTTCGAATATATTAGCAGAAGCTATAAACAAAATTGGTAATGTTGATATGGTAGTTGCGGGAAAAAAATCATCTGATGGTTCTACATCACAAGTTCCTAATGAAGTTGCTGCATTATTAGGATGGAACAGTGCAAATAATATTATTGCATGTGAGACTTTTCAGAACAAAGTTCAGTATGTGGAAAGGTATGAAAAATACGATATAAAAAGACAATATGATTTACCAATTATATTATCAGTATCATCAGAGATTAATGTTCCAAGATTGCCAAGTATCGAGGGATTATTAAAGGCAACAAAAAAAGAAGTGCTTATATGGGATAATTGTGATTTAGAAATTAGTAAGGAATATTGTGGTATAAACGGATCAAAGACACAAGTGGCTGGAGTTGAAAATGTAACTTATTCCTTACAACGAGAAATGAAAGTTATTACTGAAAAAAAACAAATAGTTGAATCGTATAGGGAATTAAGGAAGAGTAATGTTGATAGAGGGGTTAATTGTGAAAATAAGATAGAAGTAATAAATGATTTGTTAGATAAGAAAATATTGGTTTTTTGCGAGGTGAATGATGGGAAAATCAGTAATGAAAGTTTGTATGTTGTTAAAAAGGCAGCATTAGTAGCGAAAAAAAATGATTCTTCAGTTGTGACAATAAGTTCAAAGTTAGAAAACAAAAAAGAACAGTTAAAAGAGTTAAGTAAATGTGGAGTAAAAATAAATTATGAAATAGAAATAGATAATATATATTTATGTGATAAAGGTGAAATATGTAGAGATATTAGTCAGATTGCTGCGGGTGTTGAACCGGAACTTATATTATTTGCTAGTACACAGTTGGGAATGAATATAGCGCCATACTTTGCAGCCATGAATCAATCTGGACTTACAGCGGAGTGTATAGATGTTGATTATGTTGATGACAAGTATTTGCAAAAGCGACCAGCATTTGGTGGAAGATTGATTGCTAATATTTTTACAAAGAATTCTAAATATAGTGTTGCTACAATAAAACCTTATGTTGAGCAAATGGATACGACTTATATTGGAGAAATAGAAAATAAGGTAATTTGCTCCAATGTGAGTAAAAAACAAGGTGAAATAATTAATAACAATCAAAAATATGAAATTGATCAAAGCATTGTAATTGGTTGTGGAAATGGTATACATAGACAAGAAATTTTGAAATTAGTAAAAGAAATTTGCATGAAAAAGCAATATGGATTTTGTGCTACTCGTGAATTGGTTGACAAAGGATGGGTTGATACAAATCGGCAAGTGGGATTAACAGGTCAAGTAATATCACCTGATATATATATTGCAATAGGTATATCAGGCGCATATGAACATATTGTTGGAATAGAACAGAGCAATGTGATAATAAGCGTGAATACAAATGCTACAGAACCGATTAGTAAGGTGAGTGATGTGATTTATGAAATAGATTCAGAGGAATTTATTAATATATTAGCTATGGAGGAAATGATATGAGAAGTGAAAAAGAAATTAAGGATTTTTTGATTAATTCAAAGTATATGTGTGTTGGAACGAGTGATAAGTCTGGAAAAGTGTGGACTGCACCGTTGACGTATGTTGCGGATGAGGAATTAAATATATACTTCCATTCAGCATTAGATAGTATTCATATACAAAATATAAGGGAAAACCCAGAAGTGGCTTTTTCGATATATGATTCGGAACAATTGTTAGCAAATATTGATGGAATCCAAGGAAAAGCAATAGTTGGACAGTTGGAAAATGATGAAGTAGAAAAAATACATAATAAGTTTTTTGAAAAGCACATGCCTAATGAAGAAATAAGGAAACAGTTTGCGCCGCCATATCAGGCGTTTTTATCAGAAGAAGCACCACAAAAGAGATTTTTTAAAATGTACATAACAGAAATGTATAAAAAGAATCTTGATATATTTGAAGTTGCACGAAGACAAAGAATTAACAAAGATAATTTATAGAGAGGTTACAAATTGATATACGAAAGTGCTAAAAACAAAGTTGATTTTTATGTATGCGATACAACACTAAGAGATGGTGAACAAGTGGCAGGTATTCGTTATACACCAGAGCAAAAAGTACAAATAGCAAAGAAACTTAATGAAGTTGGAATAGATGCAATTGATGCTGGGTTTGCAGCGACATCTGTAGAAGAAAGGATGGCAATTAAAGCTATTTGTGATTTGAAGCTAGATATGCGAATAATGAGCATGTGCAGAGTAGTTAAAGCAGATGTAGATGCTGCTTTGGAATGTGGTGTAGATGGTGTTATTTTGTTTATGCCTAGTTCGGATATTCATATAGCTGCTAAGTTTGATGGAGATATTAGTGAAAATAGAAAAAGGTTATTACAAAATTCCGTTGATATGATTAAATATGCAAAAGACAAAGGGCTATTTGTCGAATTTGGGGTCGAAGATGGAACAAGAACGGATAAACAGGTTTTGTTGGAACTCTTTTCTAAAGCAGAAGAAGTTGGTGCAGATGCATTAGGAACAACGGACACAATAGGATGTTTAACTCCGGAACAAACTTATAATTATATTAAGTATTTGGTTGATAATTTAAATACACCAATTGGTGTACATTGTCATAATGATTTAGGTTTGGCGACGGCTAATACTCTGGCTGGATTACTTGCAGGAGGAGGATACTGTTCTCCTACAGTAAATGGATTTGGCGAACGAGCAGGAAATGCGGCATTGGAAGAAGTTCTTGTGGCTTTAAAAGTTTTGTACAATCAAGATATTAAGTATGATTTAAAGAAATTAAATGAATTATCTAAAATGGTACAAGAATATTCAGGAATTAATACAAGTATTTTTAAGCCTATTGTTGGAGATAATGTTTTCTCACATGAATCAGGAATTCATATTCATGGAATGTTGAAGGATAACCGTACATATGAAGTATACAATCCGGAAATTGTGGGAAGAAATAGAAAAATGGTAATGGGGAAACATGCAGGGAAGCATTTAATTAGACATATTCTTTTTGAAAACGGATATGACGTATTAGATGATATTGCAGATACCTTGTGGAAACGCATGAAGGAAAAAGAAGATTTAGGAATATCGTACAGCGAGGAGGATGTTATTAATGTCTACAGAAAAGAATTTTGTAAATAACATAGATGAGTGGAAACTTATAAAGAATCCGTTACTCGAAGGAATCGGTTTGATGGAAATAGTAACATCCTCTAATGTTACTATTGGAAGAGCAAAAATTGATTCACCAGTAAAAATAAAAAGTCATCATCATATTGAAGAACAGATTACGGCTGTAATAGAGGGAGCGATGGAGGTATGCTTAGCAGGTGAAAAAAGAATAGTTGCAGCTGGTGATGTGTGCATAATTCCAAGCAATAAAGAACATGAAGTGGAAATTACAGAAGTTCCATTTCTTTCATTTGATATATTTACACCATATAAGAAAGATTATGTTGAAAAGATAAGAGGATAAGAAAATGTTTAATAAAGTATATACAAAATTTGTAAAGCATATAGAAGAGTTTGATTTAATAACAAAAGATACGAAAAAGATTGTTATAGCAACTTCGGGTGGAAAAGACGCAAATATTATGACGGAATTATTGTATAGATACAAGATGGAATTTCGTGCTGACTTAGAGTTGGTATTGGCTAACGCAGCGATACCAAAGTGGAAATATAATCCTACTGAATTTATTAAGAATATAGATGATGAAAAGATTATTAAAGCATTAGAAGACGAAAGTGTATACATAGAAAAGCATAAAGAATATTGGGAAAGTAAAGGTATTAGCACGGTATATTTGGAGCACAGTGAAGGAGATGGCGATGATGCAATATTTAATTCCTCGATTCCGTGCACACATTGCTTTGTTGCACAGAAGAAAGCATTGTTCAGATATATTGACGGGTTAGAAGATGCAGAACACTGTAGACTGGCTATAGGAATTACTAAATGGGATATTTTATATCTTGCACTGTCAAATATACTTCGTGCTAATGGAAAAACATGGAAAGATATAAAACGAGATGAACCAGCACGGTATGAGATGTATTGTCAACATTTTGCAACTTTTAGTCCAATTCCTAAAATAAATATTGGAATACCAAATAAAACAGTATATTGCATCGAACCAATTGTTTGTTTAAGTGATATGGAAACGAGAGAATACGCAAAAACATTAGAATTGCCAATTATTCCTGATGTTTGTGTGAGTTTGTTTGGCGAGAAATTTAGTTCTGATAAACGGTTTTTTGATAATTTTATGAAAGTGACTGCTATTGAAGAATGTAATATTGCTCAAAATAATCAAGCAATAGAACTAAATTTATTAGACCCTTTGTATAGTAATTACAGTGACATTTTAGCGTTATTAGACAAGACAGAAATTATGCCTCCGTTTGAAGATTTTGATGGTATTCTTTATAAGTCATACATGGATGAAGTGATGAAAGCAGGTGTAGTTGATTAAGATTTACTATGGGACAGACAATAGTTGAAAAAATATTTACAAATAAAATCGGCAAGAGAGTTTTTGCCAATGATATGGTATGGAGTAATGTTGATTTAATGATGGGAACAGATGGTACTGTTCCCATGACAATATCTATATTAGAAAAAAATAATATAAATACAATAAGCGATTCGGCTAAGGTTGTATTTGTGAATGATCACTTTTCACCAGCCAAAGATATTGTTAATGCTAATACACTAAGCTATATAAAAAAGTTTGCAAATGAGTATAAAGTGAGGTTATTTGATGCTGGAGAAGGAATATGTCATGTGTTGATACCAGATAAGGGATTGATAAAACCGGGGATGTTAATAGTCGGAGCTGATTCGCATGTATGCACATATGGTGCATTAGGCGCTTTATCTATAGGTATAGGTTCGTCAGATTTGGCATTTGCGATGTCAACAGGGAAATTGTGGTTTAGAGTTCCCGAAACAATAAAAATAAATGTATATGGAAAGAAACAAACTAATATATCCGGCAAGGATATTGTTCTAGCTATTTTAAAAAAAGTTGGTGTAGCAGGAGCTAGTTATTCTGTAATAGAACTGGTTGGAGAGGCAATGACAGGACTAAATATAGCAGATAGATTTTCTATGTGTAACATGGCGGCTGAAATGGGTGCTAAAGGTGTAATAATTCCTTATGATGAAATTACAGCTCAATATTTGAAAGATAAAGTACAGGTTGAACAGGAGGACGTTTTCTATGCAGATAAAGATGCAAAGTATAGTAAATGTATTGATATATGTATAGATGATTTGCAACCACAAATAGCTTGCCCCTATGCTCCTGATAATGTGCATAATGTAAATGATATGGAAGGCTTAAAAATAGATCAAATAGTTATTGGATTATGTACAAATGGAAGACTGGAAGATTTTCGTAGAGCATCAAGATATTTAAAGAAAAAAAAGATTAACGAAAATGTGCGTTTGCTTATTATACCAGGTTCAAAAGAGGTGTTAAACCAAATGATAAAAGAAGGAATTGCAGAAATCCTTGTTGAAGCAGGAGGTATTATATGTCCATCCACATGTGGTCCATGTGTGGGAGGGCACATGGGGGTACTGGGCGAAAATGAAGTGGGGTTATATACATCTAGTAGAAATTTTCTTGGTAGATGTGGTGATAAAACAGCAAATGTCTATTTATGTAGTCCGGATACAGCGGCGTATTCTGCACTTTTTGGCTATATTAAAGAACCGCCTAGCCAAGAGTAAGGAGATGTTATGAACAAAATAATAAAATTTGGTGACAACATAGATACAGATACAATTATTCCGGGACAGTATTGTAATATTCTTGAAAACGAAAGCTTGGGAAGATATTGTATGCATAATGTTTATAAAGATTTTTATAAACAAGTTAAACAAGGGGATGTAATTATTGCAGGGGAAAATTTTGGATGTGGTTCATCACGAGAAATGGCGCCGCTTGCTATAAAAGAAACGGGAATAGAATTAATTATAGCAAAGTCTTTTTCGCGAATATTTATGCGAAATGCTATTAATATTGGTTTACAACTTATACAAGATGAAAAGTTTTATGAAATGTCTAAAGATGGAGACGAAATTAGTATTAATAATATGTATATTAAAAATGTAACTAACGGACTGGAATTGGAATTTAAACATATTACTAATCCGGTTTATATAAAAATTTCTGGAGCAGGTGGAATTATGCAATTAGCAAAAAAAATAATAAATGGAGAAACTGAAATATGAGTTTTTGTATAGAGTATTTAGATTACTATATTCCGCACAAAAAAGTACTATCTAGAAGAGTTTTGGAAAATAAGGATATTGATAGTGAGCAATTTATAAATGACACAGGAATAAATACCATTAATGTGTTCGAACAATATGAGTTACCAGATGCTCTAGATAATATGTTTGACAAAATGTTTAAAAATCAAAATATAGAATTGTCTAAAATCAAATATATCGCCTGTGAAACTACACCATTGACAAAGTATCACAATATTTCGGTAGTACATTTTTTGCAAAAAAAATATGGTATGGATAAAGCGAAAATTATACCACTTCATCAACCTTGTGCATTTGCTTTGTGTGCAATGGAGCTATCGACAAAGTTGCTTGAACAAGATGAATATATGGTTATTTTGTGTGCCAATGATTGGAGTGAAAGGGAATTAGGAGAACGATTTTTAAAATTCACAATTATGGGAGATGGAATCGGCTTAGTATTAGTAAAGAATGATGTTGAAGAGAAAAGTAACATAAGAATTCATGATTGGTATTATGAGAATTATGGAGTGTCAAGTTTTACTACATACAATACAAAAAATTATGAATCTGAACCGGTACTGAATAGATTAAGTATGATAAAAAAAGGTGTGGATTTTATTACACGAAGTTTGAAGCAGTCTAATAAAAGCATTACAGATATTGATAAAATAATTGTCTCGAATGTAAGACATGATGTGTTTAGAGATACATATTCTAAATTATTAGGAATCTCTTCGAATGTTTTTTATTTAGAAAATACACAAGAAGGCGGGCATGTAAATGATATTGATGTCATTAGAAATTTAAAAGACTATTTGGAAAAAAAACATAGTGAAGATAATAAAGAGGTAATAGCTTTATATACATTAGACATAGAGGAAAGTATGGATATTAACTATCATTTAATAATTCTGAATATTTAGTTGGAGAAGATAAAGTGAAGAATGAACAAGAAAGTATTAATGGTTATTTTAATGAATTAAAAATAGCGACATTAGGACCAGAAGGTACATGTAGTGAAAGAGCTGCAATATATTATGCAAATAAAAATAATGTTAAGTACAAGACAATATTATGCGATACATTTGAAACAGCAATCAAAAAATTGATGTTTGAAATCGTTGACATTGTAATAATTCCATCTGCATATCGAGAATTAGCGGAAATTGTATTTGAAAATATGGATGATATAGAGTTATCAGACGTATTTTTGTATTCAACTCCAGGATTGGTAATAGCTACAGGTTACGAAAATGTGAGTATTAATGAGATTGAAACTATGGCAACTCATTCATCACCAAGTATTTTAGCAAAAAAGAGTTGTCCGAATGCGAAATTGATATATTGCTCAAGTAATAGTGCATCTGCGTTAAAAGTGGTTAATGGAGATGTAGATGCATGTGTTACTACAAGGATATGTGTTGAAATGAATAATTTAAATATTGTAAAAGACTTTGGTGAAGTTCCAATGGGATGGAATGTGTTTAAGAAAAACAATAATAATAGAAAGAGGATAAAAAATGCAAACAATTAATACTAATATGGATGAGAGATCAAATTTAACATGGTTTTATCCGAGAATATGTATTTATCAGGATAAAATCGATAATCAGGAGGATTATTTTAGATTTTTAGAAAGTGAAACGGAATCAAGAGAATTATCTATATATATACATATACCTTTTTGTGATTCTTTTTGTTCCTATTGTGCTTGCTTTAAAGAGTTATCTGCATTATATAAAGAAGATGAAAAAATGGCATATGTAAAAGCATTAGTTAAAGAGATGCAGATGTATTCTAATAAACCTTTTTTTAGAAATAAGGAAATAAATTATATTCAGTTTGGTGGTGGAACACCATCTTGTTTATCGGTAGATATGTACAAGGTGATTTTTGAAGGGTTACATAGTTGTTTTACGTTATCTGAAAGCTGTCATATATCTTTAGAAGGAAATGTTATGACTTTAAAAGATATGTTTAAACTTAAAGGGTTAAAAGGTTTGGGGGTAGACAGATTAAGTTTTGGTTTACAAACTTTTAATGAAAGAATACGAAAAGAACTAAATATAAAGGCAAAGGTTAGCGAAATATTTGAAGCGACAGAAAATATTCGTGAAGTAGGTTTTGAATCTTTGGCAGTCGATTTAATGTATAATTTGCCGGATGAAAATTTGGATATATTAAAATATGATTTAGAAATGATTGTAGGAAAGATTAAACCTGATTATATACAGACATACAGATTTAATCAATTTCATAATACAGTTTTACAAAAGAAAATATCAAATGGTTATTTTTCTAATCCGCCATCTGGAAAAAAAGAATTTGATATGTTCGCGTATATTTTAGAATTTTTGAAAATAAACGGATATGATAATCATGTATTAATTAATTTGTTTAGTAATAAAAAAAGTCCTATACCTACAGGATTAGAGTATACTATGGGAAATAATAAAAAAAGTGCAAGTATGACTTTAGGTATAGGCGCAGGTGCAAGTAGTTTTCTAAATAAAAGAAATTATAAGTCTGTTTGCTCAGTTAAGAAGTACATAGAGTTGATTTCTAATGATATGTTTCCTGTTGAAGCTGGTAATATAGCTACAGAAGAAGTTCTTGCAAGTAGAACAATGGTGTATTTTCCTAACTTTATGCAAATAAGGAAAAGCGAGATTCCAAATGATGATAAGTATACAACCATATTGAATGAACTTGTTCAAAAGAAATATATTATTGAGCATAATGATAGATATGAGTTAAGCAGATTAGGAATAATGTGGGCTGGAGACATTTCAAAGTTGTTTTTTGCTGATGAAGAAATTGAGAAGAATAAAAAGTCCGTATATTACTCTATAAAAAACAATACTAATCCATTCAACCAAGACAAAATGAATATGGCTAATAAAAATTATATTAAGAAGGAGAAATAAATCAAATGATATTAGATGATATTAAAGAGATTATTAACGAGACATTTAAGATCAATAAGGAAATAATTGAAATGGGAACTCCATTGTATAATGGAGGGTTAAACTTAAATTCAATACAATTGCTGGAGTTGACTGTGTCTATAGAAGAATATTATGAAAAAGAGTTTAATCCAGATGATTTGACAGAAGAAAATTTTAGTAACGTAGAGAAGTTGTGTCAGTTGATAGAAGAAAAATTATTATAAAAGAGTTACGAAAGGAAAATTATGAATCATAATGTTTTATTAGTGTATCCACCGATAGATCCGGAATATTATATGCAAGGTGCTAATGATAGTCCACCTTTAGGACTAGTTGTATTGCAAAATTATGTAAAAAGATATTTAGGTATAAAAGTTGAGATAGATATTATTGATGGTGAATATTATTCAATGTCTGAAATTATTCAAATGATTGAAACAAAAAAGTATACTATGATTGGATTGCAATCGATGATGGCATCATATAACAACTCATTAATTTTGTTAGAAATAGCAAAAAAGAATGGTATGGTTACATTTATGGGAGGGCATCATGCAACTCAGTTATGTGATGCTATACTTAAAAATAGAAACCATATAGTCGATTATGTCATTGAGGGAGATGGGGAAGAGGCATTTGCAGGATTGGTACAATGCAAAGAAATCGAAAGTATCCCTAATTTGGCGTATTTTGAAAATGGTGTTGTAAAACACAACATGCAAAAAAATGTGCCACTAGAATATGGAATCGTTGACTATATTGAACCTAAAGTTTTTGAACAGTACATGCGAGATATAGGACGTGATTTGGAAAGAACGGAAAAGTTAATCAGTTTTCGCGCATATAGTCATAAGGGATGTAGCAATAGGACAAATTCACAGTATTGCTTCTTTTGTGGTAGAGCTGATCGAGGAGTAAGATTTAAAAAACCTTCAGATTATGTAAGGGAGCTAAAATATTTAAGTGGTTTACCTAATGTAAAGTATATTTTTGAAATAGGTGATGATTTTTTACAAGATGAAGAATGGTTAAATCAAGTGGTGGAACTTCTTCGAAAAGACCCATTACCTGAACATGTACATTTAAAGATATTTGCAAGAGCGAATAGAATAACGGAGAGTATTATTCCTATTTTGAAGGAACTTAATGTGGATGAGGTGGCTATTGGTTTCGAATCAGGAAGTCAAAAGATTTTAGATAACATAAATAAACGTGCAACACCTCAAGACAATATTGAAGCAGCAAAGTTATTGTTTTCCAATGGTATTGATACAATTGCTAGTTTTGTGTTGGGATTACCGGGAGAAGACGAAGATACTTTACAAGAAACGTATGATGCTGCATTAGCAGTTAAAGAGTTAGCATGGAAGTATTTGCACAAAAATCCGCAGGAAATAATTGCCAATATAATTGAGATTAATCCAGGCGCACCAGCATTTAGAAAACTTGCTAAATATATGCCAGAAAAATACTCAGGAAAAGATAAATTAGATCTTTATGAGACTCAAAATGACTATTTTAAGATGGAATTTAAGTTGAAGAATGATGATGAAGTTGAAAAATTCAGAAAAAAACTTGTTAAATGGGGGAATAAAATTAATTGTTTAGGCAATTATACATATCCTGCTGGGTTTAAAAGTGAAGAGGTTTTACAAGACGATGAACAATAAAAATATCAAAATTGATATATCAAAGGTGTCTGATATATTAAGAGATAATACTTTTAGGGAAATACGTATTTTTGCGTTAGGACCAGAGGGTACAAATATATCTCAAGCTGCCTATAAATGGGCAGAAGAAGAAAGAATTTTAAATAAATCAAATATAATATTATGCGATACACCAGAACAAGAGATTGAATGGGCGATGCAGGTGAAAGAAAAAGGGGTATTACCTATATTTGCATTATGTGCGGTATATTATGACTTGTGTAAAGTGTTTTTTAGGCATTTGGAAAATTATACATTTTTGCATCATTATTATATGCAATTAGATAATATGCAGTTGGCATCTCAAAAGTATACTCAAGAAACTCTTAAAAAGAATGCTACGGTAGCAGCTCATTTTTCACCATCTATATTATTAGAGGAAACAGAATATATTTTGAAAAAGGCTAATTCTAATTCTGCGGCGGCTAAAATGTGTGCATTAGGTGAAGTGGACGCGTGTATAACTACTGAAAGTGCATGTAAATTATATGGCTTAGAAACAATAGAAGAATATGGAGCTCCAAATATGCTATTTACATTTGGAACAACAGACTATGGTGTGGAGCAAATATATGAAGTAATTAACAAAAGAAAAAAATAACAAGGTTAATGTATTTTGTAATATTGAGAAAGAGGAGAAATGATGAGTAATAAATACATTCCAACAATTGAAGATATTACTGCTGTAAGTGGTATAGATACATTGCCACCTGGTAAACTTGATATAACAAGAAGGATGGCACAGTTATCAGATATAAAAAAAGGAAAAAAAGTGTTAGTGACATGTAGTCATAGAGGATACCAGTCTGTCATTTATGCAAAAGAATGTGGAGCAGAGGTATGTGGTCTTGATATTGATGAGAGGATGATTGAGTTTGCAAGAGAAAATTCTGAAAAAGAAAAGATTTCTATTGATTTTGTAATAGGAGATGCACAAGAGATTCCTTTTGGTAGTGAACAGTTCGATATTGTGACAAATGAAGGAGCAGTCGGTATACCAGAAAATCCTCAAAAAGTATTATCAGAAATGGTACGTGTTTTAAAAAGGGATGGAATACTTATTTTTAGAGAGTCTATTTTTGCTGACAATCTGAGTGTCGAGGAAAAGGATGAACTTCGGTTGCGTTATGGTAACAATATTGAGGATATAAAAGGATGGAAGGAACGTGTAGATAAGGCAGGGGCGGAAGTTATTTTTACTGAAACGGAGCCATGGTCAGAACCATCCAATTTCTGGAATGTACGCCATGATAGAGAAGTTCAGGACTATCATGATTTGTATACAATGACAGAAAAGTTGAGATTATCAAAAATATTGTTGAAAAAGTATGGTAAAGATGGAATAACAATGGCTGCAGAAAATGAGAGTATATTTTATGATGCAGTAAAAAATAAAAAAATAGGTTATGGAATTTTTTTGTGTAAGAAAATTAATTTGTAAAAAATTGAGATTATTTAGGAAGTGATAGATATGGAAGAAATAGTAGTTTTTACAGTCACTATGTATTCGAAGGATGGTAAATCAATATTTGATAATCTTTGTGAGTTAAATAAGGAAACATTTATACAATTTGTTCCTTCGGAAGATAGTGTTTGCAAGACTATACATAGTTTAAAAAGCAGAGGAATGTTTATAGAAGCTTCGTCAGAGGTGGGTATTACTTGTTCTTGCAGTAAGGTTCATTTTGAGAATACATTTGCAACAAAGGTAACTAAATCAAAAGTAAAAGGCATACAAGAAGGTGAATACTTTACATATGAAATAGAGGATGAAATAGATATTCCTACTTGGTTAGAATGTGTTGAAAAGATAACAATGCCTAGACAAATGTTTGTATTAGATGAAAGATTTCAACCACAATTACCATATTTTCATTATACACTTCCAAAAGGAATACAACAAGTTGCCAAAAAAGAATTACTTGATAAATGTATGTTTGATAGGAAAGAATGTAAAGTTGGAATTATTGATACAGGTTTATATCAGCATGATTATTTTAAAAAAAATAGTTATGAATTTTCAGTGGATTCGGCGGTTTCTTTTTTTGATTGTAACAAGGATGAAAAAGGACATGGTACAGGGATGTCAGCGGTACTATTAGCCTTGTTAGATAAATCTAAAATTACCATGATTAAGGCATCTAACTTAAATTGGAGTTATCCGGTTGCTGCATTGCAGCAGGCATCGAAATATAATTTTGATGTTCTGAATTGTAGTTGGGGAATTATAGGATTCGAACCACAAGCCTACTTGGAAATTGCAAATTTGATAAATAAAGGAACAATAGTAGTGTTCTCATGTGGAAATGGTGCTACAGATAGAAAGAAGTCATTTTTGCAAACAATAGCATATCCTGATGTCATTAGTGTAGGCGGCTGCATGGTGCATATGGATGGTACGATTGAAGTATCGGATATTTCTAGCAGTTATGATTCTGATTTGTTTGAAAATAGACATGCACCGGATTTGTGTGGTATTTGTGGAAAGATGCCTTATGCTCAGATTATTTTAATGCCAATACAACCAGCAGCATTGTTTGATTTTGAAAATGGAAAACGAGATGGAACTGCCCAAGATGATGGGTGGTTTGTTTCAAGCGGAACATCTGCGGCAGCAGCATATGTATCAGGCATAGTTGCAAATATTCTTGAAGCAAGTTTGATTCAAAAAGAAGACGTATCAGAGTTTTTAATCAATTCATGCAAAAAAGTGAGTGAAGGTAAAAATTTCATGGGAGAAGTAGCGTCAGGGAGAGCGTATGATTTAGCTACAGGTAGTGGTTTTCTGGATTTTGAAAGTGTCTTGAGTAATTTGGATTACTCTAAAACGAAAGGTGATATAAATGAAGTATAATTATTTAGATAGTACAATTAAAGATAAAATGGCATTAGATAAAGTAGCGGTTATCTGTAATGAAAAGAAAATTACATATCGAGAGTTAAATATGTATAGTATGAAGATGAGCAAAATAGTAGATGCAATGATAAAGAAAACAAATGATACAGTAATTATTTTATTAAACAAATCAATTGAGGCAGTAATTGCTATTTATGGAGCTATTTTTTCGGAATGCGCGTACATTCCACTTGATTATAATTTACCAGAGGAACGTTTGTTATATATTATTGAAAATTCAGGTGCATCAGTAGTGATTACAGATAGTAATGCTGTCGATAGGATAAAGAAAGATATAAATATCATTTGCATAGACGAATATAATAAATCAGCGAAAAAATGCGAGGCAGACGTCCATTGGGATGGAATATATAAAGAATACGATGACAATGTCTTCTTTGGTTCGCATCGAAATCGCTTAGATGATGTGGCGTATATTATATATACATCTGGATCAACAGGGGTGCCTAAAGGCGTTATGATTCCTCAAAAAAGTATTATGACTTTTGTGAGGGATATGGAAAAAAATATGCATTATTGTGAAGATACAGTCTACTTAAATGTATCACCGTTATATTTTGATGCAAGCGTACTAGATTTGTTTTGTATATTAAATATGGGAGGTACGTTAGTATTACTGAATAATTTCTTGTTTCCTAATGATATATTAAAAGTTATGGAGAAATATAGAGTTACCGATACGCTATTAGTATCTTCTATATTAAAACTGTTAGCTAGTAAATTGGCAAAAATCGAAAAATACGATTTGAGTTCTTTAAAAACAATTTGGTATGGGGGAGAAGGGTGCCCAATTGATGTATTGCGAGAGATAAAGAGAAAATTACCTAATATTAGTTTTATTCATGGATACGGTCCGACAGAGTCTACACATACAGCATTATGGTACAAATTTGATGAAATTCCCTGTGAAATAGTAGGGTATATGCCTATAGGGAAAGTACTGCCTTCAGTATATGCTTATGTTTTGGATGAAAATGGTAAGCAAGTTTTGCCTGGTAATAAGGGAGAATTATATATTGGTGGCGAGCAATTAATGATAGGTTATTGTAATGATGATGCTAAAACGAGAGAATATTTAATTGATGATCCGTTTGTTTTAAATAAAATAATATACAGAACAGGAGATATAGTTTCTGTAGATGATAATGGATTGTATTGGTATCATGGAAGAAATGATGATATGGTAAAGTGTGGAGGTAATCTTGTCTATTTGTCAGAGATAGAGCATTGTCTGTTAGAGCATTCATTGATAAAGGATGCGATAGCAATGGCAGTGGCAGATAATCTTTACAACAATAAAATTGTAGTTGCTATAGTTTTGCATTTAGATAATAAACAAGATAATTTAGAGCAGACATTAAGACAATATATAGCACAAAGGTTACCATCATACATGATACCAAGTATATTTATGTTTTTCGATGAAAATGACATACCTCGTACTCAAACGGGAAAAGCTGATAAGAAAAAACTCAGTTTAATAATTAATGGTGAAGGTGTAATAAAGTGAAACTAGTTTATTTTCATTGTGCAGGAAGTTTTGTTAATGATTCTTTGTGCAATGAACTAACTGTTATTATGGGAGAAGATAATATCATAAAAATATTGGATTATGGGAATATGTCCGATGAATGGAATGGTCTAATATGTGGTATAATACAAAAGATGAAAGATACGATTAAAAATGAACCTTATATACTGATTGGATGCAGTATGGGAGCTGTTGTTGCATATGAGGTATGCAGGACAATTCAGCAAAGAAAGTGCTTACATATGCCACTACAAATTGTTGTGATATCTTCAACTCCGCCTAACAAAATGAAGGTTAATATTGAAAAAGTGACCACATATTGTATGAGAGAGATTGATAAGTTATATCGCAGTATAAATTTGCGAATGCTAAATATCTTGAAGAAAAAATTAAGAAAAGACTTGGAGTTGCTTAATAAATATAGTTATAATCAAAGTGATTGTGAAGTATGTGTTGATTCGCATATTATATATTCTTATGAGGATGAACTTGTTTCTGAGATTGGTTCATGGAATGCTTTATTAAAGAAATGCGAATTTACAGAGTTAGAGGGCGGACATTTTTTGATGTATACTAATTTGGCGACAATTATTGAGTTGATAAAAAATGATATAGAAAAATACAGAAATAGAAAAAACTAAGAAAGAGGTGTTTATTAATGGCAAAAAATTTATATTCAAGTAGGGTGAATAGAGTTCCAAAATCATTTGTTAGAGAAATATTAAAGGTAACTGAGAAACCAGAGATTATATCATTTGCGGGGGGATTACCGAATCCTAATTTTTTCCCGGTAGACGATATTATGCAAGCAACAAATAAAGTATTATCTTCTGAAGGTGAAAAGGTATTACAATATAGTACAACTGAAGGTTATGTTCCGTTAAGAGAGTATATTGCAAATAGATATTATTCAGATTGTGGTATTACAGCTGATAATATAGTGATTACTAACGGCTCTCAACAAGCATTGGATTTAATTGCAAAAGTCTTTTTGGATGTGGGAGATAATGTTATGTTAGAACGTCCGGGCTATTTGGGAGCTATACAAAGTTTTTCTATGTACGAACCTGATTTTGTAACTGTAGGAATACAAGATGATGGCGTTGATTTACATGAGTTTGAAAAAAAAATAAATGAATTTAAGCCCAAGTTATTTTATGCAGTAACTAATTATCATAATCCAACTGGAATTAGTTATTCAAATCAAAATAGAATGGCTTTGTCAGAAATTATAAGAACAAGTAATACAATTATGATCGATGATAATCCGTATGGAGAGCTAACATTTTATGATAAACCACACGTAACTATGAAGAAACTTTTAGGGGATCAATGTATCTCGCTTGGCTCGTTTTCTAAAATATTTGCTCCAGCGATGAGATTGGGATGGGTTTGTGCAGATAAAGAAATTATAGATAAAATTATTACTATGAAGCAAGCATCGGATCTACATACTAATTATTTTAGCCAAAGAATATTGTATCAATATTTGAAGGATTGCGATATAGATCGACATATTAATAAAATAAGAGAAGAGTATAAAGTAAGAAGAGATTACATGATAGAAATGATTAAAGAGTATATTCCAAGTGATATAAAATATACGGAACCAGATGGTGGCATGTTTTTATGGATGGAATTGCCAAGTGATATAGATGTTATGAAACTTTTTGATATTGCTAATAAGAAAAATGTTGCATTTGTTCCAGGAGCACCTTTTTATATAAGCAATGAAGAAAATCCGAATTCAACTTTAAGATTGAATTATACTAATTCAGAATTGGATGATATTAGGAATGGAATATGCTCGTTAGGAGAAGCAATAACTTCATTTAGAAGATAATATCAACAATATTTTAGATTTGTATTGTTGATAAAATATGTATAGGACATAAACAAGGAGAAATAAAGTGGAAAAGAAATTATTTACATCTGAATCAGTAACAGAAGGACATCCGGATAAAATGTGTGATGCTATATCCGATGCTATATTAGATGCATTAATGGAACAGGATCCATACAGTAGGGTTGCATGTGAGACTTGTACCAATACCGGATTTGTATTGGTAATGGGTGAGATTACAACCAAAGCGAACATTGATATCCCTGCAATTGTGCGTAAAACCGTAACTGATATCGGATATGATTCGTCTGAAAAGGGCTTTGACGGTAATACTTGTGCAGTTATGGTATCTTTGGACAAGCAGTCTACTGATATTGCAATGGGCGTTGATAAGGCTTTGGAAGCAAAAGAAGACGAAATGAACGATGGGCAGATTGAAACCATTGGTGCTGGAGATCAGGGTATGATGTTCGGATATGCAAGTAATGAGACCGAAGAGTTTATGCCTTATCCAATTTCTCTTGCACATAAATTGACCTTGCAGCTTACTAAGGTTCGCAAGGAGGGTACGCTTACCTATTTAAGACCCGATGGAAAGAGTCAGGTATCTGTAGAATATGATGAGAACGGCAAGCCATTACGTTTGGAGGCAGTTGTTCTTTCCACCCAGCATGATGAGAAAGTAACCCAGGAGCAGATTCATGCAGATATCAAGAAATATATATTTGATCCGATTTTACCCAAGGAGATGATTGATGCAGACACCAAGTTCTTTATCAATCCTACCGGACGTTTTGTAATTGGTGGTCCCAATGGAGACAGTGGTTTGACTGGGCGTAAGATTATTGTAGATACTTACGGTGGATATGCACGTCATGGTGGCGGTGCGTTCTCTGGTAAGGACTGTACCAAGGTGGACAGAAGTGCAGCATATGCGGCACGTTACGTTGCAAAAAATATTGTTGCAGCAGGTTTGGCTGACAAATGTGAGATTCAGTTGTCCTATGCAATCGGTGTGGCACAGCCTACCTCCGTTATGGTGGATACTTTCGGAACCGGCAAAATTAGTGATGAGAAGCTGGTGGAAATCGTTCGTGAGAACTTTGATTTAAGACCAGCAGGAATTATAAAAATGTTAAGTTTACGACGACCTATTTATAAGCAAACATCTGCATATGGACATTTTGGTAGAAATGATTTAGATATTCCGTGGGAAAGATTGGATAAAGTTGCTAATTTAAGGCGATACATAAATGGTTAAAGTTGGATTATACGAGATTATTAAATGGGGGTCTTTTATTTGATAAAAATTAAAGATCTCTATTATTATGGAAAAAAACTATCTTTTTCTAAAAAAATGATATATAATTGGACATTATTATTCATAAAGAATATGGATTTGAAGGAGATGGTAGAATGAAGTACTTGAAAGCAATAAAAGACGATGCAGATAGAATTTATGAATTGGTACAACAAACAATTTTGACAATTTATCCTAGATATTATCCTAAAAAAGTGGTGGATTTTTTTTGTGATTTGCATAATAAGCAGAGTATTTTGGAGGATATTGAAAATGGATATGTAGGAATGTTGATTGAACAGGGGCATATTGTAGGTACTGGAAGTTATAGAGGAAATCATATTACTAGAGTATATGTTTTGCCAAAATTTCAAAGGAGGGGATATGGAAGTTACATAATGAACTGTCTAGAACGAGAAATTGCTAAGAATAATAATTCAGTTTATTTAGAGTCTTCTCTTTCAGCTTGTCGTCTGTATGAAAGCAGAGGTTATAAAACAATTAAGCATGAAGAGTATGTGGTTGATGATAACACTGTATTGATATATGAGGTTATGGAAAAATGTATAAGCGTAAATAATAGTTTTATTAATTATGATGGGAAATGTTTCCGGGTACAAAAAAATACAGAAGATGGCGAAGTTAATGATGAACCCTTTTTTTTATATCACCAAAAAGAGGATATTGTATGGGCGAGTTATCATGGTGGAATGGTAAAAAAAGGTTTCTTGTTGGGAACAGTATCTAATAATGGAGAAATGAACTTCTATTATCAGCATATTAATGACAAGAAACAATTAAGAATAGGAAAATGCCATAGTGTTCCATATATATTAGAAAATGGAAAGATACAGCTACATGAGTCGTGGGAATGGTTAGACATGAAAAAAACGAAAGGTTCGTCCATAATTGTAGAACAGTAAAAACAGATAGAGGTTATCAAAATATATATTTGAAAACAAATTGTAACAAGTATATATGGGTGCTTAAATATGATAGAAGTTTATGCAATAAATTTAAGAAAAATAAAGGAATATGTAGATAGTAAAATAATACAATTATCAAATGAAAGATTGCAACAAATAAATAGTTTGCATCATGGTAAAAAGAAAGGCAGTTTTATTGCAGAACAAATAGTACATTTTTATATGAAGAGTATAAGGAAAATTGATAAGTATAGTATTGGTATAGATAATAATGGAAAACCAAAATTATTAAATGTTCCCAATCTGTATTTTAATATTTCTCATAGTGGAGATTGGGTCTTTTGTGCGTTTTCAGATTTTGAGATAGGAATAGATGTAGAAAGAATAGAAGATGCTAAGATGAATATAGCAAAAAAATACTATAACAAATTGGAATATGAGAAATTAAATTGTATTGATAATGTTATAGAGAGAAATGAGTTGTTCTATTTATTATGGACACTAAAGGAAAGCTATTTGAAGAATATGGGGATGAGTATAGGGATGTTATCGCCTAAGATAAGATTTGAAATAGGAAACAAGATAAATGGATATGTTAGTGAAAAGAAAATAGATAAACTTTTTTTCTCAGAAATTTGATAATAACTACTACTTGTCTTTATGCTATGAAAAAGTTGAGACGTTATCAGAGAAAAAGTATATCAATATAATAGATAACGCACAAATCGAAGCTATAACTAAGGAGGAAGCTGATAATGAATATGGAGTTTAAGTGTAAATTACCAATTCCATCTGAAGTCAAAGATAAATATCCTATATCAAAGGAAATTTAGGATATTGTTGTTGCAAGAAATAATCAGATTCGAGATATTATATCAGGTAAACAGAAAAAGCTATTACTAATTATTGGACCATGTTCAGCAGATAATGAAGAGAGTGTGATAGATTATATTAGTCGTTTGAAAGATGTACAAAATAAGGTGAATGAAAAAATTTTTACCATCCCTCGAATTTATACAAATAAACCACGTAGTATAGGAAAAGGATATAAAGGTATGCTACACCAACCCGATCCAAATATAGAACCAGATTTATACAAAGGAATAGTGGCTATTCGCAAAATACATCTGCGTGCGATTAAAGAAACTGGTTTTACATGTGCTGATGAAATGTTATATCCGGAAAATCATCGGTATTTAAATGTTTTGTTGGGGTACGTAGCAGTTGGTGCTCGTTCAGTTGAAAATCAACAGCATAGATTAACAGCTAGTGGATTAAATATTCCGGTTGGAATGAAAAATCCGACAAGTGGAAAATTGTCGATTATGATGAATTCTATTGAGGCTGCACAATGTAAGCATACGTTTTTATATAGGGGGTGGGAAGTTAATACGAAAGGAAATCCGTTTACACATGCTATATTGAGAGGATATGAAAATAAGCATGGTCAATATATGTCGAATTATCATTATGACGATTTGCAAACGTTAATAGAGATGTATTCGAAAAGAGGACTAAACAATCCGGCAATTATTATTGATACCAATCATAGTAATTCTGGAAAATGTTCCTTAGAACAACCACGTATTGTTAAAGAAGTTTTAAATAATTGTAAGTATAATCGGGATATTTGTAAATTTGTAAAAGGATTTATGGTAGAAAGTTATATAAAAGATGGTGCACAGAAAATAGGTGAACATATATATGGGAAATCTATAACGGATTCTTGTTTGGGATGGGATAAAACAGAACAGTTGATTTATGAAATGGCAGAGTTATTATAAACAATGGGTTCGTAAACATATTCATAAACTCATATAGTCTTGACATAGTGAACAAGTCATGGTATATGTAATTTATGCAGATAAGAAAATTAAGTAGCTACCCGCTACTGAAATGACCAAATTCTGTGCAATGAGATGTAAAGCTAATAATGGGGCAATGCACCCATTTATTTGAGTTATATATGTCCATAGCGTCCAGTTTTGGTCGTTTATGGACTTTTTTATTGTAAAAAATTACGGAGGTGAAACTTGTGAGCATTTATAGGAATTTGCAGCCACATGTACATGTATTAAAATTGACTGGTGGTACGGGAGATGGTAAGACGGAGATTGCAACAGTATTTGCATCCAAAGAAGCCAGAGCTGTATTATTAAGAGGTGTTGGACGAACAAATTCAACCTTAAAGGAACGGTTGTTAGTGTATTCTGAGGAGTATACAGATAAGCTTTTAGTGGCTGTAAAGTTAAATATGGAACCATATGATAAGTTAAGTTTGAGTGATTTATTTGTTTCGTCGGTTGCAAAAGTAGTTAGGAGTCAGGGGAAAGTAGTGGCTTCTATTGTTGGGAGAGCTGAAGAAGAACTGGAGAAATATTTAATTCAGGAAATGCAAGCAAAGAATAATGCAAAAGCAGTCCTGTCATTTTTGTCAGAAGAGCAGAAAACAAAAATTGTGAGCGACTTGGTAGATATATACCATAACTACCATATGTCAGAGCATAATTATGAAATTTATAATAGTGTTAGGAATAATTTGGCGGAAGGCGAAGCAAAAGACAATTCTACAAAATTATTATCTGCTTTAAAAAATGAAGTGGAGCGAATGATTGATATGCAGGGAGAAAAATTGCGTGAAAGCTTGTGGGATGTTCTTGCAGAAATAAATCAATGGCTTCATGAAGTGTTTTTTGAGTATTTCAATAAAAGTGATATTTCAGAAGATAACTATTATTATAAGGAAATTTATTTAGATAACCCAGATGAGACATTTATAGATGCTATGTTTACCGCCAACGATATTCAAAATGGTCAGAGACTTTCTTTGGAAGTGTTTTGTAATGATATTGTTATTTATATTCCGGTTAGCCAGGCGATAAATAAAATAATCCGGTCAAATGTGAAAACAAATACTGTTTTTAAAGATAACAGGGACAAAGTTGCATTTGGTATTTTTGACACAAGGGGACTTTTTCATGCGGAAAATACGGAAGATGATAATGCCGATTATCTGAGTGATTTATTATATCAAGGTGATGCGGATGCATTATTAATGGTTGCTCCTTTATTTGGAGATTCTAATGAGAAAAAAATACAGGAATTGTATAAAACAGCTTTTGCGACTTACAGTAAACAGATACCGGCTTTTATGATACATAACAAAGTGGATTTATTTGTGGACTCGGTTCGAAAAGACAGTTATATGGATGATCCTCTTTCGATGGATATGGAGTTGGGACAAGAGTTGTCAAGTCAGGAAATTATAAGTGCTATATCGGCAAGAGAGCAGGAATTACGGGAAGAAATACAAAATGCTCAGTCAAAATCCAGACAAAATTTGAAGCTTAAATCATTATCCTGTTATTTAAAAAGAGATGGCTCTATGCAGGAAGAGATTGTCCGGAAATACAACATATCAAATGTAATTATGACTATATTTTGTGACACAGCTGATTATCTTGAAAAATCAGCTGTCAAGATTCCTGTAAAAACAGACCGACCGGAAAGTGAAGTTGGTGTAAGAATTGATAAAGAAAGATTAGCAGAAATTGTTCATGAGTATCTGCTGAAGGATACCACAAATAAGAAGGTGTTTGCACCGGGACTTGAAGATTTAAGACTAAGTATTGGGAAAACGCCGCATGGCAACTCTTATAATGCATTGCGTAGAAGGTTGAAATACGGGGATGGTTATACATGCAATATTGACGAATCATATTATTATAATTGTAAGTCTTTTTCCATAAATTTTACAGCCAACTTACGAAACTTTGTTTCTACAGAAATGGTTAAAAAAATTGTAAAGGAAACCATGAAATTATCTGGTGGATATTTCACGAAGGATAAGGATGAAGAAGAATTCTATTATATTGTAGAGGGTAGAATATTCCCGAAGATGTTTGTGGGACAGATGTTATATCATAAAGCAATGCTAAGTGCAGAGCAGGAAGCAGTAGGATTTATGGCGCGATTCCAAAAGTTTCTGAAGAATAGTCAGCGATTTTTTGATAGTGGAAATCTGGACGAACAAGCATATGTGGATGCTATGTACCATGTAGTCTATGAGGCAGCTCAAAGGGCATTAAATATGAATGTAACTTTGAGATAGCTTTTTATAGAGCCTAATCTTTGTCACGAGTACGAAACTACCCGTTTCGGAAAGAAGGGGAAGAAAACAAATTAGGATTGACAAGAACTGATGTTCGATATATTATATGGATGTGACGTAGTATATACCGTCAATTTTATGATCAGCACTGTCAGGGCATCTTGGGATGCGTCGGAACTCCTGACAGAATAGCTTGCGAAGGTTTATTCCCTTTCCTTTGACAAGTACAAAGATGTGAAAAATTTTTGTATCAAAAGGAGAGATAATATGTCAGATTATCAAGAAATGGTAGAATTTAGGTGTAGGAGGCATAATTGTAACAAGTTATTATTGAATTATTACATAACAGGTGTTGGTAGTAACCTTCATTTGGAGGGTATTGAGTTAAAATGTAACAAATGCAAACGTGTAATTCGTTTTAAGAAATACACAGAGCAGATGTTAATTGAACAATCGGACAACGGAGTGTTCAAAGCATAAAAAATTAAATTAGGGCGCCACCTGACAAGGGCGGCACTGTATAACAGTGTGACAGCACTAGAGACGCAGGGGAAAGATAACCGATTCGTGTCGGCTTTCCTTTGCGTCTCTTTTTGTGCAGGTGATAAAGTCCTTTCTTTCGGTTATCAGCCGGAAAGAGAGGAAAAATGTACAACATTAATGAAAGCGGAGCAAGAATCAAGGAGTTGCGTATGAAAAAAGGTGTGACACAGGAACAAATGGCAAATGATTTGGGTGTGACTGTGGAAACTGTAAGCAGAATTGAGAGAGGAGTTAGAGGTGCATCTATTGATTTGATGTCTATATTGTCAAAATATTTTGATACCACTATTGATTTCTTGGTAAATGGAAAAGAAAACAAAGAATGTAATGATTTATTTCAAGGATTGGATGAAATCAAGAAAGCAAAAGTAATCGCCATAATGAAGTGCGTGATAGAAAATATTTAGCAAATCAACCTACAAGGACTAGTTACCCGACCTACAAGGTCCTAAAAAACCAAAAAATTGTTTAGTAGAATGGGTACATAGTCAACAACGGAAGAAATGAACTTAGAAATGGTTATTAAGACTAATTGCAAGTGATTTAAAGAAGTGTTGACTTGAACATTGATAAATTGAATAGGACACGCATACATCTGATTTTATTTTCGCCTTTATCCGTCAGCTTTTGTCTTAGGGATAGGGGTGGCAGAAACCCGTTTCGTGCGACGAAGCTCCTCGGTTCAGATTGCCTGCTGATAAGTCTCTGATTTATTCGGCGGTTGTGGTGGTCTAGCATTGTGCCTGTGAAGGTTCTAAGCAGAGGTTTGTGCCTACCGGATTGGCAGCCGGAGATAATGAGATAGAACAGCACCGGAATTTCAGCGAAACGCATTTTCCGGGAGTGGCTCCCTGTAGATTCCGTCTGGATGGGCATGATGGAGGTGCAGTGTGGGATGAAGCCGTCCCAATGTATGTTACCCGGCTGGGGGAACTGATAGAGAATCAGCTCAAGAAACTTTTATGGTTTTACGGATAATGTGGCATTCGTGCCACGTTGTCCTTTGAGATAAGGAAGCTGACACATACATTATTATATGGAGAGCAGCTTTCTTATTTCAGGGGATAACAGCCGGCATATCTTTCTGTAAAATCTATGAAAGAGCAGGTACAAGAAATATGTGCAATATTGGAATTGTAGTAGGAGATGCCGGGGTTAAAATGCCTACGGGTATCTTGTTTATTAACTTCAACAAATCGGAGCGTAATATCCGAAAAAAGGTTGTAAAAATCAGAGAAAAGTGTATCTCACATGGAATTATCCTGGGACAGGATGTAATAATCAACAAAGGTCCCGACAGAGACATTGACCGTGATGCAGTCAATATGCTTATATCGTTTCTTCTTGATGGAGAATATCAGATGATTGTGGTGGACAAGCTCACGGACATTACACCTGACTTATCTGATTTGGAGGAGTTTTTGAGTGATGCGGCTGCGATTGGAGTAAATGTGTTTGAACTTTCCACTATGAAGGTCAGACATCATGTGTATATGGAAGATTGCCCTGAGTGTTCTCCGATTGGAAATATCATAAGGATGTGGTCCTGATATGAAGATTAGGCGAGGAGACATATTATATGTTGATTTGGGTGTGCAGTATCAGGGAAGCATTCAGGGCAGTATGCGTCCTGTGGTGGTAGTCAGCAACAATATGGCGAACAGGCACAGCACCGTAATTACGGTTGTTCCCTTATCCACTAAAATCAACAAAAAGAAAAATCTTCCCACTCATGTATTTGTGTCAGCTTATAAGAGTGTAGGGTTAGAGCAGCATAGTATCGCACTTTGCGAACAGGTAACAGCCCTTGATTACAGTATGATTATTGAGAACATGGGAAAGGTTGACAAAGATACCCTTGATAGAATAACAAAAGCTGTGCAGGTACAGGTCGGGGTATTTGATAAGTATAACTGATAAGAAGGCAGATTTAGCAGAGCCGGGCAGAAATGTCCGGCTTTTACATATCGCTGCTTCGTAGGAGCAGAATATGTCATTCATACAGAACTTATGAATGGAATAGAAGCATAAGTTTCGGTCATAGGACAATCTGTGAAAGCAATAAAATAGAAAGAACAGGTGTAAAGAGGTTTGGATATGGATTTATCAATAGAAGAATTAAAGCGTATGCAGTCTCTGCATATTATGGAGTTGAAAAGAGAAGAACTTGCCAATGCAGAGGATATTGTGATAGATACAAAGAAATGTGTGGAAAGCAGGATAAAGTCTTTTATCGAGCAGACGGGAAACCCTTTTGCACAAAATGTAGGAGAATATATTTTGCAGATCGGTTTTATGGATGGAACAGATGATTTAATTGATGACCGTATGGTTTTGCTGACGAAAAGGAAAACACAGATTACGGTCTGAAAATCATTTTGAGAAAAATTTAGAATCTCTTTACACACAACAAAAATTATGTTAACCTAGAAGTAGGATTATTTCAGTGGGAATCCTGATGATAGGTTTCAATGCCCCGTAGGACGGGTTTTGCTAACAATATTTAATCAGGAGGAACGCAGATGAAAGCAAAAGAATTTTATAATGTAGCCATTTATCTCCGTTTGAGTCGTGATGATGACGATATTGATGGCAACAAAGCAGAAAGTAACAGTATCAGCTCACAGAGAGACATGATTCGCAGCTTTATCAGAAAGCAGGACAACATGGAAATCTACGATATATATGTAGACGATGGATGGTCCGGTGCGAACTTCGACAGACCGGAGTTCAAGCGAATGATGAAAGATATTGAAGCTGGTAATGTAGATTGTGTCATTGTAAAGGACTTATCCAGATTAGGACGAGATTATATAGAAGCCGGGCGGTTGATTCAAAAGACCTTCCCGGCTTTTTCTGTGCGTTTTATTGCATTAACAGACCATTTTGATTCCCTGACAGCAGATTATAATGAGACTTCGTTAGTTGTTCCTGTAAAGAACTTTGTCAATGATTCCTATTCCAGAGACATATCAGGTAAGGTCAGAAGCCATCAGCAGATTAAGAGGGAAAACGGAGATTTCATTGGTGCATTTGCAGTTTACGGTTATAAGAAAAGTGAGGATAACCGAAACCTGCTTGTACCGGATGATTATGCAGCCGATATTGTGCGAAAGATTTTTGCATGGAAAATAGAAGGATACAGCAATTTTGCCATTTCCGAATTATTGGACGATTTAGGGATACTTTCTCCTATGGAATATAAAAAGATGCAGGGAGAGAAGTTTCAGACTGGCTTTGTTACGGGAGTAAAAACGAAATGGTCAGCGGTTGCAGTAAAGAGAATTTTGACAAATGAAACCTACACCGGAACTCTAGTGCAGGGCAAGGAAGAAAAGGTAAATTATAAGGTAAAGAAGTCGGTTAAGAAGCCACAGGAGGAGTGGACGAAGGTACGGGATGCACATGAAGCCATTATTACGATGGAAGATTTTGAAATCGTGCAGGATTTACTTACCATAGATACCCGTGCGGGTGGCGGAGAAAAGAAATCCCATATCTATGCAGGATTATTGTTTTGTGGAGACTGTAATGAGCCGATGATTCGCAGGGTAAACCGTTATAAAGGGAAAGAAACGGTTTCTTTTATCTGTTCCACAAAGAATAAGGGCGGAGAGTGTAGCAGGCACACGATTTTGGAAGAAGATTTGAACCGTCTGGTATTAAGCGGACTCAGACAGCAGGTTTCCTTATTTCTGAATAAAAGCAATGTACTGAAAGGCATTGAGCAGATGGAGATTAACTTTGAGGAAGTTGTTTCCTTTGATAAGGAAATTGAAAGGCTGCATAGTGAGCAGGATAAGTATTTATCACTCAGGGCAGGTCTGTATGAAGATTTGAAAAAGCAGATTATTACAGAGGAAGATTTTAAGAACTTCCGGCAAATCTACGAACAGCGTTATCAGGAACTTCAGCAGGCAATCCATAATCAGGAAGAAACCATTAAAAAGCTCTTTAAATCGGGTGTTACTGCCGGAGTGAATCTGGAACGGATGAAAACAGCCATGCAGATTACGGAGCTCGACAGGGCAACACTGGTTTCATTTGTGAAGCGTATTCTTGTGTATGAGGATAAAAGGGTATATCTGGAGCTTCGTTATAAGGAACTGTTTTCTAAAGTTATTATGCTTGCGGATTATCTGGAATCTGGAAAACAGCTTAGAGGGGAGGCGGTGTAAATGGCAAGAACCTCTAAAAAGAAACAGAATAGTATCAATGTGGCAGAAAATAAAAGACCATCGAAGATATATTCGGTTGGAATATATGCAAGACTGTCCGTAGATGCAAATGAAAGAAAAAATGAGTCTATTGAAACACAGATTGAGATAGCAAAGGCATTTATTGGCAGGCAGAATGATATGGTCATCTTTGACTGCTATACGGATATAGGAAAAACCGGAACAAACTTTGAGCGTGAAGGCTTTGAACGCATGATGCGTGATGTCAGGTCAAGAAAAATAGACTGTATCATTGTAAAAGACCTGTCACGTTTTGGAAGAAATCATATTGAAACCGGAAATTATATTGAAAAGATATTCCCTTTTATGGGTGTACGGTTTATTGCTGTAACAGATAACTTTGACAGCATGAATATATCCGGACAGAATGAAACATTAGGTGTGAACCTGAAAAACCTTGTAAACGAAATGTATGCAAGGGATATTGCTGTAAAAGTAAAATCCAGCAGGCAGGAAAAATGGGAGCAGGGCAGTTATACAGGCGGAATCGCTCCTTATGGATACCGTGCTGAGTGGATAGGAGATAAGAAATGTCTTTTTATAGAGGAAACTACATCAGATATTGTGAAAAAGATATTTGAACTTTTCCTCTCCGGTAAGAATATGAAGGAAATCGTGGTGTGGCTCTATGAAGAAAAAATTGTCAGACCTATGGAGTATCATAAGACAGGACATATTTATTGTCAGGATGGGGATAAATTGCAGCAATGGTCCAGAGGGACAGTGAAAATGATTTTGACAAACCCTGTGTATATAGGCTGTCTTGTGCAAGGCAGAACCTGTGGAAAAGATTATATGATGCGTAGCAAGCATGATATTGCTTCTGAGGACTGGTCTGTAAAAGAGCATACCCATGAAGCCATTATAAGTGAGGATTTATTTTTTCAAGCTGCCGGAAAGTTTGAAAAATCGTCTGTGTACTGCAATAAGAATGGGTATTCTAAGAAGATGCCAATAGATGAGGATATTTATGCAGATGTTTTGTATTGTGGCGATTGCGGTGCGAAAATGCGAAGAATTAGTGCTATCAAGACATTCAGCTCCAAAGATCGGATTCGGACATACAGCTATAATTGTTCAAAGGTAGACCGTATAGATGACGAAAGGTGTGAAACAAAGAGTATCACATTAAGCACATTAAATGAACTTGTAAAGACAGCAATCCGGCAGGAGTTTTCTTTGTCCGCCATGCGTCCAAAGGACTTGATTGAAAGCAATAACAATGAAGCAAATCGGTTAAAAGAGGAATGGCAGGAAGCATTGCTGGAATTGGAAAGAAAAATCGAAAACATGAGCAGGCTGACGAGCGAACAGTATCTGAAATACCGTATGGGTGAAATGGATGCGGATAGCTTTAAGCGTACCAAAGAGGAAAATAATAAAAAGATTACCGCTATTCAAAGAAAGCGGGCAGAGATTACGGAAAAGCTCAGAACAATAGACTATGATACGGTTCAGAAAAACCATTTTTTGCGTACTCTGGTAAAAGGCAATGAAAAGAGCGAGCTGACAGCAGAAGTAGTCAGAACCTTGATTCACAGAATAGAAGTATATCAGGATCATAGGGTAAAAGTTATCTTCTGTTTTAAAAGAAATGATGTCATATTAGCGATAAAGGAGGTCATGTAAGATGAAAAAGTACCAGATTGCAATTTATATCCGATTATCAAAGGAAGATGATAAGATAAAGGAAGAAAGCAACAGTATTACCATGCAGCGAATCCTTTTGCACAGGTTTGTGGCAGAAAAATTTTCAGATTATGACCTGCTTGAATTTTGTGACGATGGATATACAGGTACGAATTTTGAGCGACCAGGTATGCAGAATATGTTGGAAAAGGTCAGAGATTCTAAAATAGACTGTATTATAGTCAAGGATTTTTCAAGATTTGCAAGGGATTATATCGAACTTGGTTCCTACCTTGAACAGATATTCCCATTTATGGGTGTTCGTTTCATTTCCATAAATGATAATTATGATAGTAATAACTATCAGGGAAGCATTGCGGATATTGATGTGAATTTCAAGAATCTTCTCTATGATTTATATAGTAAGGATTTGTCACAGAAGGTTCGTTCTTCCCTTGCTGTCAGAAAGGAAAAAGGACAATATGTAAGCGGAAACAGTCCATTTGGCTACGAAAAAGCTTCGGAGGACAGACACGCATTGATCATTACAGAGGACGAGGCAGAGGTAGTCAGACGCATTTTCTCTTTAACTGTGGAAGGGTACACATCTGTCGAGATAGCAAGGCTGTTCAATGAAACGAATGTGAAAACGCCGATTGAATTTAAGATTGAAAAAGGAAGAACAAGCCAGGAACCAAAGGGAGAAAGATTTTTATGGAGTAGCAGTACGATATGCCAGATACTCCGAAACGAAATATATATCGGAAATGTGGTACAGAAGAAATATACGAAAGACTTTGTGGGTGGGAAGAACCACTTAAATCCCCGTGAGGAGTGGTTGGTGACTTATAATCATCACGAACCGATTGTTGACAAAGAAGTATTTGATAAAGTGCAGGAAGGTCGTGGGTTAAAAAGAAACCCACAGTATCGTCCTACGCACCCGCTTGTCGGGAAAATGGTCTGTGGCTGCTGTAAAAAGAATTTGCGTTACCGGAGGGGACTCAATCCTTATTTTACCTGTCATAATCGTTACTCTAATATGTTGGAAAATTGTGTAGACAATGTAAATGCAATGTTTATGGAGCAGTACGTCTTATTTATGATGCAGGATAAGTTGTATGCAGACGGAGAATTGGATAAACTTCGTAAAGAAGCAATACAACGACTGGATAAGGAGATTAAAGAACTAAAAGGGAAATGCCATTTATTAGATGGCAGGATACGGAAATTAAAACAGCAGAACTTTGAAGCATACCAGAATTATGTGTCAGGAAAGACCGACAGTTTTCATTCAGATGATATAATGGTAAAATCAATAGAGAATGACTTGGCTACTCTGCAAGAAACAATACAGGAAATGGAAGCTGCATATATTAAGATGGAATGCGACAGAGATGCTTTAAGTGTAGGAAGTGAATTTGCAGTATTATCAAAGGAAATGATAGACCATTATATAGAGAAAATAGTGGTTTGTGATGAACAGCATATAGAGATATGCTGGAGAGAAAAAGTAAGTGTAGCATAGTCAAACTTAATGATTTTGCAGTAATTTAACATTGGATATGATGTTTTTAGACAATGGTTTGACAGCAGGTATCCATTTTGAGCGAAAAAGCGGCAAATACCTTGAAAAAAAGTTAAAAAAGTTGTTTGCAACTACTTGACAGGAGAGGGTATTGATTACAGTCATCCGGACTTTCGTAACGAGGATGGAAGTACCAGAATACTGGCGCTCTATGATGAAACACTAGAGCGGGAATATACGTCAGAAGAGATAAATCAGGCGCTAATGGCAGGCAGTGAGCAGGAACGGTTCCGGCTGGTGTCAAGCCGCGATACCTCAGGGCATGGAACGCATGTGGCAGGAATTGCAGCAGGAAACGGCAGGGCTTCCGGTGGAGTAAACAGAGGAGTTGCTTATGAAAGTCCGCTTCTAATTGTAAAACTGGGGACAGCAGAGCCGAATGGGTTTCCGAGAACGACGCAGTTGATGCGGGGACTGGATTATGTAGTGAAAAAGGCGCTGGAATTGCAGATGCCTATGGCAGTCAATATCAGCTTCGGAAATAATTATGGTTCTCACAGCGGAACTGCCTTGTTAGAAAGCTATATCAATGATATGGCAAATTTCTGGAAGACCAGTATCGCCATAGGTACAGGAAACGAAGGAGCTGCGCGGGGGCATACATCCGGCTATTTACAGCAGGGCATAGAACGGGAAATAGAATTTGCCATCAGCAGCTACGAGACGGTGATGAGTCTGCAGATATGGAAATCTTATGTAGATGATTATGATGTTTCTATAATACACCCTTCCGGGCGTGTAGTAGGTCCCATACAAAAGATTCAGGGTCCCCAGCGTTTTACAATAGAACAGACGGAGCTTTTAATTTATTATGGAGAGCCCAGCCCTTATAGCCCTTATCAGGAGATTTATATCGACTTTATTCCTGCACAAAGATATATCGATATGGGAATCTGGAAAGTGATACTCACCCCCAGACGAATTGTGAGAGGCAACTATGATATGTGGATGCCGGGACAGTCTGTGCTGAATGAAGGAACAGGCTTTCTTTATCCCACGGAGGAGACCACATTAACGATTCCTTCTACTGCGGCAAAGGTGATTTCCGTAGGTGCCTATAATTCCAGAAATGACCAGTTGGCGGATTTTTCCGGTAGAGGATTTACCAGACAGACCAATGACGTAAAGCCGGACCTTGCAGCTCCGGGGGTAGATATCCTTTCCACTTCTCCGGGAGGCGGCTATGCAGTGCGCAGTGGAACCTCCATGGCAACGCCCTTTGTGACAGGAAGCAGTGCTCTTTTGATGCAGTGGGGAATTGTAAATGGCAATGATGCTTATCTGTATGGAGAAAAGATAAAGGCATATCTGCTTCGTGGAGCAAGACACCTGCCTGTGTTAAGAGAATATCCCAATCCGGAGGTGGGCTGGGGCGTATTGTGTCTCCGGGATAGTCTGCCGGTATAATTGAATGGAATGGAAGTGAAGGAAAAGGTCTCATACACAATCTGCAAAAAACGACATAATATATAATGTAGGAAATATTACCTATGCCGGTTTGGAGCATATGAAGTCAGCAACGCTGCCGGATGATGAAGTACAGCTGTTCGTCAATACTATGATTAGTGCTTACCGTGCTGCTTCAGATAATTACCGCAGGTGCCAACGGAAGCTGGACATGGGAATCGGAGAACGAGGAAACAAAGCTAGAGACCCAGACTGCCTATGAGGTAGCGGTAGATGGAAACTACTACTTTGATGTAAGCTATCAGGAATTGCTGGAAAAGGGGCAGCTTGAGTATTACCTGTGTCTGAAATCCAGCTATGTGAAGAATGGTAGGACCTACAGCAATCAAGAGGTGACGAAGGTAACCATACTTCCCATGCCTTTGTATGATTTGAATTAGGTAAGTCTGGTGTTACAAAAGAAAATTATAAATTTCATCTGGACAAATTGCAAAAAAAGTGATAAACTATAAACATAGTGTGTTACTGGAACGGCAGGCATTAACTATACATAAATAGAGAGGATATTTATGTGTGTTAATGCCTTTTTTTGTATAGAACTTACGAAAAGAAGTCAATCATAGGTTATAAAGCACAAAAAGGCTGGATAATATACAAAGTATCCCTTAAAACAAAAAAGGAGTGTGTAACAGATGAAAGACAAAATTTTTGGTGTTCTTCAACGTGTAGGAAGATCCTTTATGCTTCCTATCGCAATTCTGCCAGTGGCAGGACTTTTACTTGGTATTGGAGGATCCTTTACCAACGAAACGATGCTCGATACTTACGGGTTAATGAAGATTATGGGACCTGGAACGATTCTGAATGTAATCTTTACCGTAATGAGCGATGCAGGTAATGTTATATTTGCAAACCTGCCGGTTCTTTTTGCTATGGGCGTAGCAATCGGAATGGCAAAGAAAGAAAAAGAAGTAGCAGCATTGGCAGCAGTGATTGCATTCTTCATTATGCATGCATCCATTAGTGCCATGATTACCATTAATGGTGGTGCGGAAGCATTATTAAACGGTGCTACCACTGATGTATTAGGAATTACATCCCTTCAGATGGGTGTGTTTGGTGGAATTATCGTAGGACTTGGAGTAGCAGCACTGCACAACCGGTTCTACAAGATTGAACTTCCACAGGTATTATCCTTTTTTGGAGGTACCAGATTCGTTCCGATTATTTCAGCATTAGTTTATGTAGTAGTAGGTATTGCCATGTTCTTTATCTGGCCGGTTATCCAGCAGGGAATCTACAGTGTTGGTAATGTTGTACTGGAATCCGGTTATGCAGGTACCTGGGTATACGGAGTCATGGAACGTGCATTGATTCCATTTGGATTACATCATGTATTCTATTTGCCATTCTGGCAGACAGGTGTAGGTGGAACCTTAGAAGTAGGCGGACAGTTGATTGAAGGTGCACAGAATATCTTCTTTGCACAGTTAGCAGACCCGACCGTAGATCACTTTGCAGTTTCTGCCACCAGATTTATGTCCGGTAAGTTCCCACTTATGATTTTTGGACTTCCGGGAGCAGCTCTTGCTATGTATCGATGTGCAAAGCCGGAGAAGAGAAAAGTAGTATCCGGTTTACTTTTATCAGCAGCATTAACTTCTATGCTGACAGGTATTACAGAACCGATTGAATTTACATTCTTATTCGTAGCTCCGGTATTATATGTAATCCACTGTGTATTTGCAGGTCTTGCATATATGCTGATGCATGTATTTAATGTAGGTGTAGGTATGACATTCTCCGGTGGTCTTATCGATATGTTCCTGTTCGGTATATTACAGGGAAATAAAAAGACCAGCTGGATATGGATTGTTATTGTAGGAATTGGTTATTTTGTGGTATACTATTTTATGTTCTCCTTCCTGATTAAGAAGTTTGATTTCAAGACTCCGGGTCGTGAAGATGGAGAAGATGTAAAGCTTTATACCAGAAAAGATGTAGAAGAAAAGAAAAAAGGCGCAAAAGAAGGAAGCAATGAGCAGTCTCGTATGATTTGTGCAGGTCTGGGCGGAAAGAAGAATATTTCTGACGTAGACTGTTGTGCAACACGTCTGCGTTGTACTGTATTTGATGCATCCAAGGTAGATGATGCGTTATTAAAATCAACAGGCGCATCCGGTGTAATCCACAAAGGACAGGGCGTTCAGATTATTTACGGACCAAAAGTTACTGTGATTAAATCCGATTTGGAGGATTATTTAGAAAACGCACCGGAGGAAGAGGATATTCCGGTATCTGCACCGGCAGAAGAGGCACAGAAAGAGCAGTCTGCTAATGCAGGAAAAAAGGTGGTAAAGACCATTATGATTGCAAGTCCGTTTGATGGAAATGCAGCGGAGTTAGAGACCGCACCGGACGAAGGCTTTGCAGGAAAAATGATGGGAGACGGAGCGGTAGTAGAGCCGACAGAAGATACTGTAAAGGCACCTGTTGATGCAACAGTAAGCTTTGTGTTCCCGACGAAACACGCCATTGGATTAGAGACAGAAGATGGAATGGAAATGCTTCTTCATATCGGAATTGATACCGTGAAATTAGACGGAAAAGGATTTGAAGTATTCGTAGAAGAAGGGGCAAAAGTGAAAAAAGGCGATGCACTGATGAAGCTTGACCGGGATTATATTAAGTCTCATGCACCATCATTAGTATCACCGATATTGTGCACGGATTTGTCAGACAATCAGAAGATTCGTGTGGTGAAGACAGGAAAGATAAAAGCAGGAGAGGACCTCTTTGCTGTAGATATCTTTGAATAAATCATAGGGGAAGGAAAGAGTATGTACCGTGTTACCAAGGCATTAAACCACAATGCAATACTGGCAGTAAAAGAAAACAGTACCAAAGAATACCTTTTACTGGGAAAGGGAATTGGATTTGGAAAAAAGGTCACAGAATATGTGAAGCCGGAAGAGGATATTAGAATCTATGCTCTTAAGTCCGATTCAGAGCAGGGAAATGCCAGGGAGATGGTACGGGATATGAATCCGGTCTATCTGGAGATTTCTAATGCCATATTGGAAAAGGCAGAGGAAGAATTCGGAAAAATAGACCGGAGCATACTCTTCCCAATGGCAGATCATATTGCATTTGCCGTAGAGCGAATAAAAAAAGGAGAGCAGATTAGTAATCCCCTAACACAGGATATACAGGTGCTGTTCTATAAAGAATATAAGATTGCACAACTGGCAGAGGAACTGATAAAACAGGAAGAAGGGATTGACATTGACGAGGATGAAATTGGATATATTGCACTTCATGTCCATTCCTCTATCTGTGATGAGAATGTTTCCGATGCCATGCAGATTGCAGCAGCGGTACGTGAATGTATAGCAATGATTGAAGACGAGACAGGTAGTAAGATAGATGTACAGACCCTGTCTTATAATCGTTTGATGAATCATGTAAAGTACATGGCTGCCAGAGGCATGACCGGAGAAGAATTGAAGTTAGATATAAATGAATACATTGAAAAACAGTTTCCGAATTCTTTTCAGATTGCAGATGCAGTTTGCAAGCATCTGTCCCGGGCGCTCAGCATAGAGCTTCCGGAAGTTGAGGTTGGATATCTGGCAATGCACATAGAACGTGTATGCGCCAGTGAAATAAAAAAATAGATAATTATCACATAGAAAGGGAGGGATAAAGTTGAAAACCTTTAATTACAAAATTAAAGAAGAAGTAGGAATTCATGCCAGACCGGCAGGTCTTTTGACCAGGGAAGCCAAAGCATGTGGTGCCAAGGTTACTATATCCTGTAATGGAAAAAGCGCAGATGCAACAAAGTTAATGGCCGTTATGAGCCTTGGGGTAAAGTGCTTTGACGAGGTTACGGTGACCGTAGAAGGCGAAAATGAAGAAGAAGCAGTAACACAGATGGAAAAATTCTTTCAAAAGAATCTATAGACAGGAGAGATTTCATGGAAACATATAATGGTAAATCAATTTTTCAAGGAATTGCAATTGGAAAGATACTGTTTTACGAAAAACATCAGACAGAGGTAAAACGGTATAAGGTAGACGATAAGGAAGCTGAAATTAAACGTTTTGAAAATGCAAAAGAAGTGGCGATTGCCCAGCTTCGAAAGCTGTATGAAAAAGCATGTAAAGAAGTAGGCGAGGTAAATGCCGCAGTATTTGACGTACATGCCATGATGTTGGAGGATGGGGATTATAATGATTCCATCCGTAATATGATTGAGCAGCAGGAAGTAAATGCAGAGTATGCAGTCGCTGTGACCGGAGATAATTTTTCTAATATGTTTGCGGAAATGGAGGATGAATACTTCAGCGCAAGAGCAGCAGATATCAAGGATATTTCAGACCGTGTCGTATCCGTACTCTGCGGAGGAAACGGAAGAGTAAATGATTTAGAAGAGCCGGTGATTTTAGTAGCAGATGACCTGGCGCCAAGTGAAACCGTTCAGATGGATAAAGAAAAGCTTCTGGCATTTGTAACAGAGCAGGGCTCCACCAACTCTCATACGGCTATTTTAGCCAGAACCATGAACATTCCGGCATTAATTGGTGTATCTATCCAAAAAGAATGGAATGGAAAAATGGCAGTAGTAGACGGTTTTACAGGTACTATGTATATAGAGCCGACACCTGCAGTTTTAGATGAGATGACAGAGAAGCAGAAAAAGCTGTTAGAAGAACGGGAGCTGCTTCAGGAATTAAAGGGAAAAGAAGATATTACAAAGGATGGACGTAAAATCAAACTGTATGCTAATATTGGTAACGTATCAGACGTTGCCGGTGTTCTTAAGAATGATGCAGCCGGAATCGGTTTATTCCGCAGTGAGTTCTTATATTTGGAAAAGGACCATTTCCCAACAGAGGAAGAACAGTTCTTTGCTTATAAGACAGTAGCAGAGCGCATGGCAGGAAAGAAAGTCATCATCCGTACGTTAGATATTGGAGCAGACAAACAGGTGGATTATTTCAATCTGGATAAGGAAGAAAATCCTGCAATGGGATATCGTGCTATTCGTATCTGCCTTACTCAGACAGATATATTTAAAACACAGTTACGTGCGTTATTCCGTGCAGCTAAGTATGGAAATATTTCTATCATGTATCCGATGATTATTTCCGTAAGTGAAGTAAGAAGAATTAAGGAAATCGTAGCAGAGGTAAAAGAAGAACTGACCAAGGCAGAGATTCCTTTTGGAGAAGTAGAACAGGGAATCATGATTGAAACTCCGGCAGCAGCCGTTATGAGTGATGAACTGGCAAAGGAAGTAGACTTCTTCAGTATCGGAACCAACGATTTGACCCAGTATACACTGGCAATCGACCGGCAGAATGCGAAACTGGATGATTTCTATGATTCACATCATCCGGCAATCCTTCGTCTGATACAGACCGTTATTGACAATGGACATGCCAATAATTGCTGGGTAGGTATTTGTGGAGAATTAGGAGCAGATACCACTCTAACAGAAACATTTTTGAAAATGGGCATTGATGAATTATCTGTTTCTCCGGGATTTGTTCTTCCAATCCGAAAGATTATTCGTCAGACAGACAGCACAAACTAAAAATAGAAAGGTCTTTGTTTCTTAAAGGAAGCAAAGACCTTTTTCTAGTTAATAGGGAAGTGGTGTGTATGGTGGACTTGTGTGTGTTATTTTGCTAAAATAGAGACAGGAAAACGGAAAGAAAAGTGAGAAGACACATGAAAAAAGTAGTAATAGGGATATTGGCACATGTAGATGCCGGAAAAACAACATTATCAGAGGCAATACTTTATCATAGCGGAAGTATTCGAAAAATGGGAAGAGTGGACAATCAGGACGCCTTTTTGGATAACTATGAATTGGAACGGGAGCGGGGCATTACCATTTTTTCCAAGCAGGCAGAGGTGAAAATTGGAGATTTGGAAGTAACCCTGTTAGATACTCCGGGACACGTAGATTTTTCGGCAGAAATGGAACGGACATTGCAGGTGTTAGATTATGCTGTTTTAGTCATAAGTGGAGCAGATGGTGTGCAGGGGCATACCCAGACTCTGTGGCGGCTGTTAAAACAATATGAGATACCGGTATTTTTATTTATTAATAAAATGGACCAGCCCGGAACGGAAAAGGAAGCGCTTTTGTCAGAGCTGAGAGAAAAATTATCAGAGGGCTGTATTGATTTTTCCAAAGAAGCATCAGAAAGCTTTTATGATGAGGTTGCCATGTGCAAAGAAGAAGTCATGGAGCAGTTTTTAGAAACGGGCTGTGTAGAAACAGATGAAATCAGAACGCTGATTCGAGAGCGTTTGGTCTTTCCATGCTTTTTTGGCTCGGCACTGAAAGAGCAGGGGATAGATGCGTTTTTAGAAGGGCTTGTAACGTATACTGCGGTTCCTTCTTATCCTTCCACATTTGGTGCGCGTGTGTTTAAAATTGCAAGAGATGAACAGGGAAACCGTCTGACTTATCTTAAGATAACCGGAGGAAGTCTGAAGGTAAAAACGGTACTTACCCACCAACAGGAAAAGGTCAATCAGATTCGTATTTATTCGGGAGAAAAATATACAACAGTAAACGAAGTGCAGGCGGGAGCGGTCTGTGCGGTGACCGGATTGAGTGCCACTTATCCCGGAGAAGGCATAGGGATAGAATCCGGGATGTCTGTACCTTTGTTAGAGCCGGTACTGACCTATCAGATAGAACTGCCTGAGGGAATGGATGCAGCGGTAGTTTTACCCAAGCTGCGCCAGTTAGAAGAGGAGGAACCCCAGCTTCATATTGTCTGGGAGGAACAGCTGCAGGAGATACGGGTGCAGGTGATGGGAGAAGTCCAGATAGAGATTCTAAAGTACCTGGTAAAGGAACGGTTTGGAATTGATATTGAGTTTGGAACAGGAAGTATTGTATACAAAGAAACGATACAAAATGTGGTAGAGGGTGTGGGGCATTTTGAACCATTGCGTCATTATGCGGAGGTGCATCTGCGGATGGAGCCGGGAGAGCCGGGCAGCGGACTTGTCTTTTCCACAGAATGTAGTGAAGATGTGCTGAGCCGTAACTGGCAGCGGTTGATTTTGACCCATTTAGAGGAAAAAGAACACAAGGGCGTGCTGACGGGAGCTCCCATTACAGATATGAAAATTACATTGACCGCAGGGCGTGCCCATCAGAAGCATACCGAGGGCGGAGACTTCAGACAGGCGACTTACCGCGCGGTACGGCAGGGACTAAAGCAGGCGGAATCTGTATTGCTGGAGCCCTATTATACCTTTCACCTGGAAGTGCCGGAGGGCAGCATAGGACGAGCCATGACGGACTTAGAGCGGATGCATGCCGCATTTGAAGTACCAGAGCTTCAAAATGGCACTGCGGTACTTACCGGAAGTGCTCCGGTAGCTCTGATACAGGACTATCCGAAGGAGGTAACTGCCTACACCAGAGGAGAAGGAAAGATGTTCTGTTCCCTGCAGGGGTATGGTATCTGCCATAATGCAGAGGAAGTCATTGCAGAAAAATGCTATGATTCGGAAGCGGATTTGGAGAATCCTACCGGGTCCGTTTTTTGTGCCCACGGGGCAGGCTTTGTGGTAGGCTGGGAGCATGTAAAGGATTATATGCATTTAGAAAGCACGCTGGAAGAGGCGGCTTCAGGTTCTGAGGGCAGGTTGAAAGGACCGCAGGCGGTCACGGAATATGAAGAAGAAATGTGGATTGACACGGAGGAAATTGACGAAATATTAGCAAGAACCTATGGAGCAAATAAGAGGGATAAAAATACCTTTGCCAAGAACGGATTTGCAAAAAAGCGAAAGCCATCAGAAACTGCTCCTGTTACCAGAAGCTATGTGCCGAAAAAATCAGGAGAGGAATATCTTTTGGTGGATGGCTATAATGTCATCTATGCATGGGAGGAGTTAAAGGAACTGGCCAAAGACAATCTGGACGGAGCCAGAGGAAAGCTGATGGATATTCTCTGCAATTATCAGGGAATCCGAAAATGTCATTTGATTGTGGTATTTGATGCTTATCGTGTAAAAGGACATGCAGCAGAAATTAAAGATTATCACAACATTCATGTGGTATTTACGGCAGAGGCGGAAACCGCAGACCAGTATATTGAAAAATTTGCTCACGAAAATGGGAAAAAATATCGTGTGACGGTAGCCACTTCGGATGGTCTGGAACAAATCATTATTCGTGGACAGGACTGTCTGCTGTTGTCTGCAAGGGAGTTGAAGGAAGAGATAGAAAACGCTGTGGAGCAGGTCAGTCGGGAGTACCGGGAGGGACAGCCCAGGGAACAGAAGCCTATGTTGAAAGAACTGTTACAGGAAATCGAAATAGAACAGTAACGGCATATACACATCTACAATATTGTCTGTGGAAAACAAAATAAGATAATGTTATAATAAATCATAGGCAGGCTCAGAAAACACAAGGATTCTGGGTATCTGCCTATTATCAATAGCATGGGAGGAAATGGCAGCCATGAAGAATATAATGACGATTTTTAAAGCGGATGTAAAAGGACTGGTGAAGAACATACTGGCATTCATTATTGTGATTGGTCTATGTATTTTGCCGTCTTTATACGCGTGGTTTAATATTTACTCTAATTGGGACCCGTATTCTAATACAGGGAATATTAAAATCGCCGCTTTTTCAGAAGATGAAGGATATACTCTTCCGAATGGGACGAAGGAGAACATGGGAGCCGAGGTATTAGAAGAACTAAAGACCAATGAATCTATCGGATGGGTGATTGTAGATACTTCAGAAAAGGCAATAGAGGGAGTAAAGAGCGGTGATTATTATGCAGCCGTAGTAATCGAAAAAGACTTTACATATAAGATGTATAATATGTTTACAGAAGGATTTGCCAATCCGGGTATTACATATTATGAAAATGAAAAGAAGAACGCAGTAGCGACCAAGATTACAGATACCGCTGTTTCTACCTTGCAGCAAAGCATTGATGCTAAGTTTATAGAGGTAGTCATCAGCACGGTATTCCAGGAAACAAATACGGTATCAGGAGAGTTAGAAAGCAGTAATCGAATCGAAGAATTCGTAGGAAAAATAGAAGAAATCAATGAAAACCTTAAGGAATATGAGACAGCTATTAACAGTCTCCTGGAAGGAAATAAGACCCTGACAGCATCTGTAAGCGAGGCAGAAGGTAAGATAGCAGATTTACAGGAGAAAATTGATAAGGGAATTGGAGACGTGGAGGCGGTAGAGGGAAACGTGGCAAATACCAGAAACAGTCTTGCGGATTTTAGTGCAAATGTGAATGCTTCTCTTGCGTCCATTGAGGCTTCGTTAAATAAGATTTCTTCGGATATTTCAAATGCAAAGCTGGCAGAGAAGACGGAGAATGTAATCGGAGATATGACACAAACAGCGAAGGACGTAGTAGAGCTGCAAAAGCAGATTGCAGAATTGATAGCAGCATTAAATAATCTTACGCTGCCGGAGGATAGTCAGCAGAGTCAGGAAATGAAGCAGCAGCTTCAAAATGCGCTAGATACACTAAATTCCCTTACCAATGGCGCAGGAGATATTCAAAGTGTGTTAGAAAGCCTGGGCGTTGTGGACGAACAGGGAACGCTGCAGGATATCAATATGGGCAGTATTCCCAATGCCGGAAGTGATATTGTACAGAGCATGGTAACCGCTAAAGTAGAGGATATTGCAGCAGCTCTTACCAGATGTGGAAATTCTGTTGCGAATATGAGGAATGTGTATACCAACAGTCTTGCCCCACAGGTAAACGGGGTTTTGGACAGTACCGGACAGATATTGGGAAGCGTTTCGGAACTGTTAGAAAGCACGAACCAGACACTGGAAAGTACAAGTGCTATTTTTGATGGAGTGGTCACTACCATAGACGGAACGAATCAGAGCTTAGAACAGATACAGACGGTACTTCAAACAGTAAGTGGAAGACTTAGCGCCATTACAGATGCCTTAACCGGCGTAAGTGAAGACGAGAGAGTAGAGGCTTTTATGGAGCTTATGCAGGGGGATCCGGATGCTTATGGTGAGTTTTTCTCAGAGCCGGTAAAAATAGATACCAGAGAAGTATATCCAATCGCAAATTATGGTTCTGCCATGACACCGTTTTACACCGTACTTGCGTTATGGGTAGGCGCACTGCTTCTGACTGCATTAATCAAAGTAAAAGCAGAGCCTAAGAATATGTCGGAGGTAAAGCTGCATCAGTTGTTTTTCGGGCGGTATCTGCTGTTCTTTGTGTTGGGGCAGATACAGGTGCTCGTTGTGGTATTGGGAGATATTTATCTCTTGCATTGTCAGGTGCTGGATAAGGGAATGTTCTGGCTGACGGCAGCAACAGCAAGCTTTGTATTTACCCTGTTGATTTATGCGTTGACCTTGTCCTTTGGAGATATTGGAAAGGCAGTCGCAGTTGTAATTATGGTAATCCAGATTGCAGGCTCGGGAGGAACCTTCCCCATAGAGTTGCTGCCAAGCGTTTATCGCAATATTTATATTTTCTTCCCATTCCCTTATGCCATCAATGCCATGCGGGAGACCATTGGAGGAATGTATGGAAATACCTATGTGAAGTCCATGGGAGAACTGTTGCTATTTGCGGCAGCGGCGCTTGCCATCGGATTAGTGATTCGCAAACCTTTTATCAAGTTAAATCATTTTGTAGAAAAACGAATGGAAGATACCAAAATGATGTAGGAAGGAGTGAGAGAACATGGAAAACGATAAGTATAAAAAAGCCTATGATATGGTTGTGAATTATGAAGAACAGATGCATCGGAAGAATCAGAAGCGAATCTCCATCGGATTAAAATGTATCCTGATTATTCCATTGATTTTTCTTGCTCTTTTATTCTGGACCAACAGCTCAAAAATTATATTTCTCATACTCTGGATTGTTTCTTTGTTCGTTCTGGCGGCTTATCTGATTACCGTAGAATATATGGATTACAATCTTATGGAGCGGATGGCGAAGCTGAACGGAAATGAGCAGGAGATGGAGGCATATCAGTTGATTGGGAATGAAGTGATAGAAAGCCGGATACAGGATGTGTTGGGAAAAATAGAAAATGAAGAAAGCAGGGAGGGCGAAAATGAAGAACATCATTAAAATCTTTCTTGCAGATGCCGGAAGAATCAGCAAAAATGTAGTGGCAGTAGTGGTCGTTATGGGACTTTGTGTGATTCCGTCTTTATATGCCTGGTTCAATATTTTTTCGAACTGGGACCCTTACGGACCGGAGGCTACGTCAAATCTGAAGGTGGCAGTAGTATCTCTGGATAAAGGAAGCGCAGTTTCCGGAGTGGAGCTGAATGTGGGAGACAGCGTAATCGAAGGGTTAAAAAGTAACACAACCATCGGATGGGTGTTTACTGATACCGAGGAAGAGGCAGTCGGTGGTGTGGATAATGGAGACTATTATGCTGCACTTGTCGTACCTGAGAATTTTACAGAAAACATGATAAGTTTTCTGGGAGGAGATGTGGAACACCCCCAGATTGTATATTATGAAAATGAAAAGAAGAATGCCATTGCCCCTAAAATTACCGGAAAGGCAAAGACGGCAGTGCAGGAGCAGGTAAACAGTACCTTTGTCAGTACATTAGCAGAAGGCATTATGGAGGTAAGCAATGTATTATCCGGGCAGGAAGAAGGCGCCGGAGTGTTTGATACTATAATAGGAAAGCTGACAGAATTACAGGGGAACCTACAGCTGTATTCGAACCTGCTGAATTCTTTTGTTGGAATCACCAACTCTGCCTCCAGTATTATGGCGACCAGTCAGGCAGTCCTGCCAAACTTAAATGATATGGTCAATAACGGAAGGAATACCATAAACAGTATTCAGGATGCCGCCTTGAACAATTCAGGCAGTTCAGAGTCATTGCTGGATATGGTAACCTATAGCTTTGAAATCGTGGATGGAGCACTGGAGGACTTAAGGAATACGGTTCAGGAAGAACTTAGTACGGTAAACGGGCAGTTGACGGGAGGCAGCACTATTACAGGAGATAGTTCTATTGCAGGACTTCAGACAGCATTGCCCTATATCCGTCAGTTGTTTAATAATGCAGTATCGGGCTGGACAGATGCCGAGACACAACCTAAGATTGATGAAATCAATGGAAGTCTGGATGCAATAGAAGCAGACCTGAATCAGTTGTCTGCCAGTGAAAATGAGGTGTCGGAGACGGCAGAAGCATTGCGAAGCAGTCTGGCACAGGAAATCATTACCTGCCAGAATCAGATAAAAGCATTAAAGGATAATTTTGAATATTCCGTAAGACCGAATCTTCGTTCCACTATGAACTCCGTACAAAGCGCTTTGATAGATGTGCAGTCTGTGTTAGGCGGAATGGATGGGGATTTTAGTGAAGTGGAAGAAGTGTTATCGGAATATGAAGGCGTTTTAAATGAGGGAACCGCAGGACTGGAAGAATCCAGAGCAAAGACCGATGAAGTAATTGCAAGTCTCGATACCGTAATTACCAGTCTAAGAACATTTGAGAACGATGAACAGTATCAGGAACTGGCGGATATGTTAAAAACAGACCCGAAACAACTGGCAGAGTTTATTTCCTCTCCGGTGCAGCTGGAAACAGAGGAGATATATCCTATTGCCAATTATGGTTCTGCCATGGCGCCATTTTATACCATATTGGCATTGTGGGTTGGTGCGCTGATACTGGTTGCTATTGTGCATGTAAAGGTACAGCACGAAGAGGGAATTACCGATGTGAAGCCATATCAGCAATATTTTGGAAGATATATTTTCTTTTTCCTGGTGGGGCAGGTGCAGACATTGATCACCGTACTGGGAGAAATCTTCTATATTAAGATACAGTGTCATAATCCTTTCCTGTACTGGCTTGCGGCGGCAATCAGCAGTCTGGTATTTACCATATTTATTTATTCTCTGACGGTGGCGTTTGGAAACGTAGGAGAAGCTATCGCGGTTGTTATTATGGTAATTCAGGTGGCAGGCGCCGGAGGAACTTTTCCGATTGAGACATTACCAAAGGTATATCAGTATACCTATAAATATCTGCCGTTTCCCTATGGAATGAATGCCATGCGGGAATGTATCGGCGGTATGCACGGAGCAGATTATCTGAAGTATATTGGAGCAATGGGAATCTATGTGGTAATCTCTCTGCTCATAGGATTGCTGCTTGCGATTCCATTTAAGAAGATGAATGAAAGAATTGAGCATAGTAAAGAAAAATCAGATGTGATGATATAGTAAAAATGAATAAAAATTCAAAAACAATGAAAATTGAGGGGAAATATAGAAAAAACTAGACAGAAAGATTAAAATTTAGTATAATTTTTACGTTAGAAAAGAGGGGAGGGAAAGTATGAATAATTATGCGGGTGTAACAGGACAAAGAGCGGCGGAGCTGCGTGCACAGGAGAACCAGAAAAAACAGAGACGAAGCCAGTTGAGAAGCCAGATAAATGGCTTGGAAAATGAATTAAATACATATAATACACAGATTAGCAGCCTGGAATCCAAGTTGGAACAGCAAAGAGCCATGAAAGCGCTTTTTGAAGGACGATGTACCGATTTGGATACCGAAAAGGCTGCTAAAAGTGTTTGTATGCAAAAATTAGAACCGTATAAGGCAAATTTGAAGTTTGACTTAGGTTATACAGAGGTAATGAATGACTTGCTTCATGGAAGTACGGCACAAAGTTTTGGTGGTTACAGTCAGGAAACCAGTCAGTTTATGCAGATGGAGATTAATGAAAATCAGACAAAGCTGGAAGAACTACTTGCTGCTAAAGACAGTAAAACCACAGCAATAGCAGGATTACAATCAGAATTAGCAAGAATATAGGAGAAAAGTACAGTGACAAAAGATATTATCATACAGGAAGAGAATTATACAGGAACCATAAATGAGAGATACCGGGAGGTTGGACAGGAACTAGATGCGATTGTGACAGAGTATATCAAAATAGTAACAGACCTTGCAAACAGTGGTATGGACGGTGAAACAGCGGAAAAGCTTAAGGGATTTGCAGAAGAAGCAGGTCAACTGTTGGGAAATATGATGCAACCGGCAGTAGTAGAGTGTGCAGGAAAGCAAATAAACTTCATATCTGATATTGAGACAGAGGACCAGTAGGAGAAGAAAAGAATGGGAAATACAAGCAATGGAATAAAAATCGACCCGGTCAAAACGGAGAGTGCCATATCGTTACTGGGAAATTTGACAGAACGGGCAATGGAACTGAATGTAAAAAAGGACAAATCCCAGGGAGACAGCGGAGAAGTCAAAGCGGCAATGGAAGAATATGATGCTGCCATGACAGAGACGATTATGCTGTTAAAGATGTTGATTTCTTATACACAGAGATTTTTGCAAAAAGCAAGTGATACCTTTATCGATACTGATGAGAAAATTGCAAGAGGAATAAAATAATAGCAGGAGGGGTATATGGGAAGAACATGGAAATTTACGGAACAGATATATGAAGAACTGCGGGAAAACGTAGAGAAGAAAATAACAACCCAGTTTACAGCAGGAGTGCTGGGTGCAGGAGAATGGGGAGTGTTTGGGAATCCTTTTGAAAAATATGCCGATGAGATAAATATGGGAATTTCCAAAATGAATACCTATGTAGATATGATGAATGAAGCAGAAGGATTTAATAAGGCAAAGCTGGACAGAGTGTTTGAGCAGATAGCGGAAGTAGACCAAAATTATGGAAGCCAGATCGAGAAGTGCACGGAAGATATCGTGCACTATAACAAAGTATTGGAACAGTTAGTAGGGGTAATGGAGCAGGCATTTTCAGGAAGCAGTAATGGGAATGCAATCTTTGAGTTTGACAGGGAAGCGTTTCGGGACACGGTGAGGGTGGACAAGAATGCTATGGATATTGCATATGTGGATAGGATTCTGTTAAAAGATATGATGGAGATTACTTATGATGAATATTATTCTATTGCTGTACTGATTGGTAATCAGCCAATCGGAGATACCGCATTGGTAGAATACATTTTGAATAGGACGGATATGTGGGAGTTTGTAAATGCAAGCATCTTAGAAGGCAATGACCCATCCAATATTACGCCGGGACAGCCTTCCACAGGTGTTTTTATTCCGTCGGAAAAATATCAGGCATTATCAGCGATGTTAAGTATTTATGCTTATGAAGTAACGATGGGGAAACCAGAGAATGCAGAGGGGACGCCGTATATTAACTTCATGAATAATGTTGTGATGTATGAGCAGCTTTTTCGTGGAATCGTAATTAATACGGTATACAACGAGTGGGGGTATATGACAGGAAGTAATCAAGAGGGAGAAATGGTAAATCTGCATATCGGAAATATGTTTCAGATAAAATATGAAAATGGAGAAATCGTTGCCATGGTACAAGGGGAATTTGGTGAAAATAGAATAGTATCGCATACATACGTTGAGGATGAGTCTGTTACAGAATCTTTGGTTGGTACGCAGAATCTATATATTAATAGTTTCTTAGATTTAGATAAGTCAGGAACACGGGTAGGGCTTGAGAGCATTTTGGAAGGATTGCGAGATGAGGCAATAGGACATTTTATAGAAGTAAATCCAGCTATGAGCTTAGTTATAGGAGCAGCAACAGCGGGCTATGAGCATGAACAAACACAGAATGCAATTTTGAATTATGAGGAATGGGGAAATTATGCTGATACGTTTCAGTTGCTAGAACTGGGATATTCTCATTGCCAATGCGATTATGGCGCAGATATGCCGTCGAACTCAATCTCAGCATATCCGTCAAATGAAACTGTGGAGGTATTGGGATTGTTAAATGCTTTTTTGGAGAGTGATGAAGTAAAGAAGGAAAAGTATATGGATGTGATGGCAAAGATACCAGACGGTGGATTTACGTTAGATTATGTATTAAATCATATGGGAGAGACAGACAGTATATTGGATGAGTTATATGATGTAATAACAAATCCGTCAGATGGGGAAAAATATGCTAATAGTTTGGCGGAGGCAATAGGAAAAGAAAAATAATAAGGAAAAAGAGAAAGATGAAAAGGAAAATAATAATTTTGTTAATTGTAATATTAATATTATCTGGAATGGGATTGGTAAAAGCGAAAGAATGGCATGATAATAGCGTGGTAGACTTTGCAGATGAAACGATGGGACAGGTATTGTGTGAAGCATGCTATATGGGGAGTGCGGTTACTGTAGGAAATGTAACTTATAATGATTTAAAGAATATTGGAGAATTAAGAATAGGGTATGTTGGGAATTATGACACGCTTATGGATATTCAATATTGTACAGGGGTGCAAGAACTTTCTGTTACAGGGGGAATAGGAAAATTATCAGAACAAGATATTGAAACTGTTCAGCAGGAGTTAGGAAAGATATTGCCGAAATTAAAAAAACTCAAATGGCTGTCGATTGGAAGTGAGGAAAAAGAAGGGTGGACATCTATAGAATTTCTAAGAAATCAAGATAGCATAGAAAAATTATGGATAGGTAGTTGTAAAGCAACAGATTATTCTGTACTACAAACATGTACTTCATTAAAAGAAATTAAAATCGAATATTCAGATATTTCTCAAGCAGACGATTTGATAGGCTTAAAGAAGCTAGAGAGCATTATTATATATAGTACACCATTAGCGGAGAATCCGGAAGAAGTGAAAAAGTTGCAGGAAGCTTATCCTGGTGCAGATATTCGTTATTAAAGTTTATCTATAATATATTTTATTCTAAATATAATAGTCTATACAATATTTTAAACAATAAAGAAACGAAATGAGAAAGAGGAAGATGAGAAGAAAAATAGCAATTTCTGTAATTATAGTATTGATATTGGCAGCAATCGGATTGCCTCAAATAAAAGAATGGCATGACAACAGTGTGGTAGACTTTGCAGATGAAACAATGGGACAGGTATTGTGCAATTCCTGTAATTCCTTTTATATGAGTGATTATTTTACGTTGGAAAATATAACTTATAATGATTTAAAAACACAAAAATTGGAAATAGATACAGGATATATAGGATACTATGATACACTTTTGGATCTTAAATATTGTACAGGAGCAGAACGACTTATCATTAATAATGGGATAGGAGAAAATGAAGATGCATATTTTGTTAGCCAAGGAGAAATAAATCGAGAAGTTTCTCAGAAAGAGGTGGAAGAGATACAGGAAGAATTAGGAAAAGTGTTGCCAAAAATGAAAAAACTTAAGTGGCTCATGTTGTCACGAGAGGGTGGGGTGGAATGGACATCTGTAGATTTTCTGAAAAATCAAAAGAGCATAGAAGATTTATGGATATGTAATTGTAAAGCAACGGACTACTCTGTGCTGAAAACGTGTGTTTCATTAAAGGAAATTGTGATTGAAGATTCGGAACTTTCCGAAGCAGATGATTTGATAGGGTTAAAAAATGTAGAGAATATATATATATATGATACCCCATTAGCAGAAAATCCGGAAGAGATAAAAAAACTGCAAGAAGCGTACCCTGATGCAGATATTTATTACTAAATTTATCTATGCTGGGGGTTTGGTGAGCAAAACGTATAATATTTTGAGGAAGAGATAAATAGTAAAGGAACGAAATGAGAAAGAGGAAGATGAGAAGAAAAATAACAATTTCCGTAATTATAGTATTGATATTGGTAGCAATCGGATTGCTCAAAATAAAAGAATGGCTGATGCACTTATGGATATTCAATATTGCACAGGGGCAAGAGTTGGGACCTGTCAATAAGACTGTCGAGTGTATGAAAGTTTTTCTGTAAATAGCTATTAGCATTAGGTCTTCTATGATAAAATCTAAATCATAGGAGGCCTATTATTATGGCAAGACAAAAG
>CASFBK010000007.1 GCA_949292785.1 uncultured Eubacteriales bacterium
GGAAGTAAGACCCCTTGAAGAGTACAAGGTAGATAGGGCAGAGGTGGAAGTGCAGCAATGCATGGAGCTGACTGTTACTAATCGGTCGAGGGCTTGACCTAGAGAACTTAGGGAAATCGAACGAAGTGAAGATTGAGCTTAGTTCGAAGGTCGTTCCGAGGAACTTAATGAAACCGAGCCGTAGGTGAAGGTTGAATTTAGTGAACGGAACTTCCTTAAGTAGGATGAAAGATGATTCTGTGTGAACTTTTTAGGGTATATGAAAAAGTTGTTGACAAGACAAGTAAGTTCCACGTATAATATTACGTGGAATGTCTCATATATGACAATGATAAAGGGGAATCATACAGCGGCAGTATTGCGGTCTCCAAAACCGTTCACGGGGGTTCGAATCCCTCTTCCCCTGCTCTTTTTATTTATCGTAAAAAATAGGGTAGAAGAGAAAAAAATCTCATTCTACCCTAGATTTTTATTTATTATCTTCATTTTAATTCAAATATTTTTTTTCCAAACAATTTATAATAGGGTGGCGTATTTGGCAAGTATTTAAATATTTTCCATTCAACGTAATCTAATATAGGGATAAGAAGACAAAATAGTACGAACCAAATACAAGAAAATAATAGACAAATTTGTCCATTTAAATTTAATGGTAAATTCAAATAGCACCAAATGGTGTACTCTTTATTTATAGTTATTCCTACCATATATTCTAAAAATGTTGTTATAATGGTACAAATCAATACTTGTAATAAAATATCCATTTCGTAAGTAAATTTATCATTTAATAACATTGCAATCAATCCACATACTCCAGATAAACAAAACATACTCCAGTGGGACAAGCGTTGTTTGTAAATACATTCCATAATAAAATAAACAGTGCCTACTGACAGGAATATCAGTAGACACTCTAAAAGCCGTTTTAGGGTACTTTTTGTATTACACATTTTTTATCCTTTCAGAAAAAATGATACTTATTTTTCCAGTAATGCCTCTAAACTTAAATTTGCTTGTGCTATAGCGTCATTGTATGTATTTAAGTAAATACCAGTCAATTCTTGGCCATATGTTATGCCATTTACTGTATCAGTATCTTCTAATGTTTCAATGTACATTTTTAACTGATTAAGGTATGTTGTATGATGCATTTTATTTGTAGCAGCAGTAGTGTATAAAGAGATGATTTGTTCTGCAGTATATAATTTACAACTTTCACCATCTGCATGATAATACATTGGTGTATTGGTCTGTAGTACCAGATCAAATAGTTCTTTAATATTTATCTGGTCTTCATTAGTATAAGAAAAATGTTCTGTTTTATCGTCAATCACTAAGTCTATGCCAGTTATAATAGACATATTGCAAATAGATGATAACTCAGTAATTTTTGATTGCTTTGCTTCTGCTAATGTTGGAATATGTGGTTCGATAATGAGGTTATCATCAGTGCCTGTATCTTCCGGAGAAACGTAGACAGAACCGTTATTGGACAACATAACAGTTTTTTCGTCTATTTTTAAATATAATGTATTATATTTGTGATAGTAGTCATCTGACATGTTATTGCCATTATGTTCATTGATGATATTGAACCCACTTAGTAAAATAGATTCTTTCGGTATTATATTGGCAAAAGCAATTCGAATGATATGATCTGACACCCTTTGAACAGTAGCGTCAACGGTATGATTTTCGAACAAAAAGTTTATTTTATCCATGATTATAAATTACAATCCTTTCTTTTCTATGGTTACATATTGTTATGTTACATCTAAGTGTTGCTTAATTGATTTAGAATTTAAAACTGTTAATTTTATATTTTTCTTTAATCTATTAATCAATCCACGTTAGCCATACTAATAAATCTCCTGATACATTTTCATTAAAAATTAATGTGTATACACCGGTCGCACTTTGTTTATTTATTCCTTGTATATAAAAACTAGTGTCATCGCGCACATTTTGTGCAGCTATTAGTTTTTTACCGGAATTGCTCACTAATATCCAGTTAGAGCCATTTCCGCTTAAAGTTGCTGCTTGAACAGTAACTTTAGATTTTTGCGATAGATTACTGTTTACATTGTCAATCTGCGATTTTAAATTTCTACCAGCAGAGGCAGATAAAGCATAATTTTCACTGGTGGAAGCAAGAGAAGAAGTAATTCCGTTAATTGCACCAACTTTTGTTTCTGCGTCTAATCCATCAGCAAACGCCGTATCTTCTGCCTGCGTATAAAAGGACATTCTTTTCCATTGGGAAGTTGCTTCGTCCCAAACTCTGTACTTTTTTCCTGTTACAATGATTTCATTATTATTCATAGAAACCTCCTTTATTAAAAGCAGATACCGCAAGTAGTATCTGCTTGATTAATTATTCTATCCAAATTGTTCCATCCATGGGTGATGCTGGTTCTGAACCATAGTTACATCGTGCTACTGGTGTCAAAGTTAATAAATACTCTTGTGTGGAAAGAATTCTATTTTCTATTAAGTTAAGCAGCCCGGCGTTAATAGGGGTTATATCCGTCTGACTATCCAAATAGCTGGAAGCAAGAGTATATTCACCATTAGAGAGATAGTTCTCATGTGTTTGCATAATTGGCTTATGTGCCAGGTCTACATCAGAAACGAATGGTAAATCATCTATATCTATCGGGAAGTTAGAAGCTTCAATATAAGCCATATTATTCACCACCTATCCAAACATCCCCATCAATCATTGTATTTGGTTCTGTTTCATCAGCATAAATAGTCTGCTTAATATTTTTTGCATATATTTGTGTATTTCGAATTTCTTCTAACATTTTGTTTAATGATTCACTTGTGGGAATTCGTTTTTTTATGTCAGGATGTTGGGAAATGAGAGAAGCGGCAGAATTATATTCTCCGCTCGTTTGAAATGCTTTAATTTGGTTTATTAAATCAGCAACACTATCATCTACATCTAAGAATGATGTTTTTTCCATTAATGTGGAAGGATAGTTAGAATATTCATTTGTGTAATCTGCCATTTTTCCTCCTAATTATTTTCATATAACGGGACAAATGTATACATTGTAATACTTGTGGTGCCTTCGCTAAAATTAAGGCTTATTTTATCCGTTATATATTGTTTTTCAATTTCTTCATTTTTCTTAACATAGGATACCTTGGAATATTCAGACAGCCAGGGCAGAAGAGCGTTAATCGTAATTGTAACATTGTCTGTAATCATTGAACTTTTATATAGCTCATATTCGGCTCTTGCTGCTGCCAAGCTATCAGAGGTTATATTTGCATATTCGCCATCTGCTTTTGCAGACAGTCTTTCTCCAATTTTCTGTACGGTATAAGGAGAGTCCTTTATCACTTTTAATGTTACCGTTTCAACCTTATATTTATCTTGAAAATACTGCTTGGAATACAATGGGGTACTCGTACCATCTGAACAAGTATAGAGTGTGTCACTTATAGTTCCATCCACCAAAGCACATAATCCATGTGCCTGCCATTGTCCAAGAAGATAAAACCTTTTTATCCAGGAGCCATTGTGATATGTTTTTCTAAATTTAAAAACATATACCGTATTTTTGACAAGAGAATTAGCGGATAATGCCTTATCTGTATTTTCATCAAATATTTGAATACTTTCAATGCCATTGACATTAATGTATTGAGTGGAAGCATTGGTTTCCGGAACTTTTATAGCAATCAAGTCTCCATTCATATAGTCATCGCTATATTTGTCTATGGTTGCAGTGTATATTTGATTGGAATTTTTTACATTATCACTGTACCAATCCACTTCGAAGGTTTCACCCCATATATGCACAACATTTCTTATGGTGGTCAAATCAGTGGTACAGGACTCAGAAAGAAGAAATGGTTGGATTTCATCATTTGTTAATATAACATCGTCTTCGGTACAGTTTGGTATCATTCCAACAGTAAATACTCCGTTTTCGTCAAAACAGGCATCATAGTTTGGGTACAATGAAGTTATTTCTTCTATTATGTTAGAGACGTAGGAACCTACAGAATATTCCAGGTCATATGGTACGCAGTTCCAGCGTGGATGATTTGTTCTGTATGCTGCATACTCAGGATTGTATTGTGCCATTCCTTTATATTCACCAATATCATCTATCACGTAATTATTTACATTGCCAAGCTGCGTTATTATGGTAATTAAAATATCTCTTATCACATTATACTTGATGGGATTGCCATTTGGGTCTGCCTCATATGCAGGAATGGTAGTAATTAATGCGCCTAATTCACCGTTTTGTGTTCCATCTAATTGTTTATATTTATCTCCGCAATTAACGCTGAGACTATTATCTGTGGCGTTATAGCTGCTAGAAGCATCCGTATATATAAACGCTCCACAGGGATACCATTTATAGTCACTCATTCTGGGTGTTTTCATACCAACATATAATTTGGCAAGTTTATTAATCCAAATCTTAGAGTGTTTGCCAATATTGAGGGCTGGGTCAGTTGGTATTAGTGTAAAATAAAAGGTTCTTCTAACATGGGAGGAAGAATCAATATTTAAGGAACCATATTCCGTAATGCATGTTATCTCATCTAATATGGTTTCATCCGCATTTAATACTTGAAGCTTTAAAGCAACTTCAGCGAAGCGAGAAAACGAGAGTTGCTTATCTTCAGAGGTTATGGAATAACTCATCAAAGTTTACTCCAAAATTCTTGCGAAACATCACTTAATCCGGAATCGTATAAATCTTTCTCGCTATTATAATCACCAGATTCATACCAGGAAAAGGAAATGATTCTATGCAAATAATTACTATCTACGGAATCCGTTGGATTACCATCTACACTAATCAACCAGATTCGTCCATCCTCGTGTTTTAAGAGTTTAGGCTTATGATCGGTAAGAAAGGTCGTTACGTCTCTTCTATAATCAAAGGAATCTTCCGGATAAAAATTACAGGCATTTTCATCATAGGATACAAAGAAACCACTGGCTTCTCCAGTGTCATAATTGGTTTTAGAAAAAGAATAACTTCCCGGATATTTGTTCATTGGCAATTCTCTTTTGGTCAGATAATGGGTTCTGGTCGTATCACAAGAGCCAACGTCCAGCGTAGTCCAATATAATTCATTTTTATCACAAACAACCATTCCATCAAACTCGGATTTTACTTCTTTTATGTTATAGTTTCCCTCAACACCATTAAGAACACAAACGTATGCATATTCATATACCGTATTGGCTTTGCAGTATTTATCAATAAAGGATATTGCAAAATCATTTAAGGCATTGATTTCTTTTTGATAAATAGTTATCCATTGGAAGGTTCCTTTTTCTCTTCTTTTTATAACAATATCAGAGATACTTCCTAAGGCATAGTCAATATTGCCGGCAGTTAAATTTTCATCATACAATGAAATCATGATAGTATGATTATCCCATGTTGTGTTTAGCGTATAGCTTTTGTCTGCATCTGTATTCTGAGTAATGGCAAGTGTATCAAAATGACCGTTTTGAAGTGTTACACTGTTAATATTATCAACACCTGTGGGAGTAGGAGAAAAAGAATAATCTGCTCCTAAAAATGTGCTTCCACAAATTATCATATCTATCCCTCCATTTCTGTGCTTGCTGCATTTTCTTCTGTGTTTCTGACGATATATAATTGGTATAAATTTTCTTGCCGTTCTATATAAATGGTAATCAATTCATTTGTAGCCATCTGGATTCTGTCAGAATACAAAACATAATTAGTTAGACCGTTTTCCGCAACCAGTTTAAAGTAATGCAAAGATTCATAAATATGATGGAATAACTTTATGGAGTCGATTCCATTTGATTCTTGGAAAATGCAAACATTATTTTTAGGATTTTTTATAGATATTCCGACTAAATGTCCGCCATTTATAAGAAATCCATCTTTGTAAGTAACAGAACTATCAGGGAGATTCAAAATGCCATTTTCTATTGTGTATGCACCACTAACGGTTCCATCAATAGGCTTGAAATTTGATATTCCTTGTATGTACCCGCCAACTTTATGATTAGTTAAAGTAAATTCACTATATAGATTAGATACAACATAGTTCGCATAAATTTTTACAAAGCCGGTATCTACCGTTACACCGTCAACGGTAATTCCAATACATTTTAAATAGTATAAAGTATTGTTATTTAAAGATTTATAAGTATAAGAAATGTCACTACCGGGAGAGTAGTATAGCATATCACTTTGCGTTATCAGATTTGTTTTGGTGGCGTCATACAGATAAAATACATAAGATTTAAGCTGTCGTGATTGTTCTTGGGAATAAGATACAGTTGCCAGATAATTATTGGAAGAAATAGTGTTCTGGCTTGTGGAATTCAAATCGTTGAACCCAAAAGTTGGTGTGGAATAGCAAGTGAAAAATAATTTATCGGATAAAGAGGATTCGTTTCCTTCGACATCAAAAACAGAAATCTGGGCTGTATATGAAACATTATTCTCAAGGGTAGAGGAAGGAATACGATGGATAAACTTCATTGTTGTTATCGTTTCATCAAAAACAATATCATTAGTAGAAGCATTTGTAATTAGAATCCGATTTTTATATGGTTGGTTGCCACTATATGAAAATGTGATGGTACTTTCTTTTGTGGCATCAAATGTATTTATTTTATTTATGATTGGTTTTCCCATTGATTCACTCCTTTCTAATCTTCAATCCAAATCATGTTTTCTGTTTTTTGTGTGGGTTCTGAACCGATAAAGGTTTTGGTACCAACAGAGCCTATGTTATCTTGCATGGCTTCGGACTTTAGAATAATTCCATAAGCGACATCTTCGAGAAGATATATATTTCTAACATTATCTCTTGGTACAGTAACATGGGCGACATCACCTATAGCCAATGGCAGGGCACATTTTGTCTTTATGGTCCTGTCATTACCATCATAATTTACAACAAATTCTTTATCATCTAAAACTTTGGTAATGGTTCCGATATATGTTTTGTCTGGTTTTACTTGAGAAAGGGACTCTTGTATACCAGTTTTTATTGCTTTTAATATAGAGTCAACTGTCATAATTCCTCCTCAATGAAATAGAGAGCCTTAGATTACACCAAGGCTCTCAAGATTATTTGCTCCAATCAAATTGCATGGCTCTCGTGGTGAGAGACTGCAATTCACGTTCTACATATTCAATTCCACTCTTGTCGGTTAAGTTAGGGCAATGAAAGGTAATTTCTTGCTTAATAGTGGAACTATTGTTTTGATTTATAATATTGCCGCTCAAAGCAGAAGAATCAAGTAAATTCAGACTGTTCATTACCATAGAACCATAATCAATGGGGTGCAATTTCAGACGGGAGAAAGGGCTTGCATCTTCCTGCAATGGAACTAAATTACTCATATTAGCGAGAAGCTTTTTGGTTTCAGAGGCATTTATTACGGTTTCTCCACCTTTAAATGGATAAAATTGTTCACCTTTTGCAATAACAGCAGTTCCGTCATGATTGATAATGAGTTCGTCACCATATTCGTCTTCTGAAACCAGATTAAGACCTTTTTTGGCATTGGTAGTTCCTTGGGCGTATTTTATAATTCCATATTTGCCCCAAGGTGCCAGTTCCTTTTTTATATAATCCTTTGCTTCACTGATTGAAGAAAACATATGAGAGGAGTATGTTTCTTTCTTATACACATACCATTGGTTATCTTCATCTTTAAATACGCCATTGGCACCATCATAATAACCTATTTTACTAGATGCTTCACCTTGTGTTTTGAATCCATTACTTAATTTATGTACAACATGATAACTTTTGGTTGGAGTTGAAGTAGTGTTGCTACCAGAATTTCCACCAGAACCTCCACCAGAGCTGCCAGATGCAGATTGGGCAGTTTGCGCAGCAGCTTGTGCTCTTGCAGCTTCTAATGCAGCATTTGTGATTGCCTGTTGAATAGCAATATATTGCTCTTTAAAGTTGTTCAAAACGTCAAGCCTTCCACTAAGAACATCGCTTTCCCAATTAGCACCCATTACCATAGCAGCATACTGGTCTTCCTGTGCCTGCTGATAAGCTTTAGAAATATCAGACCACTGTTCTTTTAATGATTCATAATATTCGATTTTTTCTTCGTAAGATTGTATTAACTCATCGTTATTGTTAATCTGTGCTTGAATTTCAACATATTGGTTTTTAAAGTTGGTAATGTCAGAGAGATTATTTTGAAGAATTAACTGTGCATAGTTTTGACCAAGGATAGCAGTAGCATTAATGGCATCTTGACTTGTTTGGTATGTGTCTGCGATTTCAGACCACATATTTTTATATTGCTCTAATACATTAATATAATCGTCTAATGCATCTTGTTGTTTTTCAAGTTCTGCAATATCAATGTCAAACTGTGCATCTTTGAAAGAATCTTGTGCCTCACGAATAGCGGTTTCATCTGTTGTGTATATGAACTGTCCATCTTTGTAGATATAGTTTGAATTTTGTGATAATGCGCGAGCCAAGTTGTATTGCGCCTGTTGTAAAGCCATTGCACGTTCCCGCTCATCATTTTCGTCAGACATGGCATCAATAACATCCTGAATTGCTTGTTTCTGGTCTTCAAGCTTTTCAATTTCATTATCATATACCCTGTCTACTTCGCTTAATACAGAATCATAGATATCTAATTGCTCTTGTAAGGCATTGTTTTGGTTTTCTAAACCGTCGATAATGTCATGGATACTATCAATCTCTTTATCAATGCGCCTGGTAACAGCAGAAAGAACTTTATCATATAGTGATAACTGACTTTCGTATAAATCCTTGACGGAATCCCAGTAGTCCTTTGCAGAAATCTTACCGTCACGATAGAATTCATCGAGCATAGAACGGGATTTAGTTAGAAATGTATGTAAGTCAATTAGTCCGGCATCAAGCTCTGCTTTGTAAAGTGCGAGATACTTGCTGAGATATTCTTTCCATTCCCTTTGGATTTCTTCCATGGTTTTGGCGGCTGATTTGGAGGCGGAAGAAGCACCTACGCTAGAACTTCTTGCCTTTGTAGAATAGGAACCGCTTCCGATTTTATTAATGTTTTTCATTGCATTTTGCAATGCATTTATTTGTGCTTCTGCATCATTGAACTGTTTCATTGATGCTAGTTGTTCAGCAGAAGCGGATGTTAATTTGGCTTTTGCCAAATCATAAAAACCATTTGCCGATTCTCTTGCTGTATTTCCATCATCAGCCAATTTTTGTTGGATATTACTCTGTAGTAATTGTAAATCCGCAATCTGATTTTGGATTTTGGCTTGCACTAAAGCTAGCATTGCTTCTTTATTGATAGTACAAGCACCTGTTGTAGCATCAAACTGTAAGGCTGTAGCATATCCAGCATCAACCATTGCAAGCATTGTATCTATTGAAATAGAACCGTTTTCTGCTTGTTCTGCAAGAGCATCATTAACAGAAAAAATAGCAGAACGAAGTGTATCTGTTGCTTTTGTATAAGTTTCTGCTATCTCTGTTAGGCCTTCGTAAGAAGAAAAATCTTCAGCACTTTCTGAAAAATTTTGGGCATCTTTTATCTGTTGCAATGCTATTTCATAATCTTCAGCAGATAGAGTAGCACCATTCAATTTTTCTTTCTGTTCATCTAAAGCCTGTTCAAATTCTTTTGAATTGGCAAGGATTGCCTCTTCTTCAGTAAGACCTTCTACCCATGTTGTAACCACTGACGAATTTACACCTTTTAGTGCATCATCAAATACAGATTGAATACCAGAAGTTGATTTATTACGACTTGGTATTAACTTGTCAAGTAAATCGCTTTTAGTTTGAGACTGAATTAGTTCCATTTTCTGTAACAAAGTAACTAATTGTTTAAGTGTTAACTCATATTCTTCTGCCACATTATTTAAGTCACCATATGCTTCAATCTGTTCCTGAGAAGCAACATTAGGATTAAAATGCTGGATGTCTTCAACAGAAAAATTATTTTTGCCATCAGATTTGCCGTCAATTAAATCTAAAGCATTATTTATTTTATCTTTTATGCTACCTGTATTTGGCTCAAAATCAAGATTAAATTGCCATTCACCAACAAGCTGTTGAAGTTCTGGATACATTGCTTCAAAATAATCAGCAACATCATAATCATAATTTTGATTTGCCAAGTTTATGGCATCAGTTACAGTTTTTGCATACTCATCGGAAGCTTTTTTAATTAATTCTTCATTATTTGATATAACTGCTTCATTATATGCTTCTTTTGCTTCATTAATTAAATTAAATTGTTCATCATACTGATTGTTTGGAGTATTATTTAAAATTTTTTCCCATAATACATATTGGTCATACAAATTCTTATAGTTTGCAAGAGCATCATTGACATCATTTGAGATTTCGGTAAAACTATTTTCAAAGCTAGTGGACAATTCAAAACCAGAAGATAATGATTGAATTCCATACAATTTTTCCTGAATTTCATCGAGAGTACCAGTTATAGAGAAATGTTGGCCATCTCCATACATATTATCAAATATGTTTAGTCCATACGTTTTTGCAATTAAATTATCTAATACCTCGTTTCCGGTGGTTTCAAGTTCGTATGCACTATAACGCATTTTTGAAACCATTTTATCTATATTAGATTGAATTCTTTCATCATCTGTGCTACCAAAAGATAACCAATCCTTAAATTTATCACCAATTGTTTTCTCATTAAATTTATTCTTGGCATCAAAGTAAGATTGTTTACTCAATTCGTCAAGAGCATCGGTTTGACCATTTATTGATTCTGTGATATTTTCAATAACACCTTTTTCAGTTCCGAATTTTTCTATTAATTCGTCCTGAATAGCCATCAAATCTACTCTAGCCTGCGACACATCATTAAAAGAGGAGGAACTATCGTTAATTATAGATTTTAAATCATCTATTTCCTTTTTATAATTGTCGATAGAAGAGGTGTTATTTATTAATTCTGACCCCAATTCACTTGCAGATTTTCTAAGATTTTCCTCAGAATGAATCATATCATCTATGATACCAACTGCTACAGAGAATGCTTTGTTAATAGCCCACACGGCAAGCATATTTCCTGCTGCTGCTAGGAATTTTGTAGCTACAGTAGCAGCTTTTTGTGATAATGTTAATTGTTCTGTGCTTACTATAGCATTTTGTACATATTTATTATATCCATCAAATGAGGCAGGGACTTGTTTTTGCATACAATCAACAAGATATGAATTCATAGTGTCATCAACAACGCCAATGTCGTCACACCATTTTGTTAATACGGAAAGAGATTTAGAACCGTGTTTATTAAAGTCTTTAAAAAATTTTTCTGCATTCATACCAAATAAAGAATCAAAAGAAGACAATTCAATTAATTTTATTTCTTTGGAGTTTATCGGTGCGTTAAATGCGGTAGTGAAAGCTTCTTTGAAACCATTTATACCCTTACCCGCGTCGTTAAAAGATTGACTTACTTGCGTTCCCCATTCAGCAAAGCTTCTTTTATTAAAACCTAATTTATTAGCAATACCGTCTAAATTATTTTTATATGTTTTGAATATCGAACTTCATTTTTAATATGTTGTGTGGAGTACCATTATAGAAATGGATAGTTAAGAGTTCATAATGAATTCTACAAAGAATAATAGTTTTTTAGCAAAATATTTTTTATTGTTTTCGACAAAAGTGGAGTAGTAGTATCAAAAATGCACATGTTGCACGAATTAACTACGAGATAAGTAATATATCATACATCCTGTCCAATAATTAGGACTTTACAATATATTTTGTAAAAATCTTTGATATTTTAATGTGTTCTCCGTTTCTTCCACTACGGCTAGGAGAAATCCTTGCATTATTCTACTTATTCCTATTAAAATAGTTGCTATCAATAAGTAGAAGAGCAGCATCACTCTTTTGGTTTTTACCCAGTCACGGGCAAGTTTTCCTTCTTGGTGTCGAGTACCTCTTACAAGCCATTTCTGACTCAGAATCGTTTATACTCTGTGAACACTTCCCTTGCTATCAAGAGAGTCCGTTGCTGATTGGTGGTTTAGTCCTGGTTCCACAAAGACATGTCACTTAGGTTTCCCATATGACCTACCGTATGTTTTCTTGCCATTACTGACATTCTTTCGAAGTGCATATCACGCCCGCCGTTTCCAGCCACGTTGTAGCCATACGATACTATATATTCACTATAAGATAGCTTCCCAGCACTGAGGAATAGCAATCCTCAATTACGATTCATTTTAGAGAACATCGTGAGGTGACAAATCTCACACATTCCTACCTTTGAAACTCAGGCGTATTTATGATTTCTTAGGTATGAAGGGCATATTCAAAACAATATAATAAATGATTTGAAATCCGTACACTCATACGGCATTTACCGATGTTCTTAAAACTGTCAAATAGTTTAGAATCAAGTCCAAGGCTTTCGAAAAAGTTTGTCTTAGATTTCGATGAAGAATCAGATTTTTGAGCATTAGTTATAGAAATTTCCTTGTTTATTGCATTACTAATCTGCTTACCTATTTTCTGCCCGATTTTTGCAGCTTCTCCCTGATTTATATCTACGTTGGAAATATTTAATGATGTTTTTAATGAATTTAGTTGCGTTTGTAATTCTGTAATCGCAGATTTATCTAATTTTGCATGATTTATCTTTACTTCTAAGTCCTTTATCTGTGATAAAATCTGTTTTAAATCTGCTGTGATTATCTTTTGGGATGCAGTTTGGCTAACACCAACAGTAATTTCATCATCCACATTACTAGTAGCCATTTTATCACCATCCTTCTATTATTGTTTTTTTCAATATAATTATCCACGAGTGTCATTTAGTCGGTCTTATGCTCTGATTCCGTTTCTTTGACTGTCTGTTCATGAGTAATATCATACAAAATACGAACAAGCATCCCATAAAGCATTGTCTTTACTTTCCATTCGTGTCTTTTCATTTTAAAATATGTAATCATAAAATCCTCCATTATATCTGTTTTCTAGAATCCCTCTTTCAACTTTTGTTGGTAGCTTTCTCTAATGACATTCATACTGATTTCAACTTCACCATTTTCTAATCCATTTTCTTCTAAGAGTTTTTCGTATTTTTCCCAGGTATGAATACAGTGCTTATAACTGTCCTTATTACATGGTTTCCCTTCTGAGACTTTTGTGGCAAAATTATTAATTTCCCACCGCATATCATTTATTTCCTTATCAATAAACATATCAGTGAGTTTCTTAATATCGCTGCGCATTTCTTCGTCATGTCTGTCAGATTCCCGTACATCTTTTTCCTGTTTTTCTTGCAGAGCAGTTAATTTGTTTACAGTCTGGATTAATAATTCATGGTCTTTATTCTTATTGCTGACCCATGTCACAGGCTTTCCGACAATCTCTGAAAATTTTCCAATAATTTCTACCATTGCAATGATTCCGGACATGATAATATACATACCAAGAATGATAGACGAAATGTTTTGATTAAATAATTCTAAAATTGATTCCATTCATAAGCCACCCCGCCTTTCTATGAAATTAAAGAGGTAAATGTTTTTGCGCCTGCTTTTCCATCTACGGACAATCCATTGTCAGACTGGTATTCTTGAACCGTTGCATCAAGACCTTTGCCGAAGATTCCGGGACATTCTACTCCATTTGGATGGTATCCTTTCAACATTAGTAGAATTTCTAAAGCAGTAACTAAATATTGTGTTTCTCCGCGTTTTACATAATGATTTCCCAGCGCTTTTTTTGATTTAGAGCCAAATATGCCATCTACAACAAGCCCTGCATCATAATCTAAATTAAGTGCAGTTTGAAGGACTTTGATGCCGGCTTCTTTTGTTTTCTGCCCTCTGATTCCATCAGCAGCAATTCCGGCACCGGTAAAGTTATTTGCATGTACTTGTCCGGCACGTACGATTTCCTGTTTGGTAGTAGTAGAAGCAGCTGCATTATTACCCCAGGTTTTCATAAAGTTCTCAGGTGTTCCATACTGATTTTTTAAACGGGTGGGTGTGCTTCCCCAATCCGGTAGATATAAATGTGGTTTGTCAACAGGGCTTTTCCAGTCGCCGCCCCAGCCAAGACCGATTGATTTTGCAAGGCTTCCTACCTTATCAAATAATCCGGTTGCATTGTTAAAGGTATCGTCGGAGTTTACACCATCACCGTCCACATCCATATCAATATAGAAGTCTGCTGCGATTCCCCATTGATGCTGGGAACTGTAAGAGGTTCCTCTTGCATTTGTTACAATGCTTCCAGGCATGGTTCTTCCCTGTGCGTATAAAGCATCCTGTTCTGCCACAGTACGCAGACATTCTCCAATTTTGATTGTAATTCCATTCTTTGAACATAATGTCTGCAGTTCTGCTAATTTCGCCTGCAATTTAGGATGTAACTCTAAAATGTTTCTCATTTGTAGTTGTCTCCTTTCGACTGGTTGGTCTATTTTCCTTCCATTTCTGATAGACCCATTGGGTTTCAGACTTTAAGAACCAGCATACTAATTGACCTTCTCGTCCTTCTTTTTCTGATTCACAGGTAAAGACAGGTTGTACACCCTTAGAGGTGTAGAAGATAATCTGTTTTATCAGGTCAATCGGAACAAGGTTGTTTTCTCCATAGCAATCGAGAACATCTTGTTTTGTTTCTAATTTTAATCTTGAAATAGTTTCACCTTCTATCGTAAAAAATAGGGATAACACGTTACAAATTGTATTGCAGCATGTTATCCCTTTATATTTTTTGCCTAAACTACAATACAATCATTATTCTTCAATGAGAACTAAATCAAGAATATTATCATCACTATCAGCCATCAGGTCACAGGTGATAGTAACGGTACCCGGGTCTCCGGAGTTAGAAAAGCTGAGAGACATATTACTCTGCGGAGCCACTTTGTATGCGGTCAGCTTGTAAGGTAATATTTCGTTATCCTCGGTTTTCATAACAGTATCGCCATAAACAATAAAGTTCTTAGGGAAGCTGGTAGACTTGATGTTGACTCTCTGTACACCGGTTGTTACTTCCTTCATGTAATAAACAATTACCTTATCGCCGCCGGAAAGGGCAGTAGCAAGTGTAATGGTGTTGTCTGCAACGGTACACTGTAATTCTGTTCCGCAATCATCATCTGCACTGTAAACCATAACGCTATTTGCGATTGGTGTATCTGCAAGCGTGATAGCAGTACCGGCATCATCCACCTCAGTTTCCACTCTTGTTACAAACTTAGCGGACTTACTGATTTCTCCACCAGTAATTAACTGCCATAACTTAACAGTCTGAATCTGTGTTTCGATGGTGATAGTACCACCTCTTTCTCCGGCAAACTGGACGCGTTTTGGATGTCCTTTTCCTCCGTAGGCAAATACGGATTCTCCGGTAAGCTCCGTGGTAGAGACATTTGCAAAGTCTAAGTTTAAGAACGGTTTTTTTGTGGTGTAGTCCACAAAGATGAGGTCACAGACCTCTCGATTGGCCATGTTTGGATTAGGCATAATAAATTCCTCCTTATGTGTTTATTTATAACAAAAGACTCACAGAAAGGAGCCTTAGTTATCGCTATCTATTCTTTTGTACCATGAGGCTGCGTCGAAGTAATTATCTTTATTGCCCCAGGCAGCAACGCTCATAGATTGAATATCATATATGGTATTATTGGAAAGTCTGGAAAAACAGTCCCAGACCTGAAAGACGGTCAAATCCCAGATGTTCAATATATTAAGGGATTGACTTTTATTGGCAACGGCAGATATGATATTTCCTAATTCCAGATTTTTATCTGATTTTGTATGTTTTTTCTTATCCGATTTTCCCTTTTGGATTTTTTTCATAATTTCCAGCGCTTTTTTACTTTTTATTTTGGAAAAATCCTCTTCCGGATTTGATTTCAGACAGTTGCGCTGACAGATGAAATCACAGACTTGGGAATATGTTTCTTTCGAGATAGTTCCGATAATAGTTTCTTCTTTCTGAACTAGGAAGCATTTTTGTTGGGCAGAATAAATTACGTCTTCTTTTAGAAAAAAGTTTAAAATATTCTGTAATAGCACGGATGATTGTTCCGTCATCGTCAATAAATCAAAGACATGTATTTGGTCTTTTTCTTCCTCTGATAATTGTTCATATTGTGCCGCCTCCCCGATGAGTGTGAAATATGAGTTGACATCCATCAATAATATGGTGAGATAATATTGGTACGTGTTTAATCCAATAGAAGAGATGTCCTTTAATTTTGGGGAAATAATTCCGCCAACGTTTGGAAGATAGATTGGCTCAGGCGATAATAATTCAAAATAACCAGCTTTCAAAATATCACCTACTTTACATTGTTTTTTCGTTGATAAAATGTTTGATATGTGTACGATAGGCATTTGCCATAGAACTCTGATTCATCGGTATACTGTTTCATCGGGTTTTCTTCAATCAGATTCATAACACCAATGGAATATTTTTCTTTTATGGTGTCCATCATCTGATGATGAAGAATGGATGAGTTGATTGCTTGAATTGCGCAGTCAACCCTGTTCCCATATATGCCGATTGAGTTGTAATATGCCTTTTCTTCTGGGGACAATCCGACAGAATCTTTATGACATATCACACAAATATCTACGCCGACCTCTTTTAGATGTTGGTTTCCTACACGTATCAGGTTTGTTTCAATAAAGATAGCACATCTGTTATCGGTTATCATACCTTTGAGATACGGAATGTCAAAGCAATGTCCGATAAGTGGAGTGGTATCAAACGTTCCTCCATACCAATTTTGCTCCCATGTAAAATTGGGATTGTCTAATTCTGGCATAATAAGCTTTGTAATATCTTCTGTATCACAAAATAAAGACATGAGCGTTTCTTTTATTCTGCCCATGTCAGAAAGCGGGTCATAATACTTTTCTGCCATAATTCACCTCCTTGTGCAAAGAATAGAGTGGTATTTTATGTTAAAAGACACAAATGACGATGCTTTCAGAACGAAAGCACCGCCATCTGTACGAAAAGAGAAGTGGAAATCTATGATAGTATTAGTTGGAGCCTGTTAGGGGGAATGCTCCTCGTTCTCCCTCCATATTACACCGATTAAGTCTGTACCAAAAACATTGAAAAATCAACGGTATTGGAATTTTCTAAAAAAATAATTCGGCATTTTTTATTTTTGAGCGGATTTAAAGTTACTTAAGAACTTATCTTTATCCATTCGGTATAGGCAGTTTAGCATCTTTCTTGTATATTTTGTGTTAATTCCAAGCAGTCTTTTACTTGCTCCGACTCCTGTTTCTAAGCCGAGAGCAGTTTCGATGAGGCGGTTTATGGTAACAGGATTACCTATTTTAATCTTCTTTAATTCCTCCAAAAGTGAATCAGATTCCGCAACAAGTTTATCCGCAATGGTGTCTTCATCGGTTTCCGTAACATAAATTGATTTTACAAATAAATCATATTTTTCTACTAAGGAACGTATCTTAGACATTTGCCGATTATTTGGCTTTCCTTCCATTTTCACAAAAAAGTCTGACGTTGGAGTGGTGTTGGAAGTGGAAATCCCTTGTATTTTATCTAACCATCCTTCTAGCCAATTCATGGGACATTGCAATTCATAATTGATACGGGTTTTCAGTTTTGTTTTCTTTTCAGTTACCTGGTCAAAGGGCAGTTCCTTTCCGTTCTTCGTGTGTTTGATTTCCTTTGTATATTTCATAAACTCCGGAAAATCACATTTCACAAGCTTAGGTTTGCCGTTTTTGGTAAATTCTCCGCTTTCTTTCACTAAAGTCATACAAGGCAGTTTACTGATTCTTTTAATCTCATCTTCCCCGACGATTTCATATTCACGTTTGCATCCGTCAATAATAATCTGTGCTAATACGGATAAAATAATGAAGTTATCATATAGCTCGCCAAGCTTTTCCGTATCCGGATTGTCTTTGGATTGTTCCGTCCAATAATAGGTCATTGCTAACTGGGCAAGGTTACTGGACCAGCCAATTCCCATTTTAGAACCGGAAAATTTATTATCCATATGGGCATAATCGGTCTTGGTATTGTGATATGTAACACCGCTTTCTTTCAGTGCATTTACAATGGTAGGATATTCATCGTAACACTTTTTGGCACATTTTACGATAGTAGGATGATTTGTAACCAGCATAAAATCCGAGTCCTCGTCCATTCCATTTGCCCTATCCTGAATATCTGTTTCAATGCAGTTGATTGCAATAATATTTGGACTGAATTGAAAATATTTCTGTAGTTCGTCGCTATAAACATTGTGCATATAGCAAACATTATTGGGAGAATTATGAGGATTTCGAAAAGCAGCGAGATATTCTTTATCTTTAAATCGGTTGGTATAGCATTGAATGACTCCGGTCTCCTTTTGTAGAGTAGGGTCCTTCTGCCAGTCCTCGCCCACAGCGTAGAGCAGTAAGGCATAAGGATTTCCAAACACGGTAAGGTTATCCCCGTTTACGAATATCTTTCCTTTTCGTAATCGTCTGACATAAGCCTTTATAATTTCGGACTTTTCCTGTCGAAACCACTTACAGTTACCAAATTGAGGATTTTGCTGATACAAATCTGCAAGCATTTCGTAGTGATTTACTTCGTTTGCATTTTTCCTTAAAAATGTTTCGAACGCATCATTATTTCTTTTTAATAATTCCACATAATCAATGCTTGTCTGCGCAATTTCCTTTACATCTTCCTTCGTACATGGAAGTGTATTTATCATTTGATAGCTAAGCTGCTGGTATTCCCCAAGTTTACTGGGATGGTCTGTCTTTACAATGCCCCAGATATCTCCGTCAGCGTGAATACGGTTACACCAGTAGGAATAAGCGGATTGTAATGTACCGCCCATCAAATCAATAAACTTCTTCCATTTAATTGCATTGTCAGTCGTAATCATCTTAATATCCTTTAGATAATGCCAATTTCCAAACATGTCTTGTACCTGATGCGTTTCATAATCGTAACCATGGTTTTGGCACCAATCTTTGAAAAACAGCTGAAGATGTCCCCGAATTCCGCACATTTTAAATAGGTGGTTTCTAAGAAGTGCCATACCGTTTACCCAGTCAGGTAGAAGCGTGGATTCGATAATTCCCATGCCGTCCCAAATAGTGTTTTTTACCTCTGTTTCTTCCTGTGTAACGATACATTTTTTCTTCTTATTTCCCTCTTTATCAAGGTAGGTTTCTGCTTTTACAATGTTAGCAAGTGTGCGAAAATGAGAGTCCTGGTCGTTTAAAATCAAAATGTCTTCCACCGGAATGGGGATAGTATCTATAATGGTACTTGTGGTCAATGGAGCATAGGCTGACATTTCAACAATCTTTGCATTATCATGAGCCATTTTCGTGCCCAGTCCAATGGTGAGCCAGTCATATGCTTTCTCGTAAAGTGTTTCATTTATAAAAATAACCTGTCCTAATTTTGCTTTTGCGCTTGTCCGGAATAACATTTTATAATGAATGGTTTCTTCGCTTTTGATAGAACCATCCTTATTCCTGGTTTTATAGGTAATATCAACACCATCATTATAAAATTGTTCTCTTATCTGTCCACGATTCTTTTCGGAATAGAACTCTTTTTTGGATTGTACCTTTTGGATTGCATGTTCAATACGTTCTTTGGAATCATCGGATAAATCGGTATCTAATAGCTTGGTAAGTCGGTCTAATTCATCTTCATAAGAGCGGCTGCCAAAATCAAAATCAAGACACACGATATCACGGGTGCTTTCATTTTTTGATTTTTCTTTCTTGGATTTCGTTCCTCCATATACAGTCAGCCCATTTCGTTGTAAAAAGAAACTAAAAAGGCTGTTATTCAACATAGCATCTGTATAGGTAAAATAATCCCGAACACCTAAATTAACGTCATAGAGCATTCCTGCACTAATATTTTTTATCTTTATGCCAAATTCGCTGATAGAAAATACACCTCTTTCTTTGTTAATCAAATATTTTGTTTAGTACGGCCAATTTTTTGTTTTCTCTCGAATTTCTATATTTTTCTTACATTGTTTATCAAATCTCATATCAGACATAATGCGGGAGGCAATATGTGAGCCATGGAAATTGTGTTTTTCTCGATAGTCCGTTTCAAAATCTGACGGATAGATGACTCCTCCGAAAGTGGAATGGTCTACATGAAAAGCTTCTGTTGTGCAATATGTATTTGTCATGAAATAATGTTCTCCTTTCTTTTTCCTTTGTTAAGAATAAGGTCATGTTGCTTGTGGGATATGGTCGGTAGTAGTGGTGGTCACAATAATTACTTCTACATTTAGAATTGAAATCATCCTAAATTTTTCATTTTAAAATTTGAGATAGTAGTGGCAGATATGGTCTTTACTATGAGTTATAGATATAAAATGAAGAACAGATGTTCGAAACGCGTATTGACAAAATCGAACATCTGTTCTATACTTATCATAAAATATGGCAGGACATAGCGGGTTGGTTCATGAATACTTTGGGAAGTGATAGAAAATGAAAGAAAGGAAAGAAAGGAAAATAATAATGGAACAAATTTTAAATATATATTATGAAAACAATGCCAAAAAACTTCACGAAATGGTAAACAAGATACTTTTAAAGTTCGGGGGATTATCGGATAAGGATATAGACGATTTCTATTCACTGGCGAACGAAGTATTTGTTGACGCAATGAAAAGATATGATAAGAAGCAGTCCTTTGATGGATTTTTATATTCCTGTTTAAGTAATAAAATCAAGACAGAAATAACAAGAAGGAACAGAAATAAACGCAGGATAGATAGATTGTCCATTTCTATTGATACACCACTTAGTGAGGAAGAAAATGTTACATTGGGTGATACGATTGCAGATTGTTTTGATATGGAAAAAGAAGTTTTTGGAGAAAAGGAAGATAGTTACAGTAATAAAATGATTTTATATCTCAATCGGCTTTCTAAAATCCAAAAAGAAATATTGAAATTAGTGATTGCGGGATTCAGTCCACATGAAATTCAAAATGAACTGCATATTTCAGAAAAGGAATATTCAGAGGAAAATAGAGCAATACATTCTTATAGAAACGTATCAATATTATTTTAAAATTGGGGGAAACAATGATGGCAAAACCAGTGAAAAAAACATATACCATGGACATGTATTTAAATAAAATCAAAGAGAGTGATATTCGTTCCGAGCAGGATGTGCAGAGAATGTCCGGGCAGTGGGACAAGAGTATGATTAATGAACTTGTGGTAACCGTTCTGACGGATGATTATATTCCGCCCATTATTTTAGGAGAAGAGTTAAATTCCCAGCTGTGGATTATTGACGGATTGCAGAGAAGCTCCTCACTGCAGTTATATCGATATGGACATTATAAAATCACGTCTGCCATTGAGCAGTCTATTATCAGTTATCGGGCAAAAGCAAAGGATGAAAATGGGAATATAAAAATTGATGAGAATGGTGACATTATCTGGGAGGATGTTACATTTGATATTAGGAATAAAACCTATGATGATTTACCTGAGGAATTAAAGAAAAAGTTTAATGAATACCAGATTGAAACCGTAATCCACGAAGCATGTGATATGAAGCAGATTTCAAAATTTGTCAGAAGATATAATAATCATACGGCAATGAAGCCGGCCCAAAAGGCATTTACTTACATAGATAATTATGCAAGAGACATTAGAAATATTTCAAACAATGGATTCTTTATTGAATGTGTAAAATTCAATGAAAAAGAAAGAATCAACGGAACCTTGGAAAGAGTAATTATGGAAACTGTAATGTGCATGTTTCATTTTGATAAGTGGAAAAAGCAAAGTAAACAGATTGGTGCATATCTGAATGAAAATGCTACAAAAGAAGAGTTTGACATATTAAATAATGATTTGCAACGTCTGGAAAATATTATTACAGATGATTTGAAAGATATTTTTACAAGCAAAGACAGCTTTATCTGGATTAGTCTATTCAAGAAATTTACGGAGTCGGGATTAGAAGATAGTAAGTTTGCGGAATTTTTAAGGGCATTTAAAGAAGGATTAAATACGAAAGAAGTAAACGGAATGACTTTTGAAGTCATAGATAAGGACCGTTCTACAAAGGATAAGTCTGTGATTAGTGACAAATTAAATATTTTAGAAACACTTATGAATGAGTTTTTGCATATTAGAAAAGCAGATTTTATCAAAGAAGAGTTAGAAAAAGAAGTTATTCTTGCATTTGTAAAAGAAAATATAAAACCGGATGTCACAGAAGAAGACATCGAATTTTATGAAGATATGCTAAATGATTGGAAAGTAGAAGTAGATAATAAAAGTCCGTTGTTAAGTGAAGCAAATCATTTATCCATGATAGGAATTGTTGCGTATGCTATTGAAAAAGAAATTGATTTAGCAGAATGGATGACGCATTTCTTTGAACATAACCACACCTATGCGGTAAATCAGAAAAAAAATTATTTATCCATGAAAAGTGATTTGGATAAATTTATTAAAAATCAAAATAAGAAGAGCACTGAAAGGAGGAAACAAGATTGACGACATACGAAATGGTTGCTTTGGCAGATAAGAATGGAAAAACATATGAAAATGAAGATTTAAGATATAACAAAGAGAGAGGATTTCATGATAAAAGTGGTAAATCGGCTACCGTAGCGTATGAGATGGAAACAGAACAGCTTAATGTATTCATTCATGACACGAATTGGAAAGAGATAAAACCAAGAAAAATTACTATCAAAGAGATAGAAATGATTCTTGGTTATCCCATAGAAATTATATAGAAAATTTATTCCTCCGCATTTAGTTTAGCATAGCTTTTCACCAGTGAAATGAATTCATTTTTCAATGGGTCATCACTGTGGGAAGTGCTGTCTGCGAGAGTAAGAACCATATCGTAATCAGCAGTTCCACTATAGTCACTTTCTCTTAGAAGCATACCAAAGGCTGCTACAGAAGAGGACCATTTCATGTTATCAGAAGATTCTTCAGAATATGCGTCAGCAGTAAGCTCATAGGTGAGAAGTTTGCTGTCATTGCCTTCCGGTTCTTTATAACGAATAGATAAGTCTAAAAGTTTAGAAGAAGAATCTGTCAATGCCACTTCATAAAGAACGGTAACACGATGTCCGGCTCCGATTTCTCCACCGTCAACGGTGTCATTGTCAAAGTCTTCTGCTGCCATGGTTCTGTTTTCGTAGCCGATAAGTCGGTATTCAGAAACCGCCGCGCTATTAAATTCTGCTTGGAATTTGACATCTTTTGCCACAGTATGCAGGGTGGAACCTAATTCAGTTACCAAAACACGTTTTGCCTCATAAACACTGTCAATATATGAATAATTTCCATTGCCATGGTCAGCAAGGGCTTCTAACTTGTTGTCCTTGAGATTGTCTGTGCCGAAGCCCAGAACACTGAAATATACATTACTTTCCTTTTTCTTTTCAATTAACTTGGTAAGACCGCCTTCGTCTGTAATACCTACATTTAAGTCGCCGTCTGTTGCAAGAATGACTCTGTTGTTTCCGCCCTTGATGAAATATTCTTCTGCAAGCTCATAAGCAGTGTTGATACCAGCAGAACCATTGGTAGAACCATAAGCGGTGAGACTGTCTAAAGCAGCCGTAATTTTATCCGTTTCATCTCCGCGTGCTCCGGAAAGCAATACTTCATCAGAACCAGCATAAGTAACGATAGAAATCCGGTCATTTTCTCCGAGATTTTCTATGAGCTGGGTAAAAGCGGTCTGCACAAGAGGCAGCTTGTTAGAATCGCCCATAGAACCGGAGGTATCAATGAGAAATACGAAATTGCTTGGTTTGGCTTTCTCAAGGTCCAGCTGCTCCGTCTGGAGCCCGATCTGTACAAGCTTGTGCTCTGAATTCCAGGGACAATCCCCGATTTCCATAGATACGGAGAAAGGTTCGCCGTCCTTGGGAGGTTCATAATCATAATGGAAGTAATTAATCATTTCTTCGATTCTGACTGCGGAGATGGGAACCGGAGTACCACTTTGGATATAGCCTCTGATATTGGAATAAGATGCTGTATCGACGTCAGCTGCAAAGGTGGAGTATGGTGTTGTTTCTACGCTGTGAAATGGATTCTCGTCTTCGTAATCGTATTCTCTGGAATCTATGGTGTTGATATCTGTGCTATTGTTATAGCCATTGTAAGAGCCTGTTTCTGTCTCGCAACCTACATCATAAGTATTTTCGCTAGATTCCTCATAAAGTGTTTTAGAGTTAGGTTCAAATTTAGAGTCAGATGTATCAGTTCCACCACAGCCGGTGAAAAGGGATAGCTGCATCAGAAATGCAACCGTAACACATGTAGTTTTTTTGAAAAAATTTTTTGATTTCATAGCGTTTCCTCCTCTTGGTATTATGTTCCTATCTACTTATAACACTTTTCATTTCAGAGAAATGTTGCAGGTTGCATTAATATTTACAGATAATTTGGGATATGCTATGATAAAGAAAAGAAAAAATAAAGGAAAAGGGATGAACATATGATAGCAATTTTAATCGGTGGAGTGGTACTTATTGCAGTAATTATCGCAGTTATAGCTTCGGTAGCTGGAGCTGTTGCAGGTGTTGTAGATGAAGAGGGAGAGGAAGAATAAGTTAGATAAATTGCTTCACAATACGGCTAGAACGTGAAAAGAGTCCGTCCACCGGACTCTTTTTCATATGCTAGGAAATTGCGTTGCAATTACCTAGCATATAAAAACGCTCCGCTAAGGATGCGCACCTCGCGGAGATGAAAATAGTCATAAATGACACCGCTCGGGCGCGAAAGAGTCTGACGAGCAGACTCTTTGTTCTAGCTTTTAAAACGATTTGGTTGATTTTGTCTACTTCTGGTTTACTTTTTAAGATAAGCATCTTTTGCGGCATTCCACACCTCTTGAAAAGTAACCCCATGTTCTTTTGCGGCTTTTGCCACATCATCATATTCCGGTTTGAACTTATGGATACCATAGCCGGAGCTGATTTTAATTGTGATGGCTCCAAACGAAGTGGAAACTTTTTCGTAGGAGGCATCCAGTATGCGTCGGTAGCAAGGATGAATCCGAATCCCACGGGTAGTAGTATGCGTAAGAATCAAGCGGCTGAAAAGACTTTCCTGCTCCATGTTGCAAAGGCAGGTCAAAAGGAGTCCGGAGCGATTCTTTTTCATGTGAACCGGGGTTGTGAAAACATCTAAGGCGCCTGCATCCAGCAAAATGTCCATGGCATAGGAAACTGCCTCGGGTGTCATGTCGTCCAGGTTGCAGGAAAGCTCCAGAATCTGGTCCAGGTTATGGAAACCTTCTGCATAAAAATCAGGACGAGTCTCTTTCTTCTCCGGTGCGAAAACAGGATGTTCCGGTTGTACATGGGGAAGCTGACGTTTAGAAGGAACCGGAAGAATGTCCATTTCTCCAAGGAAAATCCGCAGGCAGTTGGCAGTTGGAAAGTCCTTTGTACCCATGCCATAACCATTTCTTTGTACTGTCATAGGCGGCATAGGAAGGAACTGTCCTACAAAATGTTTTAAAAGAGCTGCACCGGTAGGAGTACACAATTCTCCATCAATGGTGCCGCTGTAAATAGGAGTGCCCTGAAGAATTTCGGCAGTAGCCGGAGCAGGAACCGGAAGAATACCGTGGGCACAGTGTACGGTACCGCTTCCTACATGAATCGGAGAAGCGAGAATTTGTTCCGGAGATAACTGCTCGATTAAAATACAACAGCCAATGACATCCATAATTGCATCCAGAGTGCCTACTTCATGAAAGTGAATCTGGGTAATATCCGTATGATGCACATGGCTTTCTGCATTTCCAATCAGAGTATAGATTTCCTTTGCTTGTTCCTTTACCCAGGAGGAGACAGAAAGGGAATCAATTTGTGCCAATATTTCCGGATAGCTGGTATGTGCATGGGAATGTTCCTGTCCTTCCGGCTGTCCGGGGATTTCCTGCTGTCCATAGAGGGAAACATTTATTTTTGTACCGTAAATGCCACATTTCTCACAGGGAGAAGCGGTTACGGAAATATGTTCTGAAAACAAGTGATTCATAGTGTCCAGAAACGCTTCCTGCTGTGATGGTTCTAAAAGTTCATAAAGTGCTCCCATGAGCATATCACCTGCAGCTCCCATGCTGCAATCAATAAAAAGTGTTTTCATTCTACATTACCTCCTATGTGATTAATCATACTTGCAAGATAGCCGGCGCCAAAGCCGTTATCAATATTTACTACGCTGACACCGCTGGCGCAGGAATTAAGCATGGATAACAGGGCGGAAAGTCCGTGAAAGCTTGCGCCATAGCCTACGCTGGTAGGAACTCCAATCACCGGACAGTCACTTAAGCCTCCGATAACGCTGGCAAGCGCGCCTTCCATACCTGCCACGGCAATAATAACATTTGCTTTCGCAATGTCATCTACATTAGAAAGCAGCCGGTGAATTCCGGCAACACCTACATCATACAGACGTGTTACCTGATTTCCCAGAACCTCTGCGGTAAGTGCAGCTTCCTCTGCTACAGGAATATCGCTGGTACCGCCGGTTGCCACCACAATCGTTCCGGAAGCGGTTATCCGGGGAACATGGTTTATAATACCGATACGGGAAATGGTGTCATAGGTCAGAGCAAAGCGCCCGGAAAGATAATCGGCAGCGTCAGCGGATAAACGGGTGATTAATATATTTTCCGGAGAATGGGAAATAAGGGAACGGATGATGCCCTCCATTTGCTCCGGGGTCTTTCCGGCACCGTAAATAACCTCCGGAATCCCCTGGCGAAGCTGACGATGATGGTCCACTCTGGCATAGCCCAGGTCATCAAAGGATGAAATTTTAATTTTTTCATAGGCAGAATGAATGTCCAAGGTACCATCCTGCACCTGCTTGAGTAGTGATAAAATGTCATGTGATTCCATAAAAACATCTCCTGTCGGATTAATCCCTGCGTGGCGTTAAATCCAGCAGTACCGTTGAAAAGTAAGGTTCAAATAAATGAGTGATATCTGGGGATAACTCTAAAGCCTGGGAAAACTCTTTTTTCGGAAGCTGGATTCTTGCTGCATCATGAAAGATGCGTACCCGAAAGTCCGTAAACCCAAGAGATGCCAGTATTTGCTCACAGGCTTCTACGCGTTTTAAGTCAGAAAGCTGAATTGGCGTATTGGTAGAAATCCTTGTGGCAAGACAGGCATAAGCCGGTTTGTCGTGGGTAAATAATCCAAGCTTTTTAGAATGTTCCCGAATCTGAGATTTGGTAAGATTGCAAAGCCTTAGAGGCGAGTATACCTTTAATTCAGCCAGTGCACGCATGCCCGGGCGGTCAGCGGCATCATCCGAAGCATTAGTTCCATCTAGTAAAACAGTATAGTAATCTTTACTAGCAGCCGCTAATATTTTGGAAAAAATTTGATGCTTGCAGTAATAACAACGTAATGAATTATTTTTTAGTATCTCGGGATTCTCGGAGAGGTCCATTTCTAAAACAGTAAGAGGAATCTGGTATTGTTCACAGAACCTTTTAGCATCTTCTAGCTCAAAGGCAGGTTGAAAAGCAGTATTCATATAATATGCATGAACAGACTTTGCATATAAAGAGGCCTGATAGAGCAAATAAGCAGAATCACATCCTCCGGAAAATGCTACTGCGACAGAAGGATGTTTGGTAAAAAAGTCCTGTAATGTCATGATATATTCCCTTTCTGGTGGGCTTCACTTATCGTTTCCCAGCATATAGTATTTTATGATAAGAATTATTATAAAATCTTATTATAAAATAGTCAAGAAATGAGAAAAGGAAGAAATTTGTATAAATTTATAAAAAACGGAGAAGAATAATAAAAATAAGCATCAGATTGACGGAAGAAAAAAGTGATAAAGAGAATTAATCTCAAAAAAAGTGTTCTAAAAGAAAGAAGAATCAATAAAAAATCACTTAATCATTAGTAAAAAGTCAAGCTTTAGAACGGTAAAATTTACCAGATAAAGATTGACAAATAAAAAAAAGATGCTATAATTGCTTTCATGTTCGATGGGGGCATGCAAAAAGGAGTGAAGAGAATGAACCAAAAAAATATTAAATTAACAGATGCAGAGGAAGTACAGGATTTTGTACGTGCGGCTGGTAACTGTGACTTCGATATCGACATATCCTATCAGCATATTGTAATTGATGCAAAATCCATCTTAGGAGTTATGGGTCTGGGAATGGAAAAGGAACTGACCGTAAAATACGGTGGAGACGATATGGAGTTTGAAAATGTTCTCAGTAAGTACAGTGTAGCATAAGATAAGAATGGCTTGAAGAGATAGACAATAGAGGAAAAAAGGTGCATAATAATACATTATGCACCTTTTTAATGTGTGCAAATATTCAGAAGAGGGAAAAGATGGAACAGATTAAGATTTCTGTAAGGAATCTGGTAGAGTTTGTATTGCGCTCCGGTGATATTGACAATCGCCGGGGAAAAAGCGGACAAAAGGAAGCAATGCAGGAGGGAAGCCGGATTCACCGGAAGATTCAGCGGAGAATGGGCGCTTCCTATCAGCCGGAAGTACCCCTTAAGATAGAAATACAAGAGGAAAAATACCAGCTCATTGTGGAAGGGCGGGCAGATGGTATTATAATAGAAGAAACAGGAGTTACCATAGATGAGATAAAAGGAGTTTACATGGACATTCATGCTATGGAGGCTCCCATAGCTGTCCATTTGGCGCAGGCAAAATGCTATGCTTATATCTTTGCATTAAAGGAAGAATTGCAGGAAATCAGTGTTCAGATGACGTATTGCAACCTGGATACGGAAGAAATTCGCAGATTTCAAGAGACTTACTCCTTTGAAGAAATCAGCAAGTGGTTTGAAGCTGTGATAAAGCGGTACGAAAAATGGGCAGATTTTCAATATGAAGCACGAATGGAACGGAATGAATCGATTGCCGGATTGGAATTTCCTTATCCATACCGGGACGGTCAGAAGGAACTGGCTGCGGGCGTATACCGTACCATAAGACGTGAGAAGAATCTTTTCATTCAGGCGCCAACGGGAACCGGAAAGACCATTACCACTGTTTTTCCTGCGGTAAAGGCAGTCGGAGAGGAACTGGCAGACAAAATATTTTATCTGACGGCAAAGACCATTACAAGAACAGTGGCAAAAGAAGCCTTTGATATGCTTCGACACCATGGGTATTTAGGAAGAGTAATTACCATTACAGCGAAGGAAAAACTGTGTCTTTGCGAAGAAATGGACTGCAATCCGGTGCACTGTCCTTATGCGGAGGGACATTATGACAGAGTAAATGACGCAGTGTTTGACCTTATTAATAAGGAAAGAGACATTACAAGGGAGGTTCTGATTGCACAGGCAGAAAAGTTCCGGGTATGTCCTTTTGAGATGTGTTTAGATACGACGCTGTGGGTAGACGATATTATTTGTGATTACAATTATGTTTTTGACCCGAATGTATATTTGAAGCGTTTCTTTGCAGAGGGAGTCAAGGGCGATTATCTCTTTTTAATAGACGAAGCTCACAATCTGGTGGAGCGGGGCAGGGAGATGTACAGCGCAGTGCTCTATAAAGAAGATTTCCTGAAAGTAAAGAAAATCATGAAGGAGTACAGCCGGAAGTGTGTAAAGGCTTTGGAAAAATGTAATGGACATCTGTTAGGGCTGAAACGGGAATGTGAGAATTATGAAATATTAGATAATATCGGAGCATTGATTTTTGCATTGATGCAGTTAGGCGCTGCCTTGGAAGAATTCTTCTTGAAGGATATTTCCTTTCCGGAGAAAAAGGAAGTACAGGACTTTTATCTGGAATTGCGCCATTTTTTGAATATGTACGAGCGGGTGGATGAAAATTATGTGGTTTATACCGAGCATGAAGCAGATGGCAGGTTCAAGCTAAAGCTTTACTGTGTGGATACGGCAGTAAATTTGCAGGAGTGTCTGGATAAGGGAAGGAGCACCATCTTTTTTTCCGCCACATTATTGCCTATACAATATTATAAGAAGCTGTTGAGTACAAAAGAAGATAATTATGCGGTATATGCCAGGACGGTGTTTTCAAAGGAACAGCGCCTATTGGTAATCGGAACTGACGTCAGCAGCAAGTATACCAGAAGAAATGAGGGAGAGTTTGCAAAAATTGCCCGGTACATTTATGAGACGGCTCAGGGGAAAAAGGGAAATTACATGGCATTTTTCCCTTCTTATAAAATGATGGAGCAGGTGCTTGATAAATTTTATGCCCTGAACTTAGGGGAGATGGACTGTGTAGTGCAGGAAATGGGAATGAGAGAGCGGGAGCGGGAAGAATTTTTAGAAAGTTTTCGCGTAGAGCGGGACAATACCTTAGTTGGCTTCTGTGTCATGGGAGGAATCTTTTCGGAGGGAATCGATTTAAAAAACGAGGCTCTGATTGGAGCGATTATCGTGGGAACAGGTTTACCGCAAATCAGCAATGAAAGGGAAATTCTGAAAAACTATTATGATAAGCGTTATGGGGAAGGCTTCGACTATGCATTTCGTTATCCGGGAATGAATAAGGTATTGCAGTCTGCGGGACGAGTCATTCGTACCATGGAAGACAGGGGTGTGATTGTATTGCTGGACGAGCGGTTCTTACAGCGGGAATATCTTAAGATGTTTCCCAGGGAATGGGAAAATTATGAGACGGTTACAGTAGAAAGTGTGCAGGAGAAAGTAAAAAAATTCTGGAGTGATTAGGAATCCTCCAGAATTTTTGGTTATGGAATGTAATTATTTTTTCGCAGGAATCACTTCTAACCAGTAGCCGTCAGGATCTTCTACGAAGTAAATCCCCATTTTCGGGTTCTCAAAGCAGATACAGCCCATAGCTTTGTGTTTTTCGTGAGCTTTTTCATAATCGTCTGTTTCGAAAGCCAGATGGAATTCACATTCGCCAAGGTCGTAAGGACCTTCCTTTTCCTTTAACCAGGTCAGTTCCAGCTCAAAGCTGCTTTCAGCATTGGAAAGATAGACAATGATAAAGCTGCCATCGGAGGCCTCTTTTCTGCGAAGCTCAGAGAGGCCGAATGCTTCCTGATAAAAATCAATAGACTTTTGTAAATCTGTAACATTGTAATTTTCATGTACCATTTTAAATGACATTGGAAATCCTCCTTAATGATTATTTTGCATTTACATCCGGAAGAAGCTTTAAAAACTCTTCCGTAGAAGCGGAAACCGGGAGCCCGGGATTGATAGCAGCAACCATCTGACGTTCCGGCATCTTTTCCCTGGTTTTTAGAATATAGAGCTCGTTGGTGTCTTTGGTAAGACAGTAGTCCGGGATAAAGGCAATACCAAGTCCGATTTTGGCAAGGTCGATAAGCAGGTCGTTACTGCTTAATTCCACTTCAGGAATCAGCTCTAACTGGTGCTGCAGGAAAATGTTGTGAAGAAACTCACTGGTTGTACTTTTCCGGTCCAGCATCAGAATCGGATATTGCTTTAATTCGGAAAACGGAATTTCCTGCTGTTTTAAATTAAAATAAGCGGGATTGGCAATAAAAACGTCAGTAAAGGTGGAGACCGTTTTCTGTATATAGGAGCCGCTCATATGGGAATTGGGGGAATTGGTTACAATCAGGTCAACCTTCCCCTGTTCTAACAGTTCTACGCAGTTTAAAGAGGTTGCATTTGTTACCTTGATGGGAACATTTGGAAACTTCTTGTGAAACTGCTTAATATAGGGAACCAGAAAGTAGCGGCAGATGGTGTCGCTGGCTCCGATATGAAGCTGTCCCAGTCCAAGTGTATTGGCATCCAGCAGTTGATTTTCGCCTCGTTGGATGAGATTCATGGCAGGTTCAATATGCTTTAATAATACCTGACCGGCAGGCGTTAGCTGAACCTTTTTGGTACTGCGGATAAAGAGCGGTTGTTCTAATTTCTTCTCTAAGGTCTTAATCGACTGGCTGACCGCCGACTGGGAAATAAAAAGCTTTTTGGATGCCTCGGAAAAGCTGAGGGAAGAGGCTACATAGTAAAATACCTTATACAATTCATAATTAATATCCATAAACGCCTCCTGGGAATTTAAAATTCTAAAACTACGGAATATATTTATAAATTACTAATTTAATTATAAGGACAAGTTATAAATATGTCAATGTAAGAAAATTGAAAGTGGGAATGATTGACAGAAAAATTATATCGTGATATTTTATAAATAGGAGAAAATCAAAGATTAGATAGCAAAAGAGGTATGCATATGGATGAAAAATTTCAAAATTTAAGTATCAGTAAAAAAGTAAAGAGTTCCTTTTTACTTTTCCGTGCGCTCTATATTCTGAGTGTAGGAATCGCTATTGCAGGTTTTTTTATTGTTCAATTAGTAGGGAAGAATCTACAGATGGGATGCGCTATTGTGCTTGCAGTCATATTGATAGGAGCCACAATCAGTAACCTATTGGTTACAGCACGACAGGAAAAGCGTCTGGTCGACTATATTGTTCAGCCGGTAAAAGAGTTGAAGAATGCAGCAGAGAAGCTTTCCGCAGGAGAACTGGATGTGGAGATTTCTTATCAGGCAGAGGATGAGATGGGAGAACTGGCAGACAGCTTCCGTAGAACGACAAAGGTACTGAAACTGATTATCGGGGATTTGGATCAGATTCTGAAAGAATTTGCAGAAGGAAACTATACTGTGCATTCCGAATGCAAAGAGGCTTATGTAGGAAATTTTTCAGCAGTAATGGATAAGCTGACAGATACGGTCATACATATGAGTGATGCTTTGCGGATGATTCGTGAGTCTTCTGACCAGGTAGCATCCGGAAGTGAGCAGCTTGCAATGAGTTCACAGGATTTGGCAAAAGGTGCTACGGAGCAGGCAGTGGCAGTAGAAGATTTGATAAGCAGTGTGTCAAAGGTAACCAATGAAGTGGTTGCAAACAGTAAGTCTACGGATATTGTACATGATAAGGCAAAAGAGGTAGGCAGTGAAGCTGAAATCAGCAGAAGAAAGATGAAAGAACTGACAGAGGCTATGAATCGTATTTCTGTTACATCACAGGAGATTGAGAGCGTAATCGTAGAGATTGAAGGGATTGCAACGCAGACGAATTTATTGTCTTTAAATGCATCTATTGAAGCGGCGAGAGCAGGAGAAGCAGGAAAAGGCTTTGCAGTAGTAGCAGAGCAGATACGTATGCTGGCAGAAAGCAGTGCGAAATCTGCGGAAGAATCCAAACGTCTGTTAGAGGCAAACCGGAGTGAAGTTGAGGTCGGTAACGTGACCACACAGCAGACCGGGGAATCTTTGAATAAGGTAATCGATATGCTGGATGAGATTATAATGGAGGTCGCAAATATCCGTATTTCTTCTGATACTCAGGCAGTTTCCGTAAAAGAAATTGAAGAGGGTGTAAAGAGAATCGGCAATGTTATTCAGAGTAATTCTGCTGCTTCACAGGAGTCAGCGGCAACCAGTGAACAGTTATCTGCGGAAGCGGATTCTTTAGATGAACTGGTAGGAAGATTCCAGCTGCGGGATAATTCCGAAGAATAGAGAAAAGCAGAAAAAGCGTTTTGAGGCAGAAGTTTCAGGACGCTTTTTGTATTTTGAATAGAAAAAGATAACTTACAAGTAGTTCTTATAAAAAGAATTAAATATATTAATTATACTAATCATCTTATCCTATGCTATACTATAACGGTATAATAGAAAGCGAATTTGTTTCATTTTATTTCAGGAGGTATTTATGAGCAACGTAAGACGTGTATTTGTAGAAAAAAAGCCTGCATTTGCAATTCAGGCAAAGGAATTGCAGTCTGAAATCAAGAGTTATTTGGGAATTAAGACCGTAACCAACGTGCGTGTATTAATCCGCTATGATATTGAAAATATTTCAGAGGAGACTTACAAGAAAGCATTGATGACTGTTTTTTGTGAGCCGCCTGTGGATGATGTATATGAAGAAAACTTTGAACTGGGGAATGCTAAGACCTTCAGCGTAGAGTTTTTACCGGGACAGTTCGACCAGCGTGCAGATTCTGCAGAGCAGTGTGTGAAGCTGTTAAATGAAGACGAAGAACCAATCATTCGTTCTGCTACTACTTATGTGATTGAAGGGGAAGTAGACGAAGCACAGTTAGAAGCAATTAAGAATCACTGCATCAACCCGGTAGATTCCAGAGAGACCGGGTTAGAGAAGCCGGAGACTTTGGTAACCGAGTTTGAGGAGCCGGAAGATGTTAAGATTTTTGAGGGCTTCAAAGACATGCCGGAGGCAGAATTAAAGGCGCTGTATGATTCTTTGGGACTGGCTATGACCTTTAAGGACTTTTTGCATATCCAGAATTACTTTAACAAGGATGAAAAGCGTGACCCATCCATGACAGAAATCCGCGTATTGGATACTTACTGGTCTGACCATTGTCGTCATACTACCTTCTCTACCGAGTTGAAGGATGTAACCTTTGGAGATGGTTTTTATAAACAGCCAATGATGGATACTTATGAGGATTATCTGAATACGCATAAGGAATTATATAAGGGAAGAGATGACAAGTTCGTATGCCTGATGGACCTTGCTTTAATGGCAATGAAGCGTCTGAAAAAAGAAGGTAAGTTAGATGACCAGGAAGAGTCTGACGAAATCAATGCATGCTCTATTGTTGTTCCGGTAGAAGTAGACGGAAAGACAGAAGAGTGGCTGGTAAACTTTAAGAATGAGACACATAACCATCCGACTGAAATCGAGCCGTTCGGTGGTGCAGCAACCTGTCTTGGCGGAGCCATCCGTGACCCATTGTCGGGACGTACCTATGTATATCAGGCAATGCGTGTAACAGGTGCAGCAGACCCGACCGTATCTGTAAAAGATACCATGGAGGGAAAACTGCCACAGAAGAAGCTGGTTCGTGGTGCAGCCCATGGCTACAGCTCTTATGGTAACCAGATTGGTCTGGCAACGGGATATGTAAAGGAAATCTATCATCCGGACTATGTGGCAAAACGTATGGAAATCGGTGCGGTTATGGGAGCAGCTCCAAGACGTGCGGTGCAGAGACTTACTTCTGACCCGGGAGACATTATTATTCTGTTAGGTGGCCGTACCGGACGTGATGGCTGTGGTGGAGCAACCGGTTCTTCAAAGGCTCATAATACCCAGTCCATTGATACCTGTGGTGCAGAGGTTCAAAAAGGGAATCCGCCGACAGAGCGTAAGATTCAGCGTTTGTTCCGCAGAGAAGAAGTTGCTCACATTATTAAGAAATGTAATGACTTTGGTGCAGGCGGAGTTTCCGTTGCGATTGGAGAATTGGCAGACGGACTTCGTGTGCAGTTAGATAAAGTTCCAAAGAAATACGCAGGTCTTGACGGAACAGAAATAGCCATTTCTGAATCTCAGGAACGTATGGCAGTTGTGATTTCGCCAGATGATGTTGAAACATTTTTAAATTATGCAAAAGAAGAAAACTTAGAGGCAGTAGAGGTTGCAGTAGTAACCGAAGAGCCCAGACTGGTTCTGGAATGGAGAGGAAAAGAAATCGTAAATATTTCCAGAGCATTCCTTGATACCAACGGTGCACATCAGGAAACTACCGTTGCAGTTGATATTCCTGCAAAGGAAGAAAACTTCTTTGAAAAGAAAGAGGTTGCAGGAGTAGAAGAAGCATTAAATGCCGGTGATGTAAAGAAAGCATGGATGACAACCTTAGCGGACTTAAATGTATGCTCTCAGAAGGGCTTGGTAGAAATGTTCGACGGCTCTATCGGAGCAGGTAGTGTATTCATGCCTTACGGCGGTCGTTATCAGTTGACAGAGACTCAGAGTATGGTTGCAAAGCTTCCGGTCATGACAGGAAAATGTGATGCCGTTACCATGATGGCATATGGATTTGACCCATATCTGTCTTCCTGGAGCCCATATCATGGAGCAGTATATGCCGTATTGGAATCTGTAGCAAGAATTGTTGCAGCTGGCGGTGATTATAAGAAGATTCGTTTTACCTTCCAAGAATATTTCCGCAGAATGAGCGAAGAACCAAGCCGTTGGAGCCAGCCATTTGCAGCATTGTTAGGAGCTTACAGTGCACAGATTGGATTCGGACTGCCATCTATTGGTGGAAAGGACTCCATGTCCGGAACCTTCAATGAAATTGATGTTCCGCCTACACTGGTTTCCTTTGCAGTAGATGTGGCAAAAGAGCAGGATATCATTACACCGGAATTAAAGAAAGCCGGAAATAAGATTATGAGCTTTAAGATTGCTAAAGATGAATATGACCTGCCGGATTATGCACAGGTAATGAAGTTATATGATGCCATCCACGAGCTGATTCAGAAGAAAGCCATTGTATCTGCATATGCTTTAGACGGTAAGGGAATTGCAGCAGCGCTTAGCAAAATGGCATTTGGCAATAAGTTAGGTGTTACGGTTGACAGCAATGCATGTAAGAAATGCATGTTTGCACCGCGTTTCGGTAATCTGGTGGCAGAGGTTCCGGCAGATAAGGTTGCACTGGTAGAAGAAACCGTTGCAGCAGCTATGAAGGAATATGCACAGAGCTGCGCGAAGGACAGCTGTAGATGCGGAAGCCAGGATATATCATACTGTAAGGTAATCGGAGAAGTAAATGATGTTCAGAAGTTTATCTATGGTGATATGGAAATCACTATGGAAGAGGCTTTGAATGCATGGACAGGCACCTTAGAAAAGGTATTCCCAACTGTTGCAGTAGATGGAAAAGAAGAAGTAAAAACAGATGTATTCAAGGCAGACAGCATTTATGTTTGCAAGAATAAGGTGGCAAAGCCTACCGTATTTATTCCGGTATTCCCGGGAACCAACTGTGAATATGACAGTGCAAAGGCATTTGAACGTGCAGGTGCAGACACCATTGTAAAGGTATTTAAGAACTTAAATGCAGCAGATATTCGTGATTCCGTTGATGAATTTGTAAAAGCAATCGAGCAGTCACAGATTATCATGTTCCCGGGTGGATTCTCCGCAGGAGATGAACCGGAAGGAAGTGCCAAGTTCTTTGCAACGGCATTCCGTAATGCGAAGATGACAGAGGCAGTAAATAAACTGCTTCAGGAACGTGATGGATTGATGCTGGGTATCTGTAACGGATTCCAGGCATTGATTAAACTGGGATTGGTTCCGTATGGTGAAATCAGACAGCAGACAGCGGATTCACCGACCTTAACTTATAACACCATTGGACGTCATATTTCCAAAATGGTCTACACTAAAGTTGTAACAAATAAGTCCCCATGGCTGGCACAGGCAGAGTTAGGAAAGACTTACTGCAACCCGGCTTCCCACGGAGAAGGACGTTTTGTTGCACCGAAGGAATGGTTAGATAAGTTGTTTGAAAACGGACAGGTGGCAACCCAGTATGTCAATGAAAATGGACAGCCGACCATGGACGAAGAGTGGAATGTAAACGGTTCCTACATGGCAATCGAAGGCATCACCAGCCCGGATGGACGTGTTCTTGGTAAGATGGCACATTCCGAGCGTAGAGGAGACAGCGTGGCTGTGAATATTTACGGCGAGCAGGATATGAAGATATTTGAAAGCGGAGTGGCTTACTTCAAGTAAGATAAGGGAACAAGACCTTGCAGAGAGGAAGAATGATGTGCCCCCAAAAAGTCTAACTTTTTGGGGGCACATTACTTATTATACGATATGGGTCTTTGTGTAAAAAGAGAAAATCTTAAAATACAATCATTACCGTAAACCACCCATTTTCCGCTGTAAAATTATAAAAAACATCATTCTTTTTGCAGAAAGCCATAATGGAACGTGTGCCGATTCCATGTCCGTATTCATCCGGCATGGGGAGTCCGTCATTGGAGAAGGTGATTGTTCCGGCATATGGATTGGACACTTCCAGCATGAGCTTCGGTTTTTGTATGCATTTACAGATAATTTTTCTCTCCTCTTCCGGAAGCCTGCAGCAGGCTGTTATAGCATTCTCTAACGCATTGGCAAACACAATGGAAAGCTCTGCAGAATCCACAGGGAGCGCATCGGGAATGGAAAACCGTGTTTCAAGCGTGATATTTTCTGTTGCAGCACGTTCAAGATAGGAGGAAAGGGTAGCATTCAAAATAGGGTCATTGCAATAATGTACAGGCGTCCGAAGCTGAAACTGTGAAATAGAGTTATTAATATAATCAAGAACCGCCTGGGTTTTTCCGCTTTCCACAAGGGAGGCAATCGTCTGAAGTCTGTGGCGGGTATCGTGGATGTCAATCCGTGCTTTCTCAGCCGCCGCAACCGTTTCAGAGGCTTTTTCTTTCAGGCTTTGTACCTGCAACTCCAATAATTCCTGATTGTGGTTCGCCATTTGGAACCGATACTGCATGAACAAATATTGGAAGACGGAAAAATAGATAACCACAATAACTACGCCCAGCAGGTAAATCAGGAGAACGCCGGAGGGGTTCTTTGTATAATTCTTCGGATAAGTGGCGATTGTTACGGCAAGTAGAAAAAAGGAGCACGGAATCAGGGAAAGAATGCCCCAGCCTTTCTGGACAATGGCGGTAAGCTGTAAAAATGGGCGCCGCATAAAAGCAAATTCCAGTAAAATGATGACCAGGTAAGCCGCCAGACGAATCAGGCAGTCGGAAATTTCAGAACCGTGGAGTGCGCTGTTTACCAGTGTAATGGTGGCGCTTATGTACACGGAAAGTAAAATCTGTGTGGCATGGGTAAAAACAGCCAGTGCCGGATGGGCTTTTGCCAGCTTGTAAATCATGAAGATGGCTGGAAAGGATATGGTAAAGGGAAACACCTGTACAAGAAACAGAAAGCCGCAAAAGTGAATGATGGCGGTAGAATGAACCAGTACATATAAAAGGTACAGGAAAAGGATGAAAAACACCTTTTTTGCACTATATTTGAATTTGGTGGTAGAGCACATCATGCCAAGGGTACACATTACGATTAGAAGAACTTTAAATACCGTATATGGAAAATTATTTTCAAATAGCATGATAGTTACCTCCATTCAGCCAGTAATCGGACCATTCTGTTTTATACACCTCTTTCTATGGTCGCAAAATTTACAATAAAATCTGCAAATTTTACAATTCTCTCCCAAAGGTATATTTTTCTGATAAATTATAATTAAGAATAATATATAATTTTGTATGCGTCAATACGAAAAATTACGGAAGGACAAGTAGTGAGCACAAAGGAGGGAACAGGGAATGGAGCGTATGAAAGAAAAAATTGTTCAGAAATTCATAGCACTGGGAAAAAAGAGCCGTAGGTTAAGACTGCCTGTACTTGCTTTGATAGTGGGATTTTTAGTGATATATCATGCAGTCAGGGATTTTTTCCTGCAATTCAGATATCACCCGGTCAGACAGAGAATCATAGTGGGAATATTGACCACAGCATTGGTAGTAGGACAGATACAGATTATAAATACGTTTGCGGAAGACGAGCCGCTGTCATATTCTGATGAAAATGGAGAAACTCCTTCGTGGGAAGGAACTGGTTATGCCCCTGTCAGGGTATCTAATCCATACCTTTATGGTCTGGGAAATAACCTTACCTTTCGGGAGGGAACGGATGGAAAAACGCAAATTTTTTATGGGGATTCCGATACCCCGATTGACCTGGCGAATTTAGAGGAAACGGAAGACGGCACGGTCATTGCGGAAGGATGTAATGACTATACTATCACAGAAGAGGAACTGTCATATTTTCATCTGAATGGAAATTATGTGGAAGGAAAGGAACTGTACCTTGACGGTGAGCAAAATGCAATCTGCATCCGTGAGGTGCCGGAAAACTGTGACCTCGAAGGACTTGACCTGTCGGAAGACGGAGTGACGATTTCCCCGGACCTTGACGCCGATACAACGGAATATACCGCTGGCATTACCAGAGCGGATGCACGAAAGGAGCAGTTTCCCGTTCTCACGGCGGGCGAGGTCTATTGGTTTGATTTGTCGGAAAGCGGGCTGACTGGTACGGTGAATGCCGCGTTGCCCGATACCTCTCTCCATTGGGTTCCCTTCACCTACACGGGGACAATCAACGCCTACGTGCTCAACAGTAGCTCAAGCGGAGTGAGTACCTCGTCTGCCACCGCGTCGGAAACCACCGACAGCAGCGGCGCATATGGATACACCTACGACCACAGTTTATTTATCGCGGATTACAATGTGAATACTTCGATAATGTGGACTGTACTGAATGGCAATATAGATTTCATTTTCGGTCTTGACTATGTGAGTGACGGCATTACGTATACAATGAGAGCTCCGTCGGGCGGAAGCGCTGGAGTCTATGATAGCGGCACAGCTACGTCAACGATTACTCCCGCAAATAACGAGTGGGACGCGATTTTGGATAAGAATGAGAATTACATCAAAAATTACAGTGAAGCTTGCTGGGTACAGGACACGCCGGATTCATCAGCCAATACCCGTCGTGTGTTTCGTGGAAACAGCAGTTCAGTCCGTTCCAGGTCAACCAATGGAAAGAGTACCAAATACAATTACCGCCCTGTGCTTGAAATTCCGTCAACGGTGACCTCCGCAGACTTGAAAGTGGTCACCGTTGATTTGAACGGCGGAAGTATCGGCGAATATACGGGCATCGTGAACATCGTGGTAAAAAACGGAGAGAGCTTCAACGTTCCCTCCGGTGCAGAACTGACCGCTCCGGAAGGTATGACCTTCAAGGGGTGGTTGGACAACGAAGGTCAGACTTGGCAGTACGGAGATGCCGTTCCGGCAACGGTCACCACGCTGACGCCGCAGTATACTTCCGAAGATAAGGGATATACGGTAACTTACGATTACAGCACGAATGGCGGAACCTCATCCACAAAGACTTCCGATATGGTTGCGGCAAATAATGAGGTGGACTTAACGCCGACATCCACAAAGACCGATTGGGAATTCGTGGGCTGGAATACGGATAAGGATGCTAAAACAGGACTTGCTTCCCTGACAATGGGAACGGAAGACATTACCTTGTATGCAATTTATAAGAAGACACTGACTCTTACTTGTTACTCCGGCAGTGCAGGAGAGAAGCAGACAAAAACAGTAACGATTTACAACAATGCCACGAAAGGTTTGCTAACAGTACCGACTGCAAAATCCTGGGGCGTATCGGATGAAAATTATAGGTATTATTATTATGTACTGAGTCCGGACCGCTTCGAGGGAACGATGTATGGCGGCAACAGTACGATTTATTTGTCGGAAGACACCAGTCTTTATGCTTGGTACAGAAAAACCATCACGATTTCTTATGATGCCAATGGGGGAAGCGGAAGCGTGGCAGAACAAAGCGTTTTCCAGGGCGCTATTGTGTCGGATACCGTCACCTATAAGGAAGCCTCTACCAAGCTGCGGGATGGAACAGCTCTCAGCCGTGACGGCTACAACTTTAACGGTTGGATAGAGGGAAGCAGTACGGGAACTGATATTGCAGAGGCAGGAACCACTATTACGCCAACGGCGGATACTGTCTATTATGCAAGCTGGGTTCCGGCAGATTATTCTGTTACCCTGAATACAAATAACGGAAGCGGCGGAACAGCTATTGTTTCTTATACTTACGGAACAGGAGTCGTTTTGCCGACAGACTGGACAAAAACAGGCTACACTTTTGCGGGCTGGTATGACAATGAGGACTGTACCGGAACGGCTGTGACGGAGATTTCAGCCACAGATACAGGAGATAAGGAATATTGGGCGAAATGGGTTGATGACATTGCTCCTGTGATTGGGGATTTAAGTTACAGCTACCAGCCCAAAAATCTATGGCAATGGTTGATTGGCAAGGAGAGCTTAATCATAACGGTACCTGTGACAGAAGAAGGCAGCGGTGCAGATGAGATTACATATACTGTAACGTCGGAGAACGGAACAGTACAGAATAAGACAGAAGAAATTAAAAATGGCACAGCTGTGATTACAGTCGATACAGATTTGAAGGGAACTATTTTAATCACCTGCACCGACCAGGCAGGAAATACATCATCAGGAGTGACAGTAGGTGCAGGTCTGAATGCGTCAGGCGTTATCATCGAAGATAATGCGCCGGAAATTAAATTTAGGACCAATAAAGGGGATTTATTAACGGATGTGTGCGCACCTGCTTCTGATATTATCGTAACGGTAACGGATAACGGTGACAACGCAGTTTCCGGTGGAATTGCTTCTGTGGTCTATAAGATAGAAAACGGCGAAGACAGTAAAGAGGTGAAGGTGCAGCAGGATTTTGCCACAAGCATGAAAACCAGTACCACCTTTACGATTCCGGCAAGTGACATTCTGGCAGGAGAAACAGTCATTACCGTTACAGCCATGGACAATGCAGGAAATGTAGCCAGCGTTTCTTCAGGCAGAATGTTTGTAGGACATAAGTATGGGGAGCCGGTATTTACATGGAATGAGGATTTCAGCGGTGCAACGGCTGCCTTTACCTGTGAACATGACATAAATCATGTAGAAATAAAAGATTGTACCGTGGCAAGCGTGGTAACAAAAGAAGCAACTGGAACCCAAAAGGGAGAAATGACCTATACGGCAGCAGTGGAATTTGAAGGCAGAACATATACGGACAAGAGAAGTGTGGAAGCCGTTGTGGTAGGACAAGAAAAAATCGGAAAAGGAAGCATCACTACGGAAGTGCTGGTTGCAGATGATGTACCATATATAATCATGAAAAATCTTACCGTGGAAGCTGCAAAAGAGCTTCTGACTTCGGAGGAACTAGTGGCAGTGGAAGGTGGTGAGCGCGTCAGCGTTTTTCTTGAAACCAAAAATATAAATGAAATGGTAAGCTCTGAAGATAAGGAACATGTGAAAAACCAGATGAATATGCTTGTGGAAAACATCTTAAAGGCGGAAGGAATCGCCTCAAAGGAACAGGTAAATACCGGAGTTTCATACATTGACATCTCTCTTTACAAGAAGGTGGGAAGCAATGAGGCAACCAGACTGAGCAGTACAGGAAAAAATGAAATTGAGATTACCATTGAAATACCGGATGAAATGAAATCTTCAAATCCAAAACGTACCTATTATATTATTCGCGTTCATGACGATGGAGAAAAGAAAGTAGTAGAAGTTCTTCCAAGCACATATAATGCAGAAAATAGCAGGCTGACCTTTATGACAGACAGATTTTCTACTTATGCGATTGCTTATACAGAGCCGGGGGAAGTAGTGAATACGAATGATGACGGAAACAACACAGAGGTAAGTAACGACGACGGTAGACACAATGACACAGGTGCAGGCAACAACGACGGTAAAGACACCGATAACTCTCAGACGGTAAAGACGGGGGATGACAGCAATCCGGCACTCTGGATAGTTATTTTGCTTTTAGCTGCTATAGTTTTGCAAGGTTCGTTCTTGGCAGTAAAGAAATACAGGCGGCAATGAGAAAACACTGAGAACAGCAATAAAAACAGATAAGAGTAACCAGCTTTTATTTCCCGCTATTTAACCAGTAATCGGACCATTCCGATTTATACGTTTCGTACTTTCCCCTGGGAATGGCAATTTTATGTTCTTCGGAAATTATCAGGTCGCGCCTTGTGATTTCCGTTACATGGCGCAGATTTACCGCAAAAGAGGAACCTACAAGAAGAAATTCCCTGTGTTCCAGAAGTGGAGCAACAGCATTTTGAAAGGTGCCGTTAAAGGTCGCGCCGTTTATGACAGAGCCGTCATTGAGATGATAGCAAATCAGCCTCCTTACACGTTCCGCATAGCAGATGTTCTGTACCGGAACTATGCGGAACGAATAGGAGGTCTTGATAGTGATTACATCCTGTTGGACCCGGACAAAACGGTCGGCTGCCTTGTTCAGACAATGAAAGAACGCAGTGGTGTCTATGGGCTTTAACAGATAGTGAAAAGCTTCCACCGTATAAGAATCCACGGCAAAATCAGGAGAGGTAGTCAGATAGATAATCATTCCTTCGTCTCCGGACTTTCGCAAAGCAGCTCCTAATTGTATGCCGCTGATTTCCGGCATGATAATATCCAGTATATATAAATCAAATCCACCATGTTCGTCAACAAAGTTTAAAAGTTCATTCCCGGAAGAAAAGGCAGATAACGTGAAATCTAAGTCCTGTCTTGTCCGGTCATATTCCCGAATCAGATTCAGAAGCTCCTCCAGATAAGGCTTTTCATCATCACACACAGCAATCCGCATTTGTTTTTCCCTTTCTAAACCAGTTTCAAATTATACAATGAAATCGACAAAATTTACAATCTGACTTAACAAAATTGTCTTTTTTGGTAAAATGGTTTAAAATTAGTCTAACAAAATTATATAAAAAGTCAATAGCTGAAAAACAAAACCAGTTGACAACGAAAGGAGAGACATTTTCTTATGGAAGGAATAGATTTTGAAAGAGAGAAAAAAGTAAACAGATTTGTACTGATTATTGTTACGGTGATTGATAGTTTTTTGTTCTTTGGCTACATTGGAGATTATGTGCAGGGAAATATCGGACCTGGTTTTATGATGGCAGTTGATGTGGCGGTAGTTTGCTCCATGATAGCTTGTTACGCAGTTTATTTAAAAAAGAAGGACAGTGCGGCTTTCAAGTATGTTTCCCTGGTGGGGTATATGATAGTGTATGCGCTGGCTATATTTGGCGCACAAAATGACCTTGTATTTATGATGGTCTTTCCACTGACGGTTATCTATATTTTGTACTATGATTTTAAGATTGTACTGCTGATTGCCGTGACATTCGGAGCAATCAATGTTATAGATGTGATTTGTCTGGTTGCGGTGCATGGGCACATGCATTCCGGTGTCCCCATAAACAGCACGTCACTTTTACTGCAGGGTGCATCTGTTGTGGTATATTTGATTGTGCTTTGTGGAACCACGAAGATTTCTAATGACAATAATACAGGAAAACTTGCTGATATTAAGGAAGAACATGAAAAGAGCGCTGCACTTTTAGAGGAGGTGCTGCGGGTGGCTGTAGCAGTAAAGCACAATTCTATTGAGGCAGAAACACATATCAAAGAGCTTACGGAGTATGTGGCTTCTACAGCATCGGAGCTTGAAAATATTGCAGAGGGAAACAACAATAATGCAGACAGCATTGAGAAACAGACTGTTATGACAGGAAATATCCAGAACATGATTTCTGAGACAAAGCGGATGTCTGATGAGATGCTTACCTTGGCAGAGCAGTCCGAAGAGGCAGTCCGAGACGGACAGAAGTCGGTGGACAGTCTTCAACAGCAGGCGCACAGAACCAGAGAGGCAAACGAACAGGTAGTTGTTTCCGTGACGGAGTTGATTTCAAATGCAAAGGCAGTAAAAGATATAACGGAGCAGATTTTTGCGATTTCCAGTCAGACCAATCTGCTGGCGCTGAATGCATCTATTGAAAGTGCCAGAGCAGGAGAGGCAGGAAGAGGTTTTGCAGTGGTGGCAGAGGAAATACGGGGCCTTGCAGATGAGACGAGGAAGTTGACGGAAAACATTCAGAGTATTGTGGAGGAATTGCAGAAGAATGCAGATACAGCCAAAGATACGGTAGATAATGTAATGGCAGCAGCTAACACGGAGCATGAATTGATTTTAAATGCCAATGTACAATTCGGAGAGATTGGAAACCGGATAGGCGGGCTTCATACAAATGTACAGATGATTTATAAAAAAATAGAAGAAATTCTGGAGTCGAACCATGCTATTGTAGACAGCATCAATCATATTTCTGCGGTAAGCCAGGAGGTAACTGCAAGTACCCAACAGGCAGTAGAGCTGGGAACCGATACGGACCGTAAAGCAGAACAGGCACGGATACTGATGGAAGGATTGCTGGAGACAGTAGAGGAAATCAATAAATATGAAAAAAGTATGGGGATTCCGTTGTCTTAAGGGATTGGGAAAAGAAGAAAGTGCATTTCATTGTCAGGAAATGCACTTTCTTTGTTAATTAAAATCAAAGGAGCCATTTTTCAATAATAGCAGCAACCCCATCCTCATCATTAGAAGGAGCTGTTTCATCTGCCTGAGCCTTTACATGTTCCGGTGCATTTGCCATGGCGATGCCAAGACCAGCAGCTTTTATGATATCTAAGTCATTTTCACTGTCACCACAGGCAATGGTCTGTTCTATGGAGAGGTTCAGGTAGTCGCACAGGAAGGAGAGCCCTTTTGCCTTAGAAATTCCTTTTTTGGTAAATTCCAGATTGCCGAAACCACCAGAAAGATAGTATACATCCGGATAGCGGTCCAGAATCTCCATAGCCTTGTCACGATAGAGAACGGAACCGTCTTCTGTAACCGGAAAGTTCATGGTGACTTTTTGAACATCCTGATGTTCATTACGAAGTAATTCTGTGATGTTAGGAACCAGAGTTCTTGTGGAAAGAATGTATTGTTTTAGTTCTTTGGGGAGATGATTCATGTTTTCAATGGCTTTTTTACACACATCAGGTGTGTATGCGCTTCCGTGTAAAAATAAATCCATATGTATCGGAAGCGTCAAAAGTTCATCTATCAGGTCGGCAGTCTGTTTCCAGGGCATACAGCTTTCAAAAAGACATTCTTTTTCCGGAACTTTATAAACAGAAGCGCCGTTGGTGTTGATTGCATAGTGAATACCAAGTTCTTTCATATCATCAAGGGGAAGTCCATTATAAGGTCTTCCGGTAGCAATGACGAAGGTAGTGCCGGCAGCGGAAGCGGCTTTAATGGCTTTTTTATTTTTATCGGAAATGGAACTTTTAGAATTAAACAGAGTTCCGTCTAGGTCAAGTGCTGCAAGTAAAAATTGTTTTTTCATAAAAAGTACCTCCAAATGCTATAGATATATTTTCTACGGTGAATAGTATAGCATGGAAAAAGGGGGAAAGAAAGGCATTGTGTAAATAAATTAAAAAAATACAAAAAATTTCAAAAAAGGGGTTGACTTTTAGCGTAATATAATTGTATAATAGTCAAGCAGTCGTCAAGAGCGACAAAAACATGGGATCTTAGCTCAGCTGGGAGAGCATCTGCCTTACAAGCAGAGGGTCACAGGTTCGAGCCCTGTAGGTCCCATATATATTGAGATGGCGGAATAGCTCAGTTGGCGAGAGCACACGGTTCATACCCGTGGTGTCGGGGGTTCAAATCCCTCTTCCGCTACGAAGAAAACCTCGGAAAGTTAATTTCCGGGGTTTTTTGTTGTATGGCAGTTTATAGAGAACAAAGGTTTTTGAAAAGTCAATGCGGTTTGATGAAAAATTTTGTGGTAAGAATTTTCCGTGAAATACATGGAGAGTAATGATGAGAATGTATATAATTTACATTAAAAAAACGGAGGATATTCATATGGAAAAATCAAATGTGTTTTCAAATCAATCTGAGATTAAGTGTAGCGTTTGTGGAAAAAGTTTAATGGATAAACCATCAATGTCTATGATAAATATTATAGAAAATATAAACACAAATAAGATTATAGCAGTAAAGCCTTGCTGTAAGGGAAAGTGTGATAAGATTATAGAAAAAACAGCAAAAACAAACGAGATTAGTGGATGGAAGGATTTAACAGATTTTTTAAATCCGTATCTATATATGAAACATATTATGGCTGTTTTTAATTCGATGTATGACGGAGAAGGGTTTGAAAACAAGGAGGCTTTTGAAGATTACAAAGATTTATTGTTAAATGTGTACCCGTATATAGCAAGGAATATCAGCGATGAAGAGAAAGAATCAGCAATTATATGTAATGAAATATCGTTTTAAGTATTTTTAGAAAGCAATGTTGCTAGAACATAGTATAGTACAAGCTTCATATTAAAGATACAAGGGAGGAATATGGGTATGGATGTTTTAAGTTTGGTAAAAGGTTTTTCATATTTTGTTGATATTATTATATTTGTAAAGTTTGTGGCGTCCGGTGTTATGTGTGTGTATGGATATAAATGGTCAAAAGGATTAATTGCCACAATGTCATTAGGGATAGGAGTTTCTTTGAGTATATTGGTAACATATTGGTTACTTAGACTGGGAGCAGGCGAGATTTCATTTCTTGCAATACCAGTAATCGTAATTTGGTTTTATGAAGCATCATACAAAAATATTTTTTTAAATCATTTCTTGGCTGGTTTTTTGGTGATGATTAAAATATCTACTATGATTATGATTCTTTTTATGGAAAATAGGATTATAGATGTTGATGGGGCGATGCTTTTTGTTGTACCAATACCGATAGCAGTTGTGTTTGGAATTATAGGCTGCTTAAAATTAAATAATTATATAATATTATTTTGCATGTCATTTATTGGAGCTACCGAATTTGTGCCCAATGTAGAAAAATTAATTAACGGTACATTATTTTCCTTTACTGGTGATTATAGTTATATATTTAGTTTGGATCCAACAGAAATGTTTTTTTCATTCATGGGGATAGATGTGCCATCAACGTTGGAAATAATATTCATATTGATTATCTTTGCGGGAGGTTTCTGGTATCAAAAAAAGATTGTCGATAAAAATAAAATAGATTTAACCGGAACGGTATTGGATGATACGGGAGATAAAGCAAAAATGCGAATGTAGATATACAAGATTTTGGCGAACAGGAGGCTGTCACATTTCTGATTTTTATCAGTGATGTGGCAGCCCCTTTTGCTAGAATTTCTAAAATTAAAGAGCTATTTAAGCAGCCCTATCTATATTAACATCATTTATATTAACATGATTACCAGTTAGATCTGTTCCACTGGTTGTCGCGTCTATTATCTCTGCGGTCATCGCGTCTATCGTCTCTGCGGTCATCACGACGGTCATCACGTCTATCGTCTCTGCGGTCATCACGACGGTCATCACGTCTATCGTCTCTGCGGTCACGGTCACAACGACATGGCGGACATGGAGGGCAGTTACGCCGACGGTCAAAATTATCAGGCATAGGAAATCTCCTTTTTCTTTTAAGATATGACGAAGAAAGCGAGGGTGTGAATGCAAATTAAATTTTGATGGAAGAGGTACGCAGAAAGCCCCGAAAGTATAGTGCTTTCGGGGCTTTCAAGAGTTGGTTGTGAGATTATTCTGTATATTTAAAGTCGATTGGACTGTCAATTAGCGTTGCTACTTGGAATTTATGCTTATGACCATCTTCTACTTCAGTAAAATCTTTTAAGAAGTGAACGTGTTTTCCGTTACCTACATCAATCGCAGGAGATGTTTTACCACAAAATTCATGGTAGTGACCATCTGCAAAATCGGTGCGGAATTTTACCTCATGGACATGACTATTTCCCTTTTTGATAGCTTCACCTGACACAGTACAGAAACGATGATTGTGACATTCTTTACATTCCATTACAACAGCAGTACTGCCGGTAACTTCATGGACATGTTTTTGTCTATTATAATCACAGTCGTAATTTTGATTGCTCATGATAAGTTCCTTTCATAAATAGTGTCTATTTATAATACGCTGATTTGTCTGATGGGTGAATGTGTAAGAAAACGAATATGTCAGTTTTCGTTTCTGAATCGGTGATACTCAATCCGTATTTTTCTTACATATTTCTTCATGTGCCAGAATGGTTTCTAAAGAATCGCCTAGTTGTGTGAAAACAGCAGCTAAAATAGTAACGTCTTCCTTGCTGCAGCATTTGGAAATAGTACAGGCGATAGAAGAAACATAAGTAACTAATTCGCAGGAATTCATAAAATCACCTCTGTGATAAGATATGCAGAAAGACGGAAATGGTGAAAAATCAGAACTGTGAGGAGCAGTATATGAGGTATATGCACCGCACCTGGTAATAAAAGGTGCGGCGCCCAAAGCTTACTTTTATTTTCCGTTTTTTTGGATATATTCGAGTAATTCAAATAAAAAACCTCCAAATAGTAATAAAAGCGTCAATACCTCATATGTATTTAACATAGTGCGCCCCCTTTTATGATAACAAAACATTAAATTGCGCCTAACATATTCTATGCAGGGAAATGGGACATATTCCTGCGTTTTTCGGTTTGCCCATAAAGAATGCGGAAAAATCTCCCGAAATGCCTACCAAACATTGTAAGAGTTATGGTATAATATGAGCACTTAGTGAATACGAGCCAGGGCGAAGTATGAACTTAGTGCGAGTAATACCTGTACACTTAGCGAGGTGTTTACGAGTTTAGTGTACATGGTATAATAGGAAAAAATAAAAAACGAAAGGGGAATTTATGGAAGAAGAAAAGCGATATGCACTATTAATTGATGCAGACAATGTATCATCCAAATATATCGATATTGTAACAAAAGAGGCACAGTTGTTTGGAAATGTGACCATTAGAAGAATATATGGAGACTGGACATCGAACTTGAAGAATTCATGGAAGGAGTGCCTGCTTAACAACGCACTTTCTCCGATTCAGCAGTACAGTTATACCACAGGAAAGAATTCTTCGGATGCAGCACTGATTATTGATGCGATGGACATCCTGTATACCGATAATGTAGATGGTTTTATACTGGTGTCATCAGACAGTGATTTTACCAGGCTGGCAATGCGTTTGCGGGAATCCGGAAAACATGTTGTGGGTATGGGAGAAAGTAAGACACCTACCCCATTTGTACGGGCCTGTGAACAGTTTAAGACGTTAGACGTATTATATAAGAATGCGGTGGAACAGAAAAAGAAGCCGGTTCCCAAGGTAGCGAAGAAGAAGATAAGGGTAGTAACCAGTGAACCGGAAAATATACCGGAGACAGAACAGGCAGAGCCTATTACCAATTTAAGAGCAATAAAAGCAACCATACTTTCTTTGTTGGATGAAAATTCTGACGAAGACGGCTGGATGTATCTTTCCGAGCTTGGAAATATGGTACAAAAAACCTATTCAGACTTTGACTGCCGTAACTATGGTTATGCAAAATTCGGAAAAATGATAGAGTCTTTCCCGGAGTTTCAGACCAGAAAAGATGATTCCAGTAATGGAATTACCAAAATCGTTTTAGTAAGAAAAAGAGAAGAAGTATAATAGTTTGAAACAATCATTTTCATGCTTTGCAGGAAAATGATTGTTTCAAAAAAAGCAGGCTGAAAAAGCCTGCTACGTGACATATTAACTAACGATCGGTATGTTGAGTGCGTATCAAATGCCAGATTGTATCATGCATCCAGTTAATGGTATCATTCAATTTTCTGTTTTCTTCTACTAAAAGTGTGTTTTCAGATTGAAGCTTTTTTAATAGTTCAGCATCTTCTTTTTTTAATATACCGCTATAGGCCATCCTTATCACCTCAAGAATATTATAGCAGAAATGTTGCAAAAATGGTGTTAAGAAAGCGGAAAGGATACATAAATGGTAGGAAAAATAGAAGAACAAACTACTTGTAGAAGTTATCAGAAAAAGGTATACTAGATATTGTGTTTACTAAAATAGAAATCATGAGGGAAACAAGATGAGAAGATATGATTATGTAATTGTAGGAGCTGGTTTATTTGGCGCAGTTTTTGCGCAGGAAGCAAAAAAAGCAGGAAAAAAGTGCCTTGTTATTGATAAGCGCAGCCACATTGCAGGAAATATTTATACAAGAGAGGTGGAAGGGATTCAGGTACATGAGTACGGTGCCCATATTTTCCACACTTCAAATAAGGAAGTCTGGGACTATGTGAATCAGTTTGCAGAATTTAACCGTTACACCAATTCACCGGTGGCAAATTACAAGGGCGAGATTTATAACATGCCTTTTAATATGAATACGTTCAATAAGCTTTGGGGCGTGGTAACACCAAAGGAAGCACAGGAGAAGATTGAATCCCAGAAGCGTGAATATGCGGTAGAAAATCCAAAGAATCTGGAAGAACAGGCAATCAACCTGGTAGGTCCTGATGTGTATACCAAGCTGGTAAAGGGCTATACGGAAAAGCAGTGGGGCAAGCGTGCCACGGAGCTTCCTGCCTTTATTATCAAGCGTTTGCCGGTGCGTTTTACCTATGATAATAATTACTTTAACGATAACTATCAGGGAATCCCAATGGGCGGTTACACCAGGATGATAGAAAAGATGTTAGAGGGGACCGAAGTGCGGTTGGAAGAGAATTTCTTAGAGAACAGAGAGAAATATCAGGAGCTGGCAGAAAAAATCGTATATACCGGAATGATTGATGAATATTTTGATTACTGCTATGGAGAATTGGAATACCGCTCTCTTCGTTTTGAGACAGAAGTGCTGGAGGAAAAAAATTATCAGGGAAATGCGGTAGTAAATTATACGGAATATGAAGTGCCGTATACCAGAATCATTGAACATAAGCACTTTGAATATGGAACCCAGCCCAAAACTGTGATTACAAGGGAATATCCGAAAACATGGGCAAAGGGAGATGAACCATATTATCCTATGAATGATGAAAAAAATGCCAGTCTTTATGAAAAGTACAGTGAACTTGCGGGAAAAGAGGGAAATGTTATCTTTGGAGGAAGACTGGGACAGTATAAGTATTACGATATGGACGATACGGTAGAAGCAGCATTAAAATGTGTCAGGGAAGTCTTATAAGTACAGTGTATAATAGTTGACGGATTTGAAAAAACTGTATATAATTGCAAATTGTGAGAGATAGAACCAAAGAATATTTGGAGGAAGCGCAAAATGAAGAAGTTAGAAGAGTATGTAAGAAGTATTCCTGATTTTCCGGAACCGGGAATTATCTTTCGGGATGTAACCAGTATTTTGCAGGATGCAGATGGATTACATCAGGCGATTGATGGATTAATGGATTCCTTAAAAGATGTAGAGTATGATGTCGTAGTAGGTCCGGAATCCCGAGGATTTATTTTTGGTGTGCCGGTAGCTTATGAAGCGCATAAGAGCTTTGTTCCGGTAAGAAAAAAGGGAAAACTTCCATGCGAAACCATTTCGGCAGAATATGATCTGGAGTATGGCAGTGCAGTGATTGAGATGCACAAGGATTCCATCCGGCCGGGACAGAAAGTCGTTATTATTGATGATTTGATTGCTACAGGTGGAACCATTGAAGCCATTATCGGATTGATTGAGCAGTTAGGCGGAGAAGTGGTGAAAATCTGCTTTGTGATGGAGCTGGCAGGATTAAACGGAAGAGACAAGCTGAAAGGTTATGAGGTGGAAAGTCTCATTACATACGAAGGAAAATAAGGAACAATCATTTGTGCACCTGGACAAGTGGTTGTATTCAGGAAAGGAACTATGTTACGGCAGTAGTTCCTTTTTCGTATCAGCAGAAAAAACAGATGCCTTTGGTAAATAGAACTTTTGAGAAAAGGAAAAGCAGGGCAATGCAGGTGGAAAAGCAGATAGCCTTGCGGGATAGAAGAAAGGAAAGAAAGAATGAGAGTAGGAATGGGATATGATGTTCATAAATTAGTAGAGGGTAGAGACCTGATTCTTGGCGGGGTAAAGATTCCGCATACCTTGGGATTGCTGGGACATTCAGATGCGGATGTGCTGTTACATGCCATTATGGATGCACTGCTTGGTGCCGCAGCCCTTGGAGATATCGGAAAGCATTTTCCGGATACCGATGAAAAGTACAAGGGAGTTTCCAGCATGAAGCTGTTAGAACAGGTAGGTGCATTAATAGAAGAAAAAGGATATGTAGTAGGAAATATTGACGCCACAATCATTGCACAGAAGCCGAAGCTGCGCCCATTTATAGAAGAGATGGAGAAAAATATTGCAGGCGCCTTAAAAATAGCACCAGAGCAGATAAATGTCAAAGCAACTACAGAAGAAGGACTTGGCTTTACCGGAACAGAAGAGGGGATTTCCTCCCAGGCAATCTGTACCCTTATGAGCTTTTATGAAGGAAGCATGTTAGTGGGTGGAACAGAACGCAACTGTGCGGGATGTAAGGGGTGCTCCAGAAGTCAGGGGTAATAAAGAGGTGTCAAAGACAACCTATATGGCAGATAGGTGATAAATAACATATATTTCAGAGAGGAAAACAGGGGAATGGAACAGATACGTTACCTGAGACAGGAAGAAAAGCAGAATACCAGACAGATGTATGAGGCTATTTTTTCGGAGGATTCTAAAAGCTTTATAGATTACTATTATCAGTGGAAAACAAGGGACAACCAGATTCTTGTGATGGAGGATAATAAAGGATATGAGGTAATGATACATTTAAATCCTTATACGGTCTGCATTAATGGCAAAAAGGCGGAAATTCCTTATATTGTTGCAGTAGCCACCAGACCGGACTGTCGGCGCAAGGGAAAGATGCAGCAGGTCATGAAACGGGCATTGCAGGATTTGCAGAGGGTGCAGTGCCCCTTTACCTTTCTTTTGCCGGCAGACCCTGCTTATTATTATGGGCAGGACTTTGTGTTCTCTTCCCAACACCAGAAAAATGCTGTGAAGTGCCAAAGTACAATGAATTGTCAAAAAATAGCAGAAGGCTCTGACACAGAAAAATGCTCTAATACAGAAAAAAGCCTTAACACAGAGAAATGCCCTAACACAGTGATGGAATGGAACCGTATTCCTTTCGAAGATGTGAAGCATTCGCAAATGCAGCAGGCAGCGGAAATTGCCAATGCAATTTTGTCAGAACAATATAACGTATATGTGCAGAGAGATGCGGCATATTACGAACGTCTCTTAGAAGAAACTGCAAGTGAACATGGCAGGGTTCTTCTAATAAAAGAAAAAGAACAGTTCGCAGGAATTCTGGCATATGGAGGAGAAGAGCCGGCAGAGATAAAGGAGTTTTTACTGTTTTCACAATATGAAGAGAGAAGAAGCGAGATTTGCAATCAGGTATTCGGGATAGGAAGCTGGAAGGAAGAAGAAATGCGGATGATGATTCGTATTGCTGATTTGCAGTCCTGGGATGGCTTACTGAAAGGTGAACCGGAGGTTCTTACAGCAGTGGTAACAGATTCCATGGTAGAGGCGAATAATGGTATCTGGCGGCTGGAGTGGAATCCCCAGGGCGGAAGTGTTACAAAACTGGCGGACACAGAATCGGTGGCAGAAGCGGAAAAAATACGATATATGGATATCGCGCAGCTGACAGAAAAACTGGTGGAAAAATTGTCAATTTTTATTCAGGAATGGGTATAAAACTATTGACAAAAATAAATTTTGTGCATAAACTAACATAAGGTGAGAAAAAGGCAATGAACGGAAAGAGTAAGTTTTTGGAATTTCCCAGAGAGAAGCTGCCATAGGCTGAAAACAGCTTTGAAAGGAAGAAAACTGAAGTGCCTCCGCGAGCTGACCGGAAGAAATCACAGTATTCCGGTACGTTTTGCACACGTTACGTGTTTTGAGTGAAATACATAGATTGTATTTACTTAGAGTGGAACCGCGGATAACTTCGTCTCTAATTAGAGATGAGGTTTTTTTATTTATTAGGAAAGAACTTGTCGCATTGACACATGAAGGAGGAAGAAAAATGGGATTTATCAAACATGTGAAAGAAGAATTTGAAGTGATAAAAGAGCGGGACCCATCCATAAAATCTCCTCTGGAAGTATTGCTATATCCAAGTTTTCGTGTTATGTTGAGTTACAGGAAAGCCCATAAGCAGTATTTAAAGGGGCATTATTTCCGTGCGAGAAAGATTTCCCAGAAGGCAGCGAGAAAAACAGGGATTGAGATACATCCGGGAGCAACCATTGGAAAGGGATTTTTTATTGACCACGGAAGCGGAGTCATCATTGGAGAAACCACGATTATCGGGGATAATGTTACGCTGTATCAGGGAGTTACCTTAGGCGGAACCGGAAAGGAAACCGGAAAGCGTCATCCTACGCTTTGTGATAATGTTATGGTAAGTGCAGGAGCAAAGATTATCGGTTCCTTTACCATTGGTGAGAACAGTAAGATTGGTGCAGGAAGTGTGGTGTTAGAGGAAGTGCCTCCAAACTGCACGGTGGTAGGCGTACCGGGAAGAATTGTAAAGCGGGATAATATTAAAATTCCACGCAGCGATATGGACCAGTGCCATCTGCCCGACCCGGTCATGGAGGATATTACTATATTACAGCATGAAAATTCCGCACTGTGCAATAAACTGATAGATTTAGAAAAAGAATTAAAAGAACTGCGTTGCAAAACATGTAAGGAACAGCAACAGGATGGGGAGCAACAGCAGGATAAGGAACAACAGGAATAGAAATAATAAGAAGAAATGGAGTTATACTTTATGGAAAACAGATTTAAGTTTTACAATACCTTAAGCAGAAGCGTGGAGACGCTGATTCCAAATGAGGATGGAAAGATTGCTATGTATACCTGCGGTCCTACCGTATATCATTTTGCGCATATCGGTAATCTGCGAAGCTATATTATGGAGGATGTACTGGAGAAAACATTGCGTTATATTGGCTATGATGTAAAGCGTGTTATGAATATTACAGATGTAGGACATCTTTCCAGTGATGCGGACACCGGAGAAGATAAGATGCTAAAAGGTGCCAAAAGAGAGCATAAGACCGTAATGGAGATTGCCCAGTTCTATACGGAACAGTTCTTTGAGGATTGTAAGAAGCTGAACATCAAGAAACCGGATGTAGTAGAACCGGCAACCAACTGTATCGATGATTTCATCCATATGATAGAGGTTTTGTTGGAAAAGGGCTATGCTTACCAGGCTGGAGGCAACGTTTATTTTGACACCTCTAAGCTGGATGATTATTATGTATTTTCTTCCCAGAGTGAAAAAGAGCTTCTGGTAGGCGTTCGTGATGACGTGGAAGAAGATGCCAATAAGAAGAATAAGAATGACTTTGTATTGTGGTTTACCAAGTCAAAGTTTGAAGACCAGGCGTTAAAATGGGAAAGCCCATGGGGAACCGGCTATCCGGGATGGCATATTGAGTGTTCCTGTATCAGTATGAAGCATTTAGGAGAACATATGGACATTCATTGCGGCGGAGTGGATAATATTTTCCCGCATCATACCAATGAGATTGCCCAGTCAGAAAGCTACACAGGACATAAATGGTGCAACTACTGGTTCCATGTGCAGTATTTAAACGATAAATCAGGAAAAATGAGTAAATCCAAGGGAGATTTCCTGACGGTATCATTGTTAGAAGAAAAGGGCTATGACCCGGTAGTATACCGTATGTTCTGCTTACAGTCCCACTACCGCAAGCCTTTGGAATTTTCCTACGAAGCATTAGATAACATCAAGTCAGCCTATGTGAAACTGGTGAAACGGATTCAGGACTTAAAAGAGGATGGAAGCGTAGAACAGGAGAAGTTTCAGGAATATAAAGAGCGTTTTGAAAAAGAACTCTGCAATGACCTGAATACATCCATGGCAATTACCGTTGTGTATGATTTGTTAAAGGCAGAAATGAGCGATGCCACCAAACGTGCATTGATAGAAGACTTTGACAAGGTGCTGTCCTTAAATCTTCTGACTGCGGTTGTTGAGGATGCAAACACGGGCGTAGATGCAGAAATGGAAGCCTATATTCTTGCTATGATAGAAGAAAGAAAAGCAGCCAAAAAAGAGAAAAATTTCGCACGTGCCGATGAAATACGTGATATACTGTTGGGAAAAGGAATTATTTTAGAAGATACCAGAGAAGGGGTAAAATGGAAAAAGGCTTAAATGAATATATATTAAGACAATTTGGCATGGAGCATGTGGATATCCGCAGCTATTCTCCGTTGGCACTTGCTTATATCGGAGATGGCATTTATGACCTTATCATTCGTTCCATGATTGTGGGAAGAGGGAATACACAGGCGAACCAGCTCCATCGCCAGACCAGCCAGCTGGTGAAGGCGCATACCCAGTCCGAGATGATTGAGGTATTGCTGCCGGAACTGACAGAGGAAGAGATGGCAGTATACAAGCGGGGCAGAAACGCCAAATCCCCTACCATGGCAAAAAATGCCACGATGGCAGATTATAGAAGGGCTACGGGATTTGAGGCATTAATGGGATATCTGTATCTGGAAAATCAGATGGAACGCATGATGGAACTAATAAAAACGGCATTAGCAGGAATAGGAAAGGAAACAAAGTGAGATACGAAGAACTGACCATTGAAGGAAGAAATGCAGTGTTAGAGGCATTTCGTTCCGGGAAGACCATAGACAAGCTTTTTGTGCTGGATGGATGTCAGGATGGACCGATAAAATCCATTACACGGGAAGCCAGAAAGCACGATACGATTGTTAATTATGTAACAAAGGAACGATTAGACCAGCTGTCTGAGACGAAAAAGCATCAGGGAGTCATTGCTTTTGCAGCAGCCTATGAATATGCAGAAGTAGAAGATATTTTACAACTGGCAGAAGAAAAGGGCGAACCGCCTTTCATTATCTTATTGGATAATATTGAAGACCCCCACAATTTGGGGGCCATTATCCGTACTGCCAATCTGGCAGGTGCCCATGGGGTGATTATCCCAAAGAGACGTGCCGTGGGATTAACAGCAACCGTTGCAAAGACTTCGGCAGGAGCAATTAACTATACACCGGTAGCTAAGGTGACCAATCTGTCGAATACCATTAAGGAATTAAAAGACAAAGGTCTGTGGTTCGTATGCGCAGACATGGGCGGAACGAATATGTATCAGTTAGATTTAAAGGGACCGATTGGGCTTGTGATTGGAAGCGAAGGCGAAGGAGTAAGCAAGCTGGTGAGAGAAAACTGTGATTTTATTGCGTCTATCCCTATGAAAGGGGATATTGATTCCCTGAACGCTTCTGTGGCAGCAGGGGTGCTGGCATATGAAATTGTAAGACAGAGAATGCAATAGAGTCAGAAACACAAGGGGAAACCGGATGCAGAATTTTACAGAGTATGAAAAACACACAGATGAAGAGCTGATTGAACAGTTGAGAAAAGGGCAGACAGATATTACGGACTATATCATGGACAAGTACAAATATCTGGTGCGAAAGCGGGCGAATGCCATGTTTTTGATTGGCGGAGACACGGATGACCTGATTCAGGAGGGGATGATAGGTCTTTTTAAGGCAATCCGCGATTATAATAAAGAGAAGGATGCATCTTTTTATCATTTTGCAGACATCTGTATTGCCAGACAGATATATAGTGCAGTAGAAGCATCCCAGCGGAAAAAGCACCAGCCCTTAAATGGATACATTTCCCTGAATAGTGAAGCGGGTACCGAGGGGAATGATTCCTTTCTGGACTTACTGGAATCCTTTGAAAATGGGAATCCGGAGCAGTTATTGATTGACCGGGAAAATGTAACGGCAATTCGTAAAAAAGCAAAGGAAGCCCTAAGCAAGATGGAATGGAATGTATTGGAATATCATCTGCAGGGACTGAATTACCGTCAGATTGCAGAATGTATGGAAAAGGAACCAAAATCCATTGATAATGCCCTCCAAAGAATTCGGGGGAAATTATGGAACATTATAGGATAAGAAGAAAGAAAATGTAAAAAATATCTTGACAAGTGGCACAACATATAGTATATTAGTCAAGTCGGTTGCGAAAGCAATTTGAGTGCTGATATGGCTCAGTCGGTAGAGCGTCGCCTTGGTAAGGCGGAGGTCACGGGTTCGATTCCCGTTATCAGCTTTGCAAAAGGGTGGAAATGAAAGACTTTTTGAGGAAGATACCTCAAAAAGTCTTTATTTCGTTATGCATAAGAGTTTTATCCGGTTTATTATCTGATAGGAGAAAGAAGAAATGAATGAGAAATTAATCGTAGTGGCAAGAATTCATACGGACTTTCCGGAAAAATTTGGAATACCAAGGCAGAGCGGGCTGGTTCCGTCCGTAAGAGGAGAAATCCATTTTGAGGGAGAATTTCGAAATCCCGATGCTGTTCGTGGAATCGAAGAATATTCTCACCTGTGGTTGTTATGGGGTTTTTCCAAGGCAAGAAAGGATATCATTAATCTGACAGTGGCGCCTCCCCGATTAGGCGGAAAGGAGCGGAAAGGCATATTTGCCACCCGTTCTCCATTTCGACCCAATTCCATTGGCTTATCCAGTGTCCGGCTAGAAGAGGTCCGGTATGAAAAAAACGGAGAGCCGGTTCTGGTTGTGTCCGGGGCGGATATGTTGGACGGTACACCGATTTATGATATTAAACCATATCTTCCTTATACCGATGCGCATCCGGAGGCAGAAGGTAGCTTTGGTGAGGCTCACAAGGAAGACGGCATTACCGTAATTTTTCCGGAGGAGTTAAAACGTGGGCTTCCGAAGGAGGTACAACAGGCTGTTTTTGAAGTTCTTTCTCAAGATCCCAGAGCTGCTTATAATAAGAAGCCGGATTATATTTATGGTATGAACTATGCAGGGTATGATATTCGTTTTGTGGTGGCAGATGGTGTGCTGCTTGTAAAAGAAGTGGTGGATACCCATTCTTCCGGTTGGAAAAGAGTAAAGTAAGAAATAGAGGGAATATGCATAAATATACTGGCATTTCTCAGTGGTTTCTGATACAATAAAATATATGTATCAGCGGAGATTCCTGATTGCGGGAATCCCTTTGGAAAATAGGGACAAAGGAGTGTTTGAAATGGCAGAGACTATGGACGATTATAAAGAAGAATTAGAGGCTTCTTTTCGCAAGATTAAGGAAGGAGATATTATCACCGGAACTGTAATCGATGTAAATGAAGAAGAAGTAACGCTGGATTTGAAATATTATGCACAGGGAATTATTAAGACAGAAGATTTAAGCAATGACCCTGGATTTCAGGTGATGGAAGAGATACATCCGGGCGATGAACTGGAAGCGACCGTAGTAAGTACGGATGATGGACAGGGGAACATTCAGCTTTCCAGAAAGGAAGCAAATGAGGTTTTGGCTTGGGAGAAATTGAAAGAATATCAGGAAGAAGAGACAACACTTTCTGTAAAGATAGCAGGAATCGTACCAAGTGGTGTGATTGCTTATGTGGAAGGCATCAGAGGATTTATTCCTGCATCCCAGCTGGCGCTTTCCTATGTGGAAGCTACCGAAGAATGGCTGGGAAAGACAGTAGAAGTACGTGTCATCAATGTGGAGGAGGCAAAGAAGAAACTGGTACTTTCCGCAAAGGTTATTTTGAAAGAAAAAGAGCAGGAAGAACATAATCATAAGATTTCTATGATGGTTCCGGGAAGTGTTTTGGAAGGAACGGTAGAGAACCTTATGCCGTATGGTGCTTTTATAGATTTGGGAGATGGAATCAGCGGACTGGTACACATTTCCCAGATTTCCCAGAAGCGAATCGGAAAGCCTTCTGAAGTTTTGAAAGAGGGACAGAAGGTAAAAGTAAAGGTCCTAAATACCAATGATAATAAAGTAAGTCTCAGCATGAAAGCATTAGAGGAAGAAATGGTAGATACCGAGCAGGCTGGAGAAGTAGAGGAATATATTTCCAACGAGAGCGCTTCCACCAGTCTGGGAGATTTGCTTTCCAAATTGAAACTGTAAGGATATTCAGGCGGAAGGAGTACGAGAGATGAGAGTAAATGCGATTCAGGGAACGGAGGGAAATACTGTTATTGACAGAACCAGTACAGTAAACAGCACAGAGAATTTTTCCTCCTATCTTCAGACGACCGCATCTTTGGAAGAGATATTTACAGAAGCAGCTGAGCGTTACAATGTGCCAAAGGATTTGATTAAGGCGATTGCAAAGACGGAGTCAGATTTCAATCCCAATGCTACCTCCGGTTCCGGAGCCCAGGGACTGATGCAGCTGATGCCGGCGACAGCAAGAGAATTAGGAGTTACCGATGCATATGATCCCTATCAGAATGTTATGGGTGGAACCAAGTATATCAGTCAGCTGTTAAATAAATATGACGGTGACGTAAAGCTGGCGCTTGCAGCCTACAATGCCGGAAGTGGTAATGTGGCAAAATACGGCGGAATCCCGCCATTTAAAGAGACACAGAATTATGTAGTAAAGGTTATGAATTATATGAACAGCGGTGTTCAGGTTCCGGATGCCTATTATACTACTGCAGGTCAAGAAAGCACCGGAGTTGAGGCAGCAGCCGGTACAACAGATAATCGGGTTAAGGGAATTCTGGCAGCGGCTTCTGTAGAAGAAGCAGAGGACAATTATTTTAAAGGCGCCTTGAATCAACTGTTTTCTTATGACGATTATCTTCGCTTTATAGAACTGTACACCAAGGTGCAGCAGACGCAGCGGGAAAAGGAACAGGAAGAGGAGCAAAAGCAGGCAGGGATTTCAGATTCCTATTATTCTTATCAGGAAATCAAGTACAATCCTGCAGTGCTTGGAATTATAAACAGTAACAACTAGGCAGGAGAGCAGAATGGAAACAATTAAAATTAAATATTTTACCGAAGAGATTGACAAACTTACCTACATTGATGGAAAATCCGACTGGATTGATTTGCGGGCGAGTGAAACCGTGGAATTAAAAGCAGGGGAATTTAAGCTGATTCCGCTGGGAGTAGCAATGGAATTACCGGCAGGCTATGAGGCACATGTGGTTCCAAGAAGCTCCACCTTTAAGAATTATGGGGTTTTGCAGGTGAACAGCTGTGGAATTATTGACGGAAGCTATTGCGGAGATGAAGATATGTGGAGAATGCCGGTCTATGCCACAAGAGATACCGTAATCCAGAAGAATGACAGAATCTGTCAATTCCGCATTGTTCAGAATCAGCCTAAGATTGAATTTCAGCAGGTAGCGTCTTTGAAAAACGAGAATCGTGGAGGGTTTGGAAGTACAGGTAAAAACTAAAGAGCGAGCATAAGGCAGGAGGGATTATTATGGAAGAACGTATGGTAAAGTTCTACGCGAAAGACAGTAATAAAGTGGCAATTCATGCAGTGCCGGGGCATTTTTCAACTGGACATTCCCATATCAATTATTACATTAACATTACCAGCTTGAAAAGCCGTGTCAGTGAGGCGAGAGAATTAGCAAAGCTGCTGGCAGGAAAGTTCACCAGTCATATTACCATAGATACGATTGTATGTATGGACGGTATGGATGTGGTAGGAGCATTTCTGGCAGAGGAATTAGAGAAGCGTAATATCATGACGATTACCAATCTGCATGAGACCGTATATGTGGTTCCGCCAGAGTTTAATTCCAATAATCAGATGATTTTTCGGGACAATTCCATACCTGCCATTCAGGGAAAGCATGTACTTTTGCTTTTGGCAACCACGACAACAGGGGTTACCATACGTCAGAGCCTGGAATGTATTCGCTATTATGGCGGCAGTGTAGTAGGCGTAGTTTCTGCTTTCAGTACGGTGAAGAAAGTAGATGGATTTCAGATAGAGTGCGCATTTGATGAAGAAGATGTGCCGGGCTATGCTACATATCCTGCCAATGATTGTCCGTTTTGTAAAAAGGGACACAGAGTAGAAGCTATGGTGAATGGGTTTGGATATTCTAAACTGTAGTTCGTCATTTTGTATAGAAAAGAAACTGAAATTCGTTAAAGTGACGAAGATGTGTGAAAAAGATATGCTTTCTTGGCGGAAATGACAAGAAAGCATATTGTTTTTTGTAGATATAACAGATGCAATTTGCCGCTGGATTTGGTAGTATTATCTCAGAAAATAAATTCTGCAGGACAGAACAATACTCAGGAGGTAATTTGAAATGGCAAGTTTATCATTAAAGAACATTTGTAAAGTATATCCAAACGGATTTGAAGCCGTAAAAGACTTCAACCTTGAAGTTGCAGACAAAGAATTCATCATCTTCGTAGGACCATCCGGATGTGGTAAATCCACAACACTTCGTATGATTGCAGGTCTGGAAGAAATCTCTTCCGGAGAACTTTCTATCGATGGAAAGATTGTAAATGACGTAGAACCGAAAGACAGAGATATCGCAATGGTATTCCAGAACTACGCATTATATCCACATATGACCGTATTTGATAACATGGCATTCGGATTAAAATTAAGAAAAGTTCCAAAGGCTGAAATCAAACAGAAGGTAGAAGAAGCAGCTAGAATCCTTGACCTTGAGAAATTATTAGACCGTAAGCCAAAGGCTTTATCCGGTGGACAGAGACAGCGTGTTGCTATGGGTCGTGCAATCGTTCGTGAGCCAAAGGTATTCTTAATGGACGAACCTTTATCCAACCTGGATGCTAAGTTAAGAGTTCAGATGCGTTCCGAAATCGCTGCATTACATCAGAGATTAGGCGCAACTATCATCTATGTAACACATGACCAGACAGAAGCTATGACACTGGGAACCAGAATCGTTGTATTAAAAGATGGTATCATCCAGCAGGTTGATTCTCCACAGAAATTATACAATGAGCCGGATAACTTATTCGTAGCAGGATTCATTGGTTCTCCTCAGATGAACTTCTTAGATGCTACTTGTGTAGTAGAAGGAGATAAGGTTTCCTTAAGATTTGGCGATACAAACATCGTATTACCACCTGCAAAAGCTAAGAAGTTAGCAGATGGCGGATACAATGGAAAGACTGTTGTACTTGGTATTCGTCCGGAAGATGTAGACGATTCTCAGATTGCAATCGAGACACATAAGGACAGCACTTTTGCAACCACAGTAACAGGATACGAATTACTTGGTTCTGAAGTATTATTGTACTACAATGTAGACGGAACAAACATGACTGCAAAGGTTGATTCCAGAACACCTGCACGTCTTGGTGACAACATCCGTTTAGCTATTGATGTAGAGAAGATTCATGTATTCGATAAGGAAACAGAATTGACAATTACTCACTAATTCGGTAATATAATTTCATACACAATGCATGATGCGGGAGTAACACATGAGTGTGTTACTCCCTATTTATACTTTCAAATCACAGATAAGGAAGGATACGAGATTATGTTATCAAATCACAAACTGCAGGTTACCCTGGAGGAAATTAAGGAAATATCCAGAATAGAGCTTGCTCTTTATAGTGATAAAGGAAAGCTTTTAGCGTCTACTTATGAGGAAGAGAGTGATATGGAGGATGCAATCCGCCTTTTTGCAGATTCCATGGCAGAGAGTCAGATGTTGTCCGGATGTCACTTTTTTAAAGTATTAATTGAAAATGAATTGGAATATATTCTTTTGGCAAAAGCGACCAGTGAAGAAGCATATATGATTGGAAGGCTTGCAGTATGTCAGATACGCAATATGGTAAGTGCATACCGGGAGCAGTATGACCGTAACAGCTTTATGCAGAATGTTGTTCTTGGAAATATGCTGATTGTGGATATGTACAATAAAGCAAAAAAATTGCATATAGAGACTGCTCAAAGGGTAGTATTTGTTATAGAGGTATCCGGGAAAAAAGACAGTATTGTAATGGAGACCGTAAAGAACCTTTTTGTTTCCACTACGCGGGATTTTGTGACAGAGGTAGATGAAAAGTCTGTCATTCTGGTAAAGGACGTACGGGATATCAAAGAGGAGGAAGAACTGTTAGACCTGGCTAAAATGCTGGTGGACAACCTGCATACAGAGGCTATGGTCAAAGTGCGTGTCGGATTCGGTAACCGGGTAGATATGTTACAGGATATTGCACGTTCCTATCAGGAGGCTAAGATGGCGTTGGAAGTAGGAAAAATTTTCTACGCAGAGTGCGATACGGTGTCCTACAGCAGGCTTGGAATTGGCCGATTGATTTATCAGCTGCCTACCAGTCTGTGTGAAATGTTCTTAAAAGAAGTGTTCGGAGAAAAAGTGCCGGATGGTTTTGATGAAGAAACCACGGTGACGATTCAGAAGTTTTTTGAGAATAATCTTAATATATCAGAAACGGCACGCCAGCTGTATGTACACAGAAATACTTTGGTATATCGTCTGGAACGAATTGAGAAAATGCTGGGACTGGATATCCGCACCTTTGAAGATGCAATGTTGTTTAAGATTGCATTGATGGTAATTTCTCATATGAATTACCAGAAAAGCCTGATAGAGGTGAAGGAAGAAGAATAGAGGATAGGAGTAGACAAATTATGAAGATTTCAACAAAAGGCAGATATGCATTGCGGTTGATGTTGGATTTGGCGTTGGAAGAAGACCAAATTGTGAAGCTGAAGGATGTTGCAGAACGTCAGGAAATTTCCGTAAAATATTTAGAACAGATTATATCAGTGCTGCAAAAGGCAGGGTATGTAAAAAGCATGCGTGGACCCGGTGGCGGATATAGCCTTAGCAAAAGACCGGAGGAATATACGGTGGGAATGATTTTAAGACAGATAGAGGGAAGTCTGGCGCCGGTTGCCTGTCTGGAAGACGAAGTGAATACCTGCGAGAGAAGTGGAGGCTGTGTAACACTTCGTTTATGGCAGATGTTATATGACGCAATCAATGGTGTGGTAGATAAGGTAACACTGGCAGATATGGTGGAATGGGAAAAAGAAATACGGGGAAATATGGATTATGTAATTTAAATTTATACAGGTTAAGAAATTTTGGGGAGAAGACGATATATTCTGAAAGAAGCATTAAACGTAGTGAAAGGGGAAAAAGTTATGAAGATTAACAGTGCAGTAGGAAATGAAAGTGCGTTGAACAATGGATATATTCAGAATCGTATGGAAGGGGGAGCGAAGGCAGGCGAAGCAGTTAAGGTAGAGAATGGTTCGATTAATGCCTCCGAATTGAGTATATTTGAAGATGAGATTGCCAATAAAAAGCAGAAAGCAATGCAGGATGCCATGCAGTATATTAAGGAGCAGTTTGCAGCAGATGGCGAGATTGGCGATACCTTAGAATCCTGTCGGAAACGTTCTGCAGAGAGCAGGGAAAGCTTAAAAGAAGCGCAGAAAGAAATTGCAGCAATAGAAGAGGAAAAACAGCGTCTAAAGGAAGAATATGGCGAAGACAGCGAGGAATATAAGCTTCAGGCAGAAGAATATGATAAAATGAAAGAACCCTGGCAGCAGCAAAAGGAAGCTGCACAGAAGGATATTGCCCTGCAGGCAGGAACTATCCGGGGTATCAAGCAGGAGATTTTAAAGCATCATGGTATGATTGATGCCCAAAACGCAAAAGAGCTGACGCTGGAAGCAGCCGGAAAAGAAATTGCCGGTATGCTCATAGAAGAGGCAAGAGAGAAAATTGAGGAAGACATCAAGGACGCAGTAGAAAAGGGCGAAGAGCAGAAGGCAGAAAAGGAAGAGATAGAAAGCAAACTGGAAGAAATTCAGGCAGAACAAAAGAAGAAAGCACAGGACGCGGAGGAGGATTCCAAAGAGAATCATAACAATGCAAAACGTAGTAACGGCTCGCCTGATTTGGATGCCATGAACCAGAAGTTCAAGGAAATTGCAGAGAATACACAAAAGATAGCAGCCGAACAAAAACTGCTGATGGAAGAAATGAAAGGAATAGCAGTTGATACTGTATTGTAAAAAAATAGAAAAGGTATAAGCAGAAAGTGAAAAATAGGAAGACATATAATAGAAAAACATTATTGGCAGTGCTTACCGCACTGCTCTTTCTGTCTGGATGTTTGGGACAGACAAGGCAGGAGGAAGAGAAAGCCCTTTCGGAGGAAGCAGCAGATGGGGAATCCACAGTGAAGGAATCGGCAGGGAATCTGGAAGTGCACTTTATTGATGTGGGGCAGGGAGATGCCACTTTGATTCGGCAGGGAGAACATGCCATGCTCATTGATGCGGGGGATAATACCAGGGGAACGGCAGTACAGGCATATCTGCAAAGCCAGAATATTGAAAAGCTGGATTATGTGATAGGAACACACCCTGATTCGGATCATATTGGCGGTTTAGACGTTATTTTATATAAATTTGACTGGAATATGGTAATGATGCCGGATTTAGAAAAAGATACCAAAACCTATGAAGAAGTAATCCAGGTGATTGAGGATAAGAATCAAAAAGTCACCCATCCAATAGTGGGAGAGACCTATGCATTAGGAGAGGCAGAGTTTACCATTGTATGCCCTCAAGGAACGGATTACGGAGATAACAGTAATAATTATTCGATTGGTCTGCGTGTAACGTTTGGTGAAAATCATTTTCTATTTACCGGAGATGCAGAAGAAGAATCAGAGCAGGAAATGTTGGCAGGCGGTATGGAGCTTTCGGCAGATGTATTCAAAGCCGCCCATCATGGAAGTGATACTGCCAATACCGAGGATTTCCTAAAAGCGGTAAATCCGCAGGCAGTTGTCATAAGCTGTGGAGAGGGAAACAGCTACGGTCATCCCAGAGCGGCAGTGATGAATGAATTGCGGCAGATGGGGGTAACTATTTACCGAACCGATGAGCAGGGAACGATTGTAGCATATTCGGATGGCAGAACTATTACATGGAATTGCAGCGGAAGTGAGAGCTGGAAAGCAGGGGAACCTACGGGCAGCAGTATGAACCAGGAGACACCGCAACTCCAGGAAACAACAGAGCAGGAAGCATCGGGGCAGGAAGTATCGGAGCAGGAAGCGTCGGAGCAGGAAGCATCAGAGCAGAAAAGTGGAGAGGCTGCTTATGTATTGAACGCCAATACAGGAAAGTTTCACAAGCCCTCCTGCAGCAGTGTAGAGCAGATGGCGGAGCAGAACCGGGAATATGTAGATAAGAGCAGGGAAGAATTGATAGAACAGGGATATGAGCCATGTAAAAGATGCAATCCATAGGGAAGAAAAATAAAAAAGTAGCACTATAAATAAAATATGTAGACTTTTAGAGAACTCCTGTTGAACGTATAATTTAATTATACATTCAACAGGAGTTTTTTACTTAAGGAGGAAATATTATGAAGAAACGTCAAAATACGGTTTCGTTTTGGAAGCGTATTACAACACAAATTTTACTAATGAATACTATGTTAATTCTTGTTTTTGTGGTCTTTTTGGGCTGTATTTTAAATAGCTTTCAGCTTACCATCAAAGAATCTAACAAAATCAGTGATTCTTACCTGAATGCAATGATATTAAAAGGAGAAATGAGAAAAGACTATGAAAGAATGCAGCGCTATGTCTATATGTATCTTTCATCTGAGGATGAAGCAGTGCATACGGAACTTGTAGAAAAGATAGAAGAGGGACAAAAAACGCTGGTTGACGAGCTTGCTGTCTTGAAGGACTATCTGGGAGAAGAGAGTGAGAATTATATAAAAGGGATGACCAATTCATTAGGAAACTATATAGAGAAGGCAGAGACCATTTTCAGACTTTCTGATGTCAATCGGGAAAAGGCAATGTCCATGGTGAAAGAGCTTGATTCGTTTGACACTGTTTTTGGAGATAATCTGGATATAGCCAGTGAAATGTTGGAAAAATTGATTGCAGATGCGCGGGATGCCCAACAGAAGCAATATTCACGTACAATAACCTTCGGCGTTGTGGGGGCGGTAATTATTCTTGCTGCAATTATAGTGAATCATATTTTGCTTCACCGGACCGTTGTTCGCCCGATTACAATCTCTTCCAGACAGCTGCGCAGAATGGTTGAAGATATTGAACAAAGCCGTGGTAATTTAAAAGAGCGTATTACCAGCAAAACCAAAAATGAACTTTCTATTTTATTCGGTAGTATGAATGATTTTTTGCAGACAATGCAAAGTATTATTCAAAGAGCGTCTGAAAGTACAGGCGTGCTGACACAATCGAATGCGCAGATTATTGAAAATGTAAGAAATGTGAATGGAGATATTACCGATTCTTCCGCTAATTTAGAGGAATTGTCTGCAAGCATGGAGGTGGTAACAGAGACTTCTGATACCATACAGAATACAATTCAAAAGGTAAAAGAGCAGGTAACAGAAATTCGTGATGTTGCGGAGGAAAATTCTTGTAAAGCAGAAGAAGTAGCCCAAACTGCTTCTAAAATGAAACTTCATATTGCAGATATGAAAGAAGGTACCACAGAAAAAGTGAATACGATTACAGAGCTTTTGAAACGTTCCGTAAAGGACAGCGAAAAGGTAATGCAGATTAATGACCTGACCGAAAAGATTTTGTCAATCGCAGATGAGACAAATCTGCTTTCCTTAAATGCTTCCATAGAGGCAGCCAGAGCCGGAGAAGCAGGACGTGGTTTTTCCGTAGTTGCAGATGAAATCAGTTCACTTGCTGCAACCAGTCAGGTGACAGCAGGTGATATACAAAAGATTAACCAGGAAGTCATTGTAGCAGTAAGAACATTATCAAATCACGCCTTGGAAGTAATACATTACATTAACGAAACGGTATTATCTGATTATGACCAGTTTGTCTCTGTAATGGAGGAGTATGTCGAAAATACGGAAAGCTTCCATACTGTTCTACATCATTTTGCAGAAAGTTCTGATAGCCTGAATGGTAGCATGACAGAAATGATAAAATCAGTGGATTATATTACCAATGCCATGAGTGAGAGCTCTAATGCAATTGATTCTTCCGCTAGAACATCTCAGAGCCTTGTCAATGAGATAAATGAGGTACAAAATTCGGTGGATGCTTATAAAGAGGTAAGTGATATGTTAAAACAGGAAATCAGCCGATTTACGATTTCTTCTAATTAGAAGCCGGAAGGCTTCTGTGATAAAACATAGATTTCTATAGAAAAACAGCACTGTGGATTTTAAATATCCTTCCAGTGCTGTTTTTCTTTTCTTTAATTGATTGGTGTATCTTCCACTACTCCGGAAGCATTATTCTCTAAAGTGTCATCTGCGGATTCCGCATCGTTTAATATATCCGATTCTTCAGCAGTAGGAGCAGTAGTATCTTCGATAGCCTCCGGCTTATCAAAGCTTACTTCATTGGAACTGCGGAATATTGTTTCGGAAGAGCCCATCTGGTTAACCAGAATGCTGTTGGTTCCCTCATCAAGGGAATTCAGTGAAATCTTTAAGTGTGTACCATCAATATAAGTGGTGGACACTTTTTCTCCATTTACAAATACCTTGCTCCAACGTGTGAAGTTCTGTCCGGTCAGATACAAAACATTACCGTCTACAGATAAGTCCTCGATTACAACATCCTGTACGCCCATAACCAAGTCAGAAGCAGGGTAGAGGTCTTTCTGACCGTAAGCATAACGGTCACCGTAAAGGATATCGTACTGTAACAATTCCATATCGTCTGCATAAGTGCTTCCAAGCTGGAATCCGTTGTTCTGATGGAGACGGAACATCGTACCTTCATGGATGCCAAGCTGGTCTGTGATAGCTGCAAGTAACTGATAGGAGGTAAGGTCTCTGTCAACCTTTTCTAACCCAAAATTATTCCAGGTAACATATTTTGTCTTAAAGATGCTTCCGCTCTTCATATCGCTGTCTTCGAGCCCCATAGTAGGGAGGTGGTCACCAAAGAAAACAACGATTGTTTTTTCATCACGTTTGGATAACATATCTGTTAAGTTGGCAATGAACTTATCTACTTCATGAATTTCGTTTACATAGTATTCCCATTCATTATTAGCTTCTTCTGTCTCAGCACCGGTTACAGTGACTTCAGGATTTTCAATTACTTTTTCCGTTGGATATGCACCGTGTCCCTGTACGGTAATGGTGTATACAAAATCCTGCTGAGGTGTGGAATCCAAAGCCTTTTCCACTTCGCTTATCAGAATATCATCGGTCGGCCATGTACCAAGTGGTGTATATTCTGTAATATCAATCATTTCCTTACTGGTAAAGTTATCAAATCCCATCTGGGAGAAAGCATTTGCACGGCTGTAAAAGTTTCCGCCATTGTTGTGGACAACCTCTGTTGCATAGCCGAGATTTTTCAAGTCAGAAGCAATGCTTTCGCAGGAATTGGTCTTTAAAATCGTTTTGTATGGGTATTCGCCAAGTCCAAAGAACTGCATTCCCATACCGGTTAAAATCTCAAATTCCGTATTGGCAGTACCGGCACCTACGACCGGAACGGTAAGATAACCGGAAGAGTAGTTCGCTTCCAGGTTCTGGAAGTTTGGAACCGGATTTTCGGAACATTCTAAGAAATTCACTTCGCTTGGGTCTATGAAAGATTCCAGTAATACGCAAATAATATTTGGTCTTTCTTCTGTTGTAGTTTCCGGTACGGTTATCTTATTGAGAGCAGTCTGAACCGTTTCATCAGAGTAACCATCCGGAGCTTTCATACCGCGGTCTACCACACTGGCAGAAAAGCTGTATACAAATCCGTAATCCTCATAACCCTGAGCAATATTTTCAAAGTAGCTTGCCAAAATGTTGTTGCTGACAGCCGCCTGAGTCACCATTGGAATAAACAAGGCAAAAGCGCCAACGGAAACCAGACTTATGATACGATGTTGCTTTCCAGAGTACTTTGGTCCTTTTTTCCACAAAACAATAATAAATGCAATTACAGCAGAAACTAACAGTATAACAGCAAACGCTTCCTTATTAGAGAAGTAATTGCTCTGCATAGCAAACAGGTCACCAACCAGCTTTAAGTCCGCGTAGTTGAAAGGTGTTACACGTTTCGCAAGTACACAGCCGTTAATTGTTCCAAGGAACAGCCATATTACACTAATTATTGTACGCATCAGGGCTCTTCTGCGGAAGAAGTAAACCAAATGCAGTGAAGTGAAGACAATCAGAGAGTTGTATAAGAATACAAGACTTCTGTCGAACATAAATGAAAATGCATTTCCGAAAGAATGTCTGGAAATCACTTCAATAAAAAAGCATACAAGGCATGCTAAAAGGTAATGAAAAACCAAGGAATAGCGGTTTAATATGTAAACCAGCTTTTCACGCTGCTGGGGCTTCAACAGATGTTTTCGTTCTCTTGCAGCCCGTTTCTCTTTCCAGGACTTGTATTTTGTGCAAAAATTGTGTAAAGTTTCTTTTATACTATTGTACATATCTTCTCCATCCTCTATTATTATTATATGTGTAAAAATGAAATGTGAACTAACTGTGAACAAACTATGAATAACTATGTTTGCTATAGCAAAGATTAGCTCAAAATGGGGGAAAAGTCAACTAGGTTGAGGCAAAATTTACGTTTATTATAATAAAAATTAAGAAAGTCTTTAAAAATTGGTGAAAATGATAAGTAAAGGGCATGTAAAAAAATGGAAAAATACCAGATATTGAGCGAGAAAGAGACAGAAGACTATATTATGGAGATTCAAAAGTCCGGAAGTATACTGGGCTTGGAAAATATTCGGGAATTGATGAGCGAGCTTGGGGACATTCAGGAGGAACTGCATGTGATACATGTTGCAGGAACCAATGGAAAAGGTTCTGTCTGTGCCATGTTGGAAGCTGTTTTAATGGAAGCAGGCATAAGAGTGGGAAAATATACCTCTCCGGCAGTGTTTCGGTCGGAGGAATGTTATCGAGTCAATGGGGAAAGTATCAGGAAAAAGGAATTTACAGAAGTTATCAGCCAGGTGAAGGCAGCCTGTGACCGGATGACAGGGCGGGGACTTAACCAGCCGACGGTGTTTGAGGTGGAGACGGCAGCAGCGTTTTTATATTTTTATCAAAAGAACTGTGAGATTGTTATTTTAGAAACCGGAATGGGAGGGGCGACAGATGCGACTAATATAATAAGGAAGTCTTTGGTCAGCGTATTGACTTCTGTCAGCCGGGACCACATGGGATTTTTAGGAGATACGTTAGAAGAGATTGCAAGGGTTAAGGCAGGAATTATCAAGGAAGACGGTAAGGTTGTAGCAGGCGCTCCGGCACAAGAGGTGCGAAAGGTAATAGATGAGGTGTGCAGGGAACGGAATGCATCGGTGGTGTATACCTGTGCCCAACAGGTGGAAGATGTACATATTGCAGAAAACAGGCTGTGTTTTTACCATACAGCGTTAGGTGAGATGAAGCTGAAAATGATGGGAAAATACCAGGTGCAGAATGCACTTTGTGCCATAGAGACCATTCATCAGCTTGTGAAGCAGGGCTATGCGATTTCCCGGGAACAGTTAAAACAGGGGCTAGAGCAGGCAGAGTGGGAAGGACGGTTTTCCTGTCTATGGGAAAAGCCTTTCTTCGTTATCGACGGTGCACATAACGAGGCAGCAGCGCAGGAACTGCGGGAAACTCTCGAAATGGGTTTTACAAAATGCAAAATTATATATATAATAGGAGTACTTGCAGATAAAGAGCATGAAAAAATGTTAAGATGCATGCTTCCTCTGGCGGAAAAGGTATTTACCATAACACCCCACAATCCCCGGGCAATGGCAGGCGAGGATTTAGCAAAAGAGGCGCGGAAGTATCACAGGGAGGTTACCTTTGTTCCAAAGATAGAAGAAGCGGTAAAGCTGGCACTGGAAGCAGCAGATAGAGAACAGGGAATGGTACTTGCGTTTGGTTCTCTGTCCTATCTTGGAGAAATAAAAAATGCTCTTAAGGAGATAAAAATACATGATAGATAAAGAAAAAATTGAAGCAGGCGTAAAACTTCTTCTGGAAGGAATTGGAGAAGATGTAAACAGAGAAGGACTGGTAGAGACACCCAAGCGGATTGCCCGGATGTATGAAGAGATTTTCGGAGGACTGGAGCAGACGCCGGAGGAACATCTTTCCAAAACGTTTTCCGTTAAGGACAACAGTATGGTCTTGGAAAAGGATATTGTGTTCTATTCTACCTGTGAACACCATTTACTTCCCTTTTACGGAAAGGCACATGTTGCGTACATACCGAATGGGAAAGTGGTAGGCTTGAGCAAGCTGGCAAGAACAGTAGAGGTCTATGCAAAACGGCCGCAGCTGCAGGAACAGCTGACGGCTCAGATAGCGGATGCGTTGATGGAATATTTAAAGCCTCTTGGCGCTATGGTAGTGATTGAAGCAGAGCATATGTGTATGACCATGCGGGGAATTAAAAAACCCGGCGCCCAGACCGTCACCTGTGTGACAAGAGGCGTGTTTGCAGAGGAGGAGAAGCTGCAGGCAACATTCTGGCATATGTTAGGGCGATAAATGGAGAGATAAAATGGAGTATGTGAGAAGACTGATTCAGGAAACGGATTATCTGAAACAGATGGAGCAGTTAGAAGAATTAGAGACGGAGCGTAGATTCTGTCGTCATGGGCTGAATCATGTGTTAGACGTGGCGAGAATTGCCTGGGTACAGGTATTAGAAGAAAAACTGCCCTACGAGAAGGAAGAGATTTATCTGACAGCATTGCTTCACGATATGGGAAGAAGCTTAGAATATCGGGAGGGCATCCCTCATCATGAGGCAGGAAAAAAGGTGGCAGAAGATTTTTTAAGACAGATTGGGTATCCGAAAGAGAAAGGTGCTGCAATTTTGACTGCCATTGGAGAACATCGAAATAAAGAAAAGTTAAATGATGATTTTATAAATAGAATAAAAAAGGCAGATTCCCTATCCAGAAATTGTTTCTTCTGTAAAGCCAGCGGAGCATGTAAGTGGAGGGAAGAACGAAAGAATAAGACGATTCTATATTAACGGAGGCAGAAAATGAAAATTGGAAATAGAGAGTTTGAAACGGATAAGCATACCTATATTATGGGAATACTGAATGTAACCCCGGATTCCTTTTCGGATGGCGGGAAGTTCCATGAAATGGATGCAGCTTTGGCGCATGTGGAACAGATGATAGAAGAGGGAGCAGATATTATCGATGTTGGCGGAGAGTCTACAAGACCGGGACATATTCAAATTACCGAAGAGGAAGAAATACAGCGTACAGCACCGATTGTAGAAAAAATTAAATCTAAATTTGATATTCCTGTATCTATTGATACCTACAAGGCGAAGGTGGCACAGGCAGCAGTAGAGGCAGGGGCAGACCTGATAAATGATATCTGGGGACTTAAGTATGATAAGAAGATAGCAGAAGTCATTGCTGCGTCCGGTACGGTATGTTGTTTGATGCATAATCGGGATAATCATGATTACCAGAACTTTATGGAAGAGATGAAACAGGATTTACGAGAAACCATTGCTCTGGCGAAGCAAGCAGGTATTTCAAAGGATAAGATAATGTTAGACCCTGGTGTAGGCTTTGGAAAGACCTATGAGAATAATCTGGAAGCAATTTATAAGTTAGAAGAACTGGACGAACTGGGCTATCCGTTGCTGCTTGGGACATCGAGAAAGTCTGTAATCGGTCTGACGCTAGACTTACCCGTAACAGAGCGGGTGGAGGGAACTCTTGTGACAACAGTGCTGGCAGTTATGAAGAAATGTTCTTTCGTGCGGGTTCATGATGTGAAGGAAAATAAGAGAACAATTCAGATGGCTGAGGCTATCCGGGAGGGATGGAAATAGTGAAACGAGAAGCATGGGACAAGATTCACATTAAGAATCTGGAAGTGTTCGGAAAGCACGGTGTATTTCCGGAGGAAAATAAGCTGGGACAGAAGTTCTTAATTAATGCAGTATTGTATACCAGTACCAGAGAAGCAGGAAAGACAGATGACCTGACAAAATCCATTCACTATGGTGAAGTCTCTCATTTTATGACAAAGTATATGATGGAACATACCTTTCAGTTGATTGAATCAGCAGCAGAGCAGATGGCGAAATCATTACTGCTTCAGTTTGAGCATTTAGAGTGGATTGATTTAGAGATTCAAAAGCCCTGGGCGCCCATTGGACTTCCCTTAGAATCTGTATCCGTAGAAATCAGCCGTGGCTGGCACCGGGCATTTATTGCCACCGGTTCCAATCTGGGGGAGCGTGGAGCTTATATCCGCCAAGGAATCGAAGCATTGAAAGCATGTGAAGAATGTGTGGTGGAAAAGGAGTCGGAACTGATTGTGACAGAGCCTTACGGTGTGACAGAACAGCCGGAATTCTTAAATGGAATGCTTCAGATAAAAACCTTGTTTACGCCGCTGGAATTATTGGAAAAATTAAATGAAATAGAAGCATCTGCCAAACGAGAACGTAAGGTTCACTGGGGACCGCGTACACTGGATTTGGATATTATTTTTTATGATGACCTGGTACTCGATACAGAACGTCTTACCATTCCACATCCGGATATGCAGAACCGTGAATTTGTCTTACAGCCTTTGGCAGAGCTGGCAGCCTGGTATCGTCATCCCGTACTTGGAAAGACGGTAAGAAAAATGTTGGAAGAATTAAAAGAAAAAAGATAAATTAACAGAAAATACTAAAATAAAATACGAAATTAACCGATAAAATAGATAAGAAGAACTAATGATACAGATTCCACCTCAGAAAGGAGGAATAGGTATGAGAGAATTCTATTTTGTCGTGGCTCCCGTAAAGGAGCGGCAAGAGAAAGAAATACGGGTATATGGTGTTGAGAAAGGAAAAAGACAACAGACTAATTATGAGCAGGCGGCGAAGCAGTTAGCAGAATATCGCAAGGTACAGAAGAAACAGCCGGTAGAAGAGTCGAAAAAAGAAACGGCAGAGAGTGCACCTCGCACCCAAAATAATTCGCTGGCAATGGAAATGGAAATGATGAAAAGACATCAGGTTTCCTTAGAGGAACGTAATCAACAGCTTGCTTTTCAGAAAAAAGCCCAGGAAAGCAGAACAAGACAGCATCAGATGGCAATCGCATATGGAAAAGAGTAGAACAGAGTAGAAAAGAGTAGAAAAGAGTAGAACAGAGAATAAAATGGAACAACAAGAATTTGCTTATGAAACAACAGAACAGGGAATCCGGATTCTGCGCTGCTATGGAAAAAGTGGCTGTGTCAGAATTCCGGAGCAGATAGAAGGACAGCCCGTAACGGAGCTTGCTGCCTATGCTTTTGCAAGAGAGATGGACAGTGAGCCAGAGAATGCCAGTGGGTTGTCCTGTATTTGTGGTGAACATTTAGAAGAACTTTATCTGCCGGAAACCATCCGGCGGTTGGGAAGATATATTTTTTATAATTGTATTCAGTTTCGGAAATTGTCCTTTTACAGTAACATTGCCTTTATGGGAGCTGGGGCATTTACCGGATGTGAGAGGCTTTCCGAACTAGAAATGCAGGAGGTACCGGAAGAAAAGTCCTGCCTTCGGGAAATTCTTTCGGATTTGAAACAGGCGGTGCAGGTAAGGGTGTATCAGTCAGAGTATTGCAGGTATGAACTGATATATCCTGAATTTTATGAAGAGGCAGAGGAAAATACGCCGGCAAGGATTATCAACACGGTGACCCATGGAATGGGAATCCAGTATCGGAATGCTTTTCGTGATACCAGGGTAATCTTTTCGGAATATGATAAGTTATTTGAAACAGGAAAATATAATGTAGATTTAATAAATGCAATACGGATAGCAGCAGCAAGGCTGAGATATCCTGTGGAATTGGAGGGAACAGCAAGCCGGGCATACACGGTTTTCCTGACAGAGCATTTGGAGCAGGCAGCAAATGTTTTTCTGAAAGCAGAAGACAGAGAGAAACTGCGCTGGCTGGCAGAAGCATTTATTACCACCAAAGAGCAGATGGAACTTTTGATAAAGTCTGCCATGGAACAGGAAGAAACAGAAATCCTAAGTATGCTGATGGATATTCAGCACAAACGGTTTTCGGAGCGTAAGAAGAAATTCTCTTTATAAGAATTGTTTCGTAAATGCAAAGAAATGGTAAATGCAAAGGAATGGTAAATATAAGGCAAGTCTGATGGAATAGAAATAGGCTGAGTGGTAGAGAGGTTTCACATGTTTGAAGAACAGTTAATGGAAAAAGTGAATATTTGTCAGGAAATCTTAAGGGACAGCAGGAACGAGCTGTATTTGAATATGCGCTTTCTGGATGTAGCGTTGAATACCTTCTTTTTCCAGCCTACGATGGAACGGGGACGGACTGCTACGGATGGAGCAGGGTATTATTTCAATCCCGAATATTTGATAGAACAGTATAAAATCGGCAATCAGACCATTAACCGTTGTTACCTTCACAGTGTGCTGCACTGTCTGTTCGGACACTTATGGCATCCGGTGGAAAAGGAAAAAGAGACTTTATGGAATCTGGCATGTGACATTACAGTGGAACACATCATGGACCATTTATATTACCGTTGTCTGCGCAGTCCTTCCAAGCCTTATCGTAAGCTGGTGTATCAGAATCTATTAGAGAAAATGCCGGTCATTAATGCAGAAGCAGTGTTTCATGTATTAGAGCAAAATCCCATGGACCCGCGGGCACAGGCAAGGCTCATGCTGGAATTTCTGGTGGATGACCATGATTTGTGGCAAAGACAGGAAAAGGCCCCCAATGCGCCGATGGAACAGCAGAACCAGTGGAAGGATATCCGGGATAAGATGGAAACAGAGCTTGAGACCTTTTCCAAAGAGGCGGCAGAGGATTCCAAAAGTCTGGTGGAGCAGTTGAAGGTAGAAAATCGGGAACGGTACGATTACCGGACTTTTTTGAAAAAATTCTGTGTTCTGAAGGAAGAAATGCAGGTAGATATGGACAGTTTTGATTATATTTTCTATAATTACGGCATGGAGATGTATGGAAACATGCCTTTGATTGAGCCACAGGAGACAAAGGAAGTAAAGAAAATCGAAGACTTTGTGATTGTAATAGATACTTCCATGTCCTGCAAGGCAGATTTGGTGCAGAAGTTCTTAGAGGAGACCTACAGCATTTTAAGTCAGGCAGAGTCCTTTTATCGGCGATTTCGGATTCATATTATCCAATGTGATGAGCGGGTGCAGTCTGACGTGGTAATTGAAAAACTGCAGCAGTTAAGAGAATATATGGAACATTTTGAAGTAAAGGGCATGGGCGGAACAGATTTTCGCCCGGCATTTGAATATGTCAACCGGCTGTTGGCAGAAAAAGCATTTCAGAAGCTTCGGGGGCTCATTTATTTTACGGACGGGTATGGAACATTTCCCTTGAAAAAGCCCTTATATGATGTGGCATTTGTATTTTTCAAAGAGGATTATTTAGACGTGGATGTACCGCCTTGGGCGATAAAGCTGATATTGGGGGAAGAAGAGTTGGGAAAAGCAGTATAGCTGATGGAGCATTAAGAATGACATAGAAGTGGAAAAGAAAGGCAGAAAATATGAACATAAAACGAACCAAGGAAGAGATAAAGAATACGATTTCGGCATATTTGCTGAAGGATGAGTTTGGAAATTATCAGATACCGTCTGTTCGGCAACGCCCCGTGTTTTTGCTGGGTTCTCCGGGAATTGGAAAAACGCAGATTATGGAGCAGATTGCAAAGGAGTGCGGCATCGGACTGGTGGCTTATACCATTACGCACCACACCCGCCAGAGCGCTATTGGGCTTCCTTTTATTTCTAAGAAGCAATATGGAGAGAAAGAGTATGCAGTGACAGAGTATACCATGAGTGAAATCGTAGGTTCTATCTATGAAAAAATGGAGCAGACCGGATTAGCAGAGGGCATTCTTTTTATTGACGAGATTAACTGTGTTTCCGAGACGTTAGCTCCTGCCATGCTGCAGTTCTTGCAGTGCAAGTCCTTTGGAAACCACAGGATTCCCGAAGGCTGGGTCATTGTGGCAGCAGGAAACCCGCCGGAGTACAACAAATCTGTGCGGGAGTTTGACGTAGTTACCATGGACCGTGTGAAAAAAATTGAGGTAGAGGCAGATTTTGGTGTCTGGAAAGAATATGCATACACCAATCAACTGCATAGTGCTGTCATTTCCTATCTGAATACCAGAAAACAGAACTTTTACCAGATGGAGAATACCGTAGATGGGATGCATTTTGCAACGCCCCGTGGCTGGGAAGACTTGTCCAATATGATTCAGGTCTATGAAAAGCTGGAAAAGCCCATAGACCGTGAAGTGGTGGAACAGTATATTCAGTTTCCTAAGATTGCAAAAGACTTTGCCAACTATTTGGAGCTCTACTATAAATATCAGACAGACTATCAGATAGAAGAGATTTTTCAGGGAAAACTGGACGAAATACTGCTCAAAAAAATATCTCATGCTTCTTTTGATGAGAAGCTGAGCGTAGTAGGGCTGATTCTGTCGAAAGTAAATGAAGCGTTGAAAAATGCAGTACGCAAAGAAAGCTATATGGAACTGCTGCAGTCCTACTTGTTAGAGTATAAATTATTTGCGGAAGGCAGTGGAGAAGCAGGGGGTAGTGATGGAGCAGAGAACGGCATGGAAGTAGGCGGCAGTGATGGAGCAGAGAACGGCATGGAAGCAGGCGGCAGTGATGGAGCAGAGAACGGCATGGAAGTAGGCGGCAGTGATGGAGCAGAGAACGGCATGGAAGCAGGCGGCAGTGATGGAAACGCCGGGCTGAATGGACAGCAGTTATTTTTTACTATCTGTCAGAAAGCGGCGGTGGAACATAAGCAGAAGAAAAAAGCAGAACTTTTAACAAGAGAGGAAGACTACCGTTATCGCCAAGTGATTCGTACGTTAGAAAAGATATTGCAGGAGCAGAAGCTATTGTCTGTTCAGGATGCCGATGCATGTTTTGCAAAGGCAAAAGAATTATTTGAACAGGAAAATCAGCAGTATGAAAAAATGCAGCAGGAAGCAGAACAGAAACTGGAATATGCCTTTGACTTTATGGAAGGAGCCTTTGGAAACAGTCAGGAAATGGTGATATTCATTACGGAACTGAATTCTAATGCCGATAGTGTGGCGTTTTTGCAGGAATGTAACTGTGAACGGTATTATCAGTATAATAAGGAGCTGCTTTTTGATGATAAACGCAAGAAATTACTGGAAAAAATTCAGTGATGGAGCGGGAAAACAGCGCCCCTGGTACAATGTTGATAAGAGACAGGATTATACAAGCAGATATATAGATGAGGAGGAAATGATGAAAAAGAAGATTGTATTATTTGACCTGGATGGCACGCTGGTAAATACCGGTGAGGGGATTACGAAGTGTGTCAGATATGCATTGGAGAAGTTTGGAATAGAAGAGACAGACCAAAAGAAGCTGGAACGTTTTATTGGACCCCCGCTGGAAGCATCCTTTCAGCGGGAATATGATTTTTCGGAAGAAGATGCATGGAAGGCAGTTGTCTTTTACCGGGAAAGATATGAAGATATTGGCATTTGGGAGTGTGAGCTATATCCGGAGGTAACAGAAACATTGGAATGTCTCTCTCGAAAAGGGTATCGTATCGGAGTAGCTTCCTCTAAACCGGAAAAGTTCTGTTCTCTTTTGATGAAACACTTTGGAATTGACGGGTATTTTGAAGTGATTGGCGGTGCAATTTCGGATGGAAAGGCAGGTTCTAAGGCGGCTGTTCTTGCAGATGTACTGCATAGATTTGGTGTCAGTGAGGAAGAGAAGCCGGAAGTAGTGCTGGTAGGGGATACGAAGTATGACGCTCTGGGGGCAAGGGAAGTGGGGATTGACTGTATTGGAATTACATACGGATTTGAAACGGACGTGAATACCATGCGGGAAGCCGGTGCACATATTTGTGACACGCTGGGGGAAGTGGTGGAATATTTAGGAAAATGATATAAATTTTTTTCAAAAAATTACCGATATAACTATTAGCTACGGATGGCACTTATTTCTATGGAAAGATATAAGTGCCATTTTGCATGTTGTTATGATATATGGTACAATAAACAGGAACTCAATTTGCGGGCGTAAATTGGTCTTAAGACAAGGGAGGAGACGTTATGTTATTAGATAAGGTGAATGCCGGAAGCAGTATTGTTGGTATGGATGCTGGCGAAACCAAAGGAAAGACCATTGGTGAGTTTTCCGAGGAAGAATGGGAGAAGCTCTTAAGTAAGGTTGACAATGCATTAGAAGATTATAAGGAAGACTTAAAAGAGCGTGAAAAAGAAGCGTTGGAAAAGCGGAAAAAGCAGACCGAAGAATATATCAGTAAGCAGCGGAGCAGTCAGGACTTAGAATATGAGCAAAATGTCATGATGGGCGGCGCCTTATATAGTATGCGGTTTCAACGCCTGAATGAAAGTATGTTTTCTACAGAACAGTCAGAAGAAGAAAAGCCGGATGTAGAGGATTCCATAGAAGATTTTATTTCCGAAGAAACCATTCAAAAGCTTGCCACAGAGGCACTTGTGGGAGCACGTGGAAAAACACCGTATTCTATCCTGGATAATGATAAGGATGGCGTCATAGAGTACAATGGTGTGATTTTTGTGGCAGATGAGAAAACGAATTCTATTTGTTTAGGAGATGTGACCACAGACCCGGACAATGTCCTTACCGTACAGTTATCAGATGGCGGTTATCTTAAGGTGAATCTGGACGAGCTGGATAGTCTGTCTAAGGCAATCACTATGTTCTCACCGGAAGATATCAATCGTATTATGCGTGCGATTGCCCAGCATAACAGACTAAAACAGATAGAACAGCAGATTGAGGATGAGACCAGCGGACTAGAGGTGCTGGAAAAAAATAAAGAAATAGCATTTTATGCGTAGAGTAAGGAGACAACATGAATCAGAAAAAAACAATGTACGGGGATTTATTCAAATCAGCGGGGGTGGTGTACCCACTGTTAGTCTATTACGTGATAATTTCCGTAGCTATGAGCCTGTTTACCGCCATTGCAGTTAAGCTGGGGGTAGACCCGCAGGAACAGTATATGGCAATACAGACCATTGCAACAGCAGTAACGATTCCGTTTATTTATTCCTTTTACCGGAAGGACAGGCTGGAGCCCACTACATGCCAGCAGCATCTTTCTGAAATTTTTGAACAGAAAGACAAAAATGAGAAGCTGTTAGACGGAGTGCTGATGTTTCTGACCGGAGCAGTAACAGGAATTGCATTAAATAATCTTATGGCAATGACTGTTTTAGAGAAAATCTCAGAAGGATACCAGGAGGTAGAACGGAATTTCTTTGCCGGAAGTGTTCTGTTCGAGTTGCTGGGAGCCTGTCTGCTTACTCCTATTTTGGAGGAAATGCTTTACCGGAGCGTGATATATGGAAGACTTTATGATATTATGGTTCCATATAAGGTGGCAGATACAGAAGTCAAGAAGAAACGAAATCGCAATAACCACATTTTGACCGTGATATTTACAGCATTGATTTTTGGTGTGATGCATATGAATTTGGTTCAATTCGTGTATGCAACCATTCTCGGAATTATGTTGTCATGGTTCGTAGAGACATCGGGACATCTGTTTGGAGCAGTGATAGCACATATTGGCGCGAATCTGGTGTCCGTTCTTCGGGTAGAAACACCAATATTTGACTGGATGGAAAAAAGTAAAACAGCATTTATTGTGTCAACGATTATTTTTGTCGTTGCAGCAGTAATTCTACTTGGAATTAACTGGAAACGAAGTAAAAATAACACAAAAGAAGTATAAAACAATTTAAAAACAATTTAATATAATCAAGAAAAAAATAAGCTTGGTGAAAAATAATTTCAAAAAGTTTTTTGGAAAACCAGATGGAATTGTTTCTCCAAGCTATTTTTGACAAGAAAAATAAGCATAATAAACAGAAAATTCTATTTAAAAGTGTAAATATTCAAATTATCTGAAAATAAAGCAAAAAAAGTTGTTTACAAGACGGGAAAATAGGTGTATATTTATTTCAACGTGATGTTATTTATCAACAAGAGATTAAGAGGAAAGGATGAGAGGATGCAGGAAAAGGACAGAACAGCAGTAGGTATGTATGACCCTCGGTTTGAACATGATAACTGTGGTATCGGAGCTGTTGTAAACATTAAGGGTATCAAAACCCATGAAACAGTAGAAAATGCATTAAAAATTGTTGAGAACCTGAAACATAGAGCAGGTAAGGATGCAGAAGGAAAGACAGGAGACGGTGTAGGTATCCTGTTACAGATTTCTCATAAGTTTTTCTTAAAGGCAGCGAAGGCAGCCGGAATTGAAATAGGAGAAGAACGTGATTATGGTATCGGAATGTTCTTCTTTCCGCAGGATGAACTGAAACGCAATCAGGCAAAGAAGATGTTTGAGGTTATCGTCGAAAAGGAAGGCATGGAATTCTTAGGATGGAGAGAAGTACCGATTGATCCTACTAAGCTGGGACAGAAAGCAGTTGACTGTATGCCTTATATTATGCAGGGCTTTGTGAAACGTCCGAAGAACGTAAAGAAAGGACTGGATTTCGACCGGAAGCTGTATGTAGCACGCCGTGTCTTTGAACAGTCAAATGATGATACTTATGTGGTATCTTTATCCAGCAGAACCATTGTATATAAGGGAATGTTCTTAGTAGAGCAGTTACGTCTGTTCTTTGCAGACTTACAGGATAAGGATTATGTATCTGCAATCGCAACGGTACACTCCAGATTCTCTACCAACACAAACCCAAGCTGGGAACGTGCTCATCCGAACCGTTTCATTGTACATAACGGAGAGATTAATACCATCCGAGGCAATGCAGATAAGATGCTGGCGCGTGAAGAGACCATGGAGTCTGAACATCTCAAAGGGGAACTTCAGAAAGTGCTTCCGGTAGTAAATACCGAAGGTTCTGACTCTGCCATGTTAGATAATACATTAGAATTTTTAGTAATGAGTGGTATGGAATTGCCGTTGGCAGTCATGATTACCATTCCGGAACCTTGGGCAAACAATGGTATCATGAGCCAGAAGAAGAAAGACTTCTATCAGTATTACGCTACCATGATGGAGCCATGGGATGGACCTGCTTCCATCGTATTCAGTGACGGTGACCTGATGGGTGCGGTATTAGACCGTAACGGATTACGTCCTTCCCGTTATTATATCACCAATGATGATTACCTGATTCTTTCTTCTGAGGTTGGTGTGTTAGATATTGACCCGACTAAGATTGTGGCAAAGGAACGTCTTCGTCCGGGTAAAATGCTTCTGGTAGATACCGTTCAGGGAAGAGTGATTGACGATGATGAATTAAAGGAAAGATATGCCGGCAGACAGCCTTATGGTGAATGGTTAGACCGTAATCTGATTAAGCTGTCAGACTTAAAGATTCCGAACCAGCGTGTACCGGAGTATACACAGGAAGAACGTCAGAGAATGCAGAAGGCATTCGGATATACCTATGAGTCTTTGAAAGAAGCAATTTTACCAATGGCGCAAAATGGTGGAGAGAGCACTGCGGCTATGGGTATCGATACTCCGTTAGCAGCACTGGCAGGAGACCATCAGCCATTATTTAACTACTTTAAACAGTTATTTGCTCAGGTAACCAATCCGCCAATCGACTCTATTCGTGAGGAAGTGGTAACTTCTACCACCGTATACATTGGAGAAGATGGCAACCTTTTAGAGGAAAAGGCAATCAACTGTCAGGTATTAAAGGTAAATAATCCGATTCTGACCAACACGGATTTGATGAAGATTAAAAATATGAAGGTAGAAGGCTTTAAGGTAGTAGAGCTTCCTATTATATATTATAAGAACACAAGCCTGGAAAAAGCCATCGAGCATTTATATGTAGAAGCAGACCGTGCATATCGTGAAGGTGCCAATATTTTAATCCTGTCTGACCGTGGTGTAGATGAGAATCATGTACCAATTCCTTCCTTATTAGCAGTATCTGCATTACAGCAGCATCTGATTAAGACAAAGAAGAGAACAGCGGTAGCAATGATTCTGGAATCCGGTGAGCCAAGAGAGGTACATCACTTTGCAACACTGTTAGGATATGGTGCCTGTGCAATCAATCCATATCTGGCACAGGATACGGTAAAACAGTTGATTGATGAGCATATGCTGGACAAGGATTATTATGCAGCCATTGCAGATTACAACAATGCAATTCTTCACGGAATTGTTAAGATTGCAGCAAAGATGGGTATTTCCACCATCCAGTCCTATCAGGGTTCTAAGATTTTTGAAGCTATTGGAATCGACTCGGATGTAATTAACAAATACTTTACCGATACCGTAAGCCGTATCGGTGGAATCACCATAAAGGATATTGAAAACGATGTCAATGCATTACATTCCAGTGCCTATGACCCACTTGGATTAGAGACAGACCTGACACTGGAAAGCCGTGGACGTCATAAGATGAGAAGCGGAGCGGATAGCCATCTGTATAATCCGAAGACCATTCATTTACTGCAGGAGGCAACCAAGCGCGGCGACTACGAACTGTTCAAACAGTATGCAGATGCAGTCAATGAAGAAGAAAAGAATGCCAATATCCGTGGTATGTTAGACTTTAACTTCCCGAAGAAAGGAATTCCAATCGAAGAAGTAGAAAGTGTGGATTCCATTGTGACACGTTTCAAGACCGGAGCAATGTCCTACGGTTCCATTTCTCAGGAAGCGCATGAGACACTGGCGATTGCCATGAATACCCTTCATGGTAAGTCAAACAGTGGTGAAGGTGGAGAAAGTCCGGAACGTCTTACTGTTGGAAAAGACGGACTGAACCGTTGCTCTGCGATTAAGCAGGTGGCTTCCGGTCGATTCGGAGTTACAAGCCGTTATCTGGTAAGTGCAAAGGAAATCCAGATTAAAATGGCACAGGGAGCAAAACCTGGTGAAGGTGGACATCTTCCTGGAAAGAAAGTATATCCGTGGATTGCAAAGACCAGACTTTCTACTCCGGGTGTGTCATTGATTTCACCGCCGCCACACCATGACATCTATTCCATCGAAGACCTGGAACAGTTGATTTATGACTTGAAGAATTCCAACAAAGATGCCAGAATTTCTGTAAAACTGGTATCCGAGGCAGGAGTAGGTACGGTAGCGGCAGGTGTTGCAAAGGCAGGTGCACAGGTCGTATTGATTTCCGGATATGACGGAGGAACCGGTGCTGCACCAAGCAGTTCTATCCACAACGCAGGACTTCCATGGGAGTTAGGACTTTCCGAAACTCATCAGACTTTGATTATGAACGGTCTGCGTAATAAGGTAAGAATCGAGACAGACGGTAAGCTTATGACCGGACGTGATGTAGCAGTTGCGGCAATGTTAGGTGCCGAGGAATTTGGATTTGCAACCGCTCCATTGGTAACATTAGGCTGTGTTATGATGCGTGTTTGTAACCTGGATACCTGTCCTGCAGGTATTGCGACACAGAATCCGGAGCTGAGAAAGCGTTTCAGCGGAAAACCGGAATATGTAATCAACTTCATGAAGTTCATTGCAGAGGATTTAAGAGAATACATGGCAAGACTGGGTGTTCGTACCGTAGATGAACTGGTAGGAAGAGGCGATTTATTAAAGGTTCGGGAAGACTTGAACGAACGGGAAAAGGAACTGGATTTATCCAGAATCATCAATAATCCGTTTGCAGGACCGAAGGAAAAGGTAATCTTTGACCCAAGACAGGTGTATGACTTTGAACTGGAAAAGACAAAGGACGAAACGGTACTCTTAAAGCAGTTAAGAACTGCATTGGAAAGTGGACAGAGACGCAGTATTGATGTGGAAGTAACCAATACGGACCGTTCCTTTGGTACGATTTTCGGTTCTGAAATTACAAAGAAATATGATGATACCTTAGAGGAAGATACCTTTATTGTAAAATGTACCGGAGCAGGTGGACAGAGCTTTGGCGCCTTTATTCCAAAGGGACTTACCCTGGAACTGGTAGGAGACAGCAATGACTACTTTGGAAAAGGTCTTTCCGGCGGTAAGCTGGTGGTATATCCGCCAACCGGAGTAAAATATAAGCAGGATGAGAATATCATTATCGGTAACGTTGCAATGTATGGAGCAACCAGCGGTAAAGCGTTTATTAACGGTGTAGCCGGTGAACGTTTCTGTGTACGTAACTCCGGAGCCAATGCAGTTGTAGAAGGTGTTGGTGACCATGGCTGTGAATACATGACCGGCGGTCGCGTCGTAGTTCTTGGAAAAACAGGAAAGAACTTTGCAGCAGGTATGAGCGGTGGTATCGCTTATGTACTGGATGAGGATAACGATCTGTACACCAGGATTAATAAGGAAATGGTATTTTCCGAAGAAATCACATCCAAGTATGATGTTATGGAATTAAAAGATATGATTAAGGAGCATGTATCCTTGACCAATTCCGTTAAGGGAAAAGAGATTCTTGATAACTTCAGTGAATATCTGCCGAAGTTTAAGAAAATTGTACCTTACGATTATAACCGAATGATGATGGCGATTGTTCAGATGGAAGAAAAAGGATTAAGTTCTGAACAGGCACAGATTGAAGCGTTTTACGCTAATACAAAGAATTAAGGAGGGAACGCAAAATGGGAAAACCAACAGGATTTATGGAATATAACAGACAGACAGCAGAGGCGGTAGCACCAAAAGAGCGTATCAAGAACTTTAACGAGTTCCATACCCCTCTGTCAAAGGAAGAACAGCAGAAGCAGGGCGCACGTTGTATGGCGTGCGGTGTCCCCTTCTGTCAGGCAGGCATGGAGATTATGGGAATGACCTCCGGCTGCCCGCTGCACAATCTGGTACCGGAATGGAATGATCTGGTATACACAGGAAACTGGGAGCAGGCATATAATCGTTTGAAAAAGACAAACAATTTCCCGGAATTTACTTCAAGAGTATGCCCGGCACTTTGTGAAGCAGCCTGCACCTGCGGACATTACGGAGATTCTGTTTCTGTAAAGGAAAATGAGTACGGAATCATTGAAAATGCTTACGAGCAAGGATATGCAGCAGCAAAACCGCCCAAGGTAAGAACCGGCAAAAAGGTAGCCGTTATCGGTTCCGGTCCGGCAGGACTTGCAGCAGCAGACCAGCTCAATAAGCGTGGACATTCCGTAACCGTATATGAAAGAGATGACCGCTTAGGTGGACTTTTGATGTACGGTATACCGAATATGAAGTTAGAAAAACAGGTTATTGACCGTAAGATTAACGTAATGAAGGAAGAAGGCATTGAATTCATTACCGGTGTAAATGTAGGAAAAGATATTAAGGCAGCAAAGCTGTTAAAGGATTATGACCGTGTGATTTTAGCATGTGGTGCAAAGAATCCAAGAGACATCAAGGCACCGGGAAGAGATGCGAAGGGAATTTATTTTGCAGTCGACTTTTTGTCAGCAACTACAAAGAGCTTGCTGGATTCTGACCTTAAGGATAACAAGTACATTTCTGCTAAAGGCAAGAAGGTGGTAATTATTGGCGGTGGTGATACCGGAAATGACTGTGTTGGAACATCTATCCGTCACGGAGCAGCATCTGTGGTACAGTTAGAAATGATGCCAAAGGCACCGGATACCCGTGCGGAAAACAATCCATGGCCGGAGTGGCCGAAGGTCTGCAAGACAGATTACGGTCAGGAAGAAGCCATTGCGGTATTTGGAAATGACCCAAGAATCTACCAGACAACCGTGAAGGAATTCTTAAAGGATAAGAACGGTAACTTAAGCGGTCTTGTGACAGTAAAATTAGAAAGCAAGAAGGATGAAAAGACCGGACGTATGATGATGGTAGAAGTACCTGGCTCTGAATCTAAAATGGAAGCAGATATGGTACTGATTGCGGCAGGATTCTTAGGAACTGAGAAATATATTGCAGATGCGTTTGGTGTGAAGCTCAATGAAAGAACCAACGTAGAAACTGCAAAGGAACAGTACGAGACCAATGTAAAGAATGTATTTACCGCAGGCGATATGCACAGAGGACAGTCTCTGGTCGTATGGGCAATTCACGAAGGTCGAGAGGTAGCGCGTGAAGTAGATGCAAGTCTGATGGGATATACCAATCTAAGTGCATAAGGCGGTTGAACGTATAGCAGTATAAAAAATGTTGTCAAGATAATGCGAAAGTTTGCAGGATTTATTGACGAAAAAACTAGAAAATGGTTTAATATTAGTATAAGTTACTGATATTAAACCATTTTTTCATGTAAAAGGAGGAAGGTTTTATGGAATTAAAAGGCAGCAAAACAGAAGCAAATTTACGAACTGCGTTTGCAGGGGAATCCGAGGCAAGAAATAAGTATACTTATTTTGCAAGCAAGGCCAAAAAGGATGGTTATGTTCAAATTGCCAATATTTTTGAAGAGACAGCAAATAATGAAAAAGAACACGCAAAGATGTGGTATAAGCTGTTAAACGGTGGAGCAATTAAGAGCACGCCGGAGAATTTAGAAGAGGCTGCTAATGGTGAGCATTACGAATGGACAGATATGTATGCGACCTTTGCCAAGGAAGCAAGAGAAGAAGGATTCGAAGAAATTGCGATTGCTTTTGAGGGTGTAGCGGCAGTAGAGAAGGAACACGAAGCAAGATATCGCAAATTACTGGAAAATGTTCAGGAAGGTCTGGTATTTTCCAGAGATGGAGAGATGATTTGGCAGTGTACCAACTGTGGTCATATCTGTGTCGGAAAAAAGGCACCGGAGGTCTGTCCGGTATGTAAACACCCACAGGCTTATTTCCAGTTGAAGGAAGAGAATTACTAGGAGAACCCCTTGGGGCTGAAGTTGTACATAAGTTTAGAAATGTTGCAAAAGTGCATGGAAAATGAGAAATCATGGACCATGCACTTTTTTTGGCTGTTTAATTACATTTTATAAAGAAATGGAATATATAAAGGAAAGAAAAAAGGAAGAGTTACGGGACCAATTAAGAACGTTAGAAAAAGAGCAGGAAGAATTTGAATATAATACAAAACGGGTTTTGCGGGAAGAGGCGGAGGAAGATATGATAATCAGCCGATCACATACGATTCTGATGCAAATGCAAAAAATATGTACACCGAAAGATGGCAGAATTCAACAGCTCATTTGTGAAAAGCAGGATATACTAAGTAAATTTCGAAGACAGAAAATAGAATTTGGTGAGGAAATACGCAGGGAAATGAAAAGACAAAGGCAGAAGACAGAAACAGGAATAGAGGAAATCTACCGTCAGATGTCTAAGTTGAAATACAAGGAAGAAGTTCTGCTAGCTTACGAGTACAATATAGCATGAAAGTGGCAAACTATCTGGCGATGGCAGAGTTAGACCAGAAATTATATGATGAATGGAAAAAATTGAAATGAAAATCCTAGATGGAAATGTCTGGTTCTATATAATATTTTACATAACATTCTGGTGGTTCATGCGAAGATTGACAGAAGAAACAGAGGAAGAGTAAGGAGTTAATTTATGGAGTATTTCTTAAAAAAAGAAGTAATTATTATATTACTATATGCTATTTTAATAAAAATTTTACGAGGTGGGGACAAGAAGAAAAAGATAACCTATTGGCAGATAGTAGAAAGTTTCATTATTTTTGTCGGACTAGAAGCAATGACTGGGTAAAAAACGCTTCGCTCAGGATGCACACCTCGCGGAGAAGAAACTAGTCGTAAACGACATCGCTCGGGTGCGAAAGAGTCCGACGAGCGGACTCTTTGTTCTAATTTGTTTTTAAGTTACCGAATAAAAGGATTAGATATATTTTTCCACGATAGCCATAAATGCGTCCCGATTATGTTCCACAAAAGCATCATAAGTGGTTCCGGCAGCCGTAATGGCAGTACCAAGCTCTGCAAAAAATTCCGGAATCTCATCCTGCAGCATCACCCCAAGGTCTGTACCGAAGGCTTCTTTTCCAAGAGCTTCACAGCCTTTTTCGTATACGGCAAAGGCAGGCTTTGGACCATCAGGTGTCTGTTTTACACCGCCACGGAAGCCAAGAGCGCCAATCTGATGGGCAGAACAAGAAGAAGGACATCCGGAAATGTGAATCTTAGGAAGCACACCATCCTTGAAGTTTTCCTGACGTACACGTTTGATGCAGGCATCTAAAAGACTCTGGGAATCCCTTGCGCCCACCTGGCAGATAGAAGCGCCGATGCAGGCAACGGAGGTCTCAAATAAAGTGTTGGCACCGTCATCGGTCAATGCCAGAATCTCTTCTGCTTCGGAAGCAGTCAGGTTAATGATATACAGGCTTTCATCCGGAGCAATTCTTAATGTTACATCTTCCATATCCTGAATGGTATTGGCAAGGTTACGGAAGAATTCCGGTGCAGGGCTTCCCCCTAAGGGATGATAGGACACTGCGTAAAGTCCGGGTTGTTTCTGGGCAATGGCTCTTGGATGGGAAAGAGTGCCGGTTCCTGTTTTGGTAATAGCAGAAGGGGTAATTTCCAAATCCAGTTCTTCTGATGCCAGAATCTGTTCCAGTTTTTCCTGATAAGCCTTGATATAGCCTTCCGTACCAAGGGTTTCCTGCATAAAACGGGTTCTTGCAGCAGCGCGGTTCTCATAATTTCCGTAGGCAGTAAAGGTCTCTATCATTGCCTTGATATAATATAAAATCTTAGAAGGTTCTACCTGCTCCGCTACCTTTGCGCCCATGCGTGGATTGCGGCCAAGTCCTCCGGCGCTGTATACCGAAAAGGTGCCATCCTTTTCCGCTATAAATCCAAGGTCACGGAAGGTAGCGTGAACACTGTTATCTTTACCGTTAGAAAAGCATACCTTTAACTTGCGGGGAAGCTTTACTGTTTTAATAAAGCTAAGCAGATAGTCTCCGGCAGCTTTTGCATAGGGAAGTACATCAAAGTACTCATCCTCTTGTACACCGGAAAGTGGAGAGCACATGACATTACGCGGGAAATCTCCGCCGCCTCCACGGGTAATGATGCCGTGGTCAAATGCTTCTTCAATCAAGGAACAGACCTGTAATTCATTTAGGTTATGAAGCTGAATACTTTCACAGGTAGTAAGATGTACCAGACTGATATTGTACTTTTCAATGCTGTCCGCGATAAAGGAAAGTTCGTCCTTATTTACTTCACCGCCGGTAAGACGCAGACGCAGCATACTGGCTTCGCCGCCCCTTTGTGCGTAGCTGCCGAATCCACCGGAAAAGCCCTTGTACTGGACGACGTTAATCTCTTTTTTATAAAATTTCTGAGTCATTTCATGGAATTCTTTTAAATCTTCACGAAATTCTGCCGCATAATCCTTTGTCATAGTAACCTCCTAAAATTTTCTTTTCTTAGTTTTTCTCATTATATCATGAATATTACATAAAATAAAATTATTATTATTTATAAAATCATAAAAATATGTTATGATAAAATAAAAGGGAGAGAATGAGAAATGATAGATAATAGAATTTATACCTTTTTAGATGTATGCAGAACCTTGAATTATACCAGAACAGCAGAAAATCTTCATATCACACAACCGGCAGTTACCCAGCAGATTCATTATCTGGAGGAGGTGTATGGAGTCAGACTGTTTGAAATCAAAGGGAAAAAGCTGTTTCTTACCAGACAGGGAGAACTATTGCGGCAGATGGCGTCGGCTATGTGCGTAGACGAATATCAGATTCGCAGAGAATTAAAGGACAGTTTGATGGAGAAGCGAACCATAAGATTCGGAGCTACCCTTACAGTGGGAGAATTTGTAGTACCGGTGGTATTGCCGGAATATTTGAAGGATTTTCCGGAAACAGATATATCCGTAACAGTTCAGAATACGGAAGCTTTACTTCAGATGCTGGAGAATGGCGAAATAGAATTTGCGGTAATCGAAGGCAGATTTGATAAGAGCGCTTATGCCTATCATAGGATTTCACAGGAAAAATATATCGGAGTGTGCGGAAAAACATTTTACCGCAAGCATGTAGCAAAGCAATCGATTCTAATGGAAGAAATATTTAAAGAACGTCTCGTGATAAGGGAAAAAGGCTCCGGAACCAGAGGGATTCTGGAACAGTTTTTAAAGGAGCACAATCAATCTCTGGATAAGTTTGCCGCAACATTGGAGGTTTCTAATATGGGAGCTATCCGTAAGCTGGTGATGTCAGACTGTGGAATCAGTTTCCTGTATAAAGCAGTGGTGGAAGAGGAGTTAAGGACAGAAAAAATTTATGAGATACCCATAGAAGATTTTCAGATTCGACGGGAATTTAACTTTGTATATTTAAAAAACAGCATTTTTTCGCAAAAGTATGATACAATAAGCAGGTACTTTGAAAGATGGAGAGGATAGCATATGAAAAAAGCAGTATTTTTTGACATTGATGGAACTCTTTGGGATGAAGAACAGCAGATACCGGATAGTACAAGAGAAGCGCTTCGCCGGCTGAAGGAAAATGGACATTTTCTATTTATCTGCAGTGGAAGAACCAGAATATTTATTCCGGATAAGGATTTAATGCCTCTTGGATTTGACGGAGTAGTAGCAGGCTGTGGTACCTATGGAGAATTCCGGGGAGAGACGAAATTCTATCATAAGATTGAGCCGGAACAGATTAAGAAGGAATGTGAATTTTTAAACGGACTTCAGGCAGCGTATATTCTGGAAGGAAGATACGCATTATATATAGACAAAGAACGCTTTGAAAAGGAATTTTCCTATTACAATCAGATGCAGACTGTTCTGGGAGACAACCTGTTGCGGGTCAGCGGTAATGAGGAACAGTTAGAGGTAAGTAAGTTCTGTGTGAATTATTTAAAAGAGCGCCAGGAAGAATTAGAGCAGGAATTGGCACAGCGGTACGGAATTATTCACCGGGAAGGTGATTTTATGGAAATTGTTCCCAAAGGATTTAATAAGGCAACCGGAATACAGGAAATGTGTAAAGCCCTTGGAATTGCTCATGAAGATACCTATGCATTCGGAGACAGTACCAATGATTTGGACATGTTACAATATGTGGCACATTCGGTAGCCATGGGAGATGGCATGCAAGAGGCAAAGGATGCGGCAGAGTATGTGACCACAGCTTTGTGGGAGGATGGTATCTATAACGGTTTAAAGCATTATGGATTGATATAATTTTCGGAATAAGAAGGACAGAGAGTACAACAGAGATAAATCTGTAGTATTCTCTGTTTTTTTGTACATAATGTATAAAACGGTGAGGTTATTTTTGTGTAATATTATTTATAAAAATTTTAGAATTGTAGCTGTTGACAAATAATCATTGGGGGCATATTATATTATGTTGTAAATAGATAACATAGTTAAATATTTACATAGTTGTTGATAACAGATAAGAAAAAGGGGATGAGACTATGGAAAGAGATGGTATAGAAGTCATGCACACCAGATTGATGAATGCTTTTCATCGAATTCGCAGAGTGAAGGTTTCTGCCATGATGGAAGTTTCACAAAGTGAGTTTTTTGCGCTGCAGATGATTTTTCAGTGTCAGCAGGATAATCCGCAGCGGGAAGGAATCTATGTGTCAGAGCTTGCAGAAAAGCTTCGGATAGCATCTTCCCAGACTTCCAGAATGCTTCGGGGTCTTGAGGAACGCCAACTGATAGGAAGAAGTATAGACACAAAAGACAGAAGAAATACATATGTATTTTTAACAGAGAAAGGACAGGAGGAATGCCAGCGTGCAAAGGAGCGGCTGATGGCATATATGAAATGCGTATGGGAAGAGATGGGAGAAGACAGAATGAGGGAATTGATTGGATTATGCAACGAGCTGGCTGACATCATGGAAAGTGAATTGGAGCATCAGGTAAATGAGACTTCTAAAACAAAGAAAAATAACTAGGAAAGGGTGGAATACATGGGAAAGATATTCAAGTATTTAAAGAAATATAAGGCAGTTGTTGTCTGTATTATCCTTTTGCTGATTGTGCAGGCATATTGTGATTTGTCTTTGCCGCAATATATGTCCGATATTGTGGATATTGGAATTCAGCAGGGAGGAATTGAGCATGTAGCACCGGAAGAAATGCGGGAAGAGACCATGGAAAATCTCTGCGTATTCTTGTCGGATGAGGATGAAAAGACAGTAAAGGATGCTTACAGTAAGAATGAACAGGGCAACTATGAACTGACTTTGAAGAAAAAGGAAGATATTGACAAGATAGATGAGCTTTTAGGAGTACCAATGCTGGTTATGTCCTCTGTGGAAGAAGAAGCAGGAATGGACATGGATACCATAAAAGCGCTTTTAGAAAGTGGTCAGCTCACCAAAGAGCAGATTTTCCAGCAGGAGGATGCGGTAGAAGAACAGTTAGGAGATATGAGCGAGACTATCATTAATCAGAAGGCATTACTGGTAGTAAAAGAAGAGTATGAAGCATTGGGCTGGGATATGGGAGATTATCAGAACAGTTACATGCTCCGTACCGGCGGAAAGATGATAGCAATGGCTGTGGTCATGATGGCAGCAGCAATTTTAGCGGGTATGCTTGCTTCCTATGCATCTGCAGGCGTTGGTAGAGATTTAAGGGATAAGGTATTTAAGAAGGTGGTTTCTTTTTCCAATAGTGAAATAGAACAGTTTTCCACCGCCTCTTTGATTACCAGAAGTACGAATGATATCCAGCAAATACAGATGGTAGAGGTCATGCTGCTTCGATTGGTGGTTTATGCACCGATTATCGGTATCGGTGGTGTTATTAAGGTTGCAAGTACGAAAACCGGAATGGGCTGGATTATCGGAGTAGCGGTAGGTGCCATTATCCTTATCGTAGGACTTTTGATGAGCGTTACCATGCCGAAGTTTAAGAAAATGCAGACCCTGGTAGACCGTCTGAATCTGGTGTCCAGAGAAATCTTGACAGGTGTTTCCGTCATTCGTGCATTTTCCAGAGAAAAATTCGAGGAAAAACGTTTTGCAGGAGCGAATAAAGACCTGATGAAGACGCAGCTGTTTACCAGCCGTGTTATGTCTATGATGATGCCGGTCATGATGTTGATTATGAACTGTATTACCGTTGCAATCGTGTGGTTTGGTTCTAAGGGAGTAGACCTTGGAAATCTTCAGGTCGGAGATATGATGGCATTTATTACTTACACTATGCTGATTGTTATGGCATTTTTGATGATTACTATGGTATCTATTATGCTTCCAAGAGCAGGAGTTGCAGCAGGACGTATTGACGAGGTATTAAATACGCAGGCAGAGATATTAGATCCGGAGCAGCCCCAGGATGACAGCAAAGCACAGTGGAGAGGAGAAGTTGTCTTTGATGATGTATCCTTCCAGTATCCGGGCGCTGACGAGAATGCCATTGAGCATATTTCCTTTGCAGCAGAGCCGGGAAAAACAACTGCCATTATAGGAAGTACCGGATGCGGTAAATCTACGTTATTAAATCTGATTCCAAGATTTTATGATGTGACAGAGGGTAAGATTACGATAGATGGTGTGGATATTCGTGACATGACACAGAAAAAACTGAGAAGTCTGCTTGGATATGTTCCACAGAAAGGAGTTCTGTTCTCCGGAACTATTGCATCTAATATAGGATTTGCAGGAGATGTGTCGGAGGAAAAGATACAGGAAGCGGCACAGATTGCTCAGGCAGAAGAATTTATATCAGAAAAGGAAGAAGGATACCAAAGCCCGATTGCGCAGGGTGGAACCAATGTATCCGGTGGACAGAAACAGCGTTTGTCCATTGCGAGAGCTATTGCGAAGAATCCAAAGGTATTTTTGTTTGATGATAGTTTTTCAGCGCTGGATTATAAGACGGATGTTGTATTAAGAAAGGCACTGAATGAGAAAATATCAGATGCCGCAGTCATTATCGTAGCGCAGAGAATCAGCACCATTCTTCATGCAGACCAGATTATTGTATTAGAGGAAGGAAAAATGGTAGGAAAGGGAACGCATGAGGAACTGATGAGGTCTTGTGAAACATATCAGGAAATTGCAAAGTCTCAGTTGTCTGAAAAAGAACTGGAAGGAGGTCTTGCGTAATGAGCGAAAATAAACGACGTCCTGGAATGGGGCATGGACCGGGAGCCGGAATGGTACCGGGAGAAAAAGCCAAAAACTTTAAAGGAACTGTGGCACAGCTCATAAAATATATGGGGAATTATAAGCTTGGGGCATTAGTGGTTCTGATATTTGCCATTGCTTCTACGGTATTTAGCATTGTAGGACCGAAAATCTTAGGAAAAGCGACAACAGAGCTTTTTAACGGTCTGGTAAATAAAGTTTCAGGGCAGGGCAGCATTGATTTTGATAAAATCGGGAAGATACTGCTGTTCTTGTTAGGTGTTTATCTGATTAGTGCACTGTGTTCCTTTGTACAGGGATGGATTATGAGTGGAATTACGCAGAAAATCTGTTTCCGGTTCCGCGAAGACATTTCAAAGAAAATCAATCGGATGCCGATGAAGTACTTTGAATCCAGAACAGTGGGAGAAGTATTGTCCAGAATTACCAACGATGTGGATACCTTAGGCCAGGGGCTGAATCAGAGCGTCACGCAGTTGATTACCTCTATCACCACCATGATAGGTATTTTAATTATGATGTTGACCATCAGCCCTCTGATGACGTTGATTGCAGTTATTATTCTTCCGGTGTCAGGTATTTTGATTAGTATTGTAGTCAAGCATTCGCAGAAATATTTCGTAGCACAACAGAAATATTTAGGAAAAATCAATGGTCAGGTAGAAGAAGTATACAGCGGCCACAACATCGTAAAGGTATTTAATAAAGAAGAGGATATGTTAAAAGAGTTTGACGAGACAAACGGAATTTTATTCCAGTCTGCATGGAAGTCACAGTTCTTATCCGGAATGATGATGCCGATTATGAACTTTGTGGGAAATCTTGGATATGTAGGAGTTGCCGTAGTTGGTGGTATTCAGGTAATCAGCGGAAATATTGAGGTAGGAGATATCCAGTCCTTTATCCAGTATGTAAAGAGCTTTACACAGCCGATTTCACAGATGGCTCAGGTGTCAAATATGCTTCAGTCTACAGCAGCGGCTGCAGAACGTGTTTTTGAATTCCTTGGAGAAGAGGAAGAGGATTTAGTTGCAGAGCATCCGGTAAAACTGGACCATGTAGAAGGAAATGTAACCTTTGAACATGTAAAGTTCGGATATCATCCGGATAAGATTATCGTCAATGATTTCAACTGTAAGGTAGAACCGGGACAGATGGTAGCCATTGTAGGACCTACCGGAGCAGGAAAAACTACCATGGTAAAACTTCTGATGCGTTTTTATGATGTAAACAGTGGAAGCATCAAGGTCGATGGACATGATTTGAGAGACTTTAATCGTGCCGATTTAAGAGAGAATTTCGGTATGGTATTGCAGGATACCTGGTTGTTTAAGGGAACGATTATGGAAAATATCCGGTATGGAAGACTGGATGCTACGGATGAAGAAGTCATTGCGGCCGCAAAGGCAGCACATGCTCATCATTTTATCACCACTTTACCGGGTGGATACAATATGGAACTGAATGAAGATGCAAGCAATGTGTCTCAGGGGCAGAAACAGTTACTTACCATTGCAAGAGCTATCCTTGCAGACAATCCGGTTCTGATTCTGGATGAGGCAACCTCTTCCGTAGATACCCGTACCGAGGAACGGATTCAGAAGGCAATGAATAACCTGATGAAGGGAAGAACCAGCTTTGTCATTGCACACCGTCTTTCTACCATTAAGGATGCGGACATCATTCTGGTAATGAAGGATGGCGATATTATCGAGCAGGGTAATCATGAAGAACTGCTTGCAAAGGGCGGATTTTATGCAGAGCTCTATAATTCACAGTTTGAGGAAGCGTCGTAAGAGACAGGCAAAATTTGAAATATGACGTAATTATTCAGAGGAGAGCAGAACGTAAATGTGCCTGCTCTTTTCTGAATAGCTCAATTTACAAATCTACATAAATTACTTCATGCCCTACCGCAGGCAGAAATTTTTCCAGTAAATCATTCGTCAACAGTTTTATACTGGAAGTATTGATACAGGGGTGGCAGCCTAAGTACTCTTCCTTCAGCAAATCCCGGTCCATTAGAAGTTGTACTTTATGCTCGGAATCATTCATAAGTCCCATCACGCTGACGGAACCGGGAGTGATGTCTAAAAGCTCTGACATATATTCCTCTGGTGCAAAGGAAAGTCTTGCTACACCAAGCTGTTTTGAAACGATTTTAGTTTGAAACTTTTTCTCGCCAGGCATCATCAGCAGATAAAAATTGGTTTTCTGGGTGTTGCACAGAAAAAGGTTTTTACATATATGAATGCCAAGTCTGGCATCCACATCATGACATGCTTCAATCGTAGGCATAGCCTCGTGGTCAATGCGCTGGTACGAAATACCAAGAGAATCCAATAGGTCATAGGTGTGGATTTCCTTGGCTAAGCGGTCTGCGGCATCTTTTGGGCGCCCTTCAAAAATCGGTGTATGTAAAATATCCATAATGTTCTCCTTTGGTGTTTGTGGTAGTGTTGAGAAAATTTTAACAGTTTCATTTTGCATGTATTACAAAAAGATGTCAAGGGTAGAGAGGGAGAATTTTGCAATAATACAAATCTAAGAAGAGTTATCCATAAAAGTGCACAATTCCGTTGCATTCCTATATTGTAATTTGTTACAAAATTTTTACAAGCCGAAAGAAAACACTGACGAAAAACTTTTTTCAGTGTTAAAATAAAAGTAACAAGTATACAGGCGCGTAGAAGGAGTGAAAGCAATGTTTCAGACAGGCGATTATATCATATACGGAAACAACGGAGTATGCAGAGTAGAAAGCGTGGGAACCATTGATATGATTCCTGGGATTCCCAAAGACAAAATATATTATACGTTAAAACCTCTTTATATCAAAGGAAGTACCATATATACTCCGGTAGATAACCAGAAGGTTCTGATTCGTCCGTTGATTTCAAGGGAGGAAGCCATGGAACTGATTGATGGAGCAGAAGAGATTGAAACGCTCTGGATTACCAATGAAAAACAAAGAGAAGAGATTTACAAGGAAGAGCTTGCCACCTGTGACTGCAAGGAGCTGATAAAGATTATCAAAACAGTATATCAGAGAATGCAGTCAAGACTTGCAGAAGGCAAAAAGATGACCAACAATGACCGGAAGTATTTCAAGATGGCACAGGATAGCTTGTATGGAGAGCTTGCCATTGTACTGGACATGGAAAAGGAAAAGGTAGAAGAATTCATTACGGAGCGGATGCAACAAAAGGCATAAGCATTAAAAAAGGAGCTGTGATAAACAGCTTCTATTTTTTTGCAAATTGGATAAAATTCTCATGTTGACATTCCGGTATATTGATGATACGATATTGCAACAGAACACAATATATAGCGTGTAAGATGAAACAGATATACTATATAAAGAAAATATGCAAGGATTAGGAAGAAAGAGGAAAATCAATGGAGAAACAGTTAAAAGTAATAAAGAAGGATGGAACCAAAGAAGAATTTAACGTGCAGAAAGTGATTACTGCGGTCAACAAATCAGCATACCGTGCATTGACAAAATTTACACAGGAAGAACTGAACTTTATCTGTCAGTTCGTAGAGGAAAAGGTAGACGAGATGGGATTGCAGGAGATTCCCATTGCACAGATGCACAATATTGTAGAAAGTGCATTGGAAAGGGTAAATCCTATAGTGGCAAAAAGTTATCGGGATTACCGCAACTATAAGCAGGATTTCGTTCAGATGTTAGATGAGGTATATAAGAAAAGCCAGTCTATCATGTACATAGGAGATAAGGAAAACTCCAATACGGACAGTGCCCTGGTGTCTACCAAGCGAAGTCTGATTTTTAATCAGCTCAACAAGGAATTGTATCAGAAATTTTTCATGACAACAGAAGAGATTCAGGCATGCCGGGATGGATATATCTATGTTCACGACATGTCTGCAAGAAGAGATACCATGAACTGTTGTCTGTTTGATGTGGAAAACGTTTTAAAAGGCGGATTTGAAATGGGAAATTTGTGGTACAATGAGCCAAAGACCCTGGATGTGGCATTTGATGTTATCGGAGATATTGTGTTAAGTGCGGCAAGCCAGCAGTATGGCGGTTTCACGGTGCCAAGTGTAGAAAAGATTTTAGAACCATATGCTGAGAAATCCTATATGAAATATATGGAAAAGTACAAATCATTGGGATTAGGAGAAGAGCGTGCAGAAGAGGAGACCATGAAGGATATTGCTCGTGACATGGAACAGGGCGTTCAGGGATGGGAATATAAGTTCAATTCTGTCTCTTCCAGCCGTGGAGATTATCCCTTCATTACCATGACCTTCGGCACCGGGACAGGGCGTTTTGCCAAAATGGCCTCCATTGCCATTTTGAATGTGCGAAGAAAAGGTCAGGGAAAGGCAGAGTGTAAGAAGCCGGTGCTGTTTCCGAAATTAGTATTTTTATATGATGAGAATCTCCACGGACCGGGAAAAGAGTTAGAGGATGTATTTGAAGCAGGCATTGAGTGTTCCAGAAAGACCATGTATCCTGACTGGCTCAGCCTTACCGGAAGAGGCTACATTGCCAGCATGTACAAGCAATATGGGAAAATCATCAGCCCTATGGGATGCCGGGCATTCTTATCGCCATGGTATGAAAGAGGCGGTATTCATCCGGCAGATGATAAAGACGCACCGGTATTTGTAGGAAGATTTAATATTGGTGTAGTAAGTCTCCATCTGCCAATGATTCTGGCAAAGTCCAGACAGGAGAGCCGGGACTTTTATGAGGTATTGGATTATTATCTGGAATTAATCCGGCAGCTTCACATTCGCACTTATGCCTATTTAGGAGAAATGCGGGCTTCCACCAATCCACTTGCTTACTGTGAGGGCGGTTTTTACGGTGGACATCTGGGCATCCATGACAAGATTAAACCATTGTTAAAGACAGCAACTGCCTCCTTTGGAATCACTGCATTGAATGAATTACAGGAGCTTTATAATGGAAAATCTCTGGTAGAAGATGGAGCCTTTGCTCTTGAAGTATTAGAGCATATCAATGAAAAGGTGAGCGAGTTCAAGAAAGAAGACGGCAATCTGTATGCCATTTATGCTACACCGGCAGAGAACCTCTGTGGACTTCAGGTAAAACAGTTCCGCAAGAAATATGGCATCGTGGAAAATGTGTCTGACCGTGAGTATGTAAGTAACGGCTTCCACTGTCATGTAACCGAGGACATTACGCCGATTCAGAAGCAGGATTTAGAATACCGGTTCTGGGAATTGAGCAATGGTGGAAAAATACAGTATGTAAAATATCCCATTGATTATAACAAAGAAGCAGTGAAAACACTGGTGCGCCGGGCAATGGATATGGGATTTTACGAAGGAGTTAACCTGTCGCTGTCATACTGCGATGACTGTGGACATCAGGAATTGGAGATGGATGTGTGTCCGAAGTGCGGCAGCAAAAATCTTACCAAGATAGACCGTATGAATGGTTATCTTTCCTACTCCAGGGTAAAGGGCGATACCAGATTAAATGAAGCAAAAATGGCAGAAATTGCAGAAAGAAAGAGTATGTAAGAGGAAATGCAATGAGATACCACAATATAACAAAGGATGACATGTTAAATGGAGACGGACTGCGGGTAGTGCTATGGGTGGCAGGATGTTCCCATGGATGCAAGGGGTGCCATAATCCGGTCACCTGGGACCCAAATGGCGGACTGGAATTTGACCAGGAGGCAAAGGAGGAAATTTTCACAGAATTAGAAAAGGATTACATTTCCGGAATCACCTTTAGCGGAGGAGACCCATTGTTCTTTTCTAACCGCCCGGATGTTTTAAAACTGATTCGTGAAATCAAGGAGAGATTCCCGGAGAAAACCGTCTGGCTCTATACCGGGTTTGAATGGGAAGCAATTTCAGAACTGGAGGTAATGAAGTATCTGGATGTACTGGTAGATGGAAGGTTCCTTTTGGAAAAGAAGGATACAAAGCTTCACTGGAAAGGAAGCGCCAATCAGCGTGTGATAGATGTTCCGGCAACAAGAGAAAACGGACAGGTAGTTTTGCACTGTGAATAGGAAGAAACGGGTAATATCGTAATAGGATATTATCCGTTTTTATTTACTGGATTCCGGTGTCCCAAGTGTTACCTACTGATAAATAATATCAGAAAATAATATTGACATTTCTGACAAAACATATTATAGTGTTCCTGAAAAGTACCACTAAAAGAACAGCTAAGAAAGGAACCCTATGGATACCAAGAATCTGATTGAATATCTGGTTGCCTTTGGCTTGACAGGGCAGGAGGCTTTGGTGTATCTGGAGCTGTTCCGCTTGGGGAAAAGTACCGGTTATGAAATTTCCAAAGCCACCGGAATTTCCCGTTCCAATGCCTATAAGGCACTGGCGGGACTAATGGATAAGGGAGCGGCCTGTGTCAGCGAAGGAACTGCCAAAAAGTATACGGCAGTAGGAATTGAGGAATTTTGTCAGAATAAAATAAGAACGCTGCAGGAGCGAAAAGAATATTTGGCAGCACATATGCCAAGAGAAAAGGAAGACACAGAAGGGTATATTACGATTCGTTCTGACGAAAATATTTCCGACAAGGTAAAAAATATGCTGGAAAAGGCAGAAAAGCGTGTATATATATCTATGGCGCAGAAGCTGCTTCGTGTGATAGAACCGGAATTAAAAGCCTTGATAGAAAGAAAGATAAAGTTAGTAATTCTGACGGACAAGCCTTTTGCATTGTCCGGAGCCAAGATTTATCAGACCCGGGATAAAAAGAACCAGATTGGAATTATCACGGATTCCAGTTATGTACTTACCGGAGAACTGGGAAAGGGAAAGGAAAGCACCTGCCTGTATTCCGGTCAGGTGAATTTTGTACAGGTGTTTAAGGATTCCATGAAAAATGAAATACGTCTGATAGAGTTAGACAGTGGAGAAGCCCAAAACAGAAAATGATACACAGCAAATACAAAACAGAAACAATAAAGGAGAAGCAACAATGAAAAAAGAACCATTTGTAACTTACGAACAGTTAAAAGAGATTGTAAAGGAATATCCGACCCCATTTCATCTCTACGATGAAAAAGGGATTCGTGCCAATGCGCAGGCAGTAAAGGAAGCATTTTCCTGGAATAAAGGATTTAAAGAATATTTTGCAGTAAAGGCAACCCCAAATCCATTTCTGATTAACATTTTAAAGGAATATGGCTGTGGCTGTGACTGCTCCTCCATGACAGAGCTGATGATGGCAGATGCACTGCATTTTGACGGAAAGGACATCATGTTTTCCTCCAATGATACTCCGGCGTCTGAATTCAAGTTTGCAGACGAAATAGGAGCAATTATCAATCTGGACGATTTTACCCATATTGATTTCTTAGAAGAGACCATCGGACATATTCCGGAGACCATCAGCTGCCGTTACAATCCGGGCGGATTATTTAAAATCAGTAACAGCATTATGGATAATCCGGGAGATGCAAAATATGGATTTACCACAGAACAGCTTTTTGAAGGCTTCAAGGTGTTAAAGGAAAAAGGAGCAAAGTATTTCGGAATCCATGCATTTTTGGCAAGTAATACCGTAACCAACGAATACTATCCGATGCTTGCAAAGGAACTGTTTGAAGTTGCCGTAAAATTAAAAGAAGAAACAGGAGCAGACATTCGCTTTATCAATCTGTCCGGTGGAGTAGGAATTCCTTACAAACCAGACCAGGAGCCAAATGACATTCGTGCCATTGGAGAAGGGGTAAGAAAAGTATATGAAGAAGTTCTTGTTCCGGCAGGCATGGGAGAGGTAGCTATCTATACAGAAATGGGACGTTTCATGATGGGACCATACGGCTGTCTGGTAACCACAGCAATTCATGAAAAACATACACACAAGGAATACATCGGAGTGGATGCTTGTGCAGTAAACCTCATGCGTCCGGCAATGTACGGTGCATATCACCACATTACCGTTATGGGAAAGGACAATAGTGTCTGCGACCATAAATATGATGTTACCGGTTCCCTTTGCGAAAACAACGATAAGTTTGCAATAGACCGTATGCTTCCAAAGGTGGATATGGGAGACTTATTAGTCATTCATGATACCGGAGCGCATGGTTTTGCCATGGGATATAATTACAATGGAAAACTCAAATCAGCAGAAGTATTGTTAAGGGAAGACGGAAGCACACAGTTAATTCGCCGTGCCGAGACACCGAAGGATTACTTTGCCACCTTTGACTGCTTTGATATTTTAAAGGATATGAAGTATTAATGATTGAGAGAAAAGATATTCTTACCATACCATATTTAAAAAAGACAACATTTACCGGAAGCTATGAGGGCATGCGCTTCCGGTTTGCTTTGATAAAAACAGAAGAGGAAGAGCATCTGGAAGTCTGTGCATGGGAAGCACCGTATGCTTATGATTTTACGTCAGAAGAAAAGAAACAGCGGAAAGAGGCAGCCTTTAGTGAAGAAGGAATCCGGGAAGGAATCGACTGGCTGAACGAGTTATGGAATAAAGAGCCGGAACGGTGGAAAAAAGCTTTGACGAATTGGTAAATGTTAGCGACAAAATTTGACATTATATTACAATATAAAGTATAATAGAAAACAATGAGTAAGGGGGAAATCGGTAAGGTACTAAAGGAGAAGCGTATGAAGATTAAGACAAAATTAGTTCTAATGGAAATGTTGTCACTTTTGATACTGGCAATTGTGCTGGTGGTTGCAAGCTTGCAGATTACCATTAACGAGATGGGAAAGCGTATTGAAGAAACATTGACAGTTGCTGTGGAAGGATTCAATGGAGACGTTAATTATCTGCGCGATGATGGAAGTGATATTGATATTACTGTATTTGAAGGAGATACCCGCAGCGAAAGTTCTATCGAAAATGCTGTTGGAACAAAAGCCAGTGATGTAGTAATTGAGAAGGTTCTTGAAGGTGGTAAGGAATTCTTTGATACCAATATTTCTGTAAATGACGAAGCATATTATGGATATTACAAGCCTATAGAAAACGGTATGTTGTTTGCCGGAAAGCCTAAGAGAGATGTTGATGAATTTTTAAAGACGATTGTGTCAGAGGTTCTTCTTATTGCTGCTATTATTTATGTCATTTGTGTTGTGATTGCAGTTTTTGTATCAAATTCCATAGCAAAGCGTATCAAGAGAGCTTCAGAACAGATTGTGGTTTTAGCGTCTGGAGAACTTGGGCAAGAACTTGCAAAGCCTGTGAAAAATGTAAAAGATGAAGTAGACGTGATGAATAATGCAATCTTCGATTTACATAGAGAATTAAAAGACATCATAACAGTTATCAGCGATGAGGCAAAGCAGTTGAACAGTAGCAATACGGAATTCCAGGACAGATTTACGAATATTACTGAGAATGTTAGAAATGTAAATTCTGCAATGGAAGAAATCGCAACCGGAAGTACTACCCAGGCATCAGAAACTACATCTGCAGGGGAGCAGGTAGCAGATATGGCAGATGTTATCGAGCAGAATTCTAAAAATGTCGATACATTAGAAGAGACTGTAAAGCATATGAGCGAATTATCTGATAATGCGGATAGTATTTTAAATGATTTGGTAACGATTAATCAGAAAACATTAGATAATATTGAAGTCGTATCGGAGCAGACCAATGCAACGAATTCCTCAGCGGAAAAGATTCGTGAAGCTGTTCAGATGATTCAGGATATTGCCCAGCAGACCAATCTGTTATCTTTAAACGCCAGTATTGAAGCAGCGCGTGCAGGAGAGGCAGGAAAAGGATTTGCAGTTGTGGCAGAAGAAATTCGTACACTTTCCGAAAATTCTGCGGATAGTGCCAGTGAAATAGAAGCTATCGTTCAGGAGCTTTTAGAGAATTCGAATAAGAGTGTAAGAAAAATGGACGAGGTGAATGGGGATGCCCAGATTCAGCTTGAAAAATTAACCCATACCAAGGATGCTTTTGAAAGCTTGAAATCTGAAGTAAATGCTGTGTCAGAGGCTTCCCATGGTATTTATGAGCAGATTGTCAGATTAGAGGAGCAGAAGAATACCATTAATGGTGCCGTGGAACAATTAGCGGCTATTTCCGAAGAAAATGCGGCTTCCACGCAGGAAACCAGCGCAAGTATGCAGCTGCTGTTTGGGGCAATTAATGATTGTAAGAAAGAAACGGAAGTGCTATCTGATTTAAGTAAAAACTTAACGGAGAAGACAGAGCATTTTAGATTATAAAGATTTCTGAGAAAACTAAGTTTAGAACCGTCCCAAAAGGACGGTTCTTTTTTGAACCATTGAGATTTTGGTGGAATAATAAAAAAAATAACAAAAATTGTATAAAAATAGCAAAATAATGAAAATAGCAAAAATAAGAAAGAAAAATGATGTGCATAATGTATAAAAAGATATAAAAAAATCGTAAATAACATACAAAAATGCATAAAGTACTTGACGATGATTGAAAGAGATGATATTATATATACATAAAACAAAGATGTTTATGGATTGTTACTGGGAGGCAGGCAAAACCAATTTTTATAAGTTAATCTTAGGAGGTTGATTTATAAGAATTGGTTTTTTTTTATAAGACAATACTACTTTTGGGTAACAGAAGGGGTAAAAATAAAGTATGAAGATAGAAAAGATAATAAATAATAATATTGTAGTATCAAAGGACAAAGAAGAGAATGAAATCGTAGTTATGGGCCGGGGAATTGGCTTTAAAAGAAAAGCAGGAATGGAAATTCCACAGGAAATGGTAGAGAAGATATTCAAGCTGGAAAACGAAGATAGTATGGAACGCTTCAAAAACCTGGTAAAGAATCTTCCTCTGGAATATTTGAAATTATCAGCAGAGATTATTTCTTATGCAAAGGAACAATTAGATGTGAAATTGAGTGAGACGGTATATTTAACATTGACGGACCACATCAGTTTTGTAATAGAACAGTATAAAAAAGGCAAGATTTTTAAGAACATGCTGTTAGAGGAAGTAAAACGCTTTTATACCGATGAGTATATGGTAGGTATGCATGCCGTTTCTATGATTCAGGAGAGAACGGGCTGTAGTCTGCAGGAGGATGAGGCAGCAGCCATTGCACTGCATCTGGTTAATGCAGAATTTGGCTTAAAGGTAAATGATACTTGGAAAATGACAAATATGATGTGGGATATGATGAATCTCATAGAATATGAACTGGGAATCCAGAAAGAGGATGCCTACTATAAGGGGTGGATGACGGTCAATTTAAAGTTTCTTGCGCATAGGATGCTTTGGCTCCAGCCCGAAATGGAACAGCCGGATGCAACACTTTTTGAATTTATTCGGGAACATTACGGAGAGGAATACGCATTGACCGGTAGAATGAGACAGTTTTTGAAAGAAAAGTATCAATGTGAAATGACAGAGGAAGAGAATCTGTATCTGGTATTGAATATAAAAAGAATTAAAGATTTATACTTGCAAACTTAATTATAAAAAGAAAGGAATGAAAGATATGGGATTATTTAGCAATTTATTAAAAAAGGAATCAGGTATTTCCATAGGAGCGCCCCTTGCAGGGAAGTGCATCAGCATAAAAGAAGTTCCGGACCCGACCTTTGCAGATGAAATTTTAGGAAAAGGAGTGGCAGTGATTCCTACAGATGGAAAAGTGTACGCGCCGGCGGATGGAGTAATCAGTACCTTGTTTCCTACCGGTCATGCCGTGGCAATGACTACCAAGGATGGAGCAGAGATTTTGATGCACATAGGTTTAGAAACCGTTTCTCTGGAGGGAAAGGCATTTACCATACATACACAGATGGATGCAAAGGTAAAGAAAGGTGACCTTCTGTTAGAGGCAGATTTAAAGGCGATTGAAGAAGCGGGACTTAATATCATTACTCCTGTGGTAATCTGTAATGCAGATGAATTTGCAAAGGTAGAAGGAATGACAGACCGGGAGGTAGCTCCGGGAGACGAAATCTTAACGCTGCAAAAATAATAGAGAGAACAGGTATCATAATTGTGGTACTGTTTTTATAAAAAAGATAAATACATAAAAGGAGGTGCAGGAAGATGAAAACAGTAACTTATATCATCAAAGATGAAATGGGAATCCATGCAAGACCTGCGGGATTACTGGTAAAAGAAGTTGGAAAGTATAATAGTACGATTACCATTAGTAATGGTACCAAAGAGGTGGACGCAAAAAGGCTGATGGCAATTATGTCTCTGGGTATAAAACAAGGTCAGAGCGTAACCTTCAAAATAGAAGGTGCTGATGAGGCAGAGGCGGCTGCAGGAATGGAAGCCTTCTTAAAGGCAAATCTTTAAAAAAAGTATTCAAAGAGGAAAGACCTCTCAGAATAAAAATTAAAAACTAAAAACAAACAGTTCTGCAGCCAGGGCAGAACGGGAGGAGGGAATTTTTATGATGAAATATCTTCAAAAACTTGGGAAAGCGTTGATGCTTCCGGTAGCATGTTTACCAATCTGTGGTATTTTGATGGGAATCGGATATGCATTATGTCCTGCAACGATGCAGGGTGGTGACATTGCAGGTGTCAAAGAGTTAATTGGATTCTTCTTGGTAAAAGCAGGAGGAGCACTGATTGACAATATGTCGCTGTTGTTCGTAATCGGCGTTGGTGTCGGAATGGCAGATGACCATGATGGTACAGCAGGACTTTCCGCATTGGCTTCATGGTTGATGATTACAAATCTGCTTGCAGCAGGTACAGTTACCACATTGATGCCATCTATCGCTGATAATACAGATAAATTATTAGCATTCCAGAAGATTGAAAACCCATTTATTGGTATCCTTGCAGGTATCATTGGTGCAACCTGCTATAACAAATTTAAGGGAACAAAGTTGCCAGACTGGTTGTCCTTCTTTAGTGGAAAACGTTGCGTAGCAATCATTTCCGGTGTTGTTTCCATCATTGTTTCTGCAGTTTTATTATTTGTATGGCCGGTTGTATTCGGGGCATTAATTGCTGTTGGTGAGGCAGTTGTAAGTTTGGATGCAGTGGGTGCAGGTATTTATGCATTCTTGAACCGTTTGTTAATTCCAACCGGATTACATCACGCACTGAACAATGTATTCTGGTTTGATACCATTGGTCTGGGAGATTTAACTAACTTCTGGGCAGGAAAAACATCCGCAGATGTTACTTGGGATCTTGGTATGTACATGTCCGGATTCTTCCCATGTATGATGTTTGGTATTCCGGGTGCAGCGCTTGCTATGATACATACTGCAAAGAGTAATAAGAAGAAAGTAGCAATTGGTCTTGTTGCTTCCGCAGCAGTTTGTGCATTTGTTTGTGGTGTTACTGAGCCATTCGAGTTTGGTTTCATGTTCTTAGCACCGGTTCTGTATCTTATTTATGCAATATTATATGGTATCTTTACTTTTGTTACTGTTTTGCTTGGTTTCCGTGCAGGATTCAGTTTCTCAGCAGGAGCAACGGACTTAGTTTTCTCTGCTTCTCTTCCGGCAGCACAGAAAACATGGTTGATTCTTCCACTTGGAATTGCAGCATTTATTGTGTTCTACGTTGTATTCCGTATTATGATTACAAAGCTTGATTTAAAGACTCCGGGTCGTGAAGATGATGATGCAGATGAAACAACAGTAAAGCTTGCAAATGATGACTATACAGAAGTTGCAAAAGTTGTTTTAGAAGGTATTGGCGGAAAAGAAAATGTAACAAGCCTTGACAACTGTATTACAAGACTTCGTATTGAAATCAAAGATTACACAAAGGTAGATGAGAAGAAGATTAAATCTGCCGGTGTAGCAGGCGTTATTCGTCCAAGTAAAACTGCTGTACAGGTTATTGTTGGTACAAAGGTACAGTTCGTAGCAGACGAAATGAAGAAAATGCTGTAAAGGCATACCGAAGAAAACATATAGTGTTCCCTGGCAGGAGAGGACCGTTGAAAAACGGTCCTCTTTTTTTAAAAGAATAAGACTGTTATTGTCGGCATAACCAGCTGACGCGAAAATCATCAAAATGGTTGTAAAAAGTGCTTGCATTTTTCATAGAGATATGATAATATATCATTTGTTCGATTGAACAAATGCCGGCGTGTCGGAATGGCAGACGAGGCAGACTCAAAATCTGTTGGTGGCAACACCGTGTGGGTTCAAGTCCCACTGCCGGCAGTATCAAAAACGATAAGTATGGTGGAAACACTGTGCTTATCGTTTTTTTGCGTTATAGAAAATTTATGAGGAAAATATTGAAAATTTTCCTCAAAGTTCATTGCATTTTCGGGAAATTTATGAAACGCGTATTAATGCGGTAGAATAGAGCAAGATAAGTAAAAAAATATCAAGTTTAGATAAAGGAAAAGAACTGGTTACATGTTACAATAACCAATGTCTAAAAGAAAATCATGACAATTTTAGACAAAATAAACAAAAAGGAGAGGTTATATGAAAATGAAACTTGCAAAGATACTTTGCATGACAATGGCAGTTGTAACACTTGCCGGTTCTGTCCCACAGGGAACTGTGTTGGCAGCGGGGAATCAACAAACGGCGGCAATAGTAACTACAGAAGAAACAGGTAAAGAAACAGCAACCGTATGGGCAGCAATGAACAACTATGTAAAAGGTGATATTGTTTCCTATAAAGGAACGTATTATCAGTGTTTGCAGCCACATACCTCATTGGAAGGATGGGAACCTGCCAATGTACCTGCCTTGTGGGGGGAATATGATGGAGAAATAGAGAACGATACGGTGGAAGTGACAGCAGTCACACTGGAGAAAACAGAGATTACGCTGAAAAAGGGAGAAAGTGCTGTTTTGAAAGCAACAATAGCACCGGAAAATGCAACCGATAAAACAGTAACATGGACAAGCAGTAATACCTCTGTGGTAAAAGTAGAAAATGGAGTAATTACGGCGATAGCTGCAGGACAGGCGTTTATTACGGCTGCAGCAGGAGAAAAGTCTGTGGTTTGTAATATAACAGTAACAGAAGAAGGCGGTTCTGAAATTGTAACGCCACCAGCAACCAGTACAGATTTACCGGAGCGTGTATTGACCGGATACTGGCAGAATTTTGATAATGGTGCTACTTGCTTGAAGCTTGCAGATGTTCCAAAGGAATATAATATTATTTGTATTTCTTTTGCAGATGCAACGCAGACACCAGGAGAAATCACCTTTCAACTGGATAAGACTCTTTCAGAAAAGCTTGGCGGATATACGACAGAGGAATTTAAGGCAGATGTAGCTACTGCTCACAGCAAAGGACAGAAAGTGGTACTGGCAATCGGCGGAGAGGTCGGAAATGTCATTATTAACAGTCCGGAAGCGGCACAGAAGTTTGCCGACAGTGCGTATGCTTTAATGCAGGAGTACGGATTTGATGGAATCGATGTAGACTTAGAGCATGGAATCGATGTAACAAATCTGGCAAATGCATTACATTTGTTAGCAGATAAGGCAGGAAATGGATTTATCTTAACCATGGCGCCTCAGACTCTGGATGTTTATACATATGATGCTACTTATCTGAAACTGGCAAGAGAAGTAAAAGATATCTTAACCATCATGAATACACAGTATTATAATTCCGGTGGAATGCCTGGATATGATGGAAAGATTTATAATCAGGGAACCATAGGCTTCCTGAATTCATTAGCAGTAACACAATTAGAAAGTGGTCTGCGTCCAGACCAGATTGGTATTGGAGTTCCGGCTGTGCCAAAGGCAGCAGGCGGCGGATATCAGGATGCAGCAAACGTGGCAGCAGCAATCGAGAGTCTTGTATATGGAACTGAAGCAGGTGGGTTTACACCTCCAAAAGCATATACAGATTTCCGTGGAGCAATGACCTGGTCTATTAATTGGGATGCTTCCAATAATTATAAGTTTGCAAATGCTATGGCAGAATGTTTTGAAAAACTGCCGACGGCAAGCGAAGGCCAGACATTAGCTGTAGAAGAGGCAGTTGCTTTTAGTGCAGAAACAACAGAAAAAACAGAGCCACCATATCCATTCTGGAAAGATTACAAAAATTATCCGGAAAAAAATACGATGGTTTATTACAAGGGGAAGATATATCAGAATAAATGGTACGCGAATGCAGGTGCAAAACCAGATGCCGGAGAACCATGGGAACTGGTTGGAGATGCAGAATGGACGGTAGCGGAAGATGAGAAAAATTATCAGAAAGATGAAAATGCAGAAGCTGAAAGCCTGAATAAAGTGCTTACAGATGCAGAAATTGATGCGCTTTACGGAGGAATCAATCAAGATTATTCTCCGGAAGCAGCAGTAGGAAGATTGACAGAGCTGATTTCAAAAGAAGATTATGAAGCGCTGTTTCCATATCGTTTTGGTTCAGAAGGATGGAAAAATTGTTCTGGAACTGCACAGTATTATCCGGATACTTCCGGCATCGAAGATTATTATTCCTATGAAAATCTTCAGACAGCAGTACAGACAATGTCAGATACCATTATTAAAGTACAGTGGTATGAAGGCGCAGAATGGTGCTACCGCATTATTCGTCTGAACAAGAGCACCAAAGAACAGAAACTGGTTTACAGTGACCCAAGCTTTGATGCAGAGTGGCTGGTAAATTCCAAAGAATTAAAGACCTCTGTATGTGATTACGGTTCATTCCTGGCAGTGGGAGATTTAAATACCAGAAAACGTGAATTAGCAGGATTTCTCGCAAATATTTCTCATGAGACAGGAGGCGGAACTATTCAGGGAGAAGTAGACGAGGAACTGACCGGACTGTACTTTAATGAAGAAGTAGGATATATTGGTTCTTCTGCCATTGGATATGTACAGAGTACCGGAACCAATTATCTTCCGGTAGAAGGAAAGAGCTACCATGGCCGGGGACCGATTCAGCTTTCTTACAATTATAATTATGGATTGTGTTCCGACGTGTTGTTTGGGGACAGTTCTATTTTGCTGAAGAATCCGGAAAAAGTAACGGAAGATGGTGTGACTGGAATTATGACAGGAATCTGGTTCTGGATGACACCACAGCCGCCAAAGCCATCCTGTCATCAGGTTATAACGGGAATCTGGGAGCCGAAGGCAGGAGCGCCGAACGAAAAGTATAACGGAAATTTTGGTCTGACGATTGTTATTATCAACAATGAATCCGGACAATCAGAAAACGGTGCGGGAGCAGTTGCCCGCCGTGCAAGATATTATCGTATTTTTGCAGAAAAAATGGGTGCTGATATTTCAAAGGAGCAATGTGATACCGTCGGAATGACAACCTTTGTGCAACAGCCAACTACATAGTAAAATCCCTGTATATGGAGAAATATCCATATACGGGGATTTTTATCATGTGATTTTTTAAATTCTATTGAACAGAAAAAATGAACATGGTACAATAAGAAACAATTCAAATTATCATAAAAGAAAAGAGGATATAAAATGAAAAAGACAATTAACGCACCAAAAGCACCGGCAGCAGTAGGACCATATGTACATGCAGTAGAAGCAAACGGATTGATTTTTACATCAGGACAGATTGGACTGATTCCGGAAACCGGAGAATTACAGCAGGGAATCGAAGCACAGACACATCAGGTATTTAAAAACCTTACCGCAGTATTAGAAGCAGCAGGCTCTGATTTGGACTGTGCAGTAAAGACCAGTGTATTCTTAGATGATATTAACGACTTTGGAAAAGTAAACGAGATTTATGCAGAGTATTTCAAGGGAGAAACTCCGGCACGTTCCTGCGTAGAGGTGGCAAAGCTTCCAAAGGGCGCATTAGTTGAAATCGAAGTGATTGCAGTAAAGAAAGAAGCATAAGGAGTTTTTTGGCATGATAGCAGAAAGAATTGCGGCTTTACGGGCTGAGATGAAGAAACGGAACATTGATATGTATATTGTTCCTACCTCTGACTTTCACGAATCAGAATATGTAGGCGATTATTTCAAAGCCAGAAAGTATATCACCGGATTTACCGGTTCTGCAGGAACGGCTGTCATCACCATGACAGAGGCTGGGCTTTGGACCGATGGAAGATATTTTATTCAGGCAGAAAAACAGTTATCAGGTACGCCCGTAACCCTTTTTAAAATGGGAGAAGAAGGAGTTCCCACCGTAAAAGAATACGTGGAAAAGAATCTTAAAGAGGGGGCATGTCTGGGCTTTGACGGAAGAGTAATTAATGCCGCAGATGGAGCTTCCTACGAAGAGATTGTGAAGAAAAAACAGGGTACGGTCTATGTAACAGAAGACCTTGTCGGTATTATCTGGAAAGACCGCCCACAACTTCCCATGAATCCGGTATTTATCTTAGAAGAAAAATATGCCGGAGAGAGTACGAAAAGCAAATTATCCCGGGTAAGAGAGAAAATGCAAGAGAAGCAGACTGGAATCCACATTCTGACCTCTCTTTATGATATTGCCTGGCTTTTTAATATCCGTGGCGGCGATATTGCATGTGTACCGGTGGTATTATCCTTTGCAGCAGTAACCATGCAGGAGGCATACTGGTTTATTCATGAAGAAGTGTTGGATGACAAGTTAAAAGCATACTGTAAGGAAAATAATATTATCATCCGTCCCTATGAAGCAATTTATGACTATGCGGGAGAGATTACAGAAGAGGAAGCAGTATTGCTGGATAAAAATATCGTAAATTATCGTATCTGTCACAGCTTGAAAGAAAAAGTTACCGTAGTTTCCGAAAGCAATCCTACCGAGCTTATGAAGGCAGTAAAAAATGAGACCGAGCTTAATAACATCAGAAATGCCCATATTAAGGATGGAGTGGCATTCACGAAGTTCATGTACTGGTTAAAGACTAATATCGGAAAAATGAAAATAACCGAGATTTCCGCCTCTGATTATTTAGAAGAGCGAAGAAGAGAGCAGGAGCTTTTTGTGGATTTAAGCTTTGAGACCATCAGTGCTTATGGAGCCAATGCGGCAATGATGCATTACTGTGCAACGCCGGAATCTGACGCGGAGTTAAAGCCGGAAGGATTTTTGCTGGTAGACTCCGGTGGACATTATCTGGATGGAAGTACCGATATTACCAGAACCATGGCGCTTGGAACCCTGACGGAAGAAGAGAAGTTCCACTTTACTACTGTGTGCCGCTCTAATCTCAATCTTGCAGCAGCCAAGTTCCTGTACGGATGCCGGGGAACCAATCTGGATATCCTTTCCAGAGGACCACTGTGGAACTTAGGATTAGATTATAAGTGTGGAACAGGACACGGAATCGGATATCTTCTAAATGTTCATGAAGGTCCCAATGGTTTTCGTTGGAAAATCGTACCGGAGCGGAATGACAGTTGCGTGATGGAAGCGGGCATGGTCACTACCGATGAGCCGGGCGTATATCTGGAAGGAAAGTACGGAATCCGTACCGAAAACGAATTGATTTGCAAAAAAGCAGAAAAGAACGAATACGGTCAGTTCATGGAGTTTGAGACCATTACCTATGCACCTATTGATTTAGATGCCATTCTCCCAGAGGAAATGACGGCTACAGAGCGAAAACTTTTAAATGATTATCACAAGATGGTATATGAGAAAATTTCACCATATATGAACCCGGAAGAGAAAGAATGGCTCAAAGAGTATACCAGAGCAATTTAAAACTATAATATCACATATATGATTACGTCCTGTTTCATATATGTGATTTTTTTCTCTACAATTAATTTAAAATAAATATAAATAAGAACTTTTAAAACCTTGTCAGATGGTGTAAAATAGAAATAGTGTATTTAAAAGAAGAAAAAGGAAAGCGAAACTTCATGAGCGAAAAAATAGTTTTAGTAGATGGACATAGCATATTGAACCGGGCATATTTTGGAATTCCCGACCTTACCAATGCAGAAGGACTTCATACCAATGCGGTGTATGGATTTTTGAATATTTTATTTAAGATACTAGAAGAAGAAAAGCCGGAGTATTTAACGGTGGCATTCGACGTACATGCCCCTACCTTCCGTCATAAGATGTATGACGCCTATAAGGGCACCAGAAAGCCAATGGCAGACGAGCTGCGCCAGCAGGTTCCTGTGATGAAGGAAGTTTTAAAAGCCATGGGTGTTACCATTGTAGAACAGGAAGGCTATGAGGCGGACGATATTCTGGGAACCATAGCAAAACGCAGCGAAGCTATGGGAATGGAAGTGTCATTGGTATCGGGAGACCGGGACCTTTTACAGCTTGCCAGTGAACACATCAAGATAAGAATTCCAAAGACAAAGCGGACAGGAACGGAAATTGAAGACTACTATGCTGTTGACGTGAAGGAAAAATATCAGGTTACCCCAACGGAATTTATTGATGTAAAGGCATTGATGGGAGACACCTCCGATAATATTCCGGGTGTTCCGGGCATTGGAGAAAAGACCGCAACTTCCTTGATTGTACAGTTTGGAAGTATCGAGAATGCTTACGCTCATGTGGATGAGATTAAGCCCCCAAGAGCACAGAATAACTTAAGAGAGCATTATGACATGGCGCAGATGAGCAAGACACTTGCCACCATTGAGACAAATGCGCCTATTTCCTGTAAGATAGAACAGGCAAAAATCGGCAATTTGTTTACACCGGAAGCCTATGTTTGGATGAAAAAGCTGGAATTTAAAAATATGCTCAGCCGTTTCCAGGTAGAAGCCCCTGTTAATCCGGTAGAACAATATTTTCAGAAAATCACAGAGAAAAAAGAAGCAGATAAGATTTTTGCAGAAGCAGGAAAAGCAGAATATCGAGGCTTTTGGCTTAGCGCAGACCCGGAGGCAGAAGAACAGGAGAGAGAAGGACAACTGACCCTGGAGAGCTTTTTGCAGCAGGAAGAAGTGGATACTTCAAAGGAGCAGATAGGGAATGGACAGAAGGTATTAGGACTGGGACTTTCCTATGGCAGAGAACAGATATTTTTTCTAAAAACAGGGGAAGAACTGACAGGAGAATATCTGTTAGAACAGTTACAAAAGCTGTTGGAACAACCGGGAAAGACCGCCTGCTTTGACTTAAAAGCACAGTTATCCTATATTATGCCTGGACAGAAAGACCGGGATAGAATCGAGGATGTGCTGATTGGGGCATATCTCTTAAACCCATTGAAAAACGATTACGCCATTGATGATGTGGCAAAGGAACACTTAGACCTTTTGATTCCGTCAAAACAGGATTTGCTTGGAAAATTAACAGACGGACAGGCAATCAGGGAAAAAGAAGATGCCTTTGTATCATTTGTGTGCTTTAGTGCCTATACCTGTTTTGCAGCAGCAAAGATTCTGGAAGAAAAATTGCAGGAATCCGGCATGGAGCAGCTTTACCGTGAAATAGAGATGCCGCTGGTATACACCCTGTTTGATATGGAACGGGCAGGAGTTCTGGTAGATGCAGGAGCCTTAAAAGAATATGGAACTGCATTGCAGGGCAAGATTGTGGAGCTGGAGCAGGAGATTTATCAGGATGCCGGAGAAGAATTTAATATAAATTCGCCGAAGCAGTTAGGCGTGATTCTCTTTGAAAAGCTTCAGATGCCTTATGGGAAAAAGACAAAGACAGGTTACTCTACGGCGGCAGACGTATTAGAGAAGCTGGCACCGGAATATCCTCTGGTATCCAAGATTTTAGAGTATCGTCAGTTGACGAAATTAAAGTCTACCTATGCAGATGGACTTGCCAATTATATTGAAGAAGACGGAAGAATTCATTCTAACTTCAATCAGACCATCACTGCAACGGGAAGAATCAGCAGCACAGAACCCAACCTACAGAATATTCCGATTCGTATGGAATTAGGAAGACAGATTCGTAAGGTGTTTATTCCTAAGGAGGGCTGTGTGCTTATTGATGCCGACTACTCTCAGATTGAGCTTAGGGTTTTGGCACACATGTCAGGAGATGAGAATCTGATTGCTGCATATCGGGAAGCACAGGATATTCACCGTATGACAGCATCCCAGGTTTTTCACGTTCCCTTTGAGGAAGTTACTCCGTTACAGCGGCGAAATGCCAAGGCGGTAAACTTCGGAATTGTCTATGGTATCAGTTCCTTTGGACTGAGCCAGGATTTGAGTATTACAAGAAAAGAAGCTTCCGAATATATTGAACGATATTTTGAGACCTATCCGGGAATTAAGGAATTCTTAGATAAACTGGTGGAGGATGGAAAGAAGCAGGGCTATGTTACCACGATGTTCGGGCGGAGACGTCCTGTGCCGGAGCTTTCCTCCAGTAATTTTATGCAGCGTTCCTTTGGAGAACGTGTCGCCATGAATTCGCCCATTCAGGGAACAGCCGCAGACATCATTAAAATAGCAATGATACGCGTCAATGAGGGATTGAAAAGCCACGGACTTAAGTCCAGACTTATCCTGCAGGTACACGATGAGCTTCTGATTGAAGCCTGGGAAGAGGAAGTGGCGCAGGTAGAAGCACTGTTAGAAAAAGAAATGGAACAGGCAGCAGATTTAGCGGTGAAACTGGAAATCGATATGAAACATGGAAAAGACTGGTATGAAGCACATTAGTAAAAGGAGTTTTGACCTATGCAGGTAATTGGAATTACCGGCGGAGTGGGAGCAGGAAAATCCGCCATTCTGGAGTATTTAGAAAAAAATTATAAAGTAAAGAATCTGATTGCTGATGAGATTGCACATGATTTGATGAAGCCGGGAACGGAATGTTATGAAAAGCTGCTTCGGGTCTTGCCGGCAGAGGTATATCAGGAGGATAACGAGAATATAGACCGCAGGGCATTGGCAAAAGAACTCTTTTCTTCCAAAGAACTGCGGGAAAAAGTAAATGGTATTGTCCATCCTTCTGTAAAACAGTTTATACGGGAAGAAATCGCGGAGCAGCAGAAAATGGAAGCGCTTGATTATCTTGTGATAGAGGCTGCGCTCCTGATTGAAGACCATTATGATGAAATCTGTGACGAGTTGTGGTATATTTATACTTCAAAAGAGCAGCGGAAAGTGCGTCTGATGGAAACCAGGGGATACTCAGAAGAAAAGGTAGAACAGATTTTTCAAAGCCAGCTTTCCGAAGAGGTGTATCGGCAGAAGTGTCAGATAGTAATTGATAATAACGGAACCAGAGAAGAGACTTTTTACCAGATTGCACAGGTAATGAAGAACAAGGGAGATACAAAGCAGATGGAACAACAGTTAAACGGAGTCCCATTGGTATTTGGGCTTGATATTGGAACAAGAAATGTAGTAGGAACCGTAGGCTATAAGGAAGAGAATGAATTTATCGTAGCGGCACAGTTCATAAAACAGCACGAGACACGTTCCATGCTGGATGGTCAGATTCATGATATCAGAAGAGTAGGAAGAACCATTCATGCAGTAAAGCGCCAGTTAGAGGAACAACTTCAGATAAAATTAGAAGAGACATGTATTGCTGCCGCTGGTCGTGTACTGAAAACAGTAAATACTACAGTAGAATACGAATATCCGGAAGAAACGGTAGTGACCGGAGAAGATATTCACACCATGGATTTGCTTGGCGTAGAAAAGGCACAGCAGATTTTAAACGAAAATAATGATACAAAGTTTAAGTTCTACTGTGTAGGATATTCTGTAGTGAAATATTATCTGAATGGAGATATTATTTCTAATCTGGAAGGACATAAGGCAGAGGTGATTAGCGAGGAGATTATTGCCACATTCCTGCCGGAGGATGTAGTAGATGGATTGTATTCTGCCGTAGAATTTGCAGGGATGAAGGTGGCAAATCTGACGTTGGAGCCTATTGCCGCAATCAATGTGGCGATTCCGGAGGCATTCCGTATGCTGAATATCGCGTTGGTAGACGTGGGAGCAGGAACAAGCGATATTTCCATCACCAGAGACGGAAGTATCATTGCATATGGAATGATACCAAGTGCCGGTGATGAGATTACAGAAGCAATCGTGCAGCATTATCTGGTGGATTTTAAGACCGCAGAGCATATTAAGCTGGCATCTACCACGGAAGAAACCATTGAGTATCAGGATATTATGATGATTCAGCATACCATCCCATCAACGGAGGTATGGGAGCTGGTGGCTCCGTTAGTAGAAAAATTAACGAAGGATATTGCAGATAAGATTAAGGAGCTGAATGGAAACAAGTCCGTCAGTGCTACGTTCGTAGTTGGAGGCGGTGGAAAGGTCCATGGCTTTGTAGAAAATCTGGCAGAAGAGCTGGAACTTCCCAAAGAGCGTGTGGCGCTTCGGGGAGAAGAGGTGTTGCAGGAGATTCATTTTGAGCAGCCGGAGATTAAGAAAGACCCTCTGTTGGTAACGCCAATCGGAATTTGTTTGAACTATTATGACCAGAAAAATAATTTTATCTTTGTCCGTTTTAATGGGGAAAGAATCAAATTATATGATAATAACAAGCTCACGGTAGTGGATGCGGCATTGCAGGCGGGATTTCCAAATGAGCAGTTATTCCCCCGCAGGGGAAAAGAAATCAACTTTACGGTAAATGGAAGAAAGCGTATTGCAAGAGGCGGTGCAGGAGAAGCGGCAGTGATTCGTGTCAATGGAAAGCCAGGAAATATCAATACGCCGCTGGAACCTAATATGGAGATTACCATCGAGCCGTCTACTGCAGGAGATGCAGCTACATACCGTTTGGAACAGTTAGAGGAATACGGAACTACAACCCTTACCTTTGAGGTGAATGGGAAAACAGTGACCTGTCCAAAGTTTGCAGAGGTAAACGGAAGCCTGGAACCGCCTTATTATGAGATTCAGGAAAATGATGATATTGAAATGCGTGGGTTCTATACCGTAGGTCAGGTCATGGAGTTCATGGATGTGGAAGTGGACATGGACAGGGAAATTCTGGTCAATAATAAACCGGCTGATTTGGGAACTCTGGTATATGAGAACTTTTCTATTGACTGGACTGTTTTATCTTATCGGACAACGCAGGAGGAAGTAGAAGAAAGCGCTGGCGCATTTGACGGAGAAACAAGGGAAGAAAGAGCAGCACAGATAACAGAACCGGCATCATTTGCAGAAACAGACAGCAGAGTCCAGGCTGACAGAACTGCACAGTCAGGCAGCTTTGCGCAGGAAAATGGATTTTTAGGAAGCAGTTTGATGCGGGAAGATGGTTTGGAGAAAGAAGAACGGGAACTGACACAGGAAGAGTTAGAAGAGAAGTTCTTAGAATCGCAACGTGCCGCGGAAAATGACATTCGACCCACCATTCAGAAAAAGCCGGAGGTACAGCAGGTAAAGGCACCGGAACAGGCGGTCATGACCTTGAATATCATGGTAAATGGAATGCCGGTAACTATGACAGGAAAGTCTTCCTATATTTTTGTAGATGTTTTTGACAAAATTAATTTTAACCTGAACGAAGGAAACGGAAGAGCCATTGTTACGAAGCTGAATGGAGAAGTTCCATCTTACACCGCTTTGCTCAGCGATGGAGACGTAATTGAAATATACTGGGAGAACGAAACATTATGAAATTATGCAGTATAGCAAGCGGGAGCAGCGGAAATTGTATTTTTGCAGGCTCCGAAACCACAAGCCTGATGATTGACACAGGAATCAGTGGAAAAAGAATTGAAGAAGGATTGAATTTTATCGGGCATACGACCAGGGACATTGATGGAATTTTAGTGACCCATGAGCACTCTGACCATATCAGTGGTCTTGGTGTGGTATCACGAAAATATGAAATTCCTATTTATGCAACAAAGGGAACCAAAGAGGCTATATTAAATACGAAAAACGTAGGAAAAATACCGGAGGACTTATTTGTAGAGATTGAACCGGATGTAGACTTTACCATCGGGGACATTACGGTAAGTCCGGTGGCGATTTCTCACGATGCGGCACAGCCCACCGCCTATATTTTACGTCAGCCCGGCAAGTCCATGGCAGTGATGACAGACCTTGGCATGTATGACAGCTATATCGTGGAAAAGCTGCAGCACTTAGATGTACTGTTACTAGAAGCCAATCATGATGTACATATGCTTCAGGTGGGAACGTATCCTTATTATCTGAAGCAGCGTATTTTAGGGGAACGGGGGCACTTGTCCAACGAACTGTCAGGGCAGTTGCTAAGTGAAGTGCTCCACGATAATTTTAAGACGGTGATATTAGGGCATTTGAGCAAGGAAAATAATTACGAAAAGCTTGCCTATGAAACCGTACGTTTAGAGGTAGATATGGCAGATAATCCGTATCGTGCCTCAGATTTTCCCATTCAGGTGGCAAAACGGGACAGTGTATCTCAGATTGTAGAAATATAGCGGCTTACACTGACAAAAAGTGACAAAATACTTGCAAGTTTGGAAAACTTACTTTAGTATAGTAAAAAGAAATGGAAGAATATTTTGGAAAAAGAGGAGAATTATCATGGAAAAAAAAGCAGACAAGACCATTATTACCGTAGTAGGAAAAGATACTGTTGGAATTATCGCAAAGGTATGTACTTACCTTTCTGAGAATCAGATTAATGTGTTAGATATCAGCCAGACCATTGTACAGGATTTCTTTAATATGATGATGATTGCAGATTTCAAAAAATCCACGAAGTCTTTCGACCAGATTTCAAAGGAGCTTGAACAGGTGGGAGAAGAAATTGGTGTAACCATCAAATGTCAGAAAGAAGAAATTTTTAATAAAATGCACAGAATTTAAGGAGCGGCGAAACATGATAAATATATGGGAAGTAAATGAAACCAATAAGATGATAGAGCAGGAAAATCTGGATGTGCGTACCATTACTATCGGTATCAGCCTTTTAGACTGTATTGATTCTGATTTGGATAAATTAAATGAAAAAATTTATAACAAGATTACAACGGTAGCAAAGGATTTGGTATCTGTTGGAACCACCATTGAAAATGAATTCGGTATACCGATTGTCAATAAACGTATTTCTGTTACTCCGATTGCACTGGTGGGAGGAGCAGCTTGTAAGACATCCGAGGATTTTGCGACCATTGCAGATACACTGGATGCAGCAGCAAAAGCAGTCGGCGTCAACCTGATTGGTGGATATTCTGCTCTGGTATCAAAGGGAATGACGAAGGCAGATGAACTGTTAATCCGCTCTATTCCTATGGCACTCTGCCGTACCGAGCGCGTGTGCAGCTCTGTAAACCTTGCCTCCACTAAGACCGGTATCAACATGGATGGAGTAAAATTAATGGGTGAAATTCTTCTGGAGCTGGCAGAGCTTTCTAAGGACCGTGATTCTGTAGACTGTATGAAGCTGGTGGTATTTTGTAATGCACCGGATGACAACCCATTTATGGCAGGAGCATTCCACGGTGTAACAGAGGCAGATGCCATTATCAATGTCGGTGTCAGCGGACCGGGCGTCGTAAAGACAGCATTGGAAAAAGTGCGTGGTGAGAGCTTTGAAGTATTATGTGAGACCATTAAAAAGACAGCTTTTAAGGTAACACGAGTAGGACAGCTGGTAGCTCAGGAAGCGTCCAGACTGCTTGGAATTCCATTTGGTATTGTAGATTTGTCCTTAGCCCCTACTCCGGCTATCGGCGACAGCGTAGCAGACTGCCTATGTGAAATCGGTCTGGAATATGCAGGTGCACCAGGTACAACGGCAGCGCTTGCCTTATTGAATGACCAGGTGAAAAAAGGCGGTGTTATGGCATCCTCTTATGTAGGTGGATTAAGTGGAGCATTCATTCCGGTCAGCGAAGACCAGGGAATGATTAATGCGGTAGAAGCAGGCGCCATTACCTTAGAAAAGTTAGAAGCCATGACTTGTGTATGTTCCGTAGGACTTGATATGATTGCTATTCCGGGAAATACCAAGGCAACTACCATTTCCGGCATCATTGCAGACGAGATGGCACTTGGAATGGTGAACCAGAAGACAACAGCAGCACGTCTCATCCCTGTTGTAGGAAAAGACGTGGGAGATACAGTAGAATTTGGCGGATTATTTGGCTATGCACCGATTATGCCGGTAAATAAATATTCCTGCGATGATTTTATTAACAGAGGTGGAAGAATTCCTGCACCAATTCACAGCTTTAAGAATTAAAAGGATAAAAGTAGAAAAATAGTCTGGGGGTATGGTATAATATCGACAGATATTATACCGCCCGTATGGGCATAGGTGCCATACCATATTGCGAAGCAATTATGGTAGAATATTGTCAGAGAATAAATACCGGAGGTGGGACAGTTGAGTGAAAAAGAAGAATATCTTGACGAATTGCTGAAGGAAATGAATGGTAATTCAAATGTACCGGAAGAACATACAAGGGAGGAAGGAATTGTGGATAATTACGATAAGGAACTGGAAGGAATTAATGAAGAGGAATTCTTGCGGGAATTTGAGAAGAGTCTGGGGGAGGATTTGGATACAGATTTAGAGACTGAATTTTCCAAAGGCAATGAGAGTAACGGTGATTTGGAAAAAGAGCTCGGCTTAAACATGGATGAGACCTCTGCGGATTTTATGGATGACATTGATTCTATTGTAAATAATGTGAAAAATGGTACTCTGGATGATGGATTAGGCGATGGGGATTTATCCATAGAAGAGTCCTTGAAGAATTTTGACGAAGAAGACCCGGACTTGGATGAAATCGGAAATGAGTTCGCAACAGATGATTCTTATGTAAATACACTTGAGGAAGGACCAGAGGCGATGGGAGAATTAAGCAAAGATACCGGAGCAGAAGAAGAACTTTCAGAAGCAGAAAAACTGGTAAAAGAAATTGAAAGTCTGAATCTGGAAGTAGAAGAAGCAAAACCACGTGCAGATAAGGAGAATAAGTCTGTGGAAGAAAACTCTGTGCAGGAGGATTCTGCAAAGAAAGGGAAGAAAAGGGGATTTTTTGAAAGACTTTCTGCAATCTTGTTTGGAGAAGAGGAAGAAGCAGTTCCTGAAAATCAGGAAGCTATTGTCCCCCCAATGGATATCGAGAATCTTTCTGATGAAAATCTGAGCGCTTTAATGGAATTAGAGAATCAGAATGCTTCCGCAGCAGAAGAGGAAGAAGCTAAGAAAAAGCAGGAAGAGGAAGAAAAGAAGGCATTAAAAGAGCAAAAGGCACAGGAAAGAGCAGAGAAGAAAGCAGAGAAAAAGGCAGTAAAAGAACAAAAAGCAAAGGCAAGAGCAGAGAAAAAGGCATTAAAGAAACAGAATCAGCAACCGGTGGAAAAAACAAAACCACTTCCGAAAAAGCCGGTGGTGCTGATTGTGTTGCTGGGCTTATCTGTTGTTGTTCTGGTGAATCTGCTAAGTGGAGTTGTAGGGTATAGTACAGCAATTTCTGATGCCAAGGATTATTATGCACAGGGAAAATATGTTGAGGCCTATGGCTGCCTGAATGAAAAGGATTTGAAAGAAGCAGATTTAGAATTTTATAATAGGGTCAGACTGGTATCTTATTTGCAGCAGCAGTTAAACAGCTATGATGCATATCAGAGTCAGAATATGTACAAGGAAGCGCTGGCCGCGTTGATTGGCGGTGTGGGAAGATATGACCGGTTTATCGAAGATGCCACAGATGCAGGCGTTGACAGAGAATATACAAACATGCTGCAGAAAATGGAAGAAGAACTAAGCAATAATTATCAGATGTCTGTAGAAGAGGCAAGAAACATATATGCGTTGAATGATAAGCAGGATTTCACCTATGCGGTATATGATGTAATCGGCGCATTGGGGCTGGAAGAAGAACCATAAGACAGGAGAGACAAGGCATGATAGCAATTTTGGATTATGATGCAGGAAATCTGAAAAGTGTGGAAAAAGCACTGAAGTTTCTTGGACAGGAGAGTGTAGTAACACGTGACAGAAAAGAGATTCTCGCAGCGGATAAGGTGATTCTGCCGGGAGTTGGTGCCTTTGGCGTTGCCATGGAGAACTTGAAAAAGTATGAATTGGATAAGGTAATCAAAGAGGTAGCAGCGAAAAAGACTCCGTTTCTGGGAATTTGTCTGGGACTTCAGTTACTGTTTGAAGGAAGTGAAGAGAGCAGTGGTGTAGAAGGATTACATATTTTGGATGGTGAAATCGTAAAGATTCCGGACGCACCGGGGCTTAAGATTCCGCACATCGGCTGGAATTCATTGCAGCTGCAAAATGACGGACGTTTGTTTCAGGGAATTCCGCAGGAGACATTTGTCTATTTTGTACACTCTTACTATTTGAAAGCAAGAGAAGAAAGTGTTGTAAAAGCAGTAACAGAGTATGGTGTGACGATTCATGCTTCGGTGGAAAAGGAAAATGTTTTTGCATGTCAGTTCCATCCGGAAAAGAGCAGTAGTATCGGACTTAAGATGTTAGATAATTTTGCTAAGATAGGGGAGGTATAAAGATGTTTACAAAGAGAATCATTCCCTGTCTTGATGTGAATAACGGACGGGTAGTAAAAGGCGTGAATTTTGTGAATCTGCGGGATGCAGGTGATCCGGTAGAAATTGCGGCAGCCTATGATAAGGCAGGAGCAGACGAAGTAGTATTTTTAGATATTACTGCATCTTCCGATGCCAGAAATACCGTTGTGGATATGGTGCGTAAGGTAGCAGAAAAAGTGTTTATACCATTTACCGTAGGAGGCGGAATCCGTACGGTGGAAGACTTTAAGGCATTATTGCGGGAAGGCGCCGATAAGATTTCCATTAATTCCTCTGCAATCAATACCCCGCGTCTTATCAGTGATGCAGCGGATAAATTTGGCAGTCAGTGTGTGGTAGTTGCAATTGATGCCAGAAGAAGAGAAGATGGAAGCGGCTGGAATGTATATAAGAACGGTGGCAGAATAGATACGGGGCTTGATGCAGTAGAGTGGGCGATAAAGGCAAATCAGCTTGGGGCAGGAGAGATACTGCTCACCAGTATGGATTGTGATGGAACCAAGGCAGGCTATGACCTGGAATTGACCAGAACCATTGCAGAGAATGTGTCCATTCCGGTAATTGCATCCGGTGGAGCCGGAACCATGGAGCATTTCAAGGAAGCGCTGACCGAAGGAAAGGCAGATGCAGCTCTGGCAGCATCCCTGTTCCACTATAAGGAACTGGAGATTATGGAATTAAAGAACTATCTGGCAGAATGTCAGATACCGGTAAGAAGATAGTGTACCAAGACAGAGTGCAGAACGTATGGGAAGAGTCATGCGATAGAGAGCGGACAGCAGAGGGACGGACAGACAAAAAGAGACATGTGACAGAGGGAAAAGAATATGGGAATGATAGAAAATGACTGGCTGCAGGAAATCGGTGAAGAATTTAAGAAGCCATATTATGCGCAGCTTTATAAGTTCATAAAAGAGGAGTACAGTACAAGAGTAATTTATCCTCCGGCAGACGATATTTTCAATGCTTTGCATTTGACACCTTTAAGTCAGGTGAAAGTATTGATTCTGGGGCAGGACCCTTATCATAATGAAGGACAGGCACATGGACTTTGCTTTTCCGTAAAGCCGGAGGTAGAGATTCCACCTTCTTTGGAAAATATTTATAAGGAGCTTCAGGCGGATTTAGGCTGTGAGATTCCAAATAACGGCTATCTGGTAAAATGGGCAAAACAGGGAGTCCTAATGTTAAATACGGTATTAACGGTGCGTGCACATCAGGCAAATTCTCATCAGGGAAGAGGATGGGAACAGTTTACCGATGCCATTATTCATGCAGTAAATGCACAAGACCGCCCGATTGTCTATATGTTGTGGGGCAGACCGGCACAAAGTAAGATACCGATGCTGACCAATCCAAAGCATTTGATTCTAAAAGCGCCTCATCCAAGTCCGCTATCTGCGTATCGTGGTTTTTTTGGTTGTAAGCATTTCAGCCAGGCGAATGCATTTTTGGAGAAAAATGGTCTGGAACCGATAGACTGGCAGATAGAAAATGTATAGAGGTATTATAATTTGAACATAAAAAATCCTTATGGAAATCCAAGAATTTCTGTAAGGATTTTTACTTTATAAGAAATTGCGTTGCAATCTCATTAATTGAGGAGTGCCCCAGTATCTCACGACACTGGGGCTATTATGAAAAATTTATCTGTAAAAAAACATGAAATCAAGTTACGTGCTTTTTTAACTGTTTTTATTGTAACAATTAAATATGAATAAAGTGTGAATAAAACATAAAATTATTGTAAAATACATAAAAAAAGATGAAAAATATGTCGATATTTAGTGAAAATAGATAAAAACAAGGAACATTGCAAAACGGTGGCTTTGGTGGTATAATGATAGCAGGAATAAGAAACACAGACAGGGAAGTCGCCATGAGATCAAAGGAGTGATACGATGTCATATTTTGGATTATCAGATATTAGTTCAGTAAACACATTATTTTCCAGTTTGGGCGGAAGCAGCTCTAAAAGTGGAAATGTAAGTACAGGAAGCAGTATTTTAGCAGATTATGCAAGTATCCGTAGTGGAAGCTATCATAAGCTGTTAAGAGCTTATTATAATAAGGATAAAGAAGCTGTTACCGATGCGGTGAAGAATTCTAAAACATCTACTGCCACTGCGAAGGATTCTACCAAGCAGCTGGCGCGTATGGAGAGCGCCGGAGAAGCATTAAAGGAGTCTGCGGATGCGCTTATCACGCAGGGAACAAAGAATGTATTTCGGCAGGAAACGGTAAAGGCAGAAGACGGAACCACCACGACTAAGTATAATGTCGAAGCGATTTATAAAAAGGTCAATGCTTTTATAGAGGATTACAATAATCTGGTGGAAGAGACAGCGGATAGCAATACATCGAGTATTGCCCGTACATCTGCTCAGATGATAAGTCTTACCAGTGCTTATGAAAAACAGTTAGAAAAGATTGGAATTACTGTGAATAAGGATGATACCTTAAGTATTGACAAGGATACCTTTTTAGAGGCAGATATGACCAAGGTAAAGAATTTGTTTAATGGAACAGGCTCCTATGGATATAATGTGGGAGTAAAGGCTTCCATGGTAGATTATTATGCACAGTATGAGGCATCAAAAGCAAATACATATGGAAGCAGCGGCTATTATAACTACAATTATAGCTATGGCAGCAATTACAGCAATTATATTTAATGATTGCAGTCTCGTAATGAGATGTTAAGAGAGATAAGAAGTATCTGGATTTCTTTAGAAAAGTGTAAAAGGAATTCAGATACTTTTTATTTGGGAGAAAGTGATTGTTGCAAAAATGAAAGTGAAATGCTACAATAGAACCAATAATGCGCTGCTGCAATAGATGAAGGGGGCTGGAATTATGGGAAATTTTTTTCAAAAATTGAATAAATGGAAATACAGACCCGGAAAGCAGGAATCTGAAAGAGAAAGGACAAGAGACAAGGTGCAGAAAGAAGATTTTTTACTGAAACAAATTGACGAATTCAAAGAGAAGGCAAGGCAGCTTCAGGGTTTGTTGAGTTCCAGAGAGGATAAAGTAGAGGAACTTCAGGAAATTGTAGAAGAACGGGAGGAAAAGGCAAAGCAGCTTCAGACCGTATTAGAAGAAAGGCAGCAGGAGGCAGATAAGCTGGTAAGAAGTGTAGAGGCACAGATTGATGCCGCTGTTGCGAAAATGGATGCCCAGATTAAGGTTGTGGACGAGACCTTCAGTTCTGAAATGGATACGTTAGATGAACGTATTTCGGAACAGGTAGGGGAAATCAATCAGAATGCGAGACAACAGCTTGCAGAGATTGATAAAAAGTTAGAAATTGCAACCGAATTTATGGAGAAGCAGTCAGAAGCTCAGACGGAAGCTGTCAAAGAGACACTAGAACAGGTTTCCGGTAAGTTAGAATCCATAAAGGCAGAAATTTCGGACAAGCTTGCAGAAGTGAATACAGAAGTTTCGGACAAGCTTACAGAAGTGAATACAGAGGTTTCAGACAAGTTAGGAAGTATAAAAGGGGAAATCTTTGAAAAGATTCACAGTGAGAATGTAAAGTGTTACCGGAATATTCAGACATTGGTAGAAGAACTGGAAAAGAAGCTGGAGAAAACGGAAATTGCGGAAGAGAGCATGAAGACCATTAAAGGTTATATGCGTGCAATGATGATATTGTCAGCAGTTAGTATTGTCGGAATCGCTGGCGTACTGGCTTTTTTGGCAGGAGTAATTTAATGTTTGCCTGTGACAATATCAGGCAATAATAGAAAAATGACAGAAAGAAACAATGACAGAAGAAAGTAATAACAGTAGTAGAGGTAGTAAAATGGAACAGGAAAAAAAGGTATGGGTAATCGGACATAAGAATCCGGATACAGACTCTATTTGTTCTGCGATTGCCTATGCAGAATTAAAAAACAAAATTGGAGGAAGAAAGTACGAGGCAAAACGTGCTGGACAACCAAACGAAGAGACAAAATATGTATTAGAGCATTTTAAAGTGGAGGCACCGGAATACGTTGGAGACGTGGGCGCTCAGGTAAAGGATATTGAGATACGCGAGACACCGGGCGTCAGCTGTCAGATTTCATTAAAGACAGCATGGGAAATGATGAAAGCCCAGAACGTGGCGACACTTCCTATTGTGAGGGAAAATGGAACCTTACAGGGATTGATTATTACAGGAGATATTGCCACATCTTACATGGACGTGTATGACAGCAGAATTCTTGCAACAGCAAGAACCCAATATCGTAGCATTGTCGAGACTTTAGAGGGAGAACTGATTGTCGGAAACGAGCATGGCTATTTTGTCAAGGGAAAAGTAGTGGTAGCAGCCGGAAGCCCGGAATTGATGAAAGAATATATTGAGGATGATGATCTTGTGATTTTGGGAGATCGTCCTGAGGCACAAATGTGTGCACTTGAAATGAATGCAAGCTGTCTGGTTTTGGTTTCCGATTCCAAGGTTTCTGAGAAAATTCAGGATATGGCAGCTGAAAAGGGTTGTGTAATTATCACAACTCCGTATGATTCCTATACGGTATCACGTCTCATCAATCAAAGTATGCCGATCAAGTATTTCATGCGTAAAGAAAATCTGGTTACGTTTGAGACAGAGGAATTTGTAGAGGATGTACAGAAGGTTATGTCGAAAGAACGTCATCGCGATTTCCCTGTGATTGATGAAGAAGGCAAATATGTAGGTATGATTTCCCGTCGTAACTTGCTGGATATGAGACGCAAGCAGTTGATTTTAGTAGACCATAATGAAAAATCTCAGGCAGTAGATGGTATTGAAGGGGCTGAAATACTAGAAATCATAGACCATCATAAGCTTGGAAATATTCAGACCATATCTCCGGTATTTTTCCGTAATCAGCCGGTGGGCTGTACCGGAACTATTGTATACCAGATGTATCAGGAACATGGCATTGATATCAGCAGAAAAATTGCAGGCTTACTGTGTTCTGCAATCATATCTGATACCTTGATGTTCCGTTCTCCAACTTGTACCGAAGTAGATAAAAAATCAGCAGAGGAATTGGCGGAGCGCGCAGGAATTTCAATCGAAGAGCATGCGAAAAACATGTTTAAGGCAGGAAGTAACTTTGCGTCTAAATCAGCAGAAGAAATTTTCTATCAGGATTTCAAGGCATTTAATGCAGGAGCAAAAGAGTTTGGTGTAGGTCAGTTAAGTGCTATGAGCGATGAAGAGCTTCAGGAAGTGAAGGAAAAGCTGATACCATATATGCCGCAGGTATTAGAGGAACGCAAGCTGGATATGATATACATTATGTTAACCAATATCCTGGAAGAAAGCTCAGAATTGATTTATGTGGGGGCAGAAGCAAGAGAAATTGCAGAAACGGCATTCCATGGTCATTTTGAAGCAAGGGAAAACTCTTTGTGGCTCAAGGGTGTGGTATCTCGTAAGAAACAGGTAATTCCTGCGTTTATGGCAACATTATAGGAAAACAGCATGGAAAGAAAAAAGAAACAGGAATGGAAACCGGGGAATATGATATACCCTGTTCCGGCGGTAATGGTTACGGTTGCAGACCGCAAAGGAAATGATAATATTATTACAGTAGCATGGACGGGGACGGTTTGTACCAACCCGCCCATGGCATATATATCGGTAAGACCTGAGCGGTATTCCTATCATATGATACAGGAAACCGGAGAATTTGTTATAAATCTTACCACGAGGAAACTGGCGTATGCTACGGATTTTTGTGGCGTGAAGTCAGGAAGAGACATAGATAAGTTTCGGGAACTTAAGCTTACCCGGCAGAAGAGTTCTAAGGTAACACCGCCGATGATAGGAGAAAGTCCGGTAAATATTGAGTGTAAGGTTACGGAATGTAAGGAACTGGGGTCGCATCATATGTTCCTTGCAGAAGTAGTGGCAGTACATGTAGATGAGAGTTATTTGAATGAGACAGGAAAGTTCCAATTAGAGAAGGCAGAGCCTATTGTATACTCCCATGGAACCTATTTTGATTTGAAGCATCAATTAGGGAATTTTGGTTATAGTATTAAGAAAAAGTGAATAAATTATCAGTTTATAGTAGACGATTCGCTGTTGAAATGATACAATAATACTAATAAGAGAGAAGGGAGTGGGTGATTTGGAACAGGTATCATTATTTGATAATTTAAAATTCTGCTCAATATGCCGAAGACCTCTTCCCCTTAATTACGATAAAGAGATGTGCCCGGGATGCATTGAGAATCAGTTGTTTAATGAGGTGAAGGAATATATTCGCTCAAGAGATGTTACAGAATATCAGGTAGCAGAGCACTTTCGGATTCCGCATCGAAAGGTAAAAAGGTGGATTGAAGAAGGTAGAATTGAGTATAAGGAACAGGGAGAGGGCAAGATTATGAATCTTCACTGTTCTAAGTGTGGAGCGCCAATTACTTTTGGTAATCTGTGTCAAAAGTGCTATAAGGAAAAATATAATACCAGAGCCGGATATGCACCGCTCAAAGAAGGGCAGGAAGAGGAAAAAATGCGCTTCTTTGATAAGATGTGACGGTATTAAGGCTATAAAAAGACAACAGATGAAATTCCTTGGAAGAGGAATTTTGTCTGTTGTCTTTTTGGTTATTCCCGCGAATTTGGAATGAGATATGGCGGGTTTATTGTAACAGAAGGTCCATCAGATAGCCGTAGACCTCTTCATCCTGTTTTTGCCAGTTAGCACAGATTGCTTCTGCCTGTTCCCGGGACTTGACGGTAATCGTTAAGTCTAAAAGAGAACGTTCCTTTTCACGTATTTGACAGCGTACGGCAAATTCCTGACCGGTGGTTTTGTAATAGTCGGCAATGACGGAGATTTCCTGTTTTAGTTCCATTTTATTTTCTGCAAAATAGGAAAGAACATCCTCTTTGATGCCGGGAGAAATTTTATCCGGAAAGTAGGAAAGTGTTTCGCGGCCGGCAGGAGTGATATAGTAGTGGGTGTTGTTGTGGGTAGATTCGGTACGAATCAGTTCGGCACTAATTAACTCACTGATTGCCTGCTGTATCGTAAAGTAAGTAGTATATTCTTTTTCCAGTACAAAGTTAGAAATCTGGGTGTTAGTCAGTGGAAAGTCCACATGGTCCAACATATATAAAACAATTAATTTATATTGTGTTAAGGCTTCTGCCATATTGCATTTCTCCTGTCTTAAAATTATCCCATAAATTCAAAAAATGATTCTGTATTAGATTAGCCCTTATAATGTTTTCCCTGCCAGATGTCCTGAGCCTTAAGCTCTCTGTGAATCTGGTTTAAGACGCTGCGCTTAGCGCTGCTCCATAAAGGACCGATTAAAAGGTCTTTGGGACCATCTCCGGTAAGCCGGTGGATGGTAATCTCCGGTGGAAGAATTGCCAGACAGTTTACAATCAGTTGGCAATATTCCTCCTGGGTAAATAAATGAAAGGGTTGTTCCTTGTATAAAGTACCCAAATCCGTGTCAGATAATACGTGAAGCAGCTGCAGCTTGATTCCAAATACATGTAAAGCGCCTACATGGGAAACGGTCTCTAACATCTGCGTCCTGGTTTCACCGGGCAGACCGAGAATTACATGGACAATAACCGGAATGGAAAGAGCAGATAAACGATTGACCGCTTCGTGGAAACATTCTAATGTAAAACCGCTTCGGATAAAGTGGCTGGTTTCGGAATGAATGGTCTGAAGACCAAGCTCAATCCATACAGGTTTTATCTGGTTAAGTTCACGCAAAAGGTCCAGCACTTCATCGGAAAGGCAGTCCGGGCGCGTGGCAATAGACAAAATTACCACATCCTGGTCCAGGATTGCCTCCATAAAAATAGCCCTTAGATAATCTACGGGGGCATAGGTATTAGTATATGCCTGAAAGTAGGCAATAAATTTGTTGCAGTTACGTTTCGCCCGTATCTGAGCCTTGGCGTCGCTTAACTGCTTTGGAATGGATTCCCGTGCATTTTGAGCAAAATCTCCACTTCCGGCAGCACTGCAGAAAATACAGCCTCTGGTATCCAGCGTTCCGTCACGGTTGGGGCAGGTCATACCGCCATTTAAGGAAAGACGGTAGACCTTTTCACCAAACGTATTTTTCAAATAATAATCTACGGAGTAATACCGTTTCTCACCCCAGAACATATTACTTTTTAATGTGGGATTTTACTGCCTGGCTTACCACCTGTGCCACACGTGGGTCAAAAGCCTCCGGCATAATAAAATCTTCATTTAATTCTTCGTCAGATACAAGACCTGCAAGGGCGTTAGCGGCAGCTAACTTCATTTCCTCTGTAATCTGAGTAGCACGTCCTTCTAAGGCACCCTTAAAGATACCTGGGAAAGCGACAACATTATTAATCTGGTTCGGGAAATCGCTTCTTCCGGTTCCGACCACTCTTGCACCGGCAGCCTTTGCAACATCCGGCATGATTTCCGGAACCGGATTTGCCATAGCAAAGAGAATGGCATCCTTATTCATGGAAGATACCATTTCAGGAGATACCATGTTAGGCGCGGAAACACCAACAAAAATATCAGCGCCCTTTAACGCATCTGCAAGGGTTCCGGTCTTATTTTCAAGGTTTGTTACCTCTGTCATTTTCTGTTGCATCCAATTCAAATCAGGATAATCCTTGTGGATGATACCTAAACGGTCACACATGGTAACGTGTTGAAATCCGTAAGTGAGAAGCAGCTTGGTAATGGCTACTCCGGCAGAGCCGGCACCATTTACTACAACTTTGCAATCTTCCTTACTCTTTCCGGTTACTCTTAATGCATTGATGATTCCGGCAAGTACCACGATAGCAGTACCATGCTGGTCATCATGGAATACCGGAATAGACAGCTTTTCTTTCAGTCGTTCTTCTATTTCAAAACAGCGCGGTGCAGAAATGTCTTCCAGATTAATGCCGCCAAAGCCCGGTGCAAGGTAAGTGACCGCTTTGATGATTTCTTCGGTATCCTGGGTGTCCAGACAGATTGGTACAGCGTTTACTCCACCGAATTCCTTAAAAAGGACGCATTTTCCTTCCATAACCGGCATTGCGGCGTAAGGCCCGATGTTGCCAAGACCAAGCACAGCGCTTCCGTCAGAAACGACAGCAACGGTATTTGCTTTCATGGTATAGACATAGGCATCCTCCGGATTTTCTGCAATCAGCTTACAGGGTTCTGCTACACCAGGGGTGTAGGCAATGGATAAGTCTTCCCGGGATTTTACCGGTGCCTTGGAAACAGTCTCTAATTTACCATTCCATTCTTTATGTAAAAATACAGCTTTTTCATTGGTCGTCATATGCATTCGCTCCTTTATTTCTATAAATTAATATGTAGTCAAACTTTAATAAGCATACCATGAAAAAAAAAACAAATCAAGAAAAAGGACTTCCTATTTGGAAAAAGATAGTGTATAATACCACTTGTCTAAAGAATGGTTAAATCGGTGTCACATCTGACGAAATTTTCCGTAATAACAGCCAAAGGAGATTAGGTATGAGAGAAAAGTATGAAAGTTTGTCCGTAACAGTATTAAGGGAGGTAGCAAAGGCAAGAGGGCTTAAAAATCTTTCCGGTTTGAAGAAAAGTGAATTGGTGGAGCTGATGCTTAAAGAAGATGAAAAGGAAGCTGCCAAGGAGGAGAGTCCTAAAAAGGCTGCCAGGGAAGAAAGTCAGGAGAGAACTGTAAAAGAGAAGACAGAAGATAGAAAAGAAGAAAAAAGAGAAAACAAGAGCGAAAAATATGACGAGAGACGCGAGGAGAGAAGAGAAAAGAAACCGACCAAGGTAATAACACAGGACGGTATTGAAATAGAAAATCCGGAATTAGACAGTGGAATCAGCGCAAACGGTATTTTAGAGGTCATGGCAGATGGATATGGCTTTATCCGAAGTGAGAATTATTTACCGGGAGAAAGTGATGTGTATGTATCACCGTCCCAGATTCGCAGATTCGGTCTGAAAACCGGAGATATTATATGTGGAAATACGAGAGTAAAGACACAGCAGGAGAAGTTCAGCGCACTGCTTTATATTAAAAGTATCAATGGATGTCATCCATCCGTGATTATTAAGCGCCCGAACTTTGAAGACCTTACTCCGATTTTTCCAAATGAAAGAATTCGTTTAGAGACCAGTAAGAGCGGCGTTGCAATGCGTATTATGGATTTGGTATCTCCTATCGGAAAGGGACAGCGTGGTATGATTGTGTCTCCGCCAAAGGCAGGAAAAACAACGCTTCTTAAGCAGGTAGCACGGGCAGTGACGAAGAATAATCCGGAGATGCACCTCATTATTCTTTTGATTGATGAACGTCCGGAAGAAGTAACCGACATAAAAGAAGCAATCGAGGGAAAAAATGTAGAGGTCATTTATTCCACCTTTGATGAACTTCCAGAGCATCATAAGCGCGTATCAGAGATGGTAATTGAGCGTGCAAGACGTCTGGTAGAACAGAAGAAGGATGTAATGATTCTTTTAGACAGCATTACACGTTTAGCAAGAGCCTATAACCTGATTGTACCACCAAGCGGAAGAACCTTGTCCGGTGGTATTGACCCGGCTGCATTACATATGCCAAAGAGATTCTTTGGTGCGGCCAGAAATATGAGAGAGGGTGGTAGTATTACCATACTTGCTACTGCTTTAGTGGAAACCGGAAGCCGTATGGATGATGTGGTCTACGAAGAGTTCAAAGGAACCGGTAACATGGAAATGATTCTGGACCGAAAGCTCTCCGAGAGAAGAATTTTCCCGGCGGTAGATATTGTGAAGTCCGGAACCAGAAGAGAAGACCTGCTGTTAAATCAGGAAGAACAGGAAGCGGTGGAAATTATGCGTAAGGCAATCAATGGCATGAAAGCAGATGAAGCAGTGGAAAATATCCTGAACATGTTCGTGCGGACTCAGAGTAATCATGAGTTTTGCCAGATGGTGAAGAAGACAAAACTTCTTTAAGGTAATTTTGAAAAAAAACTTGCATATCGTAAAAATATGTGATACACTAATAAAGCTGTTGTATAGATGACAGTATAAATATGAAAAAATCGATTAACGAGATTTAAAATATAGTATGAAGAGGTGAAATCATGAGAGAAGGAATCCATCCAGATTATTATCAGGCAACTGTAACATGTAACTGTGGAAATACTTTTGTTACAGGTTCAACAAAAGAGGATATCCACGTTGAAATCTGTTCCAAATGCCATCCGTTCTACACCGGACAGCAGAAAGCTGCTCAGGCTCGTGGACGTATTGATAAGTTTAACAAGAAGTATGGCATGAACAATCAGTAATGAACCACACAAAAAGAGGATGTCTTTCTATTTGGACATCCTCTATTTTTTAATAGGTTCGGGTGTAAAAAGCACCTTTGGCGTTATCCGAACACAGCCTATTGTTATTGTAAGCGAGCTTACATAGCAATAGGCTATGCCCGGATGGTGCAAAGCACCTTTTTTACATTCGAACTTGGGTAAGGAGTTGTTACAATATGGCATATTCTGGAATCGGCGGACAGGCTGTCATGGAAGGCGTCATGATGAAGAATCAGGACACCTATGCAGTAGCCGTGCGTAAGGCAGACCATGAAATTGTCGTTGAAAAAAAAGAATATAAAGGAATCTGCCCGAATAAGACCATAAAGAACATACCATTTCTTCGTGGCATTATCAATTTTATTGATTCACTGGTATTGGGAATGTCTACACTGACCTTTTCGGCGTCTTTTTTTGAAGAGGAAGAAGAGAAGAAACCGAAGTCAGAGAAGAAAGAAAAGGCAGAAATGGGAATTACGGTTGCAATTTCTATCGTATTAGCGGTAGTTGTTTTTATGATGCTTCCTTTTTATGTTTCTTTATTTTTTCAAAAATATATAGAGTCGAAAACATTGATTATTGTGATTGAAAGTATACTTCGAATAGCCATTTTCATCGGATATATTTTGTTGATATCCAGAATGGAGGAAATCCATCGGGTGTTTATGTATCATGGAGCAGAGCATAAATGCATTAATTGTATTGAACATGGAATGGAACTGAATGTAGAAAATGTGAAGAAAAGTTCTAAGGAGCATAAGCGGTGTGGAACTAGTTTTCTGTTTTTTATATTAATTGTTACGATTATACTTACCTTATTTATACGCGTGGATTCACGGGTACTTAGAATGGTGTTAAGGCTTGCCATTATTCCGGTGGTTGCAGGTGTTTCTTATGAAATACTGCGTCTGGCAGGGAGAAGTGAGAATATCATTATCAATCTGTTAAGTAAGCCCGGACTTTGGCTGCAGAGACTGACAACAGCAGAACCGGATGAAGAAATGATAGAGGTTGGAATTGCTTCGGTAGAGGCAGTGTTTGATTGGCGGGAATATATTAAGACACTGAAGGAAGAAGAGAGATAGCTGTTCTCGAAAAGTACACCAATCGCGGTGGAGTATCTCCGACGGGATAAAATCAGGAGGATAGTTATGACATTAGAAGAGGCATTAAACAAAGGAAAAGAAATCTTAGAGACGGCAGAAATTGCAGACTTTGAATTAGATGCGTGGTATCTTATGGAGTATGTCTGCAAAATGGATAAAAGTCAATATTACCTGAAAAGCAGGGAAGAAATGGAGCCGGAAAAACTGCAGGAATATGAGGTGCTGCTTAGAAAGCGTGCGGAGCATGTTCCGTTACAGTATATTACCGGAAGTCAGGAATTCATGGGTTTGGAATTTAAGGTGAATTCTCACGTGTTGATTCCAAGACAGGATACAGAGACTCTGGTAGAAGAGGCGCTTAAGGTGTTAGAGCCGGGAATGAGCGTGTTGGATCTGTGTACCGGTTCCGGCTGTGTTATTGTTAGTTTGTTAAAGCATCAAGAAGGGCTGATTGGGACTGCCAGTGATATATCGAAGCAGGCAATTCTGGTAGCAAAGGAAAATGCAAAGCAAAATCAGGTAGAAGTGGAATTTGTCAGCAGTGACCTTTTTAAAAGTATTACCGGTACTTTTGATATGATAATTTCCAATCCACCTTATATTCCAACTGATGTGATTAATGGGTTGATGCCGGAGGTAAAGAATTTTGAACCCATGACGGCATTAGATGGAAAAGAGGACGGACTTTATTTTTACTGGGAAATTATCAGGGAGGCAGGAAAATTCCTGAATTCTAATGGATATTTGTATTTTGAAATCGGTCATGACCAGGGAGGCAGAGTGGCGGCTATTATGGAAGATAGCGGATACCGGAATGTAAGAGTAGTAAAGGATCTTGCAGGAAATGACCGTGTAGTCATGGGAAATCTGCCAGCGGTACAGTAGAAAGGAAGAAAGATATGTTTGATAAGTTAGAGGATATTCTGATTCGTTATGAGGAAATTATGAATCAGTTAAGTGAACCGGATGTGGCAAATGATGCTAACCGTTTCCGTAAATTAATGAAGGAACAAAGCGACCTTGCTCCTATCGTGGAAGCATATAAGGAATATAAGCAGGCAAAGCAGAACATTGAAGATTCTCTTGCAATGTTAGACGAGGAAAGCGATGAAGAACTGCGTGAGCTTGCTAAGGAAGAACTGAATGAATCCAAGGAAAAGGTGGAAGAGCTGGAAAACAAGTTAAAGGTTTTACTTTTACCGAAGGACCCGAATGATGATAAGAACGTTATTGTGGAAATTCGTGCAGGAGCCGGCGGAGATGAAGCGGCACTGTTTGCGGCTGAAATTTATCGTATGTATGTACATTACGCAGAGGGGCGCAACTGGAAGGTAGAGACCATGGAATGTGAAGAAATCGGTATCGGTGGTATGAAGAATGTTACCTTTATGATTACTGGGCAGGGCGCATATTCCGTGATGAAATATGAATCCGGTGTGCACCGTGTACAGCGTGTGCCGGAAACAGAGTCCGGTGGACGTATTCATACCTCTACGATTACGGTTGCAGTAATGCCGGAGGCAGAGGAAGTGGATATCCAGATTGATGAAAAGGATATTCGTATCGACGTTATGCGTGCATCCGGAAACGGTGGACAGTGTGTCAATACGACGGACTCCGCAGTTCGTCTGACCCATTATCCGACTGGTATCGTTATCTATAGTCAGACAGAAAAGTCTCAGCTTCAGAATAAGGATAAGGCATTTGCGTTATTGCGTGCGAAGCTATATGATATGGAATGCCAGAAAGCGAAGGATGCAGAAGCAGAGGCGAGAAGAAGCCAGATTGGTACAGGAGACCGTTCAGAGAAAATCAGAACCTATAATTTCCCACAGGGACGCGTGACAGACCATAGAATTAACCTTACGCTGTATAAGCTGGATAAGATTATGAATGGGGATATTCAGGAGATTTTAGATGCTCTGATTGCAGCCGACCAGGCGGCGAAGTTGGCGAATATGCAGGAGAATTAGGGAAAGATAGTGTGACTTTTAAGTCAGGCTAAGAAATTGAGTCGTTGAGATGTAAAAAGAAGTGCTCTATATTGGCTTTAAATAGCTGATATAGGGCATTTTGCGATAAGTTAAATGGAAAAATATTTGCTCAGCCTTACCATTAACGGGGGAATTGATGTATCAATAAGGCTTAATGTATAAAAGCTCTGAATTTTCGGCATGCTAAGATAAGAATTTATAAGATACAAAAATCAAGGAGGCGTTATGTCGGAAATATTATATATTATTGCACTTTCTCTTGGCTCTATTATAGCACTTTTTATTCTCACGAAATTGATAGGTTACCGTCAAATGTCCCAGATGAGCATGTTTGATTATATTAATGGTATCACGATTGGCTCTATTGCTGCGGAAATGGCTACTTCTCTGGAAAATAATTTCATAGAGCCATTGACGGCGATGATTGTTTATGCACTTGCGGCACTTTTTTTGTCCTATTTTTCATCCAAATCCATCAAAGCGCGTAGGATAATAGAGGGCGTTCCACTTGTACTATTAAACAATGGAGAGCTTTATCGTGATAATTTGAAGAAAGCAAAAATCGATGTGTCTGAGTTTCTGCTTCAGTGCAGGGTAAACGGATATTTTGACATTTCTAAGCTGGAAACCGCAATATTAGAGGAAAATGGAAAAATAAGCTTCCTGCCTAAGGCTTCAGACCGTCCGCTTACGCCCTCTGATATACAGATTTCACCACAACAGGATTATATGGTAGCAAATGTAATTCTTGATGGTAAGATTATGGAAAAGAATCTAAAACATACCGGTAATGATGAAAAGTGGCTGCAAAATCAGATTAAGGCGCAGGGTGCAAAGCAGATAGAGGATGTTCTTCTTGCTACCTGCGATACCTCTAATCAGGTAACGGTTTATTTAAAGAGCAATCGCAAGGAAGCGAAAGATGTTCTGATGTAAAATTTGGATGCTTTACTTTGACTTTAAATAGTTGAGGTAAAGCATTTTTTCTATGGAGTTGGAATAGTACGAAAATGGATAAAGAATATAACTAGTTTATGTTCTTGTGGAAATGTTCATGGTATTATATAATAAAAACCACACATTTGGAGGAAAAATGATGACAAAGGATAATACAAATAAGAGTTTTTGGGAAAGATTTGCAAAGATATATACTGCTTTCATGTCTAAAAATGATACTGCTTACGAGAAGATTTGTGATAGCTTGGAGCCATATATAGATAAGGATAAATCTGTGTTGGAAGTGGCGTGCGGAACAGGACAGATTACATTTTGTATGGCTGCCAAATCACATTCCTGGGAAGCAACGGATTATTCCGAAAATATGATTAAAGAAGCAGAAAAGAGAAACAAGGGTGAAAATAAGTGCGAACAGATTTGTTTCTGTGTTCAGGATGCCACAAATTTAACGTATGAAGATGAAAAATTCGATGTGGTGGTTATTGCCAACGCCTTGCATATTATGCCTGAACCGGATGCAGCCCTGAAAGAAATACATAGAGTTCTAAAAAAAGATGGAATATTGTTCGCACCAACATTTGTATATGAAAAGGGTTATTCCAGGCTGCTTATCTGGCTAATGGAAAAGGTTGGATTTAAAACATATCATAAATGGCAGAGTAAGGAATTTGCAGACTATGTCAGCAATAGAGGATTTCGTATCACGGATACAATTTTGTTAAAAGGAAAACCTCTTTCGGAATGTGTTTTAGTCGGGAAGAAATCTCAGTAGTGCTAAAATTCGGTAATGAAGATTTATTCCACATCGAAAATACACGAATGACAAGGCACTATCGGATAACAGAGTAATGGGAGGAATCGAAATGAAGATAAAAAAAGCAGCACTTTTAGGTGCCGGTGCAGTAGGGGCATATTTTATATGGGGACTTTCCGAAAGTATGGGTGAGAATTTTTGTGTTGTAGCCAAAGACGAACGGAAAAAGCGTCTGGAAAAAGAGGGACTAATCATTAATGGAAAGCAATACATATTCCCTGTAAAAGAACCGGAAGAAGTGAAAGATGTGGATTTGCTTTTGGTATCAAGTAAACAGGATGCACTTGCAGATGCACTGGAAGACATAAAAACGATAGCTGGAAAAAATACAATGGTAATCAGTTTATTAAATGGTGTCACATCGGAAGAAATCATAGGAAATACCATTGGTATGGAGCATATGCTGTATGCTGTTATGCGTATTGCTTCCGTAAGAAAAGGAAACCAGATTACGTTTTCGCCGGAGCACGCAGCCGGAATTTATCTGGGAGAAAAAGATGTAAAAGAACCCACCGAAAGAGTGCTGGCAGTAGAAGAACTGTTGAAGGATACAGGAATTCGATATCATTTTGTGGAAGATATTATGACTGATATGTGGATGAAATACGCCAGTAATATTGCACAAAATTTGCCACAGGCAATACTGGGCGTGGGATTTCAGGCATATAAGGACAGCGTACATATGCATTATATCGCCGAACGTCTCTGGAAAGAGGTTGCTCAGGTGGCAAATGCAAAAGGAATTCCATTAACGGAAGAACTTCTGTTATTCCGCGGTGTAAAACCGGAAGCCAGATTTTCAACATTACAGGATTTGGATGCAGGTCGTCATACAGAGATTGAAATGCTTGCCGGGGAAATGATACGCATGGGAAAAGAGTACGGAATTGATGTTCCGTATTGCGATTATACCTATCATTTAATTAGGGCATTGGAAGAGAAAAATGATGGAAAATTTGAATATTACTCAAAAGTTGGGATATAAGATGCTTGTTCATGCATTGAATACATTTATGATAGTCGAACTAAAAGATATGCCTATGCTATGGCAAGAAGTTAGATATTTCAAGGAATGAGCGTGTTATAAAATCAACGGATTGACACATCAAATTGATTGTGATAAATTTCTTTGTTTTCAAGCAAAGGAGACTGATTATGAATAATTACTATATAATGAACCAACCGAAAAAGAAACTTATCTCTGTACAGTTAAATCCGATGAAACATTGTACAGAGTATAGCATATAAAGAAATGCGTAAGATTTCATCGGAAATGTGGCAATGAAGCGATGTACCTTTGTGGGTAGATAGTTTTTATTGTCTCTTTTCCGTATGTTATAAAACGTAAGGGATTAAGGCTATAGGCAATGTTTTGTCTATGGTCTTTTGTTATATATTCATAATTTTAGCAGGAGACTATTGCACTTTGTGTATTTTGTCTCCTGTTTTTTATGCTCAAAAACAGAGAAAGGAACATGAAATATGAGTTTATTAGAGATTAAAAATTTATCACATTCGTTTAGTGAAAACGTCTTATATAATAATGCAGATTTTTCATTAAACAAAGGGGAACATATTGGAATTGTTGGACAGAATGGAACGGGAAAAAGTACGCTGATTAAACTTTGTACAGGTCAGCTTCTTCCAGATGATGGGTGTATTACATGGCAATCTAAAACAAGTATCGGTTATTTAGACCAATACGCTGAAATTGATATGGGGCTTGATATGAAAAGCTTTTTGAAAACGGCATTTTCACATCTTTATGACTTGGAAGAAAAAATGAATGATTTGTATGAGAATATACAGGATGGTGATTTTCAAAACCTAAATACTGCGGCAAGGTATCAAGAAGAATTAGAACGACAGGACTTTTATCTGATTGATACAAAGGTTGAACAAGTTGCAACAGGCTTGGGGTTGTTGGCAATCGGTTTAGACAGACCCATTGCACAAATGAGCGGCGGTCAAAGAGCAAAGGTGATCTTGGCAAAACTTTTGCTTGAAAAACCAGACGTACTGCTTCTTGATGAGCCAACGAACTTTTTGGATAAAGAACATATCAAAAAAACGGAGGAATTTATCCGTAAAAATATAGCAGGAAGAAAATCAAAAATGGCAAGGGGCAGACAAAAGCAACTGGACAGAATGGATAAAATGGAAACCATTGACCAAAAAGAAATTGTACCATTTTTTCATTTTCGCGAAATGCCTTTGACAAATACGGAACACTTAAACGTCAAACACTTATCGGTTGGCTATCACTACCCTGTTTTGTCCGACATTAATTTTGCAGTAAACGGTGGACAAAAGGTTGTGATAACAGGTTTTAACGGTATTGGAAAATCAACTTTATTAAAGACGCTGGTTGGACAGATAAGGGTTTTAAATGGTTCATTTTCTTTTTCAGAACAAGTGAAGTTACAATATTTTGAACAGGATTTATGTTGGAAAAATGCAGAAAAAACGCCAATACAGATAGTATCTGATTGTTATCCTTCACTCACGATAAAAGAAGTAAGAAAAAATTTAGCCTGTACTCTCAATCCCTGTAATTTTATTATCATGGACGAGCCGACAAATCATTTAGATATTCAAGCAAAGCAATCTTTAAGAACTGCATTAAAAGAATTTAAAGGCACAGTGTTACTTGTTTCCCATGAACCCGATTTTTATAAAGAATGGATTCAGAAAATGATTAACATTGAGAATATTGTTAAGAAAGGTTAACTTGTTAAAGTTATTTCTGTCAGGGTATTTTTCAAACATAGAATAAAAAAATGCCGTTTAATATTTCGGAAACAAAAGTGAAACAAAGAAGAAATAAAAGTCTGGTATTCTTGCAGTATCAAATGAAACAAAATAAATTTTAAGAAGGAGATAAAAAATGGCAAAATCAAAATTAGTAAAAGTGAATGAAAAAATTGAAAAAAAGGTAGTTGGTGGCTACAAGAAGATTGAGGAAGGCGTAGTCGGCGGCTATAAAAAAATCGAGGAGGGAGCAGTCGGAGGCTTCAACAAAATTGCGGATAAGTTCGTAGACAACGGTGAGTCTGTAGAAGAAGCAAGAGAACGATTAGCCGCAGAACAAAGGGAAAGAAAAGGTGTTCGCAGGAACAGAATATGATTGCTTGTGCAGGGAGATGATCTTATGAAAAAATATAATGTACAACCACTTGACCTCATGCAATTTATCAATACAAAGTATCACGAGCCTTTTATTCACGAATTGCTTGAATTTGAAGGGAGATTAAATATAGAAAAACTGATTCGGGCAGTTGAAAAGCTTGCCGATGTTTTTCCTCTTTTGAAATGCAGTTATGATAAAAAAAGCAATGCATTTATTGAAAATGAACATTGTTCAGGGCGTGACCTGTTAAGAATTGACGATGCAGCAGATAGAAATAAACTTTTAACAGAGGTGTTGGACACAGACAAAAAACTGGTTCAGTTGACGCTTTCTAAAAACATTCTTGTCATAACAATAAGCCATATGATTTGTGACGGAAGCGGATTTAAGCAGCTGCTATATCTTTTATGTAACATATATAACGGAAATAGTGGCGAAAACCTTGATTACTTAATGAAAAGAGAGTTTTCGCAGCTTACAAAAGAATTTACGCAAACAGCGGGAATTACCATGAAAATGCTGATTTCGATGATAGGCAATTATAAAAGCAAGCCGGTGTATGCCAAAACCGATAATGAAAATGTTTATGTAATAGAACGGACTATACAACGTGAAAAAATGTCAAGAATTCACAGCTTAGCAAAGAAACAAGGTGCAACATTAAATGATGTTTTTCTGACGGCATACGCAAGGGCTTTGAATAAATTGTATGGGCTGAAAAAGATTAACATTCCATGTACGGTTGATTTGCGTAAATACGCAAAAGGAAATACCGGTATTGCCAACCTTACGGGAACTTATAATTTTAACATAAAAATAAAAGACAACATACATTTTGGTGAAATGTTAAAGGACGCTTCTGTTATCATGCAAAAACAGAAAAGAACAAAAAACGATATTGCGGGGCCAATGCTACTGGTATCAAAATACGAAAAGTCTACGCTTAAAGAATTTCTCAAGTTATATGGCGGCATGAATACAAGTGCTTCTGCCGATTATACCAATGTTGGAGTATTGGATGATAAGAAACTCGCATTTGAAGGAACAACATTGAAGAATGCAGTTGGCTATAGCGTCTTAAGCAAAGCACCGTGCTTCCAAATAGCAATTTCATCATTTCAGGGTGAAACAACCATTTCAAGTCTTGTCAGATGCAGTGAAAAGGAAAAAGAGAAGGCAGATTGGATATTAGATACGATTGCCGGAGAATTGGAAGAGTTTTCATGGTAAGCAGGAAAAGAAGGATTATGAAGAAGATTGTAGAAGATAAGGAGTCTTAATAAGTCCACATTCCTGTAAACAAAAATGAAATTAATATTTCTCAAACAAAAGTGAAACAAAGAAGAAATAAAAGCCTGGTATTCTTGCAGTATCAAATGAAACAAAACAAATTTTAAGAAGGAGATAAAAAATGGCAAAATCAAAGTTAGTAAAAGTAAATGAGAAAATCGCTGACAATGTAGTCGGTGGTTACAAGAAGATTGAGGAAGGCGTAGTCGGCGGCTATAAAAAAATCGAGGAGGGAGCAGTCGGAGGCTTCAACAAAATTGCGGATAAGTTCGTAGACAACGAACAGAAAGCAAGAGAAGAAGCAGGGAAAGCACAGCGAGAAGAACGTTCGGCACATCAGAACGGTATTGTTGAGAAAAATATGCAGAAAGCACAGAATGCAGCAGCAGAAGCAAGAAGAAAGGCAGGGATGGAATAATGAAGAAAAGTACATTTGTATCTATGATTTTAGGAGCAATCGGAGGCATTTTGTTTGCACTTGGTATGTGCATGACGCTGATTCCGGAGTGGGATGCGTTCCAGCCGGGGGTCATTATGGGAGTGATTGGAGCAGTTGTCTTGCTGATTATGGTATTGGTATGGAGAAGGATGGAAAAGAAAGAACCGATAAAGCCGTCGGGAAAAACCATTGGTGCAACACTGCTGGGAATTGTTGGAGCTTTGTTGTTGGGTGTTGGTATGTGCCTTACCATGGTATGGAGCCATATGGTTGCCGGAATTGTAATCGGAATTGTTGGTATCGTTGTTCTCCTCTGCCTGATTCCTTTTATCAAAGGCTTAAAGTAAAAAGGTTTCAAAGGTCTTAAGGTGCGGTAGAAGGAATATCTGCCGCATCTTTTTTGCCATAGCGTACAGAAAAGCTACCGGTGGCAGGTTTTCTCGTTAAGCATTTACCTCATACGTTCACACTTTAGACACAATTTGCAAACAAAACTTAAACAAATCTGGTTTATTATAAAATAAAAAGTATTATACAGTGTGCATATAAGGAAATTTCACATATGAAAAATCAAAAAGAAACAAAGAAAAAAGTAAGCAGATATATTCCTTCGTTACGTTTACGCTCCCGGATTTTATTGTATTTTGTGACGATTATCTGCATTACACTTGCTCTGTTAAATGTAGCGTTTGGGTGTTTTCCCTATCTGGCTGGCATCCTGTTTTATGTGCTGGCAGCCACTACATTGACGGCAAGCTGCTATTATATCACGATTCATATCAGACAGGATATCAGGGAAGTCATAAAACCTGCAATTGCGGCGAATCCGTATACGAATAAAGTAACAACCGATTACAGGTGGAGGACCATGCTGTTTGCGGTACCTGGTATGGTGAGTAATATTATCTTTGCATTATTCAACGGAATAATCGGGATTACCAGCCGCTCTGCGTGGTTTGGTACGCTGGCAGCATATTATATTCTGCTCAGTGTCATGCGGGCAGGAGTTGTCAGGCAGGAGAGAAAATTAGCCGGTATTAAAGAAAAACAGGAACATATGAGCCGGGAGCTGTCCATTTACCGCAGAAACAGCATATTGTTTATATTTATGGCTGTCGTATTGGCAGGGGCGGTTATCCTGCTTTTAAATGCGCAGGGAGGTAAGGATTATCCCGGACTTACGATATATGCAGTAGCAACATATACTTTTTATAAGATTATCACATCTACAATAAAGGTTATAAAGGTTGGAAAAAGAAAATCTCCGCTTCTTTCCATAATCAAAAAAATCGGTTACATTGATGCCTGTGTTTCCATCCTGACACTTCAGACGGCAATGTTTGCATCTTTTGCGGATGGGGAGGAAGGAATGATAAAACTGATGAATGGAATTACCGGGACTGTTGTATGCCTGATGGTTTTAGGCTTAGGGATACAGGGAATTTGTTTTTCAAAGAGACAACAATTATAAAAATATGATTGAAAAATGCTTTCAGACAATATAGTGCTGATAGCATTTTTTTAATTAATATTTTTCAAACAGTTTTGAAACAAAAGTCAAAAAGGTAAATGTTAGGATAAGACTATCATATAGAACAAGGAATGAAAAGGAGTGAATGTAATGGGAACAGGAAACGAAACAATGAAAACGGTTACGATATTGCTCACCAGATATTCAGATTTATTTGGACGATTTATCTCTGGAATCAGCCGACATGGTTATTCCCATGCATCCATATCCATAGATGAGAAAGAAGAAATATTTTACAGTTTCAATAAAAAAGGCTTTGTCATTGAAAAACCAAAGAAAAGAAAATCCAAAGCAAGGAGATTCGGAAGTGTGTGTATTCGTATGCAGGTTCCGGAAAGCACCTATGCATTGATTAAAGAAGAGATCAATCAGTTTCTGGAGAAAAAAGAGCAGTACACATATTCCAGTCTTGGAGTTGTATTGTGTCTGCTGCATATTCCACATAAGTTTAAAGACCAGTATTTTTGTTCCCAGTTTGTAGCGGAAATTCTGGCACGAGCAGGAGCAATAGAATTAAAGAAAAAAGAGTCTTTATATTTGCCGGGGCAGTTGATAGATGGAATGGAGTGTCTTTTTGGGGCAAAGCAGCTTGTGTATAATATCATTTAAAAATGCAGACATTTTACTGTTCACCTCGCAGCTACAGTGGAGATATCTGTTGTAAAAGCATACGGATTTCTGTATAATAAAAAGTAACACAAAAAAGATTTGAGGTGTAAATATGGCTATTTCCTATCAGAGATTGACAGAAAATGAACTGGATACATTTATAGAAATGCGCATTAACCAATTAAGAGAAGAAGGTGCCAAGGAAGACATAGACCTTAGACCAGCTTTGTATGATTACTATCAGCGGCATATGGCAGATGGTACGTTCGTGTCATGGCTTGCTGTCTATGATGGTAAAATTATCGGTACCAGTGGGATGTCATTTGTTGAAAAACCGCCATACTTTGGATGTCCCAGTGGTAAAATAGGACTTTTATCAAGTATGTTTACGGACAAAGCATATAGAAGAAGAGGCATTGCAAAAGAATTACTCTCTCGGGTAGTGGAGGAAGCAAAGGAATATGGATGTGGCGCGGTTCAGATAACGGCTTCTGATATGGGGGTAAAGCTTTATACCGATTTTGGTTTTGTAAAGAATGGGAATTTTATGCAGTGGAATTGTCGATGAAATCTACAAGAATTATTATAAAACAACGGGAGGGTTACGCCACGATGAATGAAAAAATTCAAGAGATTCTTACCGAATGGGATTTGCAGGACAAGGAAATAAAGCAGATATACGATACAACCTGGCAGGTGGGAGATTCTTATGTGTTGAAGGTATATTACAATTTGGACATGTTGGAGAGAAATATAAAAATACTGCAAACATTAGAAGGAATGAATATTCCCGTGGGACAAATTGTATTTACCAATGATGGCAAAACATATGTATCAAAGAAAGATGCTTTTTATATTCTTTCTCAAAAACTTCCGGGGAATAATATTGTACGGATTGGCAATGACAGGAATATTGCTTTACAAATGGGAGGGATCATTGCTGAACTTCATATTGCCTTTAAAAAGTGCGAAAATGCAGCTGTATTTTGGAATAGTAGTCTGTTAGGTGAGATGAATGGCTGGGTCAAAGACAATTTTCAAAGCAATAACTGGAATTATATAAGCAAAGAGGATTATGAGAATATCGTATCAGAATTAGAGACAATATATCATGAATTACCAGTACAGCTTATTCATAGAGATGTGCATTTCGGCAATTTTCTTTTTGAAAAAGGAAAATTTTCCGGTTACATTGACTTTGATTTGAGCCAAAGAAACATACGCATTTTCGATTTGTGTTATTTTTTACTTGGGCTATTATCAGAAAAAGAAAAACTAGAGATAACAGAAGCGATATGGTTTGATTTGGTGAAGGATGTTTTTGCAGGATATGAAAGCAAGCAGCAGCTATTGGAAGCAGAGAAGAAAGCAGTGCCTTATGTGATGGAGTGTATCGAGCTGTTGTTTGTTTCCTGGTTTGAAGACCAAAAGGATTCTGTCTGTGCGGAAAGTTCTTACAAAATATTCGAGTTTGTAAGAAAGCAGGAAGACAGGATATGGAAAAGTATACCGTAAGAAAAAATGAAAACTTGATTGTGGTACCGGACAAGTGTAAAATTTGCATATTAGGTTGACGAAGATATGAAAATAAAAATAGGAATGTAAAGGTAAAATAAAAAATGAAAAAAGTATTAGTGACTATCTGTTTTATGGCTTTGTTGTGTGGATGTATTAACGATAAAAAGCCGGATTTTACAGTTTCGGATGAAGAAATTTTAGAAAAGTTCATTTCAGAAGATAACTATAGTATTGTTGATGTAAGAACAAAAGAAGAATATGAAGAAGGACACGTAGTTGGAGCTATTCATATTCCGTATGATGAAATTGACGAAAATACCGGATTAGATAAAGGAAAAAGCATAATTGTTTATTGCCAGGAGGGCGATGAAAGTGGTATTGTATGTGATAAATTAAGAGCGTTAGGGTATGAGGTTTTTGATTTAGGAACATATGATGCTATAACTTTGGAAAAGGAATAATGACATTTAATTCAAGTGATGAAAGTGTGTGGTAGAAATGAAAATAGGTGCGTATCAGTTTGCAGTGACAAGCGATATGAAACATAATATGGATATAATTGAAAAGGCAGTTAGGAGAGCTTCTGAGGAAAAAGTAAAATTACTGGTATTTCCAGAATGTGCATTGACAGGGTATCCGCCTCATGATATAGAAAATCCATCAGAAATTGATTTTGAACAATTAGCTGTCTTTTACGAACAAATACAAACAATGGCAATAAATTATGATATTTATATAATTGTAGGGACCATAATAAGAGAGAATAAAAAATACTTTAATAGTGCAATTACATTTTCACCTGATTGTGAAAATATAGTATATCATAAGAGAGCCTTGTGGGGATGGGATAAAGAGAATTTTTGTGTGGGTAATAAGAGTGGTATATTTGAAATTGACGGAATAAAAATAGGAGTAAGAATATGCTTTGAAGTCAGATTTCCAGAATTTTTTAGAGAGCTTTACAAAGAAGGAACTGACCTGAATATTATTCTTTTTTATGATATTTCTAATAAAGAAGATTTTCAAAGATATGAGTTAATGAAATCGCATATTCGTACAAGAGCAGTGGAAAATGTTTGTTATACATTGACGGCGAATACAATACGCCCGTATCAGACTGCACCAACAGCCTTGTTTGACAGGTCTGGTTATGTGTTAAAGGAGTTAGAGCCAAATACAGAGGAAATGTTAATATATGACTTGAATGATACACAGCTTGACTTTGGAGAGCAAGGTAGAAAATGTTTATCCGATTTATTGATTACAAATTCAGATTGATGAGACAACCGTAGGAGATAAGAAATGATTTACGAAGATTTATTATTTCGTTTTACTGAAATGAGTAAGAAGATATTGGGAAATAACCTGGTGGGAATTTATTTACATGGTTCGGCGGCTATGGGCTGCTTTAATCCCAAGAAGAGCGACTTGGACCTGATTTTAATTGTAAAAAATGATATTCCAAGTGCAGTAAAAATGGAATTCATGAACAAAGTGGTAGAATTAAACGAAGAAGCTCCGGCAAAAGGGATTGAATTAAGTATTGTAAAAAAAGAATTTTGCAATCCATTCGTTTATCCAACACCCTTTGAATTGCATTTTTCTGCCATGCATTTAAATTGGTTTAAAGCGCAGCCGGAAGATTATATAGAAAAGATGCAGGGCACAGATAAAGACCTGGCAGCACATTTTACAATTATTAATAAATGCGGAGTTGTATTATTCGGAGAAAAAATCAGTGAGGTCTTTGGAAAAGTTCGTAAGAATGATTATATAGATAGTATTTGGCTTGATATTGAAGATGCCCGAGAGGATATAGTAACAGATTCTATGTATATTACATTAAATCTGTGCAGGGTACTGGCTTATTTACAGGAAGATTTGATTTTGTCTAAAAAATCAGGTGGAGAATGGGGGCTTAGTATATTGCCACAGGAGTTTCATGCTTTGATTCAGGAGGCACTTCAAAGCTATGAGACGGATAGAGATATGATAATTCATTTAGAAACAGCAAAGCATTTTGCGGAGTATATGTTGTCACAAATCGAACAATGTAAGGCAAAATTGTGTGAAGAATAGAGAGGAAAGAGATGCGAAAGCATTATATTGATAATCTGAGAAATATTGCAATCTTACTATTATTTCCGGTACATACTTTTATGATATGGAACGATTTCGGTTCTGGTTTTTATATATGGCTTGGGGAAAATAAAATATTAAGTACATTAATCGTACTGGTAAATCCCTGGTTTATGCCAATTCTTTTTGTGCTGGCAGGAATGAGTGCGCGTTATGCACTTGAAAAGAGAACCGCAAAAGAATTTATTGTGCAGAGAATCAGGAAATTATTGATTCCTTTTATAAGCGGAATGCTGTTTCTTGTACCAGTTCAAACGCTATATGCGAGAAAATATTTTAATCATTTTGAGGGCGGAATTCTGGAAAACTGGAAATATTTTTTTACGCATCTGACAGATTTTAGCGGCTACGATGGGGCATTTACACCGGGACAGCTCTGGTTTATTTTGTTCTTATTTCTAATATCAATGATTTCAATATTGTTGTTCCGATACTTGCCATATAAAAAGATTTTTTCCAAAATAGAAAGGCTACCGATAGAGGTAATTTTTCTTCTATTTATCCCAATTTGGCTGATGTATTACTTAGGAAATTTTGGGGGATTCAGTATTGGAAAAGATTTAGCACTATTTTTGATAGGTTACTATGTGCTAAGCAATGACGTTGTGATGGAAAAAATAGAAAAAAATATAAAATGGATTGCCGGCTTATGTATCATTGGAACAGCTGCATTGGTGATATTATATTATTGTTTTTCTTATTATGGTGATTTATGGATAAATTATATCGGCTGGAATAGTATTTTGGTATTACTGTTTTTCGGAAAAAGAAAGCTAAATAAGCGAACAAAATTTACGGATTATTTTAATAAAGCATCCTATCCGATTTATATTTTGCACCAGTCAATTCTTGTGGCTGTTGCATATTATGTTGTTCAAATAAGTGATGTATTGCTGATACAGTTATTGGGAATTTGCTTTGGAAGTTTTATATTGACAATCGCATTGTACCATCTCATTCGAATGATACCGGTTGTTCGGGAAATGGCAGGTATCGTTAAATAGTGGAGAGGTGAATTAGTCACCTATTTTAAGGAAGATAATAACTGTTATACTATCATAGAAAGCCGACACACTCTAATGTTGCCGGCTTTCTATATATGTGCCTTATAAGTGCTTCAAATTCACCCGGTATTCTCGTAGCATAGACTCATCCGCATTTGAAATTTGATAGTCCAGATGTTTCAAAAGCCGCTTCTTGTCTTTTGGTAAATTTCCTCGTACCTGTATCAGATTAGATGCACCATCTGTCACAATTCTTGTCTCAATGGAAAGCCTATCTACAAGTGTGCGCAGTTCTATTAGCTTCTCAATCTCGTTTTCCTCTTTCCAGTTACCCTTTAAAATTTCCTGATATAATTCAGATGTCGGGTAGATTGTCAACATAGAAGATTCAATAATCTGTGGATGAAGCTGATTAAATATTTCTGCAGTCTGGATAGCACCCTTTTCACCGCCTCCAGCTCCGTATATTCCAGTCAAATAGAAAAAGTTGTAGCTGATGCCTGCTTCTTCGAGTTTCCGACATTGTTCAAGCACATCCTTAACCTGAAAACCTTTATTCATAAAAGCTAATGCCTCATCACTTCCTGTTTCGACACCGATTGTCAGCCCATCATAACCTAATGCATGAAGTTCTTTTAATTCATCTACACTTTTCGGGGTGATGTCTGTTATTCTTGCAAAGCATCCGATACTTTTGATTTTGGGATAATATTTTTCTACCATCTCTGCCAAAGTCTTAAGCTTGTCTGTACTTAGTACAAATGGGTTTGCTCCTGTAAAAAATACTCTCGGCACATTTCCGTAATATCTGTTTGCCTGTGCCAAATCCTCCTCAACTTCAGAAAATGGAGACATCTTAAATTTAAAAGGCAAATCCTCATATAGTGTGCAGAATTTACAAGCGTGATGTGTACATCCCGCTGTCACTTGAATTAACAGCGAATATGCCTCATAAGGTGGTCTCCATATTGTTCCTGTGTAATGCATAGTTAAGCCTCCTTTTGTCATAAATCAATGAACAATTCCTCTGATTTCAGACAAATCAGAGATATTATTTTTTTCCATAAAATCCTTTATTCCCTCGATTATTTCCGGCATTGCATAGGGATTGTGAAAATTAGCAGTTCCGACTGCAATACCTGTTGCACCTGCCATAATAAATTCAAGTGCATCTTCTGCTGTAGCAATTCCGCCCATACCGATTACAGGGATAGACAACGCATGACAGACCTGATACACCATCCTGAGTGCAATCGGTTTGATTGCCGGACCAGATAAACCACCTGTCTTATTTGCTACATAAAACCCCCGTCTTTTCACATCAATTCCCATTCCTGTTATGGTATTGATAAGTGAAATCGCATCTGCACCACCTGCCTCAGCAGCTTTTGCTATTTCTGTTATATCTGTCACATTTGGTGTCAGTTTCATGGATATAGGCAATCTGCTTATCCCCTTGATTTCCTTTGTGATGTGTTCTACCATTTCCGGTTCCTGTCCGAATGCCATACCGCCATGTTCCACATTGGGGCAGGATATATTTATTTCTAAAATATCTACCGGTTTATCATTCAGTCTGTCTACCACTTCCAGATATTCTTTTATGGTATTTCCACATACATTTACAATGATTTTTGTATCGTATTGCGCTAAGAACGGAATATCTCGCTCTGAGAAAACATCAACACCTGGATTTTGCAGTCCCACTGCATTTATCATTCCACTGCTTGTTTCCATAATTCTCGGTGCAGGATTTCCTTTCCATGCTTCAAGTGATACACCCTTTGTGACGACTGCTCCCAGCAGACCTAAATCATAAAATTCGCTATATTCCTGACCAGAGCCAAAAATGCCAGATGCAGGCATTATGGGATTTTTAAGTGTTACACCTGCTATATCTACTGCCATATTCATTCGTTTCACCACCTTTCTTGCCACGATTATAACAACTGCATAGAATTTTAAAAGTACTGTCTTTTTTTGTTTATACTATTAAAAAAGATACTATGTATGATTTTTAATAGTACATTGCAAAATACTGCCAGGCATATTATAATCGTTATGAAAAGGAGTTTTTGACTATGAGCAATATGAAATCTTCCCTGCCACAATGCGTGGCAATGGTTAAAATTCAAAACATATTAAATGGTAAATGGAAAATAACGATACTCTGGTACATCGCAGAATACGAAGTTCAGCGGTTCGGAGAATTAAGACACCGACTAGGGGATATTACACAATCCACCCTCACAAAGCAGCTTCGTGAATTAGAGCAGGACGGCTTCATTTCTCGCTATGTTTATCAGGAAGTTCCTCCAAAGGTGGAATACTCCCTGACGGATTTAGGGAAAAGCTTCGTGCCTATTTTGGCGGAAATGAAAAAATGGAGTGATGCCCACCTGATGTAGAAAAAAATAAATTTTATAAAGAAATTTAGAATTATTGAGGAAAAGGAAAGTTATGAAAGATTATATCTTAATCGTAGAAGATGACAATGAAATAAATCAAATGCTTCGCGAACTGCTTCAAGGTCATGGATTTGAAACCGTATCTGCATTTTCGGGAACCGAAGCATTATTACATATCGAAAAAGAAGCTCCGCTGGCGGTCATACTGGATTTAATGCTGCCGGGTATGAGCGGTGAGGAGCTTTTAGAGCGAATCAAGAATATAGATTCCGGCATATCCGTGATAGTCTCCTCGGCAAAGGATAACGTAAACACTAGAATAGCACTTCTGCGTGCAGGAGCAGACGATTATATGGTAAAGCCATTTGATGCGGAGGAATTGTTAGCCAGATTAGAAGCAGTCCTACGCAGAAATGGGCGGGAAAAGGCAACAAATGAGTCAAAAAGGCTTACCCATAAGGACATAGTAATGGAAACGGATGATTTTAAAGTTACGGTATCCGGTCAGGAAATCTCATTGACGCGCCGTGAATACTTGATTTTAGAATTACTGATGACAAATCCGGGAAAAGTATTTACCAAAAACAATATCTATGAATCTGTGTGGAACGAAGAATATTTAGGGGAAGATAATGCAGTAAATGTACATATCAGTAATATTAGACAAAAGCTGGCAAAGGTAAACAGCAAAGAATCTTATATCCAGACCGTATGGGGAATCGGATTTAAAATGAACTAAGAAAAAACTTTATACTTTCTTTATACTTTTCCTAAAGTTTCTAAAAGCTGGACTGATAAAATGAATGTATCAAAGCAAACGAGAAAGGATTGGGAAAAATGAAATCAGAAGCGGCGGAATACGTACTTAAGACAGAGAATCTGACTAAGACATATGGCAGGGATAAGGCAGTAAACGCTGTAAGTATGAATGTAAAAAAAGGAGATATATACGGTTTTATCGGAAAAAATGGTGCCGGCAAAACTACGTTTATGCGAATGGTAGCGGGACTTGCTGTTCCTACAGAAGGAAGTATGGAGTTGTTTGGAAGTACAGAGCTGGAGCTGCAGAGAAAGCGGATAGGTACACTGATTGAGGAGCCGGGAATATATCCGAATATGACAGCGGCAGAAAATCTGGAGATAGTCAGACGAAGCCTTGGAATAACAGAAAAAAATATCGTGAATGATATGCTGGCGTTTGTTGGTCTGGAAGAGGCAGGGCGTAAAAAGGTAAAAAAATTTTCCATGGGTATGAAACAGAGACTTGGACTCGCCACTTCGCTGTTACGAAGTCCGGATTTTCTTATTCTGGATGAGCCGATTAATGGTCTTGACCCATCGGGAATTAAGGAAATCAGGGACTTGCTTTTGAAATTGAATCGGGAAAGACAAATTACAATTTTAATTTCCAGTCACATCCTGGGAGAATTATCGAAGATGGCAACCAGATATGGGATTATCCGGGAGGGAAGCCTGATTGAAGAATTTGGTGCGGAAGAATTAGAGGAAAAGTGTAAAAGATGCCAGAAAATCGTAGTAGATAATACAGGACTTGCTTCTAATATTTTAGAAGAGAAATGCAGGATTAGAAACTATGATGTATTGGAACATAATGTAATCCGTATTTTTGAAAGAATCGATGAAGCAGCGCTTATCAATCGTGCATTGGTTACGGGAGGAGTGGAGCTTAGGGAGAGCTATCTTGCCGGGCAGGATTTGGAAGGTTACTTCATGGATTTACTTGGTAACGCACCAAAGAATAGTAAAGGATTGGGAGGAGATAAAAATGCTTAATTTACTTAGTGGAGAATTTTATAAATGTAAGAAAAGTAAAAGCTTTAAGATATGCCTGCTTGGGACTGTCGGAATGGTGATATTCCTATATTTGATATTTTTGATGGCGGATAATATCCAAAAAAAAGAAATGAGAAATGGAACGGGAGTTGTGGTTAGTACAGAAATGAATACACAGGAGAACAGTTCCCAATTCAATATAGAAGAACTTAGTATTTTAGAGGTGGTAAGTGAATTTGCTTCAAGTGGTATAGGAATTCTTTTTTCTACAGGATTTGTTTGTAGCTGGGTAGTGAATGAATATAAAAACGGTGCAGTGAAAAATATTGTAGGAAAGGGATATTCCCGCACAAATATATTTGTAGCAAAATGTATTTCTTCCATTGTCAGTGCATTTATTATGAATTTTGTTTTCTTTATGGCCATGTTATTGACTGGGATTGCAGTGCTTGGAGCTGATGAGATTAACGGTAATTTTTTTCAGGATTTCTTTGGATATATGGGATTACAGTTATTATTCTGCATTGCGTTCAGTGGTATCGTAATTGCTATTTCTGAAATTTCCCGAAATGATACCGTAGGTGCTGTTATCAGTTTGGCGCTTATTTTTCTTTCCAGTATGGCTACGGCAGGATTGGATTTACTGTTTCGTATGCTGCATTTGAACATAAAGGCAAGTACCTACTGGATTCTGGATGTACTTGCAGAATGTCCGATGGGAGCCATTGACATGGACTTTGCAGGAAGAGGAATTTCAGTGGCGGTAATGTGGATTGTACTTTCCCTTGTACTGGGTATGATACATTTTCAAAGAGCAGATATAAAATAGGCAGCGTAAAAATGGAGGAACAGGATGCTTGGAATACTTTATGGAATCATAATCATATGTTTAGTAGTAATAGGCATATTGTGGATGCGTCTGCGGTTGTATAAAGGTCAGATTCATCGTATGAAAGAAGAACTCTCCATGCTGCACAAAGAGGATACCAATTACAGGTTATCCTCTTATTGCCGTATCGGAGAGACAGAAGAAATGATTCAGATTCTAAATGAGGTATTACAGGAATACAGGGAAGAAATGAAACGATTGAGAAATGAAAACCGACTGTATAAAGAAAGCATTACCAGCATCTCTCATGATATTCGCACACCTCTGACCAGTGCAAAAGGATATACCCAGATGCTTTCGGGAAGTATGCGTTTTGATAACGTATATACAGACAGTACACAGATAGATACTATCCCGGCAGAGAATGGGCTTTTGGTGGAAAAACAGCAGGAATATGTTAAAAAAATAGAACAGCGCATTGATGATGTGACGGATATGCTGAACCAGTTGTTTGAATATGCCAGAGTGGAGGCAGGAGAACTGGAATTTTTACCGGAAAGGATAAACTTAAATAATTTGTTCGCTGAGACAATATCTATGTTTTACAATAATTTTGTGATGAAAAACTGTGAGCCGGTGGTAGAGATTGTGGAGACTCCCTGCTATATCTATGCAGACAAGCGTGCGCTGATAAGAGTGATAGAAAATCTGATAAAAAATGCGTTGGTTCATGGGACCGAAAATTATATTTTTTCCCTAAAAAAGAGCGGAGCGCGTGCAATATTATCTGTTTCAAACAGAACGGACAGTATAGAAGAAAAAGACATCGCATACATTTTTGACCGTTTTTATACCACGGATCAGTCGCGTACCCGGAAAACAACAGGTTTGGGACTTGCTATTGTGAAACGTTTCACAAGCCAGATGGGCGGAAGTGTGAGAGCATTTCTGGAAAGAGATATGTTTACGATAGAGATAGAATTTGAACAGATAATTTCTTTTTCAGATTTTCATTGACAAGAGAAATATTCAGTGGTAGTATTTATAAAAAATAAAGGAGAACTCAAATGAATCAGAACTTACATTCAAGAAACGATATGTACATGTATTACAGACGTATTTGTTTGTAACTGTTATTTCGCAAGATGCACAGTTATAAGCAGGTAGGTCTTATATGTCTGTGCATAGAGAAGAATGTAAGTTTTTCATATTTATTTGATTACATACATGAATTTTTAGTATCGCACCGGACATATAAGAAGGTCTGGTGCGATTTTTTTATGATAGGAAATTGCATTGCAATTTTCTGCGCATGAAAAACACTCCACTAAGGATGCGCACTACTGTGCTCGGGCGCAAAAGAGTCCGGCAGGCGGACTCTTTATGTAATGAGTTTCTGAAGAAATGAGTAGAAGGAGGAGCTATGGCAGAGGAGATTCAATTAATACTTGCAACACCAAAGGATGCGGAGGTCATTCACAAAATGAAATACGAGGCATTTTTGCCCTTGTATGAAAAATATCATGATGATGAGACCAGTCCGGTAAAAGAACCACTGGATAAGGTCATCTGGAAGATTCAACAGGAAAAAAGTGATTACTTTCTTATTATCTTTCAGGGCGTTTCGGTTGGAGCTGTCAGAGTGGTGGAAAAAGAAAAATCAGTGTTTTATATTTCGCCCATTTTTATCTTACCAAAGTATCAGAATCAGGGAATCGCAGGCAAGGTAATAAACCAATTATTTGTATTATATCCGGATGCCGTCACGTGGAAGCTGGATACGATTTTACAGGAAAAGGGAAATTGTCACCTTTATGAAAAATGTGGCTTTCAGAAAACCGGAAAAGAGACCAAGATTAATGAAAATATGACACTCATTGATTACGAAAAGACAAATGTAGTAATTCGTAAATACAAGGATTCCGATGCAGAAGAAGTAGCGAATCTCATCATTCGCAATTTTAAAGAGGTCAATATCAAGGATTATGGCAAAGAGGCAGTTGCAGAACTGGTAAGGACACATGATGCAGCCTGGGTGAGAGAAATTACCAGCTATGCCCATATGTATGTATTTTGCCGGGAAGAAACGATTATTGCATGCGGTTCCATATCCAGTTATTGGGGCAGCGAAGAGGAAAGCATTTTGCTGACGGTATTTGTGCTGCCGGAGTATCATGGAAAGGGAATTGGCAGAACAATTATAAGAACATTAGAAGAAGATGAACTGTTCAAACGAGCGTGGCGGATTGAAATACCTGCCTCCATTACTGCGGTAGAATTCTACAGAAAGCTTGGTTACGATTATAAAAATGGAGAACGGAAACTGGATGGAGAAGGTCATTACAGACTGGAAAAGTTGAAAGTGCAGAGGGGATATAGTATAATCAAAAAATAGAGCGATTTTCATAGAAGAATAGGAGGGGATGCAAAACATATGAATACAACGTATTATTTGTTTTTTATGGTATTCCTGCTGCTGATTATCATCAGTGTCAGATGCCGCAAAGCAATGGCAGCCCACAGGCTTATAAAGAGAAAAAAAGGGAAAAAGGAGACCAAATTTATGGAGAGTTTTGCAAAGCAGTTTATTGGAAAGGAATGTCTGATTTACATTATGTCAGGAAGTTTATCTAACGTGACAGGAACCATTAAAGAGGTACAGGATGGCGGAATGTTGATAGAAGGCAGTGATAAACAGTTACAGGTGATTAACCTTGATTATGTAACAAGAATTATGGAATATCCGAGAAACAAAAAAGGAAAAAAGAAATCACTTGTTCTGGATTAGGCAGGCTTGTTTGCCGGGGTTCAGATTGATTTTGAAGTGTCATAGGCGGATGGAGGATACCGTAACAGCTTGACAAAAATAATTTTGATGAGTAGAATAATGAATGTGTGATTGGTTGACTGGAGAAGTTCTGGTCAACCAAAAAAATCGCAATAAGTTAGTTAAAAATAACTTCGGTTCGTAATAACGAATTACAAATATGATGAAAAAAAGCAAGAATAAGGAGCACCGGACAAGAAAATGGAAAATAATATTAATATGCCAAAACAGTTGGTGGAAATGAATCTAAAAGCAGGAGAGGGAAAGGTTGGAATGCCGGCTTTAAAATGTATTTTGATGGGAATGATGGCAGGAGCATTTATTGCCTTTGGCGCAGCGACCAGCAGTGCAGCAATACATCATATTTCAAATCAGGGGGTTGCCAAGGCTCTGGCAGGAGCAATTTTCCCGGTGGGACTTATGATGATTGTATTAATTGGAGGAGAATTATTTACCGGTAATTGTCTGATGATTGCAGGAGTCATAGATCGGCGCTTTCGCGTATCACAAATGATAAGAACGCTGGTACTTGTATGGTTCAGCAATCTGGCTGGTGCCCTTCTTATTGCAGTATTGGTTTACTTCAGCGGGCTGATGGATTATACGTCTGGGGAGCTTGGGGCATTTACCATTAAGGTGGCATATGGAAAATGTACACTGGAGCCGTTTCAGGCAGTTTGCTCGGGAATTCTATGCAATATTTTAGTATGTATTGCAGTTTTGATGTCTACCGCAGCAAAGGAGGTTGCAGGCAAGATATGGGCATGCTTTTTCCCTATCCTGGCATTTGTGATTGGAGGATGGGAGCATTGCGTTGCAAATATGTTTTACATTCCGGCAGGGATAATAGCGTCCCTCAATGATAATTATGCTGCAAAAGCAGAGGAACTGTATGGTATTACCAAAGCCCAGATAGAAGCCAGCGTGAATATAAGAGGGTTTCTCTCAAATCAGATTCCGGTAACCTTGGGGAATCTTCTTGGCGGTATGGTGTTTGTGGCATTGCCATTATATATAATCCATAAAAGTAACAGCGATAAAATGTAAATGATAAAATATAGACCAAAAGGATAAAACTAGAATGTGAACTGAAATGTAAACTGAAATGTAAACTAAAATAAAAAAATGGTTGACAATCAATCTTCTTTCTTTTATACTACAGTCATATAAAAGGAGGAGAATACATATGAAAAATTCAAAGTTATCCATACAGGATATGTGTATGATAGGGATGTTTACCGCGATTATTGTTATTATGGCGCAGATTTCTATTCCAATGCCGATGGGAGTCCCAATGACCATGCAGACCTTTGCGATTACACTTGCAGCTATTGTAATGGGAGCAAAGAACAGCACCATCGCATCCCTTATTTATGTTTTGCTTGGAGCAATAGGAGTACCGGTATTTGCAAGCTTTAGCGGAGGTGTAGGCATCGTTGTGGGAGCAACCGGAGGATTTATCATGACATTTCCGATTATGGCTTTGATTATTGGTCTTGGTGCCGATTTCTATAGGAAGAACAAAGCATGGTTAATCGTGGGAATCCTGGTTGGAACGGTGGTAAATTATATTGGAGGAACACTTTGGTACTGTTTTGTAACAGGAAATGGCTTTATGGCAGGAATTGCAGGCTGTGTGCTTCCATTCATTCCAACGGCTGTGATTAAGGCGGTACTTGCAGTAATCGTGGGGCTGCCGGTAAGAACAAGGGTGGTAGCAGCAGTATGCCGATAAAGTTAAGACCGCATCATTTGCTATGCACGCAGGGCTATTCCGGTAAAGGCTACAGTAATGAATTTGTGGAAAACATGAATCAGATTGTAAAAAGGCTTCGGACAGAGGAAGCAACGGAAGTAACGATTGTTTACTCAACGGATGACCTTTGTGCCCATTGTCCGAGTATGGAAGGAACAGACTTGTGCAGTACGCAGGAAAAAGTAAAGTCCTTTGACCGGAAGACAGCAGAATATTTTCACATAGAAGAAAAAACATATATTTATCAGGAAATTATTCAGGAAATTGACAATCAGATGACTCCTGAGCGGATGGATGATATTTGCGAGGGATGCAAATGGTATTCCATCAGTTCCTGTAAAAAGAATATTCTTGCAAAAAAGACAGTGTAAACTGTCTTTTTTTATGAGCAGGTTTAGCTTGAAGAAAGGTATCAATCTGTTTTATTGGAAAATAATTGATGTATGAGGAAAAATAAGATAAAATAAATATTTAGAATGTAATATGGGGAAAATGCTGATTTAGCAAAAAAATGGATAAGTACATATTGATTCATGAGGAGAAGCGGATAAAATTATGAAAGGAGAATTCACCAATGACAAAAAGAGAACGAGAGGTAACAGACATTCAGGAGATTCTTGCAATTTTAGACAAGTGCAAAGTAGTACATATCGGCTTGGTGGACAAGGACCAGCCTTATATTGTGCCAATGAATTATGGTTACACGTACGAAGACGGACAGCTGACCCTGTATCTTCACGGTGCAGTGAAAGGTTACAAATATGACTTAATACAGGCAAATCCCAAAGTCTGCTTTGAGATGGAATGTGATGTTATGCCTTTTGAAGGAAAGGTTGCCTGTCAGTATGGGATGGTTTACTCCAGTATTATAGGAAAGGGAACAGCGGAAATTGTAGAAGATGTAGAAGAAAAGATAAAGGACCTTGCCATACTTATGAAAACTCAGACAGGAAAAGACTTCGAATTTAATGAAAAACTGGTATCCATTGTAAATGTAATTAAGATTCATGTAACAGAGTTTACGGCAAAGAAACGACCTCTTCCAGAGGGAATGAGACAGGATGAAAAAAGATAAAGACAAATTGGACATTACGTGCTATGATATAGAGCGGACAAATTTATTAAGTTGAAATCTACCCCTGGTGGAGGTTATCAACGGAAAGAAGAGGAAACGTTATGAGTAAATCAAAATCCTATGCGCTGGTTCTTACCGCACTGTTTACAGCCATTATTATCATTATGTCATTTACCCCATTGGGATATATCCCATTAGTCGTAATCAATGCAACCATTATACACATTCCTGTTATTTTAGGAGCCATTTTCTGTGGACCGAAAAAGGGCGCATTTCTTGGTTTTGTATTTGGAATAACCAGTTTTATTAAAAATACCATTATGCCAACATCTTTGTCAGCCTTTGTATTTTCACCGATTCTGGCAAGCAGTTTTGTAGGCCCTTCCGGTATTATAAAGAGTACGATTATTTGTTTTGTACCAAGAATCCTGGTAGGAATTTTACCATATTTTGTATACAAGGGAATTGTAAAACTGGTATCCGGAGAGCGGACCAAGCTTGGAAAGGTAGTCTGTAATCTGGTAATCAGTGTATTGCTTTTCGTAGCAGTACATGCATTTATTGCAAAGGGAATCGATATCAAACGCGCAGAGCTGACGGGCTGGATAGCCGGAGCAGTAGTGGCAGTTATCTTTTTTGTGGTGGCAGAAGCTGTCATTAAGGCAAAGGAAGGAGCCTTCTTAGGCTATGTATATGCCGGAATAGCCGGAGCACTGACGAACACCTTATTGGTAATGCCGATGATTTATATTTTTTATAAGGAAGACTATGCAAGAGCTCTTAATATTGATGTAAGTGCAGTTATGGGCGCAATTCTGGGCGTTATCAGTTTTAACGGAATCATAGAAGCCGTGGTAGCGGCAGTTTTAGTAGCAGCCATTGGAATGGTACTTGGCAAGATAAACAGGAGGTAGCTTATGTTAAAAGGGAAACACATTTTACTTGGAGTGACCGGAAGTATCGCAGCATACAAAATAGCCAATCTGGCAAGTATGCTGGTGAAACTGAATGCAGATGTACATGTCATTATGACCAAAAATGCCGAACAGTTTATCTCCCCCATTACCTTTGAAACCTTAACTGGAAATAAGGTCATAGATGATACCTTTGAACGTAACAGCGGTTATCATGTGGCACACATTGCCATGGCAGCAGAGGCGGATGTAGTGATGATTGCACCGGCTTCGGCTAATGTAATTGCCAAGCTGGCACACGGAATTGCAGATGATATGCTGACCTCTACTATGCTGGCATGTACTGCACCCATACTGGTATCTCCTGCCATGAATACTCATATGTATGAGAATCCTGTGACACAGGAAAACATGGAGAAGCTTAAGAGTCTGGGCTACAAGCTGATTGAGCCATCCTCCGGTTATCTGGCATGCGGAGATACCGGAAAGGGAAAAATGCCGGAGCCGGAAGTGCTGTGTGAGTGCATTTTACAGGAAATTGCCTGCGAAAAGGATATGGTGGGAAAGAAAGTATTGATTACAGCCGGACCTACCAGAGAATCCTTAGACCCGGTGCGTTTTCTTACCAATCATTCCACGGGAAAGATGGGATACGCTCTTGCAGAAAATGCAGCAAGGCGGGGGGCTGAGGTAACACTGGTTTCCGGTCCCACCCAGTTGAAAAAGCCGCGTTTCGTAAAAGTGGTAGATGTCATCACGGCAGAAGAAATGTTTCGGGCAGTGGAAAAAGAGTTTAACGGTCAGGATATTGTGGTAATGTCTGCCGCAGTGGCAGATTACAGACCCGCAACCGTGTCAGACCAGAAAATAAAAAAAGCAGACGGCGAGATGAGTATTCCGCTAGAGCGCACGACAGACATTCTGGGAACCCTGACACCACGGAAAAAGCAGCAGTTTATCTGTGGATTTTCCATGGAAACAGAGCATATGCTGGAGAATTCCAGAGGAAAGCTGGAACGGAAAAATCTGGACATGATAGTAGCAAATAATCTGAAGGTAGCCGGCGCAGGCTTTGGCACAGATACTAATATCGTTACGGTCATTACCAAAGAATCCAGCGAAGAGCTTCCCATTATGAAAAAGGAAGAGGTAGCGGGAGCAATTTTTGACCGGATATTAAACAGAATATAAAAGAAAGGGAGTCACGGGAAAGACTCCCTTTTCAATGGAATAATGCCTGAATAAGATAATGAAAGCGAGAAATTTAGAATGAAATTTTACTTAGCCCCTATGGAGGGAATTACCGGATACATATACCGAAATGCGTATCACAAATATTTTCATAATGTAGATAAATATTTCACTCCGTTTATTACCCCTCATACCAAGCGGTGTCTGAATGCAAGGGAAAAGAATGATATTTTACCCGAACATAATGAGGGAATGAAAGTCATTCCCCAGGTGTTGACCAATCAGGCAGAGGATTTTGTGGAGATTGCCAGAACGCTTCAGGAATATGGATATGATGAAATCAACTTAAATCTCGGATGTCCCTCTGGAACGGTGGTTTCCAGAAAACGCGGAGCAGGGTTTTTAGCATACCCGAAGGAGCTGGAACTGTTTTTGGATGAAATTTTTGCAAAATCGGATATGAAGATTTCCATTAAAACCAGAATCGGAAAAGAGGAATCCTGGGAATGGGAGGATTTACTTTCTATCTATAATAAATATCCGTTAGAAGAATTAATCGTGCACCCAAGGTTACAGGTCGATTTTTACAAGGGAAAGCCAGACTGGCAGGCATACGAATTGGCAGAAGCGGAAAGTAAGAATCCACTGTGTTATAATGGAAATATTTTTACAGTGCAGGATTATGAAGAACTCCTAGCTGCATTTCCGGAAACGGAAGCCGTTATGGTCGGAAGAGGGGCGATTGCCAATCCACAATTAATCAGTGTGATGCAAGGCGAAACTGCAAAGACGGATAAAGCCCGGATAAAGGCGTTTCATGATGAGGTGTGTGCAGGCTATGCACAGAGCTTTTCCGGAGACCGAAATGTGCTGTTTAAAATGAAAGAACTGTGGTTTTATATGGGACAGATATTTGAAGACAGTGAAGCACATTTGAAAAAAATAAAAAAGTGCCAAAGCTTATCACAATATCAGTTGGTAGTAGACAGTCTATTTGCAGAAAAAAAGATAATAGACTAAAAATCCATTGTTTTTTTCTTCCTTTTGCGTTATATTATAGGTAGATAGTACTAATGATTGGAGAGGGCATGAAGCTGTATCAGGAGGTGGCGTTTATGAAGAAATATCAGAGAAGTTCTTTTGAAGTAGAGGCAATGCAGTATGAGACAGGGAAAGGCATAGAAGATGGATTTATGCCATGGTCTTCTATTGTTACCAATGGTTGGATTGTGACGGATAAGCTGGTAAAGGTTACCAGAGAAGATGGAACTGTGGTGTGTCCGTTTATTCAGAACCGTCGCGGACTTATTTTTATTCGGGAAGGCGACTATATTATCAAGGAAAAGGATGATGAACGCCATGTATGCGGTGCTGACAAGTTTTCAGAACGCTATCTGGAAATGCAGTAACAGATAGGTGTAAAATTGGATGACATGCATGAAATTCAAAAGTCACACTAGACATAAGGAGTGTTTAGTGTGATATTTGTATATAAGGAGGAAAATATTATGTTGTGCCGTATCGTGATTGATTTGAGTGTTTTACTCTGTACAAGGTCTGATGGAAGGACGAGACTTGTGCAGAGATAACGAAAACTTCGTCCACATTGGATTTTGTACTTATAGAAACAAATATAAAATATCTATAAGGAGATAAATTCAATGAATCGTAATTTAAAAAAATATATTATTTTCTGGCTTAGCCAGTCAGTATCGCAGTTAGGAAGCGCAATGACAAGTTTTGGGCTGATTTTGTGGGCATATACCATAAAGCATTCCGCATTAACCGTTTCGCTGATGTCATTTTGTAATTATGTTCCGTATATTATTGTCAGCTTATTTGCAGGAACATTTGTTGACAGACACAATAAGAAAAGAATTATGCTGCTGGCAGACAGTGTGGCAGCGGGATGTTCTGTCATTGTTTTGCTGTTAACAGTTTGGAATGGATTGCAGATGTGGCATATTTATCTGGTGAATAGCATCATTGGTGTTATGAACGCTTTTCAGGCGCCGGCATCATCTGTGGCAATCGGCAGAATCGTACCGAAGGATATGTTAGTAAATATCAGCGGAATGAATTCTTTTTCTGGTAATTTAACTACAGTGCTGACACCGGTTTTAGCATCTGCCTTATTTGCCGTTAGCGGCTTAAGGGTGATTCTGCTTATTGATTTGGGAAGCTTTGCTGTTGCTTTTCTGGTACTATTATTTCTGATTTCTATTCCGGAGAGTGAGACAGGGGAAGAAAACAGCGTATCGGTATTGGCAGGATGCAAAGAAGGATTTGTTTTTCTGGCGCACAATCGGGGAATATTTACGGTCGTACTGACGATGGCATTGCTTAATTTCTTTTCACGGCTGACGTATGAGAATATTCTTTCCCCCATGATACTTTCCAGAAGTGGAAATAATAGCATGGCGCTTGGAATTGTAAATGCAGTTATGGGGATAGGTGGTATTATCGGTGGGATAATCGTTTCCATCGGAAAGCTGTCAAAAGACAATGTGAAGATGATATATGTTTCGGCTGTGATTTCATTTCTGTTTGGGGATTTGCTTATGGGAGCAGGAAGAAATGTGGCAGCCTGGTCTGTTGCAGGAGCAGCGGCAAGTCTGCCTATTCCTTTTATTAATGCCGGACAAAATGTGATATTCTATTCCAAAGTGCCGGATAAAATGCAGGGGAGGGTATTTGCGGTTCGCAATGCCATACAATATAGTACAATCCCTATAGGGATTTTTCTGGGAGGGGCGCTGGCGGATTATGTATTTGAGCCATTTATGGCATCGGATTGTGCAGTAGCGTGGGCTTTACATTTGCTGGTAGGAGAAGGCAAGGGAAGCGGTATGGCGGTTATGTTTCTGTGTACAGGAATTTTGGGAAGTTTATTTAGCTATGTGTCATATCGGAGAAAAGAAATACAGAATTTGCGATAGATGTTATAATTCACAAGGAGCCGAGATTTATGTATATTAGACGAGCAAGAAAAGAAGATTTAGACGGAATAAACAAGCTGTTACATGAGGTCTTGCTGATACACCATAAGGGAAGACCGGATTTGTTTAAAGCGGATACAAAGAAATATTCCGATGAAGAACTACTAGAAATAATTGAGGATGATGCAAAACCGATTTTTGTCGGTGTGGATGAAAATGAGCATGTATTAGGTTATGCGTTTTGCTTATTTCAGCAACATAAAGAGGATAATATTTTAACGGACATAAAAACCTTATATATTGATGATTTGTGTGTGGAGCAGGAGAAACGTGGTATGCACATCGGCAGACAATTATATGAATATGTTTTAACCTTTGCAAAGGAACAGGGCTGCTATAATGTGACATTAAATGTATGGTCATGCAATCAAAATGCACTGAAGTTTTATGAAACATGTGGGCTGGTGCCACAGAAGATTGGTATGGAAAAAATCCTGTGATAATTTTAACATTTTAACCGAAAATAATTGTTACAGAATAATGTAACAGGAATATGAAAAGCAGAAAACCTTCCCAGACCCAGGTAGGGTACAGGGAAGGTTTTTGCTATGCAAAAGTGTTTATTCCTTTGCTTTTTGGATAAGGCGCAATACCAGTTTTACCAGTTCCGACAGTACAATTACACTGAATGAGACAGCAAAAAGTTTGCCCCACATGATAATATCCAAAGGAACTGTACCAAAGAATGCCCCTGCAAACTGAATAATCAGAATTTGCAGGATGAAAGTACCGCCTACCACAAAAAGCATCAGTTTATTTTTCAGCAAATGTGTAAAAATGCTTTCGCTATGCAGTTCCCTGCAATTAAAAGCGTTAAAAAGCTGGAACAGAACGAACAGGGTAAACAAAACCGTGTGCATCTGGTCTGCGGGTGCATTCAGGAAATTAAGCATATATTGGGCAAGGAATACAAGGGACATGTAATGGCAATACGCCCCAGCATTACCCTGGATATGATACTTTCCCCGCGTTTGGTGGGCTTTTGGCTCATAAGGTCGGCGTAATTTGGCTCTAAGCCAAGGGTCAGCGCCGGAGGCCCGTCCATAATGATATTAATCCACAGCAGCTCTAATGCAGTAAAAGGGGTTTTCAGTCCTAATAAAATAGAGACAAATACCACGACCACGGAAGCGAGGTTTACCGTGAGCTGGAAGCTGATAAATCTTTTGAAATTTTCATAGATATTGCGTCCCCATTCTACCGCTTTGACAATCGTAGAGAAGGAGTCATCTAAAAGGACAATATCACTGGCTTCTTTGGAAACCTCTGTTCCGGAGATTCCCATTGCGATACCAACATCTGCGTTTTTCAGAGCAGGGGCATCGTTGATTCCATCCCCTGTTACCGCAACAACATTTCCAGCAGCTTTTAGCAGTTTTACAACACGCATTTTGATGGTAGGGGTACTGCGGGCAATGACACTGATAGAAGGAAGTTTTTCTGCTAATTCCTCGTCGCTTATGTCGGCGATTTCTCCTGCTTCCACTGCAATACCGCCGTTATCCAGCAGATGTAATTCGTTGGCAATGGCGGTAGCTGTTACGATATTGTCCCCAGTCAGGATTTTCAAGGCTACGCCCGCATTTCGGCAGGATTTTACGGCATCGTAAACATCCCTGCGCAGAGGGTCCGATATGGCGACAAATCCATCAAATACCATATCGCTTTCCATCTCACGGTGACAGGCTTCTTCCTTAAAATCCTTGATTTCCGATAATTCCTTATGAGCGAATGCAATGACGCGCATAGCTTTTTCCTGAGCCTGTATAATATGTGTTTCAATTTCTTTTTTCTTCTGTTCGTTCAGACTGCACATTTCAAATACATATTCCGGGCTGCCCTTTACATAGGCGATGATTTTTCCATCCACCTTAGAGACCGTAGTCATGTGTTTTAATTCCGAGGAAAAAGGGAAGGCACAAAGAATATCATGTTCGTTTCTTTCGTCCCGGTAGGATTTGCCGTTTTTCTTCCGGATGTGGGATTTTTCAAAGAAATTCAGCATGGCACATTCCGTGGGATTTCCGATAAAGGTACCGTTCTGCCCAAGGTCAGCTGTTGTGTTCAGACAGATATTGTGAATCAGCCATGTGGAGGACAGCTTTGAAGTATCCGTATGCCAGCCGTTATCATAGAAACCACCTACCGTCATTTTGTTTTCCGTCAAGGTACCTGTTTTATCAGAACAGATTACATTGATGCAGCCGATGGTTTCAGAAGCAATCATTTTTTTAACCAATGCATTCTGTTTTGACAGCTTAATAATATTGATGGAAAGAGATACAGCTACAATCGTAGGAAGACCTTCCGGTACGGCAGCTACAATCAAAACGATGCTGGTGACAAAGGCTTCCATGACTTCTTCCAGCTTCAAGCCATCGTGGGCAGCAAAGGAAATCAACTGTGAAAGAAACACGATAGAAGCAGCGATTACTCCCAGGATGGTAATGACTTTTCCGAGGTGAGCGAGTTTTTCCTGCAAAGGGGTGCTTGCTTTTTCTACCCCGCCAAGCTCACGGGCTATCTTCCCAAACTCTGTAGTATCTCCTACCGCCGTAATGACCATTTTTCCATATCCACCTGTAACGTAGGTGCCGCTGTAAAGCATATTTGCACGTTCTGCAAGGGGAGTTTTTTCATCATAAAATATCCCTTCAGCATCTTTTTTGGCGGGAAGGCTTTCTCCTGTCAATGCAGATTCGTCTGCGGATAAGCCTGTGCTCTCTAACAGTCTGCCGTCAGCAGGGATTTTATCGCCGGTGGAAAGCAGAAGAACATCTCCCACCACAAGTTCATCCTGATTCAGCATGACGGTCTCACCGTTTCTGATTGCCTTAGTGACAGTGTTGTTACTGATTTGAGATAAGGCTTCAAAGGCTTTTGCACTTTTTCCTTCCATGACAACACTGATAATGACAGAAAGGAAAATTGCCAGAAAAATGCCGACACACTCCAGAAAATCGGCTTCCCCGCCTGTCATACCCTGAAAGATGTTGACAGCAAGAGCAATCAGCCCTGCCGCAATCAACATAATAATCATAGGCTCAGTTGCCGCATCCCAAATCCGTTTCCAGAGAGATTCTGGTTTTGGGCGTGTAAGAGTATTCTCCCCATATTTCCGGCGGTTTTCTTCCACACATTCCGGGGACAAACCTGTGGTTTCATTGGTGCCCAGTTTTTTAAGCAGCACCGCTTTTGGTTCCATAAATTCGTTCATCGGAAACCCTCCTTTGTTTATAGTTCAACGAAAAAGACCCATACACGGCTAACCATGCATGGGTCAAAAAAAGAGACCATGCATGGGAAACAACCATGCGTGAGTCTCGTTATTTAAGATAAGCCAGACCAAAGGCCAGTATGTTGACTTATCACACAATATCTGCGCTAACTACTCCCTCAAGCGGGTATTTTAAGTTGTAGAGGAATAATATCATGCATAGATTAGGTTAGTCAAGTATAACTTTTGTTTTATTGCATTTGATGTTGTTTCAAATTGATTGCGCTATACTTTTCCTGAAAAATCAGTTATAATTTTGTAAATAACGGATTTTTTGAGAGTTTTATGAAAGAATGACAGAAAGAGGTTATCTATGGCATTACAGATGGTTTTCGGAAGTTCCGGCAGCGGAAAGTCCAGTTATGTATATGAAAGAATATTAAAACAGGCAAAGGAAGCGCCGGACAAAATGTTTTTTGTAGTAGTACCGGAGCAGTTTACCATGCAGACCCAGCGGGAACTGGTGCAGCGTCAGGAAAATCACAGTATTATGAATGTAGACGTGGTAAGCTTTAATCGTCTTGCTTACCGTATTTTTGACGAGCTGGGACTTGGAAGCTTAAAGGTATTAGAAGAGACCGGAAAGAATCTGGTACTGCGCCGGGTAGCAGAAGAACAGCAGGAGAATTTGAAGTTGATAAAGACGAGCATGAAAAAGACCGGATATATCACAGAAGTGAAATCTGTTATTTCCGAACTGACTCAGTACCGGATTGCACCGGAGCGTCTGGATGCTTTTGTAGAGGATGAACGGCAGTCCCCACTGTTTCGCTATAAAATTGGCGATATTCAGACTATGTATCGTGGATTTCAGGACTTTTTGAAGGATAAGTTCATTACAGCAGAAGAACTGTTAGAAGTGCTGGCAGAAGAGGCACATCGTTCTAAGATTCTTAGAGGTTCCGTAATGGTATTGGACGGATTTACCGGGTTTACCCCGGTGCAATATTATCTGTTAGAAGAGCTGATGAAGATAACAGACGAGATTCTGGTTACTGCCGCATTGGATGAGCGGGAGAATCCCTATCAGTGCAATGGAATACAGGATTTATTCTATATGACGAAAAAGACCGTAGAAAACCTGCAAAGAATTGCACAACGAACCCATACGCAGGTGTTAGAGCCTTACTGGAGCCATCATGGAAAGAACACAAGATTCGGCGGTACAGAGGCATTGCTGTGGTTAGAGCAGAATCTGTTTCGGCAAAAGCCTTTGGCTTACCCAAAGAAGACAACAGACATTGCTCTGTTTTCCCTGATGAACCCCAGACAGGAGCTTCACTTTATTGCAAGAGAAATCAAACGTCTGGTGCGGGAAGAAAACTATCGTTACAAGGATATCTCTGTGGTCTGCGGTGATGTAGAGATGTATGGGAATTATGTACGTGAGATTTTTGAACGATATGAGATTCCTGTATTTTTAGATACCAAGAAAAATATTGTATTTCATCCTATGACAGAGTTTTTGAAAAGAGCACTGCTGGTGATGGAACAGAATTTTTCCTATGAAACCGTAATCGGATATCTGCGAAGCGGCTTGTCCGGTTTTACCATGGAAGAGATTGACTTACTGGAAAACTATCTGCTGGCAGGCGGGATTCGCGGCTTTGCCCGCTGGCAGAAAAAGTGGGTCCGCCGTGCAGGCACCAACAGTCAGGAAGAATTAGAGCAGGTAAATGCTTTGCGGGAACGATTAACCCATCAATTTCAGCCCTTACGTGAAATGTTTCGGGAGAAAAAGGCAGATGTCAGGGAAAAGTCAAAAGCGTTTTATCAGTTCATGGTGGATTTGCAGATAGAAGAACAGCTTCAGGAGTACAGCAGTCGTTTTGAGCAGGAGGGCGAGACGGCGCTGGCAAAGGAATATGTTCAGATTTACCGTATTGTCATGGATTTGCTGGACAAGATGGTAGAGCTGTTAGGGGAGGAACGATTATCCCTGCGGGAATATCGTGAGATTTTAGAAGCGGGATTAGAAGCGGCGGCGGTAGGAATCATTCCGCCGGGCTATGACCGTGTAGTAGTAGGTGATATTGAGCGAAGCCGATTATCCGATGTAAAGGTCTTATTTTTAGCAGGAGTTAATGATGGAATGATACCGAAGGCATCGGAGCACGGAGGCATTATTTCACAGGCAGACCGGGAGTGGTTTGCAAAAAATGAAATGGAGTTAGCTCCGACTGACCGGGAGCGCAGTTTTATCCAGAAGTTTTATCTGTATCTGAATTTGACGAAGCCCTCAAAGAAGCTGTATATGACATGGTTTCGGGTGAGCCAGGAGGGAAAAGAGACCAGAAAGTCTTATCTGGTAGGAACCATACAAAAGATGTTCCCGGGTATAAAGCCTGTGAAAATAGAAGAGCCGAAGGGAATGGAACAGATTGTGACACCAAAGAGCAGTCTGGACTTTTTCGTAGACGGCCTGCGGCTTGCCAAGTCAGGAGACGTTCTGCCTGAGTGGAAGGAGCTGTATCAGTGGTATGTGGCGCGGGAAGGCTGGAGTCAGAAAGCAGCAGATTTTATGGAAGCTGCATTTTATCAGTATCGCCCGGTTCCTATGGGAAAGGCTGTGACTCGTGCCTTATATGGAAAAGTGTTAGAAAACAGTGTCACTCGTTTGGAGCAGTTTAGTTCCTGTGCGTACAGTCATTTTCTGGAATATGGCTTGAAGCTGGAGGAACGTAATCTGGGAGAGTTTGCAGCAGTGGACATGGGAACCATGTTTCACGAGGCGTTGCAGCGTTATTCTGCTGCCATGGAAAAGGCAGGCTACCTCTGGTTCGATGTTCCGGAAGAACAGAAGGAAAAAATGATACAGCAGGCAGTAGAAGAGACCGTCAGCATTGCGGCAGACACGGTTTTATTAAATGATGCCAGAACGGCGTATCTGATAGAACGTATTCGAAGAATATTGAAACGTACCATTGAAACCATTGCAACTCAGATTCAGACCAGTCATTTTTCACCGGAAGGATATGAGATTTCCTTTGCCTTTGCCGAAGATTTGCAGGCAGTGAACTTTTCTTTAAATGAAGAGGAAAAAATGCGGCTTCGAGGAAGAATCGACCGTATAGACACGAAAAAGACGGACAATCAAGTGTATGTCAAGGTAGTAGATTATAAATCAGGAAACCGGGATTTTCAACTGTTGTCCTTGTATCACGGATTACAGCTGCAGTTGGTAGTCTATATGAACTCTGCGTTAGAGCTGTTAAAGAAAAAATATCCCGATAAAGAGGTAGTGCCGGGGGGCATGTATTATTATCATCTGGATGACCCGGTGGTAGAGGGAAATAGTGCACAGACGGAGGAAGAAATCAAGGAAAAGATTTTAGAGGAACTAAAATTAAAAGGCGTTACCACCGAAGAAGCAGACGACAGTGTAAGCAAAAAGGCACAAAAAGCAGAGCGAGAGGAATTTCAGGTACTTTCTAACTTTGTAAATCATAAGATTCGTGACATTGGTCAGAAGATTTTTGACGGTGATATTGAGACAAATCCTTATCAGCTAGGTGACAAGACCGGATGTGATTACTGTCCGTATTCCGGCGTGTGTGGATTTGACGTAAGTCAGCCGGGGCAGGAATACCGAAAGCTTGAGAATATCAAAGACAAAGACGAGATTTTAGAACGGATGCGGGCAACCTTGTAAGCTCGAAAAGACCGCGCTAACGGCGGTGGCATGTATCGCACGTAGGCGACAAAAATACGGTCGCTAAGTGCTCGTAACGAAAGGAGATATAGGATGAAATGGACAACAGAACAGCAACAGGTCATTGACTTAAGAAACCGTAATCTTCTTGTATCTGCGGCGGCAGGTTCCGGGAAAACTGCCGTTTTGGTAGAACGTATTATCCAAAAAATCACGGATAGAGAGCATCCGGTAGACATTGACCGGCTTTTGATTGTGACCTTTACCAATGCGGCAGCGGCAGAGATGCGGGAGCGTATCGGAGTAGCCATAGAAAAGGCGTTGGACAGTGAGCCTGGAAACATACATCTGCAAAAACAGCATACCCTGCTTCACAATGCGCAGATTACCACGATTCATAGCTTTTGTCTGTATGTGATTCGTAATTTTTTCCACAGAATTGACTTAGACCCGGACTTTCGTGTGGCAGAAGAGGGAGAATTAAAGCTGTTAAAAAGTGATGTCTTGGATGACGTCTTAGAATCATATTATGAAAAAGCACAGCCGCAGTTTCTGGCTCTTTCCGAAACCATTGCTACGGGAAAGACCGATGAACCGTTAAAAGAAGCTGTTTTAAAGCTCTATGAATTTGCCATGAGTTACCCATGGGTGGAAGAGTGGTTAGAGGACTGCAAAGCCCCTTATCAGGTAAAGGATTTGGCAGAGTTTGAAGCGCTTCCTCTTGCCAGGGAGCTGGAGATATATTTAAAAGAGCTGGCAGAACAGTGGAAGTTTCAGATGGAGAAGTGCCGAAATATCAGCATGGAAATAGATGGACCTCAGATGTATACGCCGCTTTTAGAACAAGAAGCAGAGGCAGTAGGTAAAATAGCGGAATGCAGTACCTATGCGCAGTATTACGAAGCGATTCGGGGATTCTCCTTTGGACGTCTTCCCGGAGCCAGAAAATTTGAAGGAGACCCGGAGAAAAAAGACCAGGTACAGAAGCTGCGCAATGAAGTAAAATCATCTATGAAAAAGATAACGGAGCAATTCTTTTTCCAGTCACCGGAAGTTACTATAGAAGAGCTGGGGAAAAATGACCCTGTGGTAGAAATGTTAGTAGAAGTCACCCTTGCTTTTCAGAAAGCCTTTTCCGAAAAAAAGCGGGAAAAAAATATGCTGGACTTTAATGACTTAGAACATTTTGCTTTAGAGATTTTAGTGGATAAGGAAACGAAAGAGCCAACGAAAACAGCAGTAGAGTTACAAAAAAATTACGAAGAAATCATGATAGACGAGTATCAGGATTCCAACTATGTGCAGGAGACCATATTAAAGGCAGTTTCCGGAGAAGCACAGAACCGTAAGAACATGTTCATGGTAGGGGATGTGAAGCAGAGTATTTACCGTTTTCGTATGGCAAGACCGGAGCTTTTCATGGAAAAGTATAATACTTATACTACTACGGATAGCGAAAATCAAAAAATTGACCTGCACATGAATTTCCGAAGCCGTCCACAAGTGTTAGAAACCGTCAATGATGTGTTTTATAAAATTATGAAAACAGATATCGGAAATATTACCTATGATGCAAAAAATGCCTTATATCCAGGTGCAGCATTTCAAGAAGCAGAAGACGGAATGTTTGATACCCAGATACTGGTGATAGAGCCGGACGTGGAAAATCAGGACACCAAGGAACGGGAGTTGGAAGCAAAGGCAGTCGGGCAAAGAATACAGGAGCTTTTAAAAAATCAACTGGTAACAGATAAGGAAACAGGAGAGCTGCGACGTGCTAAGTATTCCGATATGGTAATTTTACTGCGCAGTTTTTCAGGATGGTCTGATACCTTTGTAAAAATATTAGGCGAAATGGGAATTCCTGCAAAGGCGACCACAGGAACCGGATATTTTTCCGCATTGGAAGTGCAGACTGCACTCAACTTGTTGCGGGTACTGGATAATCCAAGACAGGATATTCCCATGGCGGCAGTGTTGACCTCTCCCCTGGTGGGACTTACCGGAGAAGAGCTTGCCGTGATACGGACAGAGTTTCCCGATAAAAAGTTTTATGAGGCAGTGCTGCAGTACCGAAGAAGTGAGGAAAACCGAAAGAGACAGACCGCACTTTCGCTCCGGAAGCAGGAAAAGCTGGCAGATTTCTTGGAAATCATGGAAAAGTACCGAAGAAAAATCAGTTATACGCCCATTCACGAATTGCTGTATCAGATATTGGAAGAAACAGGCTATACGGCATATGTCTATGCTTTGCCCGGCGGAGAAGTAAAAAAGGCAAATCTTGAGATGTTAATCGAAAAAGCCATAGCCTATGAAAATACCAGTTACCGGGGCTTGTTCCACTTTATCCGCTATATGGAACAGCTGCAAAAGTATGATGTGGACTTTGCGCTGGCAGATGCCGCAGAGCAGGAAAATATGGTACAGATTATGAGTATTCATAAGAGCAAAGGTCTGGAATTCCCCATTGTGTTCGTATCGGGCTTGGGGAAAATGTTCAATACCCAAGATATTCGGGAAAAGGTGGTGCTTCATCCGCAGCTTGGCATCGGCATGGATTATCTTGATGTAGAGCGTAGAGTAAAGACACCGGGAATCACCAGACAGTTTCTGGCGAGAAAGACCGGCATGGAAAATGTCGGGGAGGAATTGCGTGTACTTTATGTGGCAATGACTCGTGCAAAGGAAAAGCTGATTTTGACAGGAACCATGAAAAAGGCTGAAGAAAAGATTTCTGCGATGGTGCCTATCACCATGGAAGACGGTTTTTTAAGCTTTTTAACCAGACTTGGAACCAACACATTCCTGGGATTTTTATTACAATCATTTTTATGTTATGACAAGTATCCGATTACCATTTTAAAACAGCAGGAATTGGAGCGGCAAGAAGAGCATCAGGCATTAAAAGAAGTCTTAAGTCAAGTGGAACTGCTGGCACAGCTTCAGCAGCGGGATGAGATTTTTGCAGAACAGATAGAAAAACGCCTTTCTTATGTATATCCCTTTGAGGCGGAAGAGGACATGAGAACGAAAGTATCCGTATCTGAAATCAAACATCGTGCCATGGACCGGATTATGGCAGAGGAAACCATGGAGCAGGAGATTTATCATAAGTCCGCAGTTCCGGGAGCGGGCGGAGTGCAACCAGAAATAACAGGTGCCGGAACAGGCGGAGAAGACATATTTGAACATTATATTCCGGCTTTTATGGAAGGTGTACAAGAGGAAAATATCGGTGCAAAGCGGGGAACCGCCATGCATCGGATTTTAGAATGTTATGATTTTACCAAAGACGTATCAGAACTGGAAATGCAGTTATCCCACATGCTGGAAGAAAAGCTGATAGAGCCGGAAATGATAGAACTGGTGAATCAAAAGACACTGTGCACCTTTCTGGAAAGTCCTTTGGCGAAGCGGATGCAGCAGGCGGCGAAAGCGGGAAAGCTTTACCGTGAGAAGCCGTTTGTTATGGGAGAAAAGGCAAAAGAGGTGCTGGAAGATTCCCACAGTGAGGAAATGGTCCTGATTCAGGGAATCATTGACGTATTTTTTGAAGAAGATGGGGAAATGGTGCTTCTGGATTATAAGACAGACCGAATTAAGGAAGAAAAGGAATTAGCAGACCGATACCGGGCACAGATAGAACTTTATCGGGATGCCATTGAAAGAGCTACCGGAAAACCGGTGAAGGAGCAGTTGTTATACTCTTTCTGTCTGAATCAGGTAGTGGAGTTATAAGAAAAGTAGAATTGCAGAGGATGGAAACAATGAAAAGCAGATTGATATTAGCCTCCGGTTCTCCACGGAGAAAGGAATTATTAGAACAGATTGGAGCAGAATTTGAGATACTGCCGGCAAAGGGAGAGGAGATGATTACAAGTACCGTTCCGGCACAGGTAGTCATGGAGCTTTCTGCCCAGAAAGCAGAAGAGGTCGCAGGACGTTACAAGGAAGAACTGGGAACAGGAAATCACAATGCATCGGAAGGAGAACAGGCAGTTGTGATTTTAGGTGCTGACACCGTGGTGGCATATGAAAATAAGATTCTCGGAAAGCCTAAGAACGAGGAAGATGCGGTTCGGATGTTACAGATGCTTTCCGGTCATACCCACAGTGTATTTACCGGAGTGACCTTTGTGATAGAAAAAGCGGGAAAACAGGAGAAACAGTCCTTTTTTGCGGAAACAAAAGTGACGATGTATCCCATGACAGAACAGCAGATTCAGTCTTATGTAGCGACAGGAGAACCAATGGATAAGGCAGGGGCATATGGGATTCAGGGAAAGTGCGCGGTCTATATTGAAAAGATTATGGGAGACTACAATAACGTTGTGGGGCTTCCCATTGCATTGGTGTACCAGAATCTGGAAAAATCAGGCATTGAAATTTTATAGGATTCATACTATCATAGAATGAGTAAAAGTGAATTTGCTAAGGAGGTTTCCCATGAATCAATATGACAAGGAATGTGTAAAGTACTTTTTCGAGCATCAATCCCAGCTTTTTGGAAAGAATATATTGGAAGATATGGAAGAAGCACAGGAGTTTTTAGAAGACTGCATGGCAGCAGTGTGTAAAAACATAAAGGAAGTCAGAGCTTATTTTGAAGAAGAGGGTGCAGATATTGCTGAAATGAGCAATGAGGAATTGAAGGAGGCTTCTGAAGTATTTGCTTTGCCGGATGGCAGATTTTTGGTGGTAGAAGGATAGGAGAATTGCATGGATAGATATGATGTAATTATTGTAGGAGCAGGACCCTCCGGGATTTTCTGTGCTTACGAATTGATAAATAAAAAACCGGACTTAAAAGTTTTAATGATAGAAAAGGGAAGAAGAATTGAGGAGCGACAGTGTCCAAAGCGTAAGACAAAGGTATGTGTAGGCTGTCAGCCCTGCTCTATTACCACAGGATTTGCGGGAGCGGGAGCTTTTTCCGATGGAAAACTTTCCCTGTCTCCGGATGTAGGGGGAAACCTGCCGGAAATTCTAGGATATGAAGAAACGGTAGAACTGATTCATGAATCGGATGAGATTTATCTGAAGTTTGGAGCGGATTCTAAAGTCTATGGTGTGGATAAGGAAAAGGAAATCCGCGAAATCCGTAGAAAAGCCATTAATGCGAACCTAAAGCTGATTGAATGTCCGATTCGTCATCTTGGCACAGAGGAGGGCTATAAAATATATAGCCGCCTGCAGGACTATCTGTTAGAGCATGGCGTAGAGATGAAGTTTCGTACCATGGTAGAACAACTAATCATAGAAAACGGAGAGGCGAAAGGCGTTATCACCAATCAGGGCGAGACCTATCTGGCAGGAGAGATTGTCAGTGCTGTAGGGCGAGAGGGAGCTGACTGGTTCAGCCATATATGTCATGAAAATGAGATTGAGACCCAGGTGGGAACTGTAGATGTGGGAGTCCGGGTAGAAGTACGGGATGAAGTGATGGATTTCCTAAATAAGAATCTGTATGAAGCGAAGCTGGTGTATCATACGCCGACCTTTGATGACAAGGTCAGAACCTTTTGTACCAATCCTTCCGGAGAAGTGGCGACAGAATATTATGATAACGGACTTGCCGTAGTAAATGGTCATGCCTATAAATCACAGGAGTTAAAAACAAATAATACCAACTTTGCTTTGTTGGTGTCTAAAAACTTTACGAAACCTTTCAAAACTCCCATTGAGTATGGAAAACAGATTGCGCAGTTGTCTAATATGCTGTGTGACGGGAAGATACTGGTACAGACCTTTGGAGATTTTCGGAGAGGCAGAAGAACTACGGAAGAGCGTTTATGCCGCAATAATTTAATTCCGACGCTGAAGGATGCGGTGCCGGGAGATTTGTCTCTGGTATTTCCACATCGTATTATGGTAGACATAGAAGAAATGATTATGGCGCTTGATAAGGTGACGCCGGGAATTGCCAGTGATGAGACACTTTTGTATGGAGTGGAAGTAAAGTTCTATTCTAATAAAGTAGTGGTGAACAAGGACTTTGAGACGAATGTAAAAGGACTTCGGGCCATTGGAGACGGTGCATCTGTGACCAGAGGATTGCAGCAGGCCTCTGCCAACGGAATCAGTGTGGCAAGAAGTATTTTGGCAAAGATAAATGAATAAAGGGAACGGAGAGCAAATGAGAAGAACGAATAAAGTAAAAGCAATGGCAGCGGTACTTTTCATGAGTATGGCGGTCAGTGGCTGTAAAGTAGGAAGTACGGAGGTTGTAGTAAATTCCGGATTCAGTGGAAGTGAAGTGTTTCGGATTAAGGATGAAGTATGTACCCTGCCGGAGACGCTCGTATTTCTGACGAACTACCAGAATATTTATGCCAATATGTATGGGGTGAATTTATGGAAACATGAGTTTCAGGAGAATGAACTTGAGACCTATGTAAAGGATATTACCGTGTCTCAGTTAGCGCAGATTCTTGCAATGGATTTTCTGGCAGAAGAAAAGGACATTTCCTTAAGCGAAGAAGAGAAGGCAAAGATAAAAGAAGCTGCGAAAGCCTATTATGATTCTTTGAATGATGCAGAAAAACAGTATATGCATGTGTCAGAGGGAGATATTGAAAAGCTCTATAGCAGATATGGTCTTGCAAATAAACTGTATACACATCTGACCGGTGATGTAAATGCGGAGGTCAGTGATGATGATGCAAGAGTGATGGAAGCAGCTCAGATTTATGTTACGGATGAAAATGACGCCAATGAAATCGAGAATCAGTTAAATAATGGTGCAGACTTTATGTCTCTGGCCGGAACCTATAATGAAGCGGCTGAAATCGAAGTTGCTTTTGGCAGAAACGATGTACCAAAGGAAGTGGAAGAAGCAGCATTTTCCTTAGAAAACGACCAGATAAGTGGGAAAATTGCAGTAGAAAATGGCTGGTATTTTATAAAATGCATCAATAACTATAATCAGGAGCTGACAGATGCAAATAAATCCGTGATTTTAGAACAGCGGAGAAAAGAAGCCTTCGATGATGTTTACAGTGAGTTTTTAAAGGAGCTTCCTTCTGAGTTCAACGAAGAGGTGTGGAAGGAAGTAAAAATAGAAAACGATAAAGAGATTACCACAGACAGTTTTTTTAAAACTTATGAGAAATATTGTAACTGGTAAGCAAAAAAGGAACGGTTGTAAAATAGAGGAGAAATCATCTGTTTTACAACCGTTTTTTATAAAAAGGAATTTGTGTTATTTTGCAAGCAACATCATAATATCATTGCTTCGTGTAATGAATTTGGTCATAGCATCCGGAGACAGTGGCTGGTTGCTTAACATAGCCAGGTCATACAGCTGTTCACAGAACATTGGAACATGTTCAGAGTCCTTGTTTTCCAGAATGTATTTTACCAAATCATTGTTTGCATTTAACACCAGTGTACAGTCATTCATACCAAAGTCCATGCCTGCCATGCCGTACATCTTCATCATATCCTGCATACGGCGACCTTCTTCAGAAAGCGTAATGACAGAAGAGATAGAAGCGTTTTTCAGTTTTTCTACAGAAACTTTCAGGTTCTCATTGTTCAGTGCCTTACGGAAGGTTTCTGTTAAGCTGTCAGTTGCTTCCTTTAATTCTTCTTCGGAAGTTTCTTCCTTCATGGAATCTGTTACGTCAGCATCAATACGGACAAACTTGATTTTTTCATTGCGGCGCTCTAACTGGGTAATGAAAGAAGTATCAATGTTGTGTTCTAAGAGAACCGCGTCCATGCCCTGTTCCTTGAACATGTTAATGTACTGTGCCTGCTGTTTTGCATCTGTTACATAGTAAACAGGCTTTCTGGTATCTTTTTCTTCCGCAGTATCATTCTGCGCTGCGGCATCTGCGTTGTCTGTGCTGTCAGCAGCATCTGTATTGGTATCAGCGTTTTCGCTGTCAGCAGCTTCTTCCTCTACCTTCAGGCATTCCGGAAGTGTAAGATACTTATTATCCAGATTTTTGAACAGAATATAATCGTTCATCTTGTCACAGAACTTCTCATCCTTCAGGCAGCCGAATTTGATAAATGGACTGATGTCATCCCAGTATTTTTCGTAAGTTTCTTTTTCCGTCTTGCACATACCGGTAAGCTTGTCAGCCACTTTTTTGGTAATGTAGTCAGAAATTTTCTTTACAAATCCATCGTTTTGCAATGCACTTCTGGATACATTCAACGGAAGGTCAGGACAGTCAATCACACCCTTTAACAGCATCAGGAATTCTGGAATAACTTCTTTGATGTTATCAGCGATAAATACCTGATTGTTGTATAACTTAATGGTTCCTTCAATGGAATCATATTCGGTATTGATTTTCGGGAAGTACAGGATACCCTTTAAGTTAAATGGATAGTCCATATTTAAGTGAATCCAGAACAGTGGTTCTTTGTAATCCTGGAACACCTTGCGGTAAAACGCTTTGTATTCATCGTCCGTACAGTCATTTGGATGCTTGGTCCAGAGAGGATTGGTATCGTTAAGAGGAACCGGACGTTTTACGATTTTTGCTTTTTCCGTACGTGGAGAAACCTCTACTTGTTCCTTGGTTCCGTCTTCGTTTTCTTTTTCTTCGTATTTTGCTTCTTCTACGATATTTTCGATGACAGTGTCTTTTTCAGTTACTTCGGAAGCTAAGATAGTTTCATATTCCGGTTCCGCATTTTCCTTGCTCAAAAAAATCGGAGTAGGCATGAAAGAGCAGTATTTCTCAATGACTTCTCTTGCACGGTATTCGTTGGCGAATTCTAAGCAATCCTCATTTAAGAATAAAGTAATGGTAGTACCTACGGTATCCTTGGTTCCGTCTGTCATATCGAATTCCGTACCGCCGTCACATTCCCAGTGAACCGGTGTGGCACCGTCTTTGTAAGACAGCGTATCAATATGTACTTCGTCTGCTACCATGAAAGCAGAGTAGAAGCCAAGACCAAAGTGACCGATAATCTGTTCTTCACTTGCCTTGTCCTTGTATTTTTCTAAAAAGTCGGTGGCACCGGAAAAAGCAATCTGATTAATGTATTCTTCTACTTCATCAGCAGTCATACCAATACCATTGTCGATGAATTTCAGTGTTTTTTCTTCCGGATTTACCAATACCTGAATCTTCGGTTCAAAATCCTGAGGCAGTTCATATTCACCCATTAAGTCTAATTTCTTCAGCTTAGTGATAGCATCACATCCGTTAGAAATTAACTCGCGGTAAAAAATATCATGGTCAGAATATAACCATTTCTTTATGATAGGGAAAATATTGTCGCTGTTGATGGAAAGATTTCCATGTTTGTTGCTCATTCTTAAACACTCCTTTTTATATCTTTTTCTTATTTTCTCTCATAAGTCACGATTCATGGCTGAAGCGTAACCTTTCTGAGAAAAATTGTAATACTGGAAATTTTAAAAGTCAATAGAAAATTAGCACTCTTTTTGAATGAGTGCTAACAAAACGGCTGAAAGTCCGTAAAATAGAGGGATTGAAAAATTATTAAAAGTTTATAAACTTACCTCAAATTGGAAAAAGGTTGACTGAAAAAGGTTAGGATAGTAAAATAAAAAACAGTGGCTTTAAAGCAGAAGAGAGAAAGAGGAGAAAAACAAAAGAAATTATGGAAAAGGAAAATCAGTTGAAAGGAAGTATGGTAACAGGAAATCCCACCAAGGCATTAATTGCATTCACATTGCCTATGGTAGGAGGAAATCTGTTCCAGCAGTTTTACAATATTGTAGACTCTATTATTGTAGGGAATGTAGTAGGTGAAGATGCATTAGCAGCAGTAGGTGCTTCTACGGCAATTACCATGCTGTTTGTCATGGTGGCCATTGGAACAGGAATCGGATGTTCGGTTGTCATTTCACAGTTGTTTGGTGCAAATAAACTAGCTAAAATGAAGACAGCCATTTCTACAGCGCTGTTGTCTATTTTGGGATTTAGCATTTTCCTAAGTCTGTTGGGAATGCTTATCAATAAGGGGATTTTAAGGCTGATGGGAACGCCGGATAATATTTTCGACTCAGCATCCGCCTATTTACAGATTTATTTTTATGGATTCGTATTTTTGTTTTTATATAATGCGTTTTCCGCAATTTTTAATGCACTGGGAGATTCTACGAAGCCATTGTTGTTTCTCATGTTTTCCTCTGTGCTAAATATTGGACTGGACTTGTATTTTGTGGCAAGTCTTCATATGGGAGTCGAGGGAGCTGCCTGGGCAACATTGATTTCGCAGGCAATCTCGGCAGTTTTATCTTTTGGATTTCTGATGTGGAAGTTAAAGAAGATGGAAACCGGAAGCTTTGAAAAATATGATAAGGACATGTTAAAACGTATGATAACCATAGCCATTCCGACCGTTATTCAGCAGTCTATTGTCTCTGTGGGAATGCTGCTGATACAGTCCGTGGTAAATCGTTTCGGTTCGACTTTCCTTGCAGGTTATACGGCAGCAATTAAGATTGACGGTATTGCCATCACGCCAATGGTAGCAGTAGGAAATGCAGCATCTACTTATGTAGCACAGAATATGGGAGCGAAAAAGCCGGAGCGGATTGGACAGGGCTATCGTATCTGTCTTGTGATGGCAGCGGGAATCGGATTACTGATTGCAGTGGTGCTTCATTTCAGTGGAGAGCAATTAGTAGGCCTATTTATGGATGCTTCTACCAGTGGGGAAGCGATTTCCATTGGAGCGCAGTACTTAAGCATTGTATCATTATTCTATTTTGTCATGGGGCTTATGAATGTCAGCAATGGAATTTTAAGAGGTGCGGCAGATATGAGGTGGTTTTTAGCATGCAGCCTCTGCAATTTGGCAGCAAGAGTAATTCTTTCTTATGCACTGGCAGATGCTACCGCAGGACTGATTATTATGTGGGCAAATCCTATTGGCTGGTCTATCGGTCTTGGTATTGCAGTATTCCGGTATTTCCAGGGAGGATGGAAGAAAAGGGTACTTATATAAGAAAAATGTAAAATAACTGGATAAAAAGAAATCTGTATGATAAGATAGTTAAGGCAGAACACAGGAAAAATAACGTGCAGTAAGGAGAGAGACATGGATAAAACAATGAAATGGGCAATTTTAGGAACCGGTGTCGTAGCAAATGAAATGGCACAGGCATTAAGAAACGCAGGAAAAAAGGTATATGCCGTAGGGAATCGTACTCACGAGAAGGCGGTAGCTTTTGCAGAAAAATATGAGATAGAAAAGGTATATGATGATTTTCATGAAATGTTTCATGATGAGGAAGTGGATGTAATATATATCACCACACCCCATAATACGCACATTGATTTTATGGAGGAAGCGCTTTCTAACGGAAAGCATGTTTTATGTGAAAAAGCAATTACTTTAAACAGCGAAGAACTAGAAAAGGCAGTAAACCTTGCAAAAGAAAAAAATGTAGTTTTGGCAGAAGCTATGACGATTTATCATATGCCTCTTCACAAAAAACTGCGTAAGATGGTAGCTGAGGGAACCATCGGAGAAGTTGGCATGATTCAGATTAACTTTGGAAGCTTTAAGGAATACAACATGGAAAATCGTTTTTTCAATCCGAAGCTGGCAGGAGGCGCCTTATTGGATATCGGTGTTTATGCGATTTCTCTGGCAAGATGCTATTTGAAGTCTAAGCCAAATCAGGTGGTTTCCATTATGAAGAAGGCACCTAGCGGAGTAGATGAGATTTCCGGAATCGTGATGCAAAACGAAGAGGGACAGATGGTGGTAATTTCTCTTTCCCTTCATACGAAACAGCCAAAGCGTTGTAATATTTGCGGTGAAAACGGATATATTGAGATTTATGATTATCCAAGAGCAGACGAAGCAAAAATCGTATATACCGAAAGCGGTAAGACAGAGGTGATAAAGGAAGGCGAAATGAGCCGTGCCCTGCAGTATGAGATGGAGGATATGGAAAAAGCCATTCTTGGAAATGACGAAGATATTCTGCTTTCTTATACCGAAGATGTTATGCAGATTATGACAGATTTAAGAAAAGAGTGGGAAATGTATTATCCGGAAGAAAAGAGTAACATTGCACAGATGTAATTTAGAAAGTGATTCAGGCATTTGATAAGAAAATCAGGTGTCTGAATTTTTTATTTTTTCGTATCTTTATGAAATCTTCAAATTTATATCATATCCTTTTGATATAAGAAATGGAAAGGATGAAAGAAAAGATATGAAAAAGATTTCAAAAATAACTGCAATTTGTGGTATACTTTTTACTGTTATATCAGGCGGTGTTCTTACCGGCTGTTCTTTACAGGATAGAATCAAAGAATATTCCAAAGATAAGGAAGAATGTCTACTGAATTCGGAAAATGTGACTCAGTTTACTTACAAAGGAGACAGTTATACCATATTAGAAGAAAAAGTTTCAAACAGCAGTCTGGGAGCCTGGGTCGGTTATATTCGTAAGCTTGCAGTCGTAAATGAAGAAGGGAAGATTTTAAGCCAGGAAAATACGGAAACAGCAGAGTTATCTTCGTTAGAAGAGATAACAGACAGTGATTTTCAAGACGCGTATATGATTCCTTTTTTGAATGTGTATGCAGCTCCCAATGACGATACGTTTCTAATTGTAGATGCAAGAGGGGAGTACCATAAGGCAATTCTAAGCAGTAAGGTAACAGGAGAGAGTGAAATTTTTAATTATAAGGCTGGAGGAGAAGCAGAAGGTGGGAACTTTGAATTGAATCCTCAAAATGCAACACAGCTGATTCGGAATCATACAATCTATCAGGTAACATCAGAACGTGTATCAGAGGAAACGTTAGGAAATTATCTGGATATGATTGCGGAACATGTTACCTTTGATGTGGATACAAAGCTTCCGTTATCAAACGAAGAATTGAAGAAGATTGATTGGTCTGGAACAGGAAGTGGGAAAAGAGAAAACAGAATGTATCAGGCAGTATATGAAATTTCCGGTGTAGATAGTAGTGAGGCGATTGCTGTTGAAATAGATAACCAGTATTATCTGGCTAAGGCGCAGTAAGCCGAAATTTGAAAGGGGGAAGTATAGTGGCAGCAATTCTTGTGGTGGATGACGAGATTACGATTTTAGAGCTTATCAAAAATGGACTGCAAAAGGATCAGCATTTTGTTACTACTTATGCGTTGGCAGAACAGGTTCCATTAGATAAGCTGGGCAGCTATGATTTAATTTTATTAGACGTTATGATGCCGGGAATGGATGGTGTTACGTTTTGTGAAAAAATTCGTTCTATGGTAGACTGTCCGATTGTATTTTTGACGGCGAAGACCATGGAAAATGATATGATACTGGGACTTGGTGCAGGTGCAGACGATTACCTGACAAAACCCTTTCGTATCGCAGAACTGCGGGCAAGAGTGAACGCTCATTTGCGAAGAGAGAAAAGAGAACATCATGCGGTGCTTCATCTTGACCGGGTGAAGATTGATTTGTCTGCAAAGGAATTACAGGTAGATAATATGCCGGTATCATTGACAAAAAGCGAATATTTTATTTGCGAATATCTTGCGCGGAATAAGGGACAGGTATTTTCAAAAGAGCAGATTTATGAGGCTGTTTTTAGTCTGGAGGGGGATAGTGATAATGCTACTATCTCAACGCATATAAAAAATATTCGTGCGAAATTCAGCAAAATGGAGATACAGCCAATCGTGACAGTATGGGGGATTGGGTATAAATGGCAATAAAAAAGAAAAACTCGTTGAAAACAGCATTTTGGAAGTTTTTACTCATGCTTATAGGTGGTCTGGCAGGTGCAGTATTACTTCCCTATGGTATTATGATTCTAAGTGTCTCATTGGGGTATGCCACTTATGCCGATTATTCGGAACGGAGTGTGGAACGCATTGCACCGCTTATTGCTGCAACCCCCGATTTAAGTGAAATAAGACTGCCTGCCGGATGTAACTATGTATTGTTGGACAAGAATTATCAGATTCTTGGAACAACATTGGCAGGCGATGCTCTGGAAGAAGCAATGGAATATGCATTTTCCGGGAAAATAGATGAAAATGTCAGAAAGCAGTATCTGCTTGTGACCCGCGAAAAGGAATATGTGATTCTTCAATATTACATTGGTTCGCAGTTTACGAATTCATGGATGAATGAGCATTTCCCGTCACCGGAATGGTTGCTCTATATTTTTATCGGAGTCAACTGTATTGTGGTTTGTACGATTTTAACGTCTCGATTTGCCAAAAAACTTCGGATACAGCTAAAACCACTTTTTCATGCGACAGAAGAAGTGGCAAAGCAGAACCTTGATTTTGAGGTAGGTCATTCTGCCATAAAAGAATTTGAGGAAGCGCTTAAATCCTTTTCTGATATGAAAGAGCAGCTTAAGGCGTCATTAGAACAACAGTGGAAAGCGCAGCAGATACAGAAAGAGCAGATTGCAGCATTGACCCATGACCTGAAAACACCTTTAACGATTGTACAGGGGAATATTGATTTGTTAGAAGAAACTTCTTTATCGGAGGAACAGAAAGCATATGTCCAATATGCTTCTGAAAGTGCAAATCAGATGACGTCATACATTCAAGTGCTTATGGAAATGCTGAAAACATCTATGGGATATACGTTGCATAAGGAAGTGTTTGTGTTACAGGACTTTCTAAAAGCCATTGCGCCAAAGATAAGTACCATGTGCCAGAGGAAACAGATTGATTTTCAGTTCTCACCGTTAGAGGCACCGATTTATATAAATGGGGATAAGGAATTGCTAGAGCGGGTTATGATGAATCTGATAGATAATGCTGTGACGCATACGAAAGAGCAGGGTTCCATTACAGTAGAATTAGAGTATTGGAAGACAGGAAATGCCGCTATTCATGTGATAGACAGCGGCAGCGGCTTTTCTCAAAAGGCACTGAAACATGCGGTGGAACAGTTCTTTATGGAGGACGACAGCCGTGGAACAAGGGGACATTTTGGTATGGGATTGTATATTGCAAATACAATGATAGAACAGCATGGAGGAAGCTTAAGTGTAGGAAACCGGAAAGACGGACAAGGGGCGGTTGTGACAATACAATTACCTGTTTCTTCCATTTGCAACATTTAAATGTCCATTTACAACATTTTCAAATTTTTCTATAGAAACTTGCCGATAAAATAGATAGAACAAAAAAGTAATATGAAAATGAGGTGAAGGATTGAACATAGCAATTTGCGATGATGAGGAAAATATTCGCATTTATATACGGAAACTGATAGAGAGGCAGGAGATGCTCTGTGAAATAACAGAATTTTCATCGGGAGAGGAATTATTACAGTTTCACAATCAGGAAAATGCTAAACCAATCGATATCCTTTTTCTGGATATTTCTATGGAGAAGATGGATGGAATGACGGTAGCGAAGCAGATGAGGAGCCAGATGGAAAAAAGACAGGAGGGCGTGTGGGGAAGCCTGCCGCTTTTGATATTTGTGACAGGGCACCCGGAATATATGCCGGAGGCATTTTCGGTCAATGCTTTTCAGTATATCGTAAAACCAATCAAGACAAGTGAATTTAAAAAAGTGTTTGCACAGGCAATCAGAGAATATCAATATCTGACGGAAAAAAGGCAGGAAAAAACCAAAGAAATTCTGGTTCGCAGTGGAAATACAACAAGAAGAGTTCCTGCAAATGATATTTACTACATTGAGAGCAGCAACCGCAAAGTTATTCTGTATTTGCAGCAGGAGAAAATAGAATACTATGAGAAAATCAGTGAACTGGAAAGCGAACTGAAGCCGGATTTTTTTCGAATTCACAAAGGGTATCTGGTCAACATGAAGTATGTGGAACGATATGACCGGACAACGGTGTGGATGAAAAGCGGAGATAATCTGTTGATTTCCAAATATAAATATCAGGATTTTGTAAAGAGTTATCTGGAATACATTTCGGAGGAAGATAAATGAGTCGGACAATGTACGAAATATACATAAAAGATAATGTGTTTAAAGTTGCAGTTATGCTGCAGCAAAAGGAGGAAAAAGCATGAGAATTACAAACCAGATGTTAAATGAATCAGCAAGAAAGGCAGGATTGCCCATCAACTACACATCACTTTTGAATTATATCAATAATGATAGTTCAAACAATACTCTTCTTAGCGCTCTGAGCAAGAACAGGAGCAGTGCTGTAGACACAGGAACGAAAAGTAATTATGAAAAGCTGCAAAAAACAGCAGAGCATTTAGTGCAGAAAGCAGAAATCTTTACAACAGAAGGGGAAGAATCCATATTTGCCAAAGCGCGGGAAAGCGATAGTAACCAAGAAATTTATGCTGGTGTAGAAGCTTTGGTGGAGAATTATAACAATACATTAAAAGCGTTGAAAACGGCTTCCACTCCATTGAATGACTATTATCGTCAGATGCTGCAAGAGGTAGCAAACGAGAACAGTGGAGCACTGGAGAATATTGGGATTACCATATCCAAAGATGGGACAGCGGTGCTTGAACGGGATAAATTGAAAGCAGCAGATACCGATACTTTGGAAAAGGCACTTGGAACATCTGGAACCTTTTCCACAAAAGTTGCATTTCTGGCAACAAGAATTTCCGATAATGCACAGGTAAATGCAAAAAGCCTGACTAATCAGTACAATTCGAAAGGAAATATATCTTCTTCGCTGAGCAATCAATATGATGTTTGGGGGTGAGAGAAAGGAAAGAATTATTTTCGATATTATAAATAATGTTAAATAGAAAATAGGAGATAATAGATTTGCTGAAAATAAATAATAAAATATATACAGCTGTTCAACAGAATGATTCCCCTATAATAGAGCGAAGTTCGCAGGAAAAGCTTACAACAAGCAAAATAGAAATGGATTCTTTCGAGATATCCAGAACAGGAGTAGAAAAAAGTCAACAATATACTGCTGATGGAAAGATACAACTTTTTTCAATGGATATAGATTTTGTAAATGATGTTAGAGCACATATTGTAAAGCTGCCTGGTGTTACATTACTTAGTGATACAAGAGCAGAAATATGTAAGAATATTCGTGAAAAAAATGGCAGTTATGATTATTCGGATGTTGTAAATGCCACGGGCTATGCTTATGCAAAATGTTATGCCGATATTGAGAAGAAATACGAGGAGCAATCAGATTTATATTATAATCCTGACGGAACTCCCCGTACCAAAGAACAGGATATTGCCTGGCTTGATAAATTATATGATGACCTAGTGGAGTGGGATACAGCATGTGCAAAAGTGGCTGCAAAGGCGGAGCAATACAAGAAAAATAATAATGCGATGTCCCAAAAAGATATAGAAGAATACAGGGATAGCTATTACGAAGCAAGAGAAAAACATATGAACCAGTATAGGAATGAAAAACAAGGATTATTTGAAAAAATGGAATATTGTTGAGAAATTGTGGAGCGGAGGTATGCTATGAATATTTCTATGAAATCAACGTCGCTTTCTTTTCTTACACAGCGGTTTGGTACTGCGGGAATGCTGAAAAGTACGAAGGAAAAGCTGGAACGTCAGGAAAATATGCAGACAAAGGTTGCTTTTTTTGAGGCACAAAAGGATAATCTGAAAAATATGCAATGTGAAAGTTTGGAGGATATAGCAAGGAAGCTGGAAATGTTTCATTCCTATGAAGCTCAGATAGCTGCGGCAAAACAGGAATATAACAATTCCCAGATGTGGCATGTTATGGACGAGGCACAGGAACGTGGCGAGCAGATTGCGAAAGCAACAGAAAAGTCCGAGCCGAAGACGGAAGAAGAAAGAAAGGAAGAAACGGCAGAGGAGGCTCTCGGAATAGAGGAAGAGAAGGGTATCTTTACAGAGATGATGGAGGAATTATCTGAATTATCTGAGGATATGGCAGAACAGCCACAAGATATTATAGAACAACTGGAAGATACCACAAAATCATCTGAAATATATAATCGGATTGATGTAAAGGTGTGAGCGAGTGTATGAAAGTTTTTCTGTAAATAGCTATTAGCATTAGGTCTTCTATGATAAAATCTAAATCATAGGAGGCCTATTATTATGGCAAGACAAAAG
>CASFBK010000008.1 GCA_949292785.1 uncultured Eubacteriales bacterium
TGTACATCCATAAAATGCATTTGTTCCTATACTGGTTACTGTTTCCGGAATGACTATACTGGTTATATACTTTGCTCCCTGAAACATTTTGTCCGGTATCACACTCATATTTCCGCTTAACGTCACTGTCTTTAAGCTACTGCAATCATTAAAGATATCGAAGCCTGTATCATTCAACATACTACTTTTTACTTCCACACTATTAAGACTGCTGCATCCGTAAAAGGCGCGTGCTCCTATTATCTGTACACCTTCCGGTATCACTACCTGCTGCAACGCACTACAGTTTGCAAACCCTTCATATCCTATGGTTTTTAATCCTGCCGGAAAGCTTACACTGGCTAACGAGGTACAATTACAAAATGCATCACTTCCTATTGTTGTTACATCATTTCCTTCAAAACTAACACTGGTAATTGATTTACCACTAAATGCATTACTCGCAATCTCCGTTGCTTTTTGTGGAATTACAATATCCGTTTCCGTTCCTGTATAACCGGTGATAATCGTACCCTTCCAAGTAAAGTCACTTTCTGCTGTAGCTGCCAAAGTATGGTCTAGCATTTCTACTGTTGCATCCGTTTCACTTGTTTCTACCGGATTCACAGTTTGAACCTCGCTTGCATGTACAGGCATCTGTGTAACTCCTGTCAAAAATACAACGCCTAACATTAATGCTACTTTTTTCAATCTCATAAACTTCTCTCCTTTGTTAATTATTAAATATAGTGTCACGCAATGTCTTACTATACCTTATAGACGAAATATTATCTCACGAGGTTTTAAAATTAAAAAATTTTTTTAATTCTTATAGACATATTATACTTTTTCATATATACAAGATGGGAGAGTGTTTATATGCTACACTCTCCCTCCTTGTTAGCTTCTCTTTTTTAGTTTACCGGAAAACTTCCCAGATAATGTCCATCTGTCATATCCATACTATAATAGTACACACCATCTGTTATCAGTCCTCGTGCCACCATTCCGTTCCAATGATAGAATACGATTCTTCCCCATGGGTCATAAGAGAATCCACCAGTATTCAAGGTTCCATCCCAATTAGCATATCCATAATCCATTCCATTCGCAAACTGGAACCAACCTTCATTCTCCATCTTTCCATTTGCATTTAAGTAATATACTGCATTATTATAAAATGTAATAACATCTTTATAAAGATATCCCTGAGAGTCAAAGTAGCAGGTATATCCTACACTCGGACAATACTGAAATGCATTAAATACTTCATGACCATAGCTGTCAAAATAAATAATGTGAACCCCATCCGGATGATACGTTAATCGGTCTGTCATTGCAGAACCATCTGCCTGCATATAATAGGTGTAAGAACCATCAAACATAAACTGATTCGTAACCATTTTTCCATTTCTATCATAGCATCTTATCTTCTCATCTTCTTCGCGGTAAAATGTGTATCCATTATACGATGAAATTCTACCAATATAATCAGAATAACATCCCGGTCTATAGGCTGCTAAATAAGCTTCGGGATTATGATACCCTTCATTTATGGCATTTTCTGACTTACAAAAATAGACATAATCCCATGAATTACTAGAGTCCAAGTCATCCCAGGTACAGTCTACCACGTACCAGTTGCCATATAAATACACCTGATTCCACTCATGTTCCAGACTGGTGACACAGATAGTTTTAATCCCAGCTGCATTACATAACAATGAATACAGCTGCGCATACCCTGCACATACCGTTTTACCTTCCAATACTGCCGTTGCGCTGCTCTGATGTCTTGACATATCGCCATTATAATCATACATAATATTAGCACATACAATGTCATGTGCACTCTTTAACTTTTTATAATCGCTTGTCTCCGTATTAATTATATTTATCCAGTTATTGACTTTATTCACAAACTGGGAAGTATAACTCGCACGTGCTGCCCCAGAACTATAGTCTGCATATATTGCCAGAGCTACATAATATCTGCCACCAGCGCTACCTGTTGCTGCCGCTGTTCCACGAACAAAGTAGAACTGTGGATTAGATATGGTAAACAAATACACCACTTCCGTCAAATCATCATTTGACAATCCGGTATATTCTATATACTCAGTTAATCCATAGCTGCTGCTATAACTTTTTGCATCCTTCTGTGTTGTTAAATACTGCATACACTGATTATACATACCATCATACAAAGCCTTCTTTTCCTGTGACATCAGGTCATAATAATATCTGGACTCATAATCGGACCATGCGGTTCCGTAATTGGAAGCTTCTTTTGTCTGCTCAACTAATGTATATGCGTCCGCAACATCTTCATCTGTAATCTCCACTTCTTCTATTTCAAGTGGTAAACGTCCTGTTTTAGTCGCAAGTGTCTCTGTTTGTTCACTAGCAAATACATTCATTGGTACTAACTGAATTAACATTGCCATAATCAGCATTATTATAAGTTTGCTTTTTTTCTTCATTCTTTTTCTCCCTTATAGTAAATGTAAAGACTGGGACATTGAAAATTCAATGCCCAGTCTCATTTTCTTTTCTGCCTATGGCCCTACATATGTAACATACGCATTCCATACATCTAACATTTGTCCTGCGGATACTCTTACATCTACATATTCACCAGCATAAGAAAACTCATAACTATTCGCTACGCCATTCAAAAATGACGAATCCTTCCATAAATTGAAATAGGAACCGTAACTCATATTACTTGCTGCAGTGATTCTGTAAACCCCAGGTGCTAAATGCACACCTATCTTTGCATTCAACGCCGGTTGAGAAACATCTATTCCCTGAGATGCCAGATTAGCAGTTGCAATTCCGTCATAAATATATAATTCTTGTCCTTCAGATACTGTAAATATAAGATTCTGCGTACTCCAGTCTCCTCTTACTAACGCTCCAGATGCACTATAAATATCAAACTCTACACCATATCCCTGATTTGCAAGGAAATACTCTCCTGCCGGAATATTTATACCTACAATATAATTACCTGGTCCATACATCGGATTGGTATTTCCGGTAGGAAATTGTCCGAGATAATGACCATCATCTGTGGAAAAATTATAGTAATTGTTTCCATCTGTAATCAATCCACGAGCTACCATACCATTCCAGTGATAGTATACCACTCTTCCCCATGGGTCACGACCAAAACCATATGTATCCAATACACCATCACTAAAGGCATAACCATAGTCCACACCATTGGCAAACTGGAACCATCCTGAATCTTCCATTTTACCATTTGCATTCAGATAATATACATCACTGTCAACAAATGTAATCTGATCCTTATAAATATATCCCTGTGAATCAAAATAGCAGGTGTAACCAACACTTGGGCAATATTGGAAATTTGAAAATACTTCATGTCCGTACTGGTCAAAATAAATAATATGTTCCCCATCCGGATGATACGTCAATCTGTCCTTCATGGGTGTTCCATCTGCCTGTGCATAATAGGTATAAGTTCCATCAAACACAAAATCATTGATAACCTTCTGCCCATTGGAATACAAATACTGTGTTCCATTCTCTGTCCTAAGTTCTCCAGTCGTATACGCCTTCGCTGATAACTTGGTGGCAAAGCATAACGTAAGTACCAAGCCGAAGAATGCGACTGTCTGCATTACTTGTCTCTTCATAACTCCCATTCCTTCCTTTATCTCTATGTATTTTGTTAAATAGATACACAATCAGTTTACCAATTATTGAATCAACTTTCAAGATATATTTTTATGTATTATAAAAAATTATTATAAAATCTAACAAACAGAATTTCAATCCTCTGACCTTTGTTACTACATTTAAGGTCCTACATATGTAATATATGCATTCCATACCTCTAGCATCTGCCCTGCAGATACCCTTACCTCTACGCACTCACCTGTATAATTAAACACATAACTACTTGTCATCCCATTTAGGAATGTCGAGTCATTCCACAATTCATAATATACATTCCTGCTATAGCTTCCGCCTGCCATTATTCTATATACACCTGGCTGCAAATGGACCCCTATCTTGGCATTGAACCAGCGCTGTGTTACATCAACTGTCTGAGAAGCTAAATCTGCAGTTGCAACTCCATTTCTGATATATAATATCTGTCCCTCTGACACCGTAAAGATAAGATTTTGACCGCCCTCACCTACTCTTATCCTTTCACCGCCACTGCCAAATATTTCAAACTTTACTCCATCTCCCTGATTAGTGAGAAAATATTCTCCTGCCGGTATGTTTACCCCCACAATATAGGAATCCGGTCCATATAATGGATTTGTATTTCCTGTTGAAAACTTTCCAAGATAATGACCATCATTCATATCAAAACTATAATAAGAATTGCCATCTGTAATCAATCCACGCGCTACCATTCCATTCCAATGATAATATACGACTCTTCCCCATGGGTCCCAGCTAAATCCATTACTATCTAATACTCCATTCCAATTTGCAAAACCATAATCTCTGCCGTTGGCAAACTGGAACCATCCTGACTGCTCCATTGCTCCATTCGCATTCAAATAATATACATCATCACCGACAAAAGTAATCTGATCCTTATAGATGTATCCCTGAGAATCAAAGTAACAGGTATATCCCACCTCTTTACAATATTGAAAATCAGCAAATACCTCATGACCATATTCATCAAAATAAATGATATGTTCCCCGTCCGGATGATACGTCAGCCTGTCCTTCATGGGTGTTCCATCTGCCTGGGCATAATAGGTATAGGTTCCATCAAACACAAAGTCATTGATAACCTTCTGTCCATCAGCATATAAATACTGCGTACCATTTTCTGTTCTAAGCTCTCCTGTTGTATGCGCTTTTGCTGATATCTTTATGCCAAAACACAAAGTAAGTACCAATCCAAAAAACGCAACGGTCTGCATTACTTGTTTTCTCATACCTCTCATTCCTTTCTTTGTACTTTGATTATGAATATTCTATTCTACCATTTGTCAATATGATAAACCTCCGAAATCGCTTGTTTCCACTGCCCCCTTTCTTTCAATACATATGCGATAACATCTCTGACAGCACCGTGCCCCCCTTTTTCTTTGGACACATAATCGGCTATCTGCTTTATCTCTTGACAAGCATCTACCGGACACCCCACAAATCCCGCCAGCTGCATAGGCGGATAATCATTTAAATCATCTCCTATATATCCTACTTCCTCTTGTAAGATTCCGTTTTCTTTCATAAAATTACAGAGAAATGTTTTTTTATCTTTTACATTCTGGCAGATATGCTCTACGCCCATCTCTTTCATTCTCTTTGTCACCGCTGGACATTCTCTTCCAGTCAATACGATAATCTGTATCCCGACCTGGTGTGCAGTAAAAAAACCGGCTGCATCTTTTGTGCAAAATTTCTTTGTTTCATTTCCATTATCGTCATAATAAATACCGGCATCTGTCATAGTACCATCCACATCTATTACAAAATACTTTATCGCTTCTAAATTCATCTGTTCACCATCTCTTCTCACGCTCGTTCTCCTCTGTCGTACTATTATTCTCCATTCATTGCCGCATTTTTCTATTGTTCATTCCCCCACTTCCAATTACTCTTATACTCATTTAATACCTCATCTACCAATTCTTTTCGCATCGCTGCCCGTGCTGCCAATGTCAGAAGCTCCTGATACTCTTCTTCCTCACACTGAAGATAGTTTTCCAGGAAATTATTCTTTGAAATGCCACATTCTTTGAAATAGTTTGCATAGGCTTCTTCCATTTCTGCTATATAAGCATTTAACTCGTCCTCTGCCCCCATTGACAGATTCACAGTCTGCGCTAACACTTCCTGCTCCACTTTTTTACAAACCTTATTCCAGACATTGTCCTCTGCATCCTGATATGCTTTTTCTGCTTCACTTTCACTTCTTTCCTTTGCCTGCCATTTTCCCGTAATCCCGACAGGAGTTATTTCAAATGTAATATTTTCTCCCTGCTTGTCGCCTGCCAATGGATATATCTCAGGAACCTGACACTCTACTTTTATTGTTTCATTCAATTCCGCTCCTATTAACGCCTCTTCTATTCCATCTAACAATCGGCCATTCCCCACAACTACATTTTCATATCTATTCCCCGTTACATTTCCTATCAGTTCTACACCAAGCTTCTTTCCCTGTGCATCATACGCATTGACTTCCATATTAATAATATCATATTTTTCTACTTTTGTTCGCTGTGTATCGGTCAGCTCACTGCTTGTTCCATACAAACTCTCATTATAAGCCAGACAATCATCGACTGCCGCCTGTGTCCAGCCTGACTCTTCAAGAGCTGCCAACACCAGCTCCGTACAAAGCTCTTTATCAAATTCTCTATCATCTTCAAAAACAGCACTCGCCTGCTTCAAATCACCAAGAGAAATTCCCGCACAATTATCCTTTTTTATCATATTATAGTACTCTATCCATCCACCATAGGCTGTAACACTGCTCTCTTTTCCAAGATAATAGTAATCATCCAGTATATCCAGTGTAGCCTCTTTATCTTCCTGATAATATGGAATAAAGTACACCACTGCTCTATCCATTAAAATATAATCTGTATTTGCTTCGATATACTTATACGGCAAAAGTCCCCATGCAGTCTCCATCGAGATTGCGTTAATCCCGATATATTCTGTTCCCTGCGTTTTCCGCAATACTCTTTTTCCATTTAAAACATCCCAACTAATGGGGTATGCCGTTCCATTTCCCCCCAGCTGTGTTCCAACGGATTGTTTACGGGTTGTAAGAATCTGTGTCTTCTCTGTATAATTGACCTGGCGTAGTAATTTATCAAACGCCTTATCCAACCAGCTATACTGATAATTGCACACCAGTCCGTCTCCATAAAATTCGAAGTCGAGGCAGGAAAATAACATATCATTGCCATTCCCAATATCAACTGTACCAAACACTTTTTCAGACACAATATCTATACTCCAGTAAGACTGTATTAATACTGCACATCCAAATACTGCTGCGCACGGAACCGTTATTGCCCTGCTTACTCTCTCTTTAAATGCATGATAACTCACACAAGCCACTAAAATGGTATATCCAACAGCAAAAAATATATTATAACGTTCCAGGGTATAGGTCACATAAATGCTTCCAAAAATAACAACTCCCGCTAATGCTCCTATTAAACCGATGTACTTGTCTAAATTTCCTTTTTTCCCTTTCCTGAAATCATAGATTAATAGCACAATGGAAATAAGAAATACTGCCGTTAAAATCCATGCAAAGTTCATAACAAAGAATTGTTCAAGTTTATACAAAATATATTTGGGTCGGATTCCAAAACAATTAATCCCTTCCGAAGACCATGACATAAAAGAAGTTGCTGACGTATTCTGTACCCAGCCAGACAAAGACCCCAGTTTAATTACTCCTGCTGCATAGACACCTCCTGCGATAACAGCAGTCCATAGTTCCATTTTTGCAAGACATCCCTTGATTCTTACAAATACATTCCCCTTCACTTGAATGAATCTTAATAGAATTTTAAATCCAAAATAACCTGCTACCACAATAGCGCCGGTTTCTTTTACCTGACTCAATACAATTGCGTTGAAAATGGTAAGGATATGCCACTCCTTATATTCTGCATATATTACAAAAATTGCAAACAATGCCAGCATATAATCAACATTTACATACGCAAACGTTCCGAGAAAAATAGGCGTACAGGAAATAACAAACGTAATTCCCGCAGCTATCCCTTTGGAACATTTCAGCCAGTAGTCGTGTAAAAGTTCATACAGACAATACAAAGCAAGCAATGTAAGAATCAAATTCACAATCAACACTGCCACACTATTTCTTGGACTAAAGAATTCACCAATTGCCATAAAAAACGAAAAACCAAGATTGGAATGGGTACATAACCTGAAATTATTCCAAAAGCTTTCAAACGTAAACGCATAATTTTCACAGGCAGATGCCAGACTATTATAATATTCTCCCGCATCCCACTTCTGCAATGTATCCAGCATAGGAGCCCGAAGCAAAAACGCTCCAAACAACAGGATAACAACCGGAACATTATCTTTAATCCTGTCCTTAATCCCCTTTTTTTCTGTTATTTCCTCTCTCTTCCTGCTATAAAAAAGATAGAAAAATCCCACAGCTGTCAATATCCAGAACAAGTAAATCTTCCACATTACAGAAAATGTTCTTGATATAGTCACTGTTTTGGAACAGAACGCTGCAACGTTAAACAGAGATATGACAAACATCACACTCCAGAACTGCCACAGATTTTTTCTTGTCCGCAATTTTATAAAAAAACTCTTCCAGCCAATTCCAAAGGTCAGCCATATCACTGCAAGATAAATCAATACACAAATAAACCAGAACATCAGAGTCTGAATCCCATTAAATTCTCCCTGATACTGATAGTCTACTGCCAGATATCCATTGCACTGCTGTCCATTATAGATAAGTTCTCTGCTTCCGTCGGCTGCTCCCCCCTGAGTCTCCACCGTCATAAAACCAATATTCTTCCCGGAATGAATCCTTATCTGCAGATAATATTCCTGCTGTTGCTGCAATGCACAATCCAAGCTGATTCTGTTATAGGAATTCTTCTTTAGGTCCTTTAAATTTTCCTGATGTTCCGTCAATACGGTTCCATCCATACTATATACAGATACCTCTAAGCTTCCTTCATTTTCATATCCAACATCCGTCAAATATAAGAAGACTTCCTTTAATTTTTTATCCTTTGCAACAAAAAATTGCTGTACCGTATCCTCTTCTGACAATTCATTTTCCACACAGGTTGTATCTCTTGATGCCTTATCCAGATAAGAATCTCCATATAAAAGATTCAATGGCCATGCCATCAGCATAAGCCCCACCAAACAAATCCCAATTATTACTACAACTATTTTTGTTCTAACTTTCATATTCTTAGTCCATGGGCGAATGAAAACCTTCCCGACTCCTTATATTTTTCTGTTCATGATTTGCCGCCAGAGCGTATCCAAAAATACAATTCCCACTGTCACGATTAACGTAAAATCAATTACAATAATTGCCCATGACACATATCCCAGATTATTTTCTGCCAGCAAAACATTCAGCTTATCGGCATCCGGCAAAAACATAATTGCAAAAAGTATTCCAAACAGCACCGTATACACATAATCTATTATCTGGTTCTTTTTGGTATCCAGAAACATCAGCAACGGTATTACTAACAGACAGATATTATATAAATAACTTCCTTTGAATATCCAGATGGAAATCATACTCAAGGCAAAGACTTTTTTCCACTCTTCTTTTGATACCAAAAACACATAGACCATTGCTAATAAGGCTATTACCCAGCAAATCGTAAGTTTATTCCATACAATTCTTTTCAAAAACACGCCTGCAATTATCTGGACAGAACCTTTGACCCCTATCAAATGATTTACGGTATAGTTCCCTTCTCTTCTCAACAGATTATTTATAAACATATTTACTGAATTTGGTCCAAACACTAAAAATGGTCCAAAAAAGGAAATGATACCATAAATACAGGTTCTCACACAAAGCTTTGCATTTCCCTTTTTTATCAGCAGTAATCCAAAAAATACCGGATATATTTTCAATGCTGTAGCGATTGCCAATAAGATACATGCCAATTCACGCAAATATTTCTTATCACTATTATAATATTTTACAAAGAACATTACCAGAGGAATTACACATAATAAGTTATTAGCTCTGGAATACAGGAACAAAAACGGTCCCGATACCATAATAGCCAAAAGACATAATACATTGATTATCATTCCATCATTCTTTAAATATTTTTTCCCAATCTCATATATTGCAAGAATAGAGCCTGAAATAAAAACCACAAATATAATTCCTAATGCCGTATCTCCGAAAAACTGCGCGTATTCTGTTGCATTTCCAGCTTTTTTGATAAGAAGAAAAATAGCATTTGCCAATGGCGGATAATTAGAAAAATACGGTTCACCATATGCATTGACTCTTAATTTCTGCAGTGGACTAAAGAAATCCGAAAAATTGGCATTTGCAACAAAATACCTGTTTACGGCAGAAGAATCTCCCAGTATTATGTATGCCCATGAGATAATGTCCGCGATTAACAGACAAACTATAAATAAAAGTTTTTTGTTTATTTTCATAATGTTATATGTTTTCATCTCTCTCTGCTCCACATCATTGTCCATACAATGCCTCCCGTGAAATTTCATAACACATATTGCTTTTCTCATCCTCCATAATAATCATCCATCCCTCTGTATTCATCCCACTTGCCATTAATTCCTGCATACTCTGATAAAATACTACGTTCATATCATCTGTCTTAATATAAGGTTCAAAAAACTCTTTCCAATTTTCTTCAGACCAATTCCAATAATTATTTACTACGACTACATCAGACTGGGCAAACTCTTTTCCATAACGCTTTATGGTAATATCGTACAAAGATTCCGAAAATACCTTATATTTGTAGAAACCTACATTTACAATCTGACTCCTATAATACACCTCAAAAACCATGGCAGAGCAAACCATACTCACTGCTATTCCTCGAACCAAAGCAGGTTTCCCATATTTTGCTAACAGATAGGATATCATTCTCAGCACCAGAATTAGAAAGAGGCTATATGATACGTAAACAAATCGAACTGCCACATCTGTGGTTACACTGGATTGTGCAATACAGCAACCAATGGTAAAAATCAGCAAAACACTTTCAGCCAGAAATCCATTCTTCTGATAATCCTTTTTAGCAACGACCATATAAGCAAACAAAATACATATTGCCAAAATACATATAATGTAGACCACAATAAACAGATTTATTCCTGCCGGAACCTCTCTGAAATTTACTCCATTTCTTGCCTCCGGTCCCGCATTTATCCCCATAATATATGCAATCTGGGAAAAAACCAATTTAAAGAATCTTGCTATGGAAAAACTGTCTGTTATGCTTACTTCTCCCGTTCCTCTCAATGAATCTGTCAGCGTTAACGTTCTCTGCAGCCAATACAGCACACCGATAAGCAGCGGAGCCACTATCGGTAATTTTCGCTGTTTCCACTTATATAAGCATACTAGAACCAGGATGGCCAGCAACCCAAAATATCGTTCATGACAATACAGGCTAATCACCCAAAATATACAGGCAAAGGAAAAGTACCTTATCTTATCCGTCCTGATATATGCAATCAACATCATACTCATAAGTAATACGGAACCAAGGGAAAGACCTTCCATAATGCCTAATACAGAGAAAATCTGGCATTGCATAAAACGGGACAGAAGATACATCACGCCCCCGATTCCACTAAGCAGCAGCTTTGTAACACTATCGTTATTTTCCGCCTGTATATAATATACTGCGCAAAACACTATTACGGACAGAAGGAAATTATTTCCTAATAAAATCCAGCTAAATATGGTAAAATTTTTCCCGATGAGCTGATATATTATCACCAGCAGCAGCCGGGGAATGGGACGAATCACTTCATTCCCCAATACTTTTTCCCATATGCTTTTAGCACTATTATGATAGTTATTTATATAACCGTCGAGTTCATCCAGATACAATACCCTGTCTCCCGCTAAATACTGATAATTCAATAATAAATTTATGAGAAACAGCCCTCCGAGAACAATAAATATCATAATCTTTATTTTTCTATCTTTCTTCATATCCGCTAACAATATTCTCATATCTTTGTTCCTTCCTAATAATTAATCACTGTATTGTTCCGTTCCATTCCACTCTCATCGGTAGTTATAATTCTAAGTGAACCATGTTCTCCCTCCGGAAGCTGCAGATATGTATTCTCTGAATTCTCCTGCAACAAGGTACTTTCCTCCCCGTTCTCCTTATATACAGTATAATATAAAATTCCACTATAGTCCTGCTTCACTGTCTCTATGCTATATTCACTTCCATTCTGATAAAGGATTGTCCCATATATCGTATCTTTATCTTCTGACACTTTTTCCTGATAGGTATCTAAAAAGACATCTTCTGGTTTTAATGTTCCATTATCCAGTTCTGCTAAAAGCAGGCTAAACACCTCTGCCCCTTTTCCACTCAGATGATTATCATCAATAAAACAACTTTCATCCGGCTCCATATATTCTCTTCTGCATAAATTAAAGTCCCAGTATTCCACATCATTTTTTTCACAAAATGCACGAATTTCCTGTACATAATTATCATAATTTGCCAGTGACACCAATCGGAAATCCGACATAGGGGTACTAAAGAAAACCACTTCAATATCATGTTTTTTACAATAGTCAATAATCTTTTGCATATTATCTTTGTCATACTCTGACATGGTATTTATCTGCGCAAACCCATTCAAATCACCATATGTATTTTCCGGTACGCCATAATTAGAATATACAAAACCTTTTCCATGATAAAATTCATTATCCTTTGTGATATAATCATAATTCTTGTATTGGTCTGTAGACTTATTTTGAACAGTATTTACGATATAATCATAATCAAAAATCTTATTAATCTCTCTCCTTAACGGCAGAAAGCTATTGACATAACTTTCCGAATCTGTCGCCTGCAATAAATACTTCACTTTATTCACTGATAACTTCATATAATCTGAAATGATATAAGTAGCTGTGGTATTTCCCCTGTTGCCAGGTTCATACCCAATCTGCCCATAATACATTTCCACATAGACACGTTCCAATTTATTGCTTTTCACAGCTTCCTGGATAATCGCATAGGAACCATCCAGATACTGGCACGAAGTTCCTGCATTAAAATTGTTTTTTCCTGTTTTCTCATCCATAATCTGCGGATTTACCGCACGAAAGCAGTGAGACGAACCAACATATAACGTGTCAATGTTTTCCTGTTGTGCGTAAAATTCATGAAACGTCAATCTTGTATATGCATTACTATCATCAATCAAAATATAGCTCAATCCCTGTATAACTAAAAATGCAAAGACTATTCCTGCCATACATCCTGCTAAAATTTTAATAGTTTTCTTCATCCTTTACCTCATTATACTAAAACTGAAAATAAATAAATTGTCCTACGTCATAACCAGTTCCATATACACCAAAAAGCACAACTGCCAGTACCGCCAATGTGTACACAATTATGCTCCCTCCCATCATCTGTCTGTTCATTGTTTCGGAAATACTAATTTTCCGTTCCCTGCACCAGTCCACCAAAAACAATACTAAAATACTGCCCAATAAAATTTTCCAGTCATAGGCACTTAATCCCAAATTGTAAATAGATACCTTCGGTACAAAGTCTCCCATACGTTTTATCATACCAATGGCATCGCTTGTGCTATTCGCCCGGAAAAATAGCCACGCAAAATCCACAATGGCAAACGTAAGTATACAGTTTATCAACTTCATACTTTTATTCCATGTCGGAATAGACAGCTTCTCTTTTATTACTCCCCATACCTTGTAGACCGTCTGATATACTGCATGGAGCACGCCCCATATAATATAATGCCAGCTTGCCCCATGCCATAATCCACTGACAAAGAAAACAATAAATATATTTATATAATTTCGAATTTTCCCTTTTCTGCTTCCGCCCAAAGGAATATACAGATAATCCGTAAGCCATGCCGTAAGAGAAACATGCCACCGCTTCCAGAAATCCACAATATTCTGTGCAAAATACGGTTGTTTGAAATTCCGTATCAGTTCAATTCCCATCATCTTCGCTACGCCTCTGGCAATATTCGTATATCCATCGAAATCACAGTATATCTGTATAGCAAATAAAATGGTAGCTATCGCAATTTCCCAAAATCCATAATTCTGATAGGAATTATAAACGGTATCTACTAAAATCGCTGCCCTGTCAGCTATTACCACTTTTTCAAAATAGCCCCATACCATCAGTTTGAATCCACTGGCTATATTTTCCCATTTATAAATATTAATGGTATGTATATTACGAAGCTGTTTTAACAGATTTTCACTCCGCTCGATAGGACCTGCTACCAACTGCGGGAAAAAAGAGAGGAACAAACCGTATCTTAAAATATTCTTTTCTGCACTTATCTTTCCCCGGTACACATCAATAACATATCCCACCGCTTGAAAAGTATAGAAAGAAATTCCAACCGGTAACACGATATCGAAATACGGTATTGTCGTGGATGCCTCCATGGATGACAGTATCCGATTCACATTCTCACTGACGAAGTTTAAGTATTTAAATCCAAATAACACCAAAAAGCAGACACTGCTCCCCACAATCAGCGGCCACTTTTTCTTTCTTTCCACTCCAATTGCTGCCAGGTAGGTAATGACTGTTACCGAAATCAACAAAAATACAAATTTAGGATTCCATACCGAATAAAAATAATAGCTGGCTAACAGAATCCAAATGTATCTTATTTTTGCCGGAATTATAAAATACGCCAGCACTACCAAAGGAAAAAACAATAAAAAATCATATGAATTAAACAGCATGTTTTTTATCCTCCGCTATCCTTCTAATATTATCTATCAGGATAAACAATATCATGGCAATAATGTCTATATGGATAACCACCATTCCCCAAGACAATTCATAATTCGTGTCCAGTTCACTGATTCCCGCTACCCTTGGAAGAGAATATAAGCTAAACATCAGGACAAAACCTATAATATATATAATATCCTTCCGCTTCATTTCATCACATTCTCTTAAATACAACAACAGCGGTATAATAAAATAACAGATTACATATGTATAACTTGCATTTGGAATCCATACAATAAACAAACAAACTGCAAATACTTTTTTCCACAGTTCCTTACTGGTAATAAACAAAATTGCCGTCAGCAAAGCAGGGAACAAAACGATTGCTGCCGGAAGCACAACATCATATTCTCCTGCAAATGCAAAGCCTATTCTAACTAACGTTGAAAAAGAGAAATTATATCCTAATCCTAAAGTAATACTTCCCCCATTTCTGCTTATAATATTTTGTATGAAATGTATTACAGATTCTAGTCCATCATATCCTGTCCAAAACGGTACGAACATAACTAAGGCTCCATACAATATGCCCCGTAATACAACTTTCATATTTCCTTTTTTAAATAAAAGTATCCCAAAAACTGCCGGATATATCTTAAGCGCTGCTGAAATTGCCAGACAAATCAAAGCAATTTCCCGTAATACCGGACTCTCATTTTCATAATAAAGTACAAAAATCATTAGGAAAATCAATGCCCATAACAGATTGTTTCCACGCTCATAGCAAAAAAGGAATGGTCCTGACATCAGAATTACATATGCCACACAACTATTTACCCATCCCTTTTCTTCTGTTCCACGCAGATAGCTTTTTATAAGCTTCTCTATTATCAGAACACAACCTATCAGAAAAATAATGAGATATATCAGTGATAGCATATTTCCCTGCATCTCAGCCGCGTCACTTCTTAAATTTTCAGGCAGCATATTTCTTATTATTGCAAAAAACAAATTCCCGAGAGCCGGATAGTTAGAATAATATGGCTCTATATAGGTAAGCGCCGCTTCTTTTGTAATGGGATTAAATAAATCCATAAATGTATTATGTGTATCATGGACAAAATAATACACCAGATTATTACTGTTATTTACGGCAACGGAAATCCAATATACTGCGTAACCGATTATCATCAATGTTGCAAATAAAACCTTCCGCTTCTTCAGTTCCATCCTTATTTGATTATTCATCTTTTTTCCCTTTCCCTAACTTCATTTTCACATAGATGATGACGCCAAAACCAATCATTAACGCCAACATTAACGCATCATAGAACCATACATTTCCCAATATGCCATAATATTTCGTACATATCTCAAATCCTATCATACCTATTATAGCAGCCGCCAGATAACCAATCGATATCTGCAGTTGAGACCGCATAATAGTAAGCACTACTACTTCATAGCCTACAACTGCTAACATTCCGCCCCCTAACATCAATATCATAAACGGCACTTTGTATTCCTCCAGTGAGGCATGATACAATACATTCAGAAATGGAATCCCCAGTACAAATGCCCCTGCCAATACTACGACTGTCAACAATACAATCCATCTCACCTGTTTTAGCACTACCTTTTTTAACTCAGCAATTTTTCCATTTTTCCACAATACCGCCATATCCACCAAAATCGGCTGATACAAAAAACTATTTACCAGACTGATGACAAATACCGGCATAGCTATGAATCCATAGCTTGCCTGAACCGTGGCAGAAAGATGAGCGTCAATGGCATATTTAGGTGCATTCGTAATGTATAAAGACAAAAATGCTATCACAAATAACGGCATACAATTTTTAAACAATGCCCATTGTCTGCCGAATTGCAGTTTTACTCTCTCTATGGAAAAACTGAAGGATATCAGCTTTAATCCTGCAAGTTCAACAATGATTGACCCAATGAGAGCAATCACCTCTACCTTCAATATATCCCAGTCCAGCAGGAAGCCTATCAGAAAAATCAGGAGTATTCCAATCCACCTTACAATAAATACCTTATTTCCCAAATCCAGTCTTCCTTTTTTCTGGTATACGCCAATAAACACATCCTCCATAGATTCTACTGCATATATCAGACACAGCAGAAGAACAACCAATGCCTTGTATGCGGAATGCATTCCTGATACTACATTGATTCCTTCCCATACGATACTTACCAAAATCATGGCTCCTACCGTAATGCACCGCGATGTAAAATAATCGGACGCATGAAATGTGGAATTAGCATCCGTTACCTGATAGGTACGCATACCGAATTTACCAATCGCCATCATCAGATTTGCCACTGCAAAAGCAATCGTCAGAATACCTGCTGCCTCCATCCCTTTTGTTCTGGTGCATATCATTAGAACTACTACTGACTCTGCCGCATTTACGAGTCCTGCGATAGCGTTCCATATAAAATTGTTTCTCTGAATATTTTGAGAAGTATTTTTCTTATTTTTCATTGTCTTTATCTTCAAAATTAATTCTAACTCTTTCTATTACCAGTGGAGAATCCGTAACTTTTTTTCGTACAGCAAGCACATACTCGCCTATAATACCAAGTAAAAACATATTCAATGAACCTACAAAAAAGATTCCAATCAGTATTGGGGCAATTCCCATGGGATACCCGGACCAGTTTAACAGCTTCTTTACAAAAAAGACCACCGCCGTAATCGCAAATACTACGGAAAAAAATCCTCCCAAAATGGTTGCTCCCCGCAAAAGAACATCCGTATAGTCAATGAAGTTGGTAATTGCCAGATTCAGGAGCTTCCATACATTATAGTTACTTTTTCCACTTCTACGTTCCTGCTGTTCATATTCCACATAACAAATATTGTAACCATATTCCGCTACATTTCCCCTGATAGAATAATTGGGATTCTTAAGCTCCCGAATAATATCCAGGAACTCCTTATCATACACGCCAAAATTACAAAATTGTTCAATAAAATCTACTTTTGACCATTTATGCATAATTTTGTAGTACCATGACCTGACGGCATACATAAGTTTCTTTTCCTTGCTGCTCTTTTTTATGGCTGCAACAATAAGATATCCTTCTTCCCATTTATGTAACAGCTCCGGTATCATCTCTATGGGGTCTTGAAAGTCTGCGGACAAATAAATCGTACAATCCCCTTCCGACTGAAGCAGACCATGCAGCGCCGAATTTCCTTTATAATTTTTTGCATTAAAAATCGCTCTGACAAAGGGATATTTACGGCATAATTCTAATATTTTTTGTTGTGTTGTATCCTGAGAACAGTTATCAATAAACTGTATGATATAGTCATAGTCTGGCAGCTTTTCTGCAAACTCCTTAATAATTGCCTCACATAGGGGAACTACGTTTCCTTCCTCATTATAACATGGTATGCTGACACATACTTTCTTCCTCTTATCGTTCATCATCTTTCCTTACATCACTTTCTTGAAGAATTTTTCTCTCACATAGAAAATATTCGTCCTGACTCTTATTCAGCTTCGCAAATAATTCCTTTGCTGCCTGAGATGCCGAATTTCCTGTAACAAAAATAAACAGATGTTCATTCTCTTTGTTTTCCATGTTTTCTAATGGTTCCGGGACAAAACAGCCATCATCAAACTCAATCGGATTTCTGATAGACCAGTCAAATACCTTCACCAATTTGGTATTTGGATAATTTTCTGCGATGTATTCATTTAGTTTGACTGCTGTTTGTGTCGCTCCCCAAAATGCATAATTTATCGCAGTATCTTTTTTCCAGTTATTCTTCACATATTCAATAGCATAAGAGCCGTAAAAAATATCATTAAAACGCTTAATGTTGATATTTTCTCTTTTTTCACTTAACGTACAGATTTTCTCATACTTATGATACGTCTCACGAATTCTCTCTTCTGCAATCTCAAGCATCAGATTCTTTTCTTCCTTCGGTATGGTTACAACCGGCGGATTCCAGTCTATGTTTGCAAAATCCTTTGGTTCATAAATAGGAATGAACTTTTCCAGCCAGGAATACTTATAATAATTATTCTCTATAATCATAATAACAGGAATTCCTAATGCCAACGCAATCACTGCGGCATGATACTTTGAGGTTACAATCAGCTTTGCTTCCTTCTTATATCTTTCAATGGTTTCCACACCATATTCATAAATATCTTTCCCTTTCAACAATTCCTCCGGCGTCATATAGAAATCATGTGAATAAAACTCATAATTTTCCAATAAGCTTTCCGGAATATAATCCTTTATTCCCGCCTGTGGGTCTACGAAAAACACCTTGTTCTGTGTCTCAAGATTCTGTTCTCTTTCCGGAAACGTAGCCACAAGGCACCCTTGTACATAGGCGTCAATTCCTTTCTCCAGCAGTCTCCTCATGGTTCGTTCATCTCTGCATCCCACAGGTGCAAAACGTCTTAACATATTGATATTCTTCTTGGAAATATCATGTTCTCCTCCCAATGCCAATCCCAAAAATACCGGCAATATTCTTCTCGAATAATCCACATTGAGCGCATACACATTAATCGGCAGAACTACATATTCATCCTGATATACATCCAGTTCATATGGATAGCAGGTCAACAAATCCTCTTTCTTTATCCCCATTCTCTCATAAATTCTCAAAATAGCCAGACATTCAAATATATCCCCCATAGACATTAAACGGTTATGATTCTCTTCCTTTTTAGAAAAACCTATATGTCCTAATATGCCGTATTTCATTTTACTGTACCTCACTTTTATTATTCTTTTCAGCTAAAATAGCATCACATTTTTCACACATTTCATTTACCTTAACATGCCGGAATATTTTCTGCTCTAATAACAATACTCTGACTCTGTCAATTAGGAATCCTACCGCATATACCCATATTACTACTGCAATAACAATGAGTACAAAAATTCCGCTTTCGTACCATTCTTCGGTCCGAATTATCTGTTTCCATAACACATATCTGAAAAAATTATGGTCATGAATCAGTAAAATTCCAAATGTTCCAGTTGCTAAATAATTTATCAATGGATATTTCTTCATTTTGATATTCTTAAAAAAGAAGAAAAATGCAAATCCACCGACTAAATTTGTGATAGAAGATTCATCACACATCGTGCTCATGATATAACTTAAAACAGGATTTCCCGGATTCAGAATCCAGCAATATCGTATCATCCACAATCCAATCCAGATTCCTATAAAAATAGTGAGCATTAATTTTTTATTATCACATATTTTCCAAGGCCACCGTTTTAAATTCAATGCAATTACATAACACAATATGAACAGCAGCAATTCACTGCTAAGCGGCTGATAATAAGAGTTAAAGCAACCGATAATCTGAGACCCAACCTCAAAATATAATAGCAGCACTAACAGCCATCTTGCCTGCCGCTTCGTCACCTTGCCGGAAATATAAGTCAAAAACGGCAGCAATAAATAAAAAGCAAGGTAAGATGCTGCAAAGCCATGGGAATTTCCTGTAATAGGTAAAAGTGTACTCAGCCAGTTTTTAAACGTAAATCCGGTTCCAAAACCATATGCTATTATAGCAAATGTTACAGAATAGAACAGTACCTGTAACCATACTTTTAAAAATCGCTTCGTACGAAACTTCTGGTCTACCAAAAACCAACAACTCATTGCCAGAAAACTGTCAAAACACAATTTCCCCCCTGGAATCAAAAACAAAGAAAATATTCTATTCTGACTCATTCCCTGCATTTCAAATGCTCCACCATGCAGAACACAGTGATGCGCAACAATTAACAGCATACAGATGATACGACACAACTCAATATTAGAATCTCTTACGATACTATTGTTTTGCCGCCCTCTTACTCTCCGTACTCCCCACAATAGTCCTGCCAATACAAGAATTGCCGTACCACCTACCAACAGACATTCTTTCAATGTCATCTGAAAGTATTTGTTTTCTATCCGGATGGATTCTAAATGAAAGGCTTCTCCCTCTGACCATCCGATTGCCAAACGGAACTCCTTAACATTCTCTTCCTCCATATCATACCGCACCGTCAGATTCTCATTGTCAGGCCACTGTACCATGGAATTTTCCTCGTTAAATCCACTGCCATCAGAATCGTAAGATAACTGTACTCGCAATCCGCCATCGGAATTCGCCATATAATCAATCGAACTAAAACGAATCTCTACCTTTGATACAACAGACAATGTATTCTGCCATGTCATACTCGGCTTATTCTTGCTTACCAAAAAACTTTGTCCGTCTATGGTGTATCCCTGGGTATCCATTTCAGAAAATTCTGTGATATTTTCTACCTCGCCTTTTATATAAGTAGAAGGACGTATTACACCTATCGTAACAGCTGATATGGATAACGCAACTACAATATAGCCGAAACCTTTTAATAAGCTTCCCATTGCTTTTTGTACTTTTGCATTATGTATCACCCTCAGTATTCCCTCGCCTGACTTTTTCAAAATGCGTTCCAGTTTTTCTATCAAGAAACCTGCTGTTTTCCACAGTATCAGCACCAGAATCAGCCCCGCCAGGGATAACATCCCTCCTATTTTAAGTGCTTTTGGCTCATATCGCAGTTCCACTTCATGCTCCCCTTCGCCTATCCGGACGCCCAGCAGGGACACATTTACTTTCTCTGTAGCAACTTCTTTTCCATCTACATAAGCATGCCAGTCTTCATCATACGGCATAGATAAGGACAGATATTCTGCTCCCTCCTGCACCTCTATACGAAATGACACTTTATCTTCAAAAAAGCTGATTAACTCAAATTTCTCCTGCTTTTCCTTTGCCAGCTCTGTCAGCCTTTTCTCACTCTTGGCCAAAGAACTTCCCGTTGTATCTATCCCATCTACAATGGTATATTCCAATAATGCATAAGCTTTCTCCTCATCGGACAGCTTCCGAAATTCTTCTAAAGACATAAGTTTCTCGTTGACAAATGCCAGCGGATAGTAATTCTTATTTTCATATACGCTGATACCATTACGGCTGTTTAAATAAGTAAAATATTCCGGAAGCTCACTATCTGTCTGGTCTGTTATAAAATATTTTACTCCCAGATAGCTCTGAAGATAATATCTGTCTCCTACACCATCGATATAATTTAAGTTGCTTCCAATTACCTCTTCTGGTTCAATTCCGTTTTCCAGGTAATACGGGATAGATATCGGGCAGGCTACAAAAACGCCTAACTCCTGCAAAAAAGCTGTATAATTGGCATTATTTACAGAATTATAACTTTTTAATCCGTAATATTGTTGTACCATAGCATCGTTTTCGGAAGGAATTTCATTTACATCTACTACGGAATCAAAGGTTTTGTTGATTCGATAAAAAGAATCATCCTCTGCCTGAATCTCCTTTATCAGTTCTGCACTGGTATCCTCATAGCTCGTTTTTTCAGCTTCGCTGTAATCACTTACCGATTGTTCTATTCCATACCAGTGATAATAGTTAATGCCTTCATCTATCAATATAATTCCTGCAACAAGAATGCAAATTGCCCATTTTCTCATACCAGCCCTACTATTTTCCCGTTGCAGTATATAAATCACACACATTAAAGCATAAAGTCCCAGCAACGCAACAAAAAACTTTCTTGCCTGGTACAAATAAACGGTAAACTGCGCACCAAACTCGTTTCCTCCTGCAGACAAAGCCATCATTCCAAGTATCATAATCAATCCACTTGCAATGATTCCCCAAAACAGACTTTTCCCGTGAATTCCTTTGTTCCTGATAACAGAGTCAATGGATAGACCAATCAACACACATTCCAATATGGTTACTATAAACATCCATCTGGCACTAACCGTAGCAAATGCATTCAACACAAAAGAAAATACAGGGAATAATATCATAATTGAAATTAACACTGTAACTAAAATAAGATTTTTTCTATTCTTTTTCTCATAATGCCAGTACTGCATTGCCAATATTATAAGAAAAGAACTGGTGTAGCATGATACCTGAAAATAATCCATTATTCCAAAATAAGTATAACCTATGTATTCTCCGGTCAAAGGATTATTTAGTATATCTCCACACAAAGCTCTTATTATGGCGGTTACCCACACTTTTATCTGGGGAATCCAAAGCGACAAACCAGTCTGTACGTCCTTTGCTCCCGCTACTCTTGCACTGGCCAATGTTAATTGAATCTGCGGAAGCAACGCCACCGAAGATAACAATATAACAACAACTGCCACACCCAGCAATACGAATAATTTAGGAATAGGATTGATTCTTCGCTGATATAACCTCACGCAAACGTATAACGCTGTCAACAGCCCTAAAACAAAAAAGAAATAATAAGAATAAATACAAGTTAAAAACAAGCCCAGCAATAATGTACGCAATTTTCCTGTATCCAGCCATTTTTCTACACCAAGAAAAACAATAGGCGCATATACCAGTATGGTTCCTAACGCAAAATTACTTCCCATAATCAGAGAATATCCGCTAAATGCATACAATAGCGCTGCAATCAAACTTGCCTTTCTATCTAATTTGAAATAATCCAGATACGAAAAAAAGGCTGCACCTTCACAAACCAGTTTTGCAACAAACAGCCATATCATCATATGAGGAATATAATCTCGACCAAAGATAAATAATATATAGGTAAATGGGTCAAAATATACATCCGCATGGGTAAACATACTGGTTCCAATTCCCATCTGCCAGGACCAGAAAAATCCGCCCTCTGTAATTGCATCATACATATGATAATAAGTTGGCAGATTAGCCCTCAACAAATCCGATAATACACCTTTAGACATAAAATAATATCCATCCAAAATATACTGACGGAGGATAACCACCGCCAGTACCAAAATTCCGGCTATTATTGCAATATACCATCTACCTGTTTTTAACTTTGCTCTCATCTTTTCTCCTACTATCTTAAGTTATCTTAACTTGTTAAACACGTATTCAACAGCCTTTTCAATCTCATCTCTTTTCACATCATGAACGATATTAAGTTTCATATCATCTTTCATAAGAACTGCTGTCAATTCTTTTCCAACCTGTTTTTTATCTTTGTGAATTGCACTGATAACTTCATCCATATCCACCTCAATGTGCTTTGCATCGATATGGATAATCTTCCATAATATATTCTCTACACGAAGTACTTTATCCTCTGACAGCCATCCTCGCGAAAGGGAAATGCGGTTTGCCACAATCGTTCCCATGGCAACTGCGGTACCATGAGGAATGGCATAATTACTCATAGTCTCAAAAGCATGTCCAAAGGTATGTGCAAAATTCAAATGGATACGCACACCTCTATCAAATTCATCCTCTTCAATAAAATCCTTTTTAAACGCCAAAGAACTCTCTACAAACTCTTCTAACTTACTATCTTCCCGTCTTAATAATGCATCAATGTTCTGTTCCATTTTAATTATTCCGGCTTCTCCAAACATCACATTGAACTTTACTACCTCTCCTAATCCACTCTGGAAATCCTTTTCGGACAGTGTTTTAAAGAATGGAGTACAGATAATAATTTCATCCGGAGGATAAAAGGTTCCTAATAAGTTCTTAAACTTCTTATAGTTCAAGGAAGTCTTTCCCCCAATACAACTATCGCAGGCAGCCAAAAGAGTGGTAGGGAAGAATGTCCAATGAATCCCCCGATACAGTATATTTGCCACAAATCCTGTTACATCCTGCACGATTCCTCCACCAAGAGAAATTAATTGTGCATTTCTCTTAGCCGGAATATTTGTCATAATCTCACATATTTCCAACGCGGTCTCGATTTTCTTATTCTCTTCTACCGCCTCTAAAATATACATCTGCTCCTCTGGGATTGCTGAGAACAATTCTTTCCCATATAATTCATACAGATTTTTATCTATTACCACAAATGTATTTTTGTCTATATTCAGGCACTTTACTTTTTCAAAATTACTATAAATGTCAACTTTATAATCTTTTGTACTGGACTTAATTATCATTTCTCCGCAAAACCTCCATCTACTGTTATTTTCTGTCCCGTTAAATAGGTATTTTGTTCGCTGCACAGAAAATAAACTACTTCTGCGATTTCCTTTGGCTCTGCCATTCTTCCCATGGGAATATCCTTTGAAATAGCTTCAATCTCTTCCTGTGTATTATTTTTTCTGGTCAGCTCTGTCAAGGTAAATCCGGGACACACGGTATTTACCAAAATATTATCTGCTGCAAGCTCTACTGCAAGTGTATTGGTTACTCCGTGGATACCATTTTTAGTTGCACTGTATACACAGCGTCCCCCTTTTGATACCACTGCCCAGATAGAACCGATATTTACAATTCTTCCGTAGTGGTTCTTTTTCATCATACCTGTAAATCCACGCAGTATCTTTATGGGTGCCACAAGATTTGTCGCCATCATACGCTCCAGCTCATCATCCGTTATCTCTTCTATGGCATGTATATCATTAATGCCTGCATTATTAACAATAACGTCAAAGTATACCTCTTTATTCTTGTTAATATATGCTTCTATTGATTCTGCACTTGTCAAATCAAGCTCTTGTCTACTTGGTGTAATCACCTCATAGCCACACGCCTGAAACTTCTCTGAAATTGCCTTGCCAATTCCTCTGGAACCACCAGTTATCAATGCTCTTCTCATATTGTCACCTCTCTGCAGCTTCTTCTTCCTCTGTATCAAAGTTAATTCGCTCTTCTTCCACTACCATAGGCCGCTTTGTTACTTTTGTCAAAATAGCGCCTATATATTCTCCAATGACACCCAAAAAGGCAAGCTGAACAGAACCAAGTAAGAACATTCCAATCAAAATTGGTGCTGTTCCCATATTAAATTTATACCAATTCAGCAGCTTCATTACCAGATATACGATTGCTATGGCAAAGCTGAAAGCAGACATAATAAATCCGCACATAGTTACAATACGCAAAGGTTTTCTGGATACATGGGTCATTCCGGTAATTGCAAAATCAAAATATTTGCTGAAATTGTAACTGGACTTTCCTACTTTCCGCTCCTGCTGCGTATATTCCACCAAACACCACTTATACCCTAACTGTGTCACCAGTCCGCGAATATATGGATCCGGGTCGTCCATCCATTTAATCATATCCAGCACTTCCCGGTCAAACAATCCATATCCCGTTACGTTCTTCAAGTGTTCTGTCTCTGACAAGGCATTCATGATTCCATAATACAACTTCCGAATCTGAAACATAATGGGATTTTCTTTGCTCTTGGTCTTCTGGCCCATTACTACCTTATATCCTTCTTCCCACTTTTCTAAGAAGGTTGGTATCATTTCCGGCGGATCCTGCAGGTCACATACAATACAAATCACTGCTTCTCCTGTTCCCTGCAACATTCCATAGGAGCCAGAACGATTCGGTCCAAAATTTCTTGCATTCAGTATCACTTTTACATTCTTGTCTTTATGTGCCAAAGCGCGGAGAATTTCTCGCGAATGGTCTGTGGAATAATTATCAATAAATATATGCTCATATGTGTATTGTGGCAGCTTATCAAACTGTTCCTTTACAGCCTGATAAATATTCATGATATTTCCCTCTTCGTTGTAACAAGGAGTCATTACCGATATATGCCTCATTTATTTTCTCCTTTATACCATTCCATTGTTCTTCTGATGCCTTCTTCAAAGTCAACTTCTGGTACAAATCCTGTATCTTCTGTTAATTCGCTGATATCAGCAGTAAGTTTCATTACCTGATTCGGATAATATTCTCTTTCTCCAATACCAATTTCAAGTTCCGGATTCACTACGTCACGAATAGCAGTAATATATTCTCTTAATAACCTACTTTTACCGGAGCCAATGGTATATGCCTTGCCATGCTTTCCATATTTTCCTATCAGGTAGAAGGCTCTGGAACAATCACCGCCATATACATAATCCCAAATCTGGTCCCCCTTTGTAAAACTCATTCTTTCTCCCTTCACCATACCAATAACACTGGACATCACCATCGTATAACTATTATCCCGCGGTCCGTAAGTGCTGACGATTCTCCCCCATGATTGGCGCATTCCAAGTCTTGCACACATAACTGCGCTCAATTTCCCCGCAGTATACTTCGCAATACCATATCCTGTAACAGGATTCTTGGGTACGTTATCCGACAACTCGCCCTCTACAAATCCAAATTCTGCCTGAGAGCCAGCCCCTACAAATACTTTGCACCCAACATGATGAGCCAACTCCACTGCCTCCAATGTATTGCGCACATTTTTTTCCTGAAGCATTGCATCATCCCGGCTGTCACCGTATGTACCATCCCAGGCAAAGTGATAGAAAGTATCATAATCTTTCTCCAAGCTTCCTTTTAAGCTTAACAAATTATCAATGTCACACTCAATCACTGTAACATTTGCATGTTCTATCAAGTTATTTCTTTTTTTAGAATTTGGCCGTATCACGGCTGTAACTTTAATATCATCACTTACCATTTGTTCAATCATGGATGCTCCAATCATACCGGTTGCACCTGTTACAAGCACTTTTTTCATTTACTTACTCCTATCTGCGTGGAAATCTTTATTATTCTTCGTATTTTACTTCTTTGTTCTCTAAATATTCTTCTCTTGAAAGGAATGGAGATAAGTCGTCGATTGCCGGCGATACAATCTTTCCATCAGGTAATACTTTTGAGGATAACTTTGGCTCAAAGAACTGTGCTTTATCCAGCATAACCTCACAGATAACAGGTCCATCCTGATTAATTACCTTCTGTACAGTCTCATCGATAGCATCCACTACACCGATTCTATAATACGGAATTCCATATGCATAAGAAATCTTTTCCATATCCGGGAAACTAACACCGTTTTCTTTATTAACGCCTGCCAGTGCTCCCTTAAATAAATTACTCTGGGTCTGACGCATCGAATGATAACCATCATTATTTAATAAAAAGATTTTAACATTTGCATTGTTATACACAATAGTCTGCAATTCCTGTAAATTCATCTGAATACTTCCATCACCATCCAGACAAATAACTCTGTCCCCGTGTTTTGCAAAGCTTACTCCCAAAGCTGAAGGCACACCATAACCCATGGTAGCACATCCTGAATTTGTAAATAATCTGGTGCCTTTCTTAATTACAGCCGCCTGAAAAGAAATAACACATGCAGAACCATTTCCGGTTACTACCGTTTCATTTTCATCCAGATTTTCAAATAACTTGTGCATAAATACATATGGATTTATCGGCGCCTGTTGCTCATAATATTCCGGTAATGCTGCCGGATATTTTGCATCTGTCTTCCGGCACCACTTTGCCCACTTGGCATGTTCTTCATTATGATTTTCAAATCCGCTTTCCAACAATGCATTTAGTACATCCTTCACATCTGCATGAATTGGCAAATCAGGATGTATTGTATGTTTCTTCAATTCTTCCCCGTCAATATCTACAATAATTTTATATGCGTCTTTTGCAAAATCATCATAGTTATAACTAATCTGACGAATATTCAACCGGCATCCCAAGCTGATTAAAAGATCACAGTTTTGAACAACAAAGTTTCCTCCTCGTGTTCCTATTGTTCCGGGACGTCCTGCATACATTGGATGTTCATCCCAGATAACATCATGCGCATTCCATGCTGTAACTACCGGAATATTCAGCTTGTCTACAACCTTTATAAATTCTTCTCTGGCATTTCCCAGACGAATGCCTGTACCGGCTAAAATAACAGGACGTTTTGCTTCCTTGATTTTCTGGATGATTTTTTCTGTGTTGCTATCATCATAAACAACTTTTTCTGTATCTTCTTTTGCTACATCAAAATGTACTAATTCATCGGTATCAATAATTGCCGCCTGAATATCAAGAGGAATGTCCAGCCATACAGGGCCTCCTCTTCCCTTCTTACACAGATATAACGCTTTTTCCAAATGGTATGCTATTTCATTTGCTTCATCAACAAATTTAGCATATTTCGTCATCGGAGCAACGCAATCTGTAATATTAAATTCCTGGTCTCCAATCTGTCTTACTTTGGCATCTGTAGCATGAATCGTTGTGATTCTTTTTACCTGTCCGGAAACAACAAACATAGGAACTGAATCCAGCCATGCCCCAAGCACACCAGTAAGCGCATTGGTTCCACCCGGACCACTTGTCACACACACCAACGGAAGCTTTCCCGAATAACGCATGTAACCTTCAGCAGCAATCGCACATGCCTGCTCATGATGATTAAATACGCACTTCAGACCTTCCTTGTGAGTAAATGCATCATCCAGATGCATTGCACCTCCTCCTGTAATAAGAAAACAATGTTCTATGCCATTTTTCACGAAGAAATCTGCCATATATTCTGCCACTTTCATTTTCATCTTTTTTCACTCCAATCCTATTCCGTTTCTCCCTGCTTTTCACTCCGAAAAGCCCATAGTTTATTAAGTATAAAATTAACTGGCGTTGTTATAAACAAGTTAATAACCGGTCCCCAGAATGCATTAATGTGCAGCAAATCATTCCAAAGGAACAGCAGAACATTTGTTAGTAAGAGTCCCGAAAAACCATAAGACATAAATGTCTTGCACAAGGCATGTATTGTGGAACGCTTTTCATCCTTTGCTTTTGTAAAAACATAGCGATTATTCCAATAAAACGAATTCAAAACACTAACTACAAAACCAGCTATGCTTCCTACCAGCCAATGAAATCCAACGGCAAGACATAACGCGTACACAATATATGAAATCAAAAAATTTGAGATTCCTACAAAAGTAAATTTTACAAATTGTATTAATGTTGTCCACTGCCTTTCTGATAATTCTATTTTTAGAACTTTAAGGCAAGCCGTTACTATTGCTCTTATGAACTTTTCAAAATATACCCATACTTTTTCCATATCATCTAAATATAAAGAGAATCTGTAATAAATTCCATCTTTATCTCATTCTTTATTACTTTCAACACTTCGGCTACATACTGATTTAATGCTTCTGCCTGCTCTTCATTAAAATTATATTCCATATCAGGATTGATATAATTCTGCTTTGTATCACCAATATATCCATCAAAGCCCGCTAATGCCACTTCACCTACTCCAATACGCTTCATCACTTTTAAAAGCATAATAAAAGAGTTATCTATAATTTCTGCTTCTTCATCCAAAAGCGTACTGTATTTTAAGGTATACTCAAACTTTCCACTGGTTTTTGTCACATTTGATGTCGCTATCACCTTAAGCTCTTCCGGCTTTCTTGATAACAATGTTGCAAGCTGAACATAACGTTTGGAATTACTCAAAAAGATATAATCAGTATCAAATTCCTTTGCAACAAAATTTACAGATACTACAATAGGATGGTTCTTTTCTATATATTCCTTAATCACAGCATCCTGTCTTTTAATATTCAGTCCAGGACCTACAAGCAATACTTTTCTGCCTTCAAATGCTTTTTTCAATCCCTCGATATCTGCCTTATCGTCCACATCTATATCCTGATATTCTTTATACAACTGCTCGATATAATTTTTATCATACAGCAGCTTCTTTTCCCCTTGCAGCTTTCCTAAAATCTCATTAATTGACTTAACGGAAAGTGTACGCTTGTCCATCAAATCGGACACATAATTGGGGTGGCAGTCATTGGATGCCGCCAAATAGAAAAACATATTATATCCCCAGGTTGCCGGCGTATAGAAATTCATAATATTAGAGTCGATTGCTTCTAGGAACTGGCTAATATGATAATTCTTTCCATATCTGTCATTTAAATGCATCGCAATAAGCTCAATCGGTGCATTTCCGGCACTTTTTCCCATTCCATAAATGGTGCCGTCCACAAGTAACATACGTTCTGTTTTCTGGGACAGCATCTCAATACAGTTTGCATACCCCATCTGAAAATTATTATGCGCATGATACCCTATTCCAATTTCCGGAAGTAAGTTTTCATTTAACAAATCAAAATAGTGTTTTAAATTATTCTGATGCATCAATCCATAGGTATCCACCATAGATACCGCATACGGTTTCACCTCATTTGCAATACGAATTAAATCCATCATTTCTTCATCTTCATAGCTGGTTACTGATACAAGCTGTGCAAACACTTTGTATCCCAGCTTCTTCAATTCTGCACAATACGCCATTGCCTCTTCCCGCAAATGCTTTTTGAAAATAACACGAATAGCATCCAAAAAAGATTCTTCACAGGGTTTAATATTTTTAATATCGCAGGTTCCATAATCAATCATACCGACAATGATTGCCTGCTTTTTCTCTAAATCCCCATATATCTTTCTAACACAATCTGTATCCGGCATAATACTGCGATTAATATCAAAAGGTCTTCTGTCATCTAAAAAGCCGACCTCTATCATATCAACCCCTGCATCTACCAGGCGTTCAAAAATGCTTACAAGATTATTATGCCCAAAGTTCCAGTCATTCACATAGCCACCATCACGCAAAGTACAATCTAATAACTTTATTTCACCCATTCTTTACTCCTGTCTATCTTTTATAAATTCATTTATCTGCCTGTCCATACATGCAGAAATATCTCCGTGTGCCAAATAAACCTTAGACCACTCCACCGTTTTTTCAACCGCTTCCTCCACTCCCCAGCGTGGTTTCCATCCAAATGTCTTTTTTATCTTGGAGCAGTCTAATTTCAAAAAGTTTGCCTCGTGGGGTCCCCCATCATATTGATTCACCCACTTCATTCCTTCTCCCCATTTTAGGCAGAACAAATCCACCAGCTGACCAGTAGTAATACAATCCCTGTCATCTGGGCCTACATTATAAAATCCAGCATATTTTTTATCTTCATACTGTGCTTTTGCAATCGTCAGATATATCATCAAAGGTTCCAGCACATGCTGATATGGTCTGGTGGAATGTGGATTACGAACCACAATATCTACTCCCTTTTGTGCAGCACGTACACAATCCGGAATGATTCTGTCATTCGCAAAGTCACCTCCGCCAATAACATTTCCGGCTCTTGCTGTCGATACTGCCACCTCCATATCGCAATAGAAAGAATTGATATAACTATGTGTCACCAACTCAGAGCAGGATTTACTATTAGAATATGGGTCATATCCATCCAATGGCTCATTTTCTCGATATCCCCATTCCCACTCGTTATTCTTATAAACCTTATCCGTAGTTACATTAATAAAAGATTTTACACAAGAATTCATTCTGACACATTCACAGATATTCACCGTTCCCATAACATTTGTTTCATAGGTATAAACAGGGTCTTTATAAGAATCGCGTACAATCGGCTGTGCTGCCAAATGTAATACGATTTCCGGCTGTGTCTCCTGAAATACTTTCATCAGTTCTTCTCTGTTTCTGATATCACCGATGACAGAATTCATTCTTCCTTCCACATCACACAACGAAAACAAATTAGGATTCGTAGGCGCCTCCAGCGAATATCCCGTCACCTCTGCTCCTGCATTCACCAGAATTTTGCATAGCCAGGTCCCTTTAAAACCAGTATGCCCGGTAACCAATACTCTCTTTCCATTATAAAAGCTTAAATCTAACATCCTATTTCTCCCATACCATCCATGGAGCATCCTTATCCGCAATCATCTTCTCCAGGCTGTCCTTATCTCTCTTGGTATCCATGCATTTCCAGAACCCGCTGTGCTTATATGCTTTCAACTCACCCTTTGCTGCAATTTTCTCTAACGGGTCTTTCTCAAAAACAGTTTCATCTCCGTCAATATAATCAAATATCTCAGGTTCTAAAACCATATAGCCTGCATTAATTACTTGTCCATCTCCCTCATTCTTCTCACGAAACCGATTAATCGTACCATCCTTATCTATCTCAATAACACCAAATTGCTGTCCGATATTAACTGCTGTCATAGTGGCAATCTTGCCATGAGACTGATGAAACTTTAATAATTCTGCGATATTTACGTCGGATACCCCATCTCCATACGTCAACATAAATGTATCATTTTCCACATAATCCCGAATCCGCTTGATACGTCCCCCTGTCATTGTATTCAGCCCGGTGTCAACTACTGTAACCCTCCAGGGTTCTACCACATTGCTATGCACTTCCATAGCTCCATCTTTCCGAAAATCAAAGGTAAGGTCACTATTATGCAAATAATAATTCGCAAACCATTCTTTAATTATATGCTGCTTATATCCTGCACATATAATAAAATCGTTAAACCCGTAATATGAATATTCTTTCATAATATGCCACAAAATAGGCTTTCCACCTATATCAATCATTGGTTTTGGTCTCAGATGACTTTCTTCGCTGATTCTTGTTCCAAACCCACCTGCAAGTAATACAACTTTCATCATTCTATTCTCCTACGTACATAATTATCTATTTTCTATCAAAATTCTACATGCTTAGTATAAATAGTAACTTACTAAATGTCAACCTTGGCAGCACCTGACACTTTTTTCCTCACTCTGGCCGCTCCGCTTTTTATCACTGCTTCTAAATAATACAACAGAATCGAACTTACCAAAATAGCCGCCACACATATTGCAAAAACTCCATAATTCTCCCATTTAGAAATGGAGTAGAAATCTACTTTATCTGTTATTTTATATATTATAAAATGATGTATCAAAAAGATTGGATAACAATATTTACTAAAAAACTTGCATATTTTACGAACCACGGCACAATTTACAAATTGAGAAATAAACGTTAACAGCAAAAACGCCATAATTCCAACATATGTCGTCTGTATATTACTGTCAAATGTTGGAGCAATTACTGTATTTACTCCAAGTACCACCAGAGCGGCAAGTGCGACTTTCCAATTCGTCTTTTTGATATATTTTATATACATCATTCCAAAATAAAATTCCGGAATTCTTACCGCAATAAGTTCCGCCTTACTTAATTGCGTGTTATAACATACCAATGCCAATAAATAAAACAAAAACAGTAGTCCGCCACAGGCGACAGGGTGTTTATTCACTCCCCATCTTAATATCGGAAATAAAACATAAATTAATATGATTGCTCCCAGAAACCATTCGCCAATAATATAAAAAGTCGGCATTACGCCTGAATAATATCCGTCAAATCCCAAAAGTGTTAATATGAAATTTTTTCGTGGAACTGCTGAGAAGTCAACATGGTAAATCACTTTCTGTATTACAAACGCTATCACATATGCAATCCAGAACATAGGATATATAGATACAAAACGTTTTTTATAAAACGTCAGCAACTCCAGTTTGTTCTCATACACATACATAAGCGCCGCCCCAGAGATAATAAAAAACAGCGAAACTCCAAAGTCTCCAATATACAAGTTACATATTTTATATGTAACTACGACTTTATCTAAGGGCTGTGGCTCCATATACAAAAACAACGCATTATAATGTGTCAGTAATATCAGAATAACTGCAAGCGCCCTTATAAAATCCAGGTAAAAGATTCGTTCTCTTTTCATATTATATGTTTTTTCCTTCCATCTATCTATGCTTATTCTGCTTTTCCTTTAGTTCTAAATACGCTGTTTCTGTCTCATTCAGCTTTTCGAGATTTTCTTTGTACAATTTGTAATACCTGTCTCTTTCTTTTCTCAACAGTTCTACATTATCCTTATCACATGATTTATAGTATTTTAACTCATTGTCCAAATTAGTAGCATGTATCTGTAATTCTTTTACATACTTCTCTGTTGAAGCAATATATTCTTTTAATCCATGAACATTTTCCTTCAAACTTTTATTTTCCTCTTCATATACCTGAATCTGATGCTGGGTGGACGCAATTACTTTCTGCATTCCGGTTTCAATATCCCCATCCTTTTTCGCAACCTCACAATACATCTCTATGTTTTTCTGATTTGCCACTTTAATAAGGCTCACATACTCACCATACGCTTTCATTACTTCTGCGTTTCCCAACTCATTCAATAAGTTTTCCAGCCAATCTTCCAGTTCATGGTTTCTCTGAATTAATAACAGAATATCCCTATCACATTTATGCTCTAACGGCTTAGACAAACGCTCTACGACATCCTCCGGTATTTCATAAAGAACTTTTCCAGCTTCTTCCACCAATACACTATACTCTTTTGGTGCTACTACCCATCCTCCATTTTTTTTACTTCTCTCAATGTCCTTTATAAATTCATCCTTATATCTTGGATTGCCATCTGCATCAATTTCTATAAAAAATGAAACAAGCATTATTTTTCACCTCCACTCTTTAACGTAAAAGCTTATTTTTAATTCGTCTTAGAATATTCTTTCCCCGAAGCTTTTTATACAATTCCTCTGCTCTGTCCGCTGTTATATGGTCAATCACATCTGTCTCTATCACAATATTCTTAACAGGTATTTTCTCCGGTAATTTGAAATACAGCTGCGGATCCGGTCCCAGAAATATCATTTCGTCCTTCAGCATCATTCCATTTGTAATGGCATCTTTTGATGAAAATTCCAGCACTTTCTCATTGAACATGGTAACTTTAACATCAAGTGCTTTTATAATAATGCCAGATTTTTCTCCCGGGTCCCATCTTATTTCACTTACGCTTCCAAACTTTTCAAGACCTTTATAAGCATATATATTTTCATCGGTTTCGTTTTCTACCGAAACAGTATGCTCTTCACTGTAACCAGCATCTGTCTTCAGATAAAGTTTTGCCTGAATAATACTTCCTTCCGTATAGCCGAGGGCAGAACGGCACATTCTCCATTCGATAAATGTTTTTTGCATATTCCGTGCCACTTCTTCATATTTTCCCGCACCCGGTCCTGCTTTAAATATAGATGTATTTAATCCCCGAAGCATATAGTTTAAATTGGTAATCTCCATTGCTGCACCATGGGAAGAAAAAATCCATCCCGGATAATACCCCTCTTGCTGCACAACATAACTATAAATACGCTCTATTGCATGCAAAAGAGTACCATCTACCTTATTCGGCTCCGGTGGAAAATCTTTATACTCCCAGTCTTTTTCAAACAAAAGCTTCATTGCCTGTGGTCTAAACCAGAACATAGTACCAAGAGGCGCTATCGGTTCTTTCTCTCTGGATATAGGTACTGTAAGATTCAACTTTTCAGCCAGCTTCTTAGTTACTTTGTAATTTAATCCCCATTCCATTCCCAGGGTAATATAATAATCACCGTGGCATGGTGGCGGCGGTGTCAGTAATCCGATTCTTGGATTTCGTTCAAAGGTATCTAATACATTTTCTACAAATTCTTTCGTCGGAAGGAGATTCTCAAAACATTTATAAGAAAAGCCTGCTCCAATCGTCTCTGGCTTTAGCTGTACTACTTTCTTATCGTGTACAAAACACACATAATCATAATCCATAATAAACTTCTTTGTCCCTACCAACAAAGCGCTTACATCACGACCACGATTTTCAATCAAAATAACTTCTACCTTATTCGGTAATTCTGAAAATGTTTCTTCAATTATTTTTTTCTTCTGTTCATCCCCAACAGTAACATAAATATCTGCTTCTTTCGGCAATGACTTCATATAATGCAGGCAGTAATCCGCCAATTCCGTGAAATAGAAATGCAAAACAAGTGCTATCTTTCGCTTACCCAGAATCTCTGAGATGTCCTTTCCATTTCGCTCATCAATAACGTAATTTAACTGCATATTCTTTTTTATATCTGCCTGATTTTCCAATCGCAGAATATTGTCCCAAATCATGTTTACATCATAATCTGTATATTTATCAATATATTCATATGCTTCGTACGCACTTTCCCCCATAGTGTCATTAATAATATTGGTATAATCCTGGAAAAAGGACCGTCTCTTAAAAATAGGACATCTTTTCTCTTCTAACATCTGTCTGGTAGCACACAAAATAGGGTGATTATTATATCCTTCACCCATATCAGCATATACATCCCACAAAAAACCTGCTTCTGAAAATTTTCTGGTAAATATTGCTTCGTGACACCCTACCGCTTCGCGATAATCATTTATTTGCTGCATGTTATTCCAATACTCTTGAAACTCAATACTGCGAAGCATACGACTACGTACTGCAATAAAATGAGATTGGATATGTTCCGGAATATATCCATATACAATGGTTCCAAATGGGTCTCCCTCTTTGTACTCATGATATTTGGTAATTCCCCAGAAGTCTAAATCCTTAGCATCCATCTTTTCAAACATCTCTTTTAACGGATAAATCGGACCCATTATCGTATAATTCATCATAATGACTTCATCATATTTACAGAGTTTTTCCCAGCCATAATAGTCTAATACGCTCTTATACGCCCATACATCCAATCCTTTGTTTTCACGAACCATAATAATCGGTGTGACTTCTTCTAACTTTTTTCTGCTCTCCGGAGTCAACATTCCATTACATACCACTGCTATTTCCGTAGCATTATTCTTTAAATCTTTTAGCATATATGTGATATAGTCGTCCACAATGCCCTGCTTATCAAAAATAAAATATATAATTAAACGCTTTACTTCTTTGCTTTGCAATATCATCCTTCTACTCCTTACAACTCACTATATAAGTCACAGACCTCATCGACCTGTCCTTCCATAAGCATGTTCCCTTTGTATAATAAAACTGCTCTGTCACATACTCTGCGTACCTGCTCTGTACTATGTGAGACCAACAATAACGTTGTTCCTTTACTGAGCATTTCCTGTATTCTCTCCTCGCATTTATTTTGAAACTTAAAATCTCCAACTGATAAAATCTCATCTACAATTAAAATATCAGGCTGATAAACGGTTGCTATGGAGAACCCCAGACGAGTCACCATACCAGAAGAAAAATTCTTAACCGGAACATCTATAAAGTTTTCTAATTCAGCGAATTTTATTATCTTTTCTACGTTTTCTTCCAACATTTCCCTTGGATATCCCAAAATAGCGCCATTCAGAAAAATATTCTCTCTTGCTGTCAAATCAAAGTCAAATCCCGCCCCTAACTCAATCATAGGAGCAATACTTCCGGAAATTCTTACACTTCCCATTGTGGGCTTCAGTACACCTGCTATAACTTTAAGCATAGTGCTTTTTCCAGAACCATTTCGTCCAACCAGCCCCACGGCTTCTCCCTTTCTCACATGGAAACTAACATCCTTCAATGCCCAGAAATTATCATATTCCAATTCCTTTTTTATTATTTTTATTGCATATTCTTTCAGGCTGTCAACCTTCTCCTTATACAGTCGAAACTGCATGGAGACATCATTCACCTCTATTACATTTTCAGACATCTGCTTTTCCTTCCTTGAATCTCATGTCATACATAACACTTTACAATTTCAGAATAAATGTATCTTGCTTCTTTTTAAATAGATAGAACCCAAAAACTACTACAACTCCGCATACAAGCCAACATTTAGCATGCATAATAAGCGGAGGCACTTTATTGTAAAGCACTACCATACGCATCATATCAACAAATATAGTAAGCGGATTCTTTTGCACCAAAGATGCCAGTTTTCCCGGCAGCATACTCATGGGATAAAACACAGGAGTCAAATACATCCACGCGGTAATAATAACACCGTAAAGATGCTTAATATCCCGGAAAGATACCGTCAAAACCGACAGTATCATACCTGCGCCCAATGCAAACAGCAGCGAATACATAATCGGGAATACTACCAGAAAAATAGTCCATGTAATAGGCGTTCGCGTAATCAATATAACAATCAATAATGCAATAAAAGAAGTCAGCATATTCACCAAACTAGAGCATACTCTGGACACCGGAAATAAATATTTCGGCAGATAAACTTTTTTTATCAACGCTGCATTATCCACAACAGAGTTCATTGCCATGGTACTGCTTTCACTGTAAAAATTAAAAATCAGCTGACCACACATCAAATACACCGGAAAATTATCAATACTTTGCTGAAACACAGTCGAAAACACTATTGTAAGTACGATCATCATTCCAAGAGGATTTAGAACTGTCCATAAAAACCCCAACGCAGAACGCCTGTATTTTGTTTTTAAATCTCTGCTTACCAATTCCTTAAGTAAAGGCATATACTTCTTGAAATTTTGAATATAACGCATATCGACTCCTATTTTTTCAGGGATTTAATTCCAGGCCAAACCTTATCCTTATCAGATAAAATCAAATCTTCTTCTGTGAATCCCTCCGGCATTGGCCATTCTACACCGATTTCAGGATCCTTCCACAATAATCCACCTTCATCGTTCGGATGATAAAAATCTGTTACTTTATAGCAGAACTCCGCATAATCAGATAATACAACGAATCCATGCGCAAATCCCTTCGGAATAAAGAACTGTTTTTTATTTTCAGCTGATAAGATTACGCCAAACCATTTTCCATAAGTCTCAGAACCTTCTCTTAAGTCAACCGCAACATCAAACACTTCTCCGTTCACTACACGAACAAGCTTGTCCTGTGGAAAATTAATCTGAAAATGTAACCCACGTAAAACACCTTTCTTAGATGCAGACTGGTTGTCCTGTACAAATTCACAATCGATACCTGCTTCTTTAAAGTCATTATAATTATAAGTTTCCATGAAATATCCGCGTTCATCTCCAAATACGGAAGGCTCAACCACCTTTAATCCTTCAATTCCGTTACAATTATCTGTTACTTTTATCTTTCCCATTTTTCTTTCTCCATTCTGCTTATTTGTAATTTTCCATAATCTGATTTATTTTTTCCGCGTTTCCCCAAATTCCCGGTGAATCGTATGGTCTATCAGGAAATGCACCATATTCCGGTCTGATTTTGAAATTATTCTCTTTGATAAATTCCTCTACCTTATCCGCAAGCGAAACCGGCTGTCCAGTGCAGCAATTAATAATTCCATTTACTTCTGTCTGACATGCCGTTTTTGCAATCTGTTCTGCCAGCACATCCACTGGAATGAAATCAAATTTATTCTTTCCACTTGTAAACGGAAATGTTTCTTGTCCTTCACTTTCAAGCTTCACGATTCTTGAAAAAATAGAATTATTTTTCAAATCATCTCCTATGATATAGTAAGCTCTGACCCATTGCACACAGACATTTTCTATGTCAGGCATTGAAAAAATTGCCTGTCGCAATGCATTTTTTGAGATACCGTATAAAGACTTTGGATTGCATGGAGTATCTTCCGTAATTGCCCCTTCCCAGTATCCAACCTCATGCATACTTCCCATTACTACAACCTGTTTTAAACCACCTTCTATCATTGTTTTGATAAATTCAAAATGTTGTGGCAAATCTTCAATATGAGAATCTGCATTATGAACAAAGCCATTTCTCCAAGCCATATGAATACATACATCCGGTTCACCCAGTTCGTGAAATAAATTCTTATCCTTTTGGAAAATTGGAGTTGTTACCTTTGTTGCTCTTTCATCCACTCCATCAAATTGAAAATCTGCTGCATAAACTTCACAACCTAAGTCTAACAACTTTTTAACCACGTGTCTCCCGATATATCCATTTGCTCCGGTTACTAACACTTTTTTCATTATAATAATTCCTCCATCATTTATAATCCATTCGCAATATCCATCAGATATTTTCCATAATCCGTCTTCATCAACGGCTCTGCCAGCTTCTTCAACTGCTCTGCATCAATAAAACCTCTCTTGTAGGCAATCTCTTCAATACAGGAAATATATAGTCCCTGGCGTTTCTGGAACGCAGATACGAAATCTGCTGCTGCAAGAAGCATATCATGATTTCCGGTATCTAACCATGCAAATCCACGTCCTAAGGTCTCGACCTTCAGATTCCCCCTCTTGAGGTATTCGTTATTTACGCTGGTAATCTCTATTTCTCCACGGGCGGATGGCTTTACATTCTTTGCTATTTCTACTACATCATTATCATAGAAATATAATCCCGGAACTGCATAGTTTGACTTTGGCTCTGCCGGCTTTTCTTCAATGGAAATGGCAGTTCCTTCTTCGTCAAATTCTACTACGCCGTATTCTCTTGGGTCTTTTACATAATAGCCGAAAATAGTTGCTCCCTGCTGGCTTTCTGTTCTATCCGCAGCTCTTTTCAAAACGCTTGAAAAGCTCTGTCCATAAAAGATATTATCTCCTAATACTAATGCCACTGCATCTTTTCCAATGAATTCTTCTCCAATGATAAAAGCATCTGCCAGTCCTCTCGGCTCTTCCTGCACAGCATATTCAAACTGCATTCCAAGCTGGCTTCCATCTCCTAACAATTCTCTGAATACAGGTAAATCTCTTGGCGTAGAGATAATCAATATCTCACGGATTCCTGCCAGCATCAATGTAGACAATGGATAATAAATCATTGGCTTATCATATATTGGCATAATCTGTTTGGAAATTGCCTTTGTCAATGGATACAGTCTTGTTCCGGATCCTCCGGCTAATATAATACCTTTCATTGTAAAACCTCCTAAATATACATGCTTATACATAATCGTCTTATTTTACCACTTTTTTTTTAAATGTTCAAGTTTTGGTGTCTTTCCGGCCCTTTTTTAAGAAAAAACTAAGAAAAGGAATACATTTGCCTTCCAGAATATAGCCCAATCCTTTTACAGAAAAATACATAAACGGAATCAGCATAGGCATTAAATAGCGCCCCTGAGGCTGAAAATCAATCCAGTAAGAATGATAAAAGCTTAAGGCAACAGGTATCACAATACTTACCGCAAATATAACCAAAAGCAATCTGCTTTCACCTTCCTTTTCCCGCCTTAGAACTTTCACTGCAATTCCTGCATATCCCAATAGGATAACTGCCCAGATTGCTTTATATACATATCCTAACACAGGAATCATCTCCGTTCCGAGAAGTCCTACGAAGCTTGTCATAGATACCTTTATCCAATCATTTGAAATCAGCATTTCATAGAAAGACCATCCCAAGTGGTTCGGATTCGGACGCAGACTTGGCTTAAACTCCGGCAGGGCATATTGTTCCGCATAACGATTCGAGGTACTTAATCCCAGAAAATCCCCCTGATAAATAACGGCATTTCGGATGAACCACCATCCTGCAATCAAAAATGCAATTCCGGTAATCACTCCTGCCATTTTCCACATCCGAGTGGTATCTTCCTTTGTTTTTCCACTTTTCCGGCAGGACAAAAAGAATAACGGTATGCTGCATAAAATATATCCGTACGCATTATAGTAAGACAGCGCGCACAGTCCGATTCCGACGGCTAACAAAACGCTGTTCTTTAAGTCCCACTGTCCACGTATCCCTCTTATCCATGCATAAATAATGATAGATATGGTCAATAGCGCAAATGAATCATTATTCAGATAACTTCCAAGATATAGCACCTGAGGCAGCAATGTTGTAAATACGATAAACAGCCATCTGCTCTTTCTTTTTTCAAAGAGCAAATGTCCAATGCGGATTACCATGGCAGTCATTCCGGTAATACACAATACACTGGTAAAACGTACTGCCACATATAATGCCTGCACATTTTCCGTAAACAATCCTGCTATTTTCAAAAAAATCGCACTGACGATATAAGACAACAATGGGGTAAATCCGTAAGAGGTTCCCCATATCCCGTTTCGAATCGAGGGAGCTCCACCATGAGGCAGATGTCCATTTACCGCAATGTATTTGCAAACATCATATTTCATTGCTTCATCCGGTCCGGTAGCTGCCTTTGCGGAAACAGACCATATAACCAGCAGCACAAATATAAATCCTATATACAATTTTTCCCATCTTTTTTCTCTTTTTTCCATGTTCATACTCCCATCTTTCTTCACCAAAAAAGGAAGGTTCTTCCACCTCCCTTTTTCTCTTTGCGTAATGAGTTTATTACTTATCGGAATACATATCCTGATAATATTTCTGGTAATCTCCACTGGTTACATTATTCATCCAGTCTTCATGCTCAAAGAACCATGCAATGGTCTTCTTGATGCCTTCTGCAAACATGGTCTCCGGCTCCCAGCCGATTTCTGCCTTGATTTTGTCAGGAGCAATGGCATATCTTCTGTCATGTCCCTTTCTGTCTTCTACATAAGTAATTAAATCTTTACTTACATTTGCTCTTCTTGGGTCGTTTTCCGGCAGCATCTCTAACAGAGTATCAATGATGATATTGATAATCTCAATGTTACGCTTCTCATTATGGCCGCCAATGTTATAGGTCTCTCCAAGACGTCCCTTTTCCTGTACCATATCAATTCCTTTGGCATGGTCATCTACATATAACCAGTCACGAATGTTCATACCGTCACCGTAAACCGGTAATTTCTTGCCCTGTAATGCATTATTGATAATCAACGGAATCAGCTTTTCCGGGAACTGATAAGGTCCATAATTATTCGAGCAGTTCGTAATATTTGCCGGGAAGTGATAGGTGTCAATATATGCCTTTACTAAAAAGTCTGAGCTTGCCTTACTTGCGGAGTATGGGCTATGTGGAGAATATGGTGTTGTTTCATAGAAATAGCTTGTACCATCATCCTCTAAGGAACCATATACTTCATCCGTAGATACATGCAGGAACTTCTTACCTTCCTTAAAACTTCCATCCGGCAATTCCCATGCTGCCTTTGCACAATTCAGCATCACTGCTGTTCCAAGTACATTGGTCTGCACAAATACTTCCGGATTCTTGATACTTCTATCTACATGGCTTTCTGCTGCAAAGTGAACAACACGGTCAATATCGTTCTCTTCAAAAATCTTCATAATAGCCTCTTTATCACAGATATCTGCTTTTACGAACGTATAATTCTCCCTGTTCTCAACGTCTTTTAAGTTCTCCAGATTGCCGGCATAGGTCAGCTTGTCTACATTAATGATTCTGATTTCGTTATCATATTTACGAAACATATAGTGAATGTAGTTAGAACCGATAAATCCAGCTCCTCCAGTTACTAAATAGGTTCTCATAATAAGAGTTCCTCCTTTACATACGTTTTCTTTTTATTTATAATCGATTTATTATAGCATTTTTTCCCTTACAATGCAAATTATAATACAAATCAATTCCTTTAAATTCTTCCCAGAACAAACAATATCCTTAATGCAATTTCTCCCGGTGTCCGGGTTCTAAGGCGTTTCGGGTAGAATACCTTGCGAAACCAGTTCAGCAAAGAGAATCTGTCTCTGGTAAAAACAGAAAGCTCCTTTTTTTGTTCCATACTCAGATTATTCTCAAAAGTATGATAAAAATACTGTAAAGATTTCTTATCCTCCTTTGCACCCGGTCCCAAAATCTCCTGCTGAATAAAATACTTAATCAGATTTCCTGTTCCAGCGTCTCCGGAGGTCACCGCCTCCTCATGGCGGATATGGGTTGCTGAGCTTCTTTCATCATACAATACTTTTCCAAAGCATACCGCACCTCGAATCAACCAGCGGTCATGCAGCTCTTTTCCCAATTTCACCTGCAATAAAAGCTCCTGCCTTGCCTTCTCGTTAATCACCATCGTAAAGCCAGAGCCCGGCGTATAATAAATAACATCAGATAGTTCCAGCTTTTCCTTCTGTTTGGGCGAACGGCGAATAAATTCTCCCTTGTCCGTATAATAATCACAGGCGGTATAATACAGCAAAATCTCATTCTTATCTTCCTGTTCCAACCGCTCTACTGCCCATGCGATTTTTTCCGGATACCATTCATCATCCTGGTCGCAGAAAGAATAGTAATCTCCCTTGTCACATCGACGCAAAATCTCATAGAAGCTTTGGGGACAACGAAGATTTACCCCACCATTATCCAACAGAACAATTCTTCTTCCTTTGGCATTCTCTTTGATATATTTTTCAATAAAAGCAACGGTATTATCCTTAGAACCGTCATCCCGAATATAAATATCAATATTTTCATAAGTCTGGCTGACAATACTGTCCAACTGACGTTTTAAAAATCTCTCTCCATTATAAGTTGCCAGAACTACATTTACCTTTGGCTTTTCCATCCTTTTGCCTTTCATATTTTCTTTACTTTACGATAAATAATTATAAACTGAATCAAAATCTGAATCAACAAAGTTGCCGCCAATGCCCATACCACGCCGTCCATAGAATATTCCTTTACCAGGGTAAGGGCGCCTGCCAGCGCTGCCAGAATTCCAAGAATACCGATGATATACTGAGACTTAATTTCCCGTATCAGTGTACAAACACTGAACATACTGGCATTAATGGCAATCAATATGGAAATAATAATGACCGGAATAAATAAATAGACATACGGCTCAATCGCAGTTCCAAATAACAACACCAGTCCCCAGTGCGCTAACAGCTTAGAGCCAATCAGTGCTGCAATGGTAATTGCCAGAATTAACAACGCAAACTTCTTCAATCCTCCCAGAAAATTTTTCTTATTTCCATTGTTGAACTCTATGGTCAAAGGTGGAATCAGCGGCGCAAACAATGTAGTTGCCGCCAGCTGGATAACAATGGTAGGAGAGGCTACAGAAGAATAGATTCCCATAATCTCTTCCCCGAAATACTGCTCCAGATATAACTTGGGTATGGTAAGAGACATGTTATTCAAAAAGGCTACCACCGCCAATGGAAAACAGGTAATTAACAGCGACTTTACCTGTGCTCGCATTACCTCATTCTCTTCTGCTTCCTTTCCCTGATAACGTTCTATCATACGTCTGTCATACACAAGCACGACTGCTAAAGAAAACAGTGACATAGTAATAATGCTCACCAATAAACTCTGTGTAATCTGGAAGGTTCCTAAGAAGAATGCCAACGAACCAATTCCACGCACCGTCAATGAAATTCCCGCATAGTCCATCCGCTCATTTTTCTGGTCAATCCCATAATAAACATCTGCCATTCCCTCTACAACCTTAAATGCCATAAAGGTCATGATAATGACTGCTTTCTCGATGGAATACCCATAATACAATACTACCGCAAGACAAGCTATCACCGACAGAATATTCGTATATACTCTGGAACGCAGATATTCCTTATCCGTGTACTGCCCCTTCATATCCGACACCTGGTAGCTTCTGACATTGAAAAGACCTATGATTGCCGGAGCTGCTGTTGCACTCATGGCAAGGGACAAAAGCCCCGCATCTCCAAATCCGGAAAGCCGCACAATGATTACGGACATCAGCCATTGACACACATAATAAATCAGGGAACCTATTGTGTTGAACAACATATTCTGCTGTACCGTTCTTACTTTTTTCACACTTGTTTTACTCATCTTATAATTGTCCTATCAAAAAAATAAATCTTATAAAAATCTCATCTATCACATTTTGCCGAAAATAACGTGGATAAAACGTCTTCTTCAACGCCAGCAGCGGATGAAAGCCATCCTTTGTAAACATGGCAATGGCTTTTTGGTCTTCCCCGGACAGCTTATCCCGGTAAAGCTCTTCGTATTCCTTAATCTGCTCATGAATGTGATGGAAATAGTGATTCAAAAAGAAACGCTTAAATCTCCAAATCTGAAACTTAATAAAGCTGTCGCCGCCATCACTGACATTATTGTTATGTCTGCGGTACTTTACCGTAGGACGCTCATCATAGATTACCTGTCCCATTCCGGCACAAATCATATACATCCACCAGTCATGACCCGTGCACTTCTTTGGTATATCCGCTGCCACAATATCTCTTGCGGTCTTATTAAATACGCTGTTAAATCCAAGGGAAACACAGTCTACCAAAGAATTACGAAATCCAATCTTAGGAGTCTTTCCATCCCGATGTGCCATGAAGTTCAAATCTCCGTCATAGAAGTCATAATTAGAAAAGTATAACACCGGCTTATCCGTATCCGTCTTTTCTAACCGCTCCATTGCCATCTCTATCTTATTTTCAAACCACACATCATCCTGATCAGAAAATGCATAATAATCTGCCTCACCGCAATTTTCTACCAACCACAGAAAGCTCTTAACAAAGCCAACATTTTGCCCCTTTTCCAGGTGAATCTGTTTTTTTTCTACATATGGTTCTAACACTTTTAATGTGTCATCCTTAGAGCCATCATCTCTCACATACACCTCTATCTCAGGATAAGTCTGCGCCAATATGCTATCAATCTGCTGTGCAATATATTTTTCACCATTATAAGCAGACAGTAATACTTTTACCTTTGCCTGACTCATTTCTGCCTCCTTACTTCGTTTACTGATTTAAGGACTCCAAATCCAGTTTTGCTACAAACCCCTCTTCGTTCTCGTAAATCTTTTCCAGGGAATCCCAGTATCCCATGTTATCATGATAAATCAGACTAAAATCATCCGTCAGAACCACAACGTAATTTGCGCCGCACTCCCGCAGTTTTTGATAATATGCCGTATGGTCTGCACTCAAAAAGTCCCAGCCATCCAGTCTTTGATTCGTAATTGCCTGGAACCAGATATCATCCTGCCACCAGCTCGCAATCGCTACTACTTCTTCGCCCTGCTCTAACAGATTCTCATAAACATAGTGATACAGCTCCATCTTATAGAATGGATATCCGCCTTTTGTAAACAACCCATAGTTAAAGCTATAAATATCATTGTACTCGTTTGCTTTCGGTCTAGGGTCATACAAATCGTTTATTTCACGGATTTTATTTTCTACACCTATAAAGAATGATATAAATACGCAAAGCCAGACCACATAGCCGGAAATAACAATTCCCTTGGCTTTTTCTGCCACTCTAAGCGCGCCCAGAAAACATAAGTACATCAATGGTACCCAGAACATATATGGCAGCTTATAGTAATAGTACGAGGATACTTTTCCCATCATTCCACCGGCAAACATAACCAGCATAAACAACAGACTGTATGGGAACAAAAATAATGCCATTTTATTTTTTCTTTCTTTTATCTGGTTGAAAAATTCATATAAAGCAAAGGGCAGAAACGGCAGGAAATTAGAATATAATTCCCGGTAAATATCTCCCTCCGTTGCTATCTGATTCTCAACGGTAACTCCTCCGGTAAAGATTCCAAAATAAGTATAGTAGCTTCCTATCACACAGGGAATCAGAAAAATACCAAGACATGTCAAAACCGTCTCTTTTGATATTAATTTTTTCTTGCCGTATTGCTTTACGAACACGCAGCTGATAATAGCAAAAAATACAACCGGCATAAAAAGAACATAACATTCAAAAATTGCCAGACATCCTAGTGAGAGCAAAACGATAGAAAACACATAATTCAATTCTTCTGCAAGAAAGATTCTTGTCAATTCTATCAGCATAATCACTAAGGTAACGCCCATTCCAAGATAAACGAAGCCATAAAGTATACTATTCAAAGGATATGCAGATACATAAATAAGGGTGATGATTACACCGGCAATTTTGGCAAATCTCTTTGTCATATATCTTCGGATAAGACCAAAGAACATTAAGCCTGCCAGACCATAATTCAAAATATCACTTATTACAAAAGGCTGGAACATAAAATCCAGTCTGCGTACCGGAAGAAAAATTTCCAAAAAGAGTCCATTAAACAATGCGGAATAAAACATATTATTTACGCACTGGTTTCGGATTACATCAACTGCCGCCTTCAAATGTGCTGCCGGGTCGATTGTTCCGTAGTTAATCCAGAAATTTCTTCCTGCATAATGACCTACACACAAATATAGCATCAAGGCTGCAAGCAGCACACAGAATATAATATCTACTTTTTCCAGACAATATTTCTGTATCTTTTTCGTTTTCATTATCTGAAAACCGAACCATAATGCCGGAAACAAATCAATTATTCCTATGGAAACAATATTAATTGGCACCCCTACTACATTTAAAATCGCAGCACAGAAGGTCTGATAACAGGTTGTCAACAGTATGGTAAGTCCCATCCAGGTAATGGCATATGACTTGGTCTCGGTCTTTCGATAGAAGAAAAAACTTCCTGCCAATGCCGCCCACGCGAAACAATAAAATATCGAAGCAACAAATGAACCGCTCAAATTATAATCCTCCTTTTATCCCACTCTGGTAATTTACTAAAATGCACGAATACACAAATCCCATACACCATTCAATAACACAAAAGCTGAAATTCCAAGTATTATTCCCCGATACCAATCTTTACGCATCCGATTCTCGACCGGTATACTTCCAATCACATACAGTACCGGAAACATAATCTGAAGCATATAGCGGTATTGACATCCCAATATGGTGTCCGCTTTATATGGTGTATAAGCAATATACATGGCTGTGGCAGCAAGACAAATTGCTCCAAATGACATTACCAGCGTGGCAATTTTAGGCTGCCACTTCACTCGACAATCCACTTCTGAACGGTCTGTAAATGCCACAACAAACAACAGCACTTCGATTACCAGTGCATAATCTGCGGTACCAAAATAATGCAAATAGGTCAAATAAGTTCTTCCTGCTTCCAGAGAGGCATATTCCCCTAAAAACGAAAATAGCACCCCAAGATATCGAAATGGATTCTGTAAAATATAAGCGGTCTGCGCGGCAGCGTTTACTTCGCTTCCGCCTCTTGTATCTTCTACGGCGCCGCCACTTGACATAATAAACGGTACTGCAAAGGTAGCAAGCAATAAAAGTGTTGCTCCCAGCATTACAAGCCGGAATCTTCTACATTGTTTTTCGCTCTGGAATTTTTCCTTTGGCATAAAGAAACAAATCAACACCAACGGGACATAAACTGCCTTGGGCGCAACGCCAAGCACAAAGGCTCCCAGCATTACAACCATGTCCCATATTTTCAACTTTTTGCCGGTATCCTGAATTTCTCCGATGAACCAGCTAAATCCCAGCATAATGAACCCTATCATCCATGGGTCTCGCGCATAAGAAGCAGCCATCAAAATACATGGCGGCAGTAAGCTTACCACTGCGGCAATCATCTTTCCGGATTTTAATTTCCGGATAGACCAATAGACCAATACTGCATAGACCAGCAAATTACACCATTTTCCCAGAACAAAGGTCATGTGGTACGGAAGATGCAAAGCACGTCCCACTGCAAGTCCTACCGCAGCAGGAATATATACCCAGTTCTGTATGGTAGGCCTAATTCTTGCATCCTGTCCCCAAATCCCTGTTGCCTGGTCTGCATTTAATTGCTGCACCCATTCCTGATGCGCCTCTTTTTCATATATATTGTGTTCTAATGCGGTATCTACAAACCCGTTGAGAATATCTGCATCTGCCGTAGTCATTCTGCCATCCAGAATATGCGACATCATCAATGAATTATGAAAATGCGCCTCATCATCCCATGAAATCCCGCAGGATACCGGTAATGTGGTAACATAAACCGTTCCTATCGAAAGAATAACAAGAAGAACAATCACTTCTATCTTTTCTATCAGCAGTTGTCTGTAACAAACAAAAAGACTTATCAAAAATACAATCGTTGCTGCCCATATCCATTTTCTGGCATTCCATTCCGCTGTCAGACTGTCTTCCGATGCCCATGTCAGAATACGTTCGATCAACAATCCAAGTCCACAATCTGCCAGAAGTACCAAAATCGACTTTTTCCAATGCCATTGTCTTTGTTTCAGACCGCAGCACCATTCTATTATCCTGCGTTCTATTTCTGCAATCCATCGATTCACGATTGGTATCATTCCAAGAACTGCAATCATCAGATGCGGTATCAGGCAGACTAGTAATATTTTCCACATCCGCGGATATGGTCCGACCCATGCTCCAAACGCAACCAATTCTGCCAGCAAACAACAAAACCATATCGGCAGCAGAACGATTACCTTCTGCCATATTCCCTTTTTGCTTTCCTTTTCTTCCACGCTGCTCAACCGTTGTTCCTCCCTATTGTAAATTTATTTCCTGCTTCTTTCATCTCTAATCCGCTGCAGCTGCATCTCAAAGTCCTGACGGTTCTTCTGACAGCTTGTCTGCAAAATCATTCCGGCAAAAAATGACTGAATCGCAGCTAACATTACGAACAATGATACAAATAATGTAGGGAAGTTTCCAACCATTCCAGTATCGGAATAAGCTATTAATACAGGTATAAAAAGCAATACAGAAATAATTGCCAGTATTAACGCAATTCCACCGAAGAATCCCATGGGCTTGTAATTGCGATATAGCTTGAAAATGGTTCTTATTACCTTAAACCCATCGGAGAAGGTATTCAGCTTTGATTCGCTTCCCTCTGGTCTGTCTCTGTATTCAATAATCACATTTTCCACGAACATATTTTTATCTGCCGCATGAATACTCATTTCCGTCTCAATTTCAAATCCCTTTGACAATACAGGGAAAGACTTTACAAACTGATAACTGAACGCCCGATATCCCGTCATAATATCCTTGATATCCGTACCAAACAGCAGATTGATACTCTTTCTTACAATAGAGTTTCCAAAATTGTGGAACGGTCTCTTATTTTCGGTAAAATAAGTAGAGGATAAACGGTCCCCGACTACCATATCCGCATTTCGTTCAAATACCTTTTTTATCATCTCAGGGGCAAATTCTGCGGGATAAGTATCATCCCCATCTGCCATAATATAACATTCTGCATCAATATCCCGAAACATTCTTCGTATTACATTTCCTTTTCCCTGCTGAAACTCATATCGCACCACAGCTCCTGCCTTACGTGCAATCTCATCTGTCCCATCGGAAGAATTGTTATCATATACATAAATAACTGCTTCTGGTAATACCCGTTTAAAATCAGTTACTACCTTTTCAATTGTCTTACTTTCATTATAACAAGGAATCAATACTGCTATCTTGTCCATCCTTCTTCTCCTTCATTCGAATTGTCTCTGTTCAAATACATACGGCTTATTCTAACATTTTTTTACTTTTTATTCAAGATAGACTAACAGGAACACAGAAAACCTTTTTTGATTATTAAGATTTTATGTATTTTTTATTGATTTTTTCTTATCATGGTATTATAATTACAAATATTTTACATTCTTTTTACATTTTTTATTAGGAGGTCATTCACTATGGAATGGATTTTTATGCTCTGCCCCGGAATAATTTCTACCTGTCTGACAGAAAAAATAAAAAAAGAGCAATTTTCCCCCCTTAGCTTTTTCAAACACTTTGCTATTTTCACTTTTTTTATTAATTTTATCTGTGTTCTTATCTACAATTATTTTATTCAAACAGAAACTTCCATCGTTGACAATTTTATTTTCAATGAGTTTTTGATTCATTACTCTGTTCTTGCCCTGATACTTGCCTTTGTTCTTCCGGTACTATATATCGTATTCTGTCCCTGGTTTTCCTTAACACTTACCCGCAACACGAAAACCAGCGAAAAAAACAGTGAATTGTCTGAACATACACAAGATTAGAAAGGGTTATCTAACCATGAAAAAGAAGAATATTCCCGGCATACTTTTTTTATTGCTGGCAAACCTATTATGGATTTTGACTTTCTGGTTCACGAGACAATTTCCTGATATGGACTTTAGTTCTATCATGTTCTATATCAAGGTTCCTCTGGACGGAAGCAATGTGAGTGCATTTCATGATATTATTCTGACCTGCATCATACTTACTCCTTTATTGACCATTCTGGCTTACTGCACAACCAGAATGTTAGACGAGGAACACAGTCTGGAATTGAGCATCCGAAAAATAAGATTACGTCTGCCGCTCAACCTCTGGCGTCGTTATTTTTCTGTCATCAGCGGCATTTTCCTTATTATTACAACCATTATAAGCTCCTGCCGTGTCGGCTTGACTAGTTATCTAAGCAACAACCTGCACCGTTCCTCCATTTATGAGGAATACTATGTTGACCCTGCCACAGCTTCCATTACGTTTCCGGAGACAAAACGCAATTTAATCTATATTTTTATGGAGTCTATGGAAAATACATACGCTCCCGAGGAGTATGGCGGTCTGGAGTATGGGAACTTTATCTCAGAAATGTGCGACTTACAATTTGAAAATACCAGCTTTTCTACGGAGGATTCCGTTTTAAATGGCGCGCTTTCCACCTCGGGTACTACCTGGACCATTGGTGGTATGATTGCCCAGACCTCCGGGATTCCTCTTACGCTTCCGGTATACGGAAATACCATGGAAAGCAGCAGTTCACCTTTTCTTCCCGGTGCCTGCTCTATCGGAGAGCTTTTAGAAAAACAAGGCTATCAACAGGAGCTTCTTCTGGGTTCTGATGCCGTTTTCGGTGGGCGAAGGCTCTTTTTTTCACAACACGGCAATTATACGCTGAAGGATTATAATTACGCTATCGAGACAGGGGCACTTCCTTCTGACTACTATACCTGGTGGGGATATGAAGATGAAAAGCTTTACGAGTTTGCCAAAAAGGAACTGAACACGCTCTCTTCCTCAGACCAGCCCTTTAACCTTACCATGCTCACTGTAGATACTCACTTTTTTGATGGATACTACTGTGACATTTGCGAGCCGGACTTTGGTGATGACCAGTATGCCAATGTAATTGCCTGTGCTTCTAAACAGGTTACAGCGTTCGTTCATTGGGTACAGGAACAGCCCTTTTATGAGAATACTACGATTATCATTTGCGGGGACCATCCTACTATGGACACAGAATATTTAAACAATACCTGTGTAGGAGACCTCTCTTGCTACCAACGTTCCACTTACACTGTTGTTATCAATCCTGCCATTGAGTACACATTGAACTATACCAGAACCTTCACTACGATGGACTTGTATCCCACCACACTGGCAAGCCTTGGCTGCCAGATTGAAGGAGAACGTCTTGGACTTGGAACCAATTTATTCTCTGATACACCTACGTTAGTTGAAGAGATGGGACTCGAGGCATTGAACTCAGAGCTGGAAAAAGTGTCCAATTACTATAATAAAAATCTGCTTTATCCGCATAAATAGCATAACATCCCGGTATTCTTACCAGCTTTTTCTAATACATAAGGAAAGAAAGAAACCGATATTTTTCTTAATAAATATCGGCTTCTCTCTTTCTCTTTTCTTTTATCTGGCAAATATCTTTAAATAAATACTAATCAAAAAGCTTCTCAGCCTCCGTGCCATCATGCTTTCCCATATTGCAAAGCCGGATAATTCCAGTTCTTCTTTATGCTTTTCTAACAGCATTCGATGTTCTGCAATATAAGCCTTTTCCTTTCCTCCACCCATAACCTGTCCGGTATTGGAATCATTTCTGACACGAAATCCATTCAAGGGTTCATGAATAACGAAAATATCTCCCTGGCAGGCAAGACGCATATAAAAATCATAATCTAAAATATATACAAAATCGGTATCAAAACCGCCCACTTTATCCAAAGCAGACTTTCGTATCATATTTGCTAAGGGAGCCCCAAAATAATTCTGGGAACGTAAACCGCTTCTTGCAACCTTTTTTCCGTCCACTAGCCCTGACTTACGAAATCTTTTATAGGTTCCATGCTGTTTTCCCTGCATGTCCACCAGCTTAGAATCACTTTCCGCCAAAACTGCCGTAGGATTTTCCATCAATGCCCTTGTCTCTTTCTCGATGGCATCTTTTTCAATTAAATCATCTGCGCAAATCAGCTTTACAAATTCTCCTGATACAAGCTCTAGACAACGATTCCAGTTTCCGGACATCCCCAGATTTTTCTCATTCTTATATACTTTTACACGCTTATCCTGTATATTTGATACGATTTCATAGGTATTATCCGTAGAATTATCATCCACCACAACTAATTCTATATTTTGATAGGTCTGATTCAAAATAGAATCTATTGTCTCTTTAATGTATGATGCATTATTGTATGCAGGAATACATACACTTACTAATGGTTCCATTCCACTTCTCCTATATTTCTTTTAAATATACATCTAATGCATCGTGCCAGTCAGCCATTTTGTAATCACTGGTCAGACGCAGCATATAATTATCGAGAATCGAATAAGCTGGTCTATCTGCAGAAGCCGGATTCATCTCTTTGTACTGTGCGCTGGTCACATGGTTTACTTTTGTAGTCTTACCGGTTTTACGGAAAATCTCTTCCGTAAAATCAGCCCAATTTGTGTCTCCTTCACAGGTTGCATGAAACAGACCATAGTTCTCCGTTCCTTCCAGATAATGAATCACTTTTGCAAGCTCCACTGCACTGGTCGGGGAGCCCAGCTGGTCACATACCACATTTACCTCGTCGTGGCTTTCTGAGAGCTTAAGCATTGTCTTTACAAAGTTCTTACCATCGCCATAAAGCCATGCTGTTCTTAAAATAAAATGTTTTGGTGCAAATTCTTTTACAAATTTCTCACCCTCTAATTTTGTCTTTCCGTACGCACTTACCGGATTAGGCGCGTCAAATTCTGTGTATGGTCTTATCCCATTACCTTCAAACACATAATCGGTAGAAACATGTATTATTTTCGCATCCACTTCTCTGGCTGCAATACTTAAATTTCTTGGTCCCAATGCATTGATTTTGTAAGCAAGCTCCCACTGTTCCTCACATTTGTCGACATTGGTATGTGCTGCACAGTTAATGATTACATCCGGCTTTGCCTCTCTTGCTAATTTCAGTACGGCATCTACATCTGTAATATCCAGAGACACAACATCCTCTCCGGCTACTACATCTGTGTTAATAAATTCGACTGCCTCACTAGCATATTCCTTACGAATTGCTCTTCCCAGCTGACCATTACATCCGGTTACTAATATCTTCTTCATTTCCTACTCTCCTAATCCACTTTCTACTGCTCCTACTACAGCCTTCAATGCTTCTTTTTCATCTTCTCCCTCGCATATAAACTCCACGGTATCGCCGGATTTTATACATGCGCCCAGTACGCTCAGGACACTTTTCGCATTAGCAGTACCACCCTTGAATGTAAAGGTAATTGATGATTGATATTTTACAGCTTCCTTACATAATTCTCCCGCCGGTCTTAAATGAAGCCCTGTAGGATTCTTAATAACTACTTTTTGGCTTACCATATATTTTCCTCCAATATAAATCATACTCTATCCTAGAGCATAGTTCTCATAATCAATTCTGCCAGATTCTCCGCCTCCTGCTGAATGACGGACTGTTCTTTTCCTTCTATCATAACACGTACCAAAGGCTCTGTACCAGAGGGACGTATCAATACTCTTCCTTCTCCGGCGAAACGCTTTTCCAGTTCTTCTATCTCCTGGGCAATTTCCGGATATTCCATAAAATTCTCTTTTTTATGATTCGGTACTTTTGCGTTCACCAATGCCTGCGGCAGCACTTCCATTACCTCTGAGAGCTTGGAAAGTTTCTTTCCGGTCTTTACCATTACTTCCAACAGATGCAATGCGCTGAGCAGACCGTCGCCTGTGGTATTTTCATCCAGAAAAATAATATGACCTGACTGCTCTCCTCCGATATTATAACCGTTCTCTAACATATTTTCCAGTACATAACGGTCTCCTACCTTAGTCTGTTCAATATGGATTCCCTTTTTCTCTCCCATAATAGAGAATCCCAGGTTACTCATAATGGTTCCTACAATGGTATTTTTCTTCAACACACCATTGTCCTTCATGTAGCATCCGATGATTGCCATTATCTGGTCCCCATCTACTACATTTCCTTTTTCATCTACTGCCAAAAGGCGGTCTGCATCACCATCAAATGCAAGACCTATGTCAGCCTTTTCATATACAACTCTCGCCCGCAGTTCATCCATATGAGTAGAACCACAATTTGCGTTAATATTCATTCCATCAGGCTCTACATGGATTGCCACCAGATTAGCACCAAGTCCCTGCAACGTTTCTACTGCGGTATAGTGTGAAGCTCCTTCTGCACAATCTATTACGATTTTCAATCCGCTTAAATCTATCGGAACTGTTTTTTTCATGAAAGACACATATTCTTCTCTGGCATCAAAGCGATAGGAAACCCTTCCAATTCCGGACCCTATCGGCATTGCCACATCCTTCATGTCGCTTTTGATCAGCGCCTCTATCTCATCCTCCAAAGCGTCTGACAGCTTGTAGCCCTCTCCGTTAAAAAACTTAATACCGTTAAATTCCATGGGATTGTGTGATGCTGAGATTACAACCCCAGCGTCCACCTTATGCTTTCTGGTCAGATATGCTATGGCAGGAGTTGGGATAACTCCCACATATACTGCATTTGCCCCAACAGAACAAATTCCTGCCATCAGTGCATTTGCCAGCATCCCTCCTGAGATTCTGGTATCACAGCCAACAATAATCGTTGGCTGATGTTCCTTTTCCTTTGTAAGAACATACGCGCCTGCCTGCCCAAGCTTCATTGCCAGTTCAATGGTCAATTCCGTTCCAGCTACACCACGTACCCCATCTGTTCCAAACATTCTTGCCATATAAATTACCTCTTCTATTACCTTCCACTTGTGGAATTATTTCTATCACTGCTATCCTCACCGTCGGAATTATTCCCTCCGGTTCCATTTGCGGTACTGCCGCTGCTGTTTCCATTGCCGGTAGTTCCTTCCTCTGGGGTTTCTTCTGCATCCAAATCTTTTATTACAATTTGCACACTAACGCTTCCTACCACTTCATACTTTTCATCATTAATCGTAATTTCCAGCTGAACCGTATGCGTTCCCGGCTCTAAATCTGTAACATCTATGGTCGCCTGAATACTACTTACATCAAAACCATCAATCTCATCCTGAGACGCTCTTATATTAACAGGAACTGCTGTGACATTGTAAGTAAGCTCATAATTATCCGGCAGCCCATCAATATTTATATTCTCAGTAGACAAATTAACTATCTTAGATGCTTTTTGTACAATCAATGCCTTGATAGCAATCTGATTCCCCTCGTCATCTACCAGTGAAACTCCTTCCGGTAAATATTCATTTATATCTATTGTATTCTCCACATTACCAGTTGCTCCGGTAATATCTATCACTTCTCCCGGAATCCTTATCACATTCATGGTATTTAAAATCTGCGCCTCACCCTTTACCGTTATGGTCTGTGGTGCATATTCCAATCCGGTATATTCGTATCCGTCTGCAGGCTCTCCGGTCACATCACACTGTATCGTCAGACTCTTGGTTCCAAGAATATTCGCTTTGATATTTACCGTCGCCTGATTTGTCTCAAGTAAATCAGAGGTAATTACGTTTCCTTCTTCGTCATAGAGTACAGGCACCACATTATCCGTCACATCACTGGATATTCCATTTACATTAATGGTGGCTGTTACTTTACTGATTTTAGACACAATCGATTCCGGTCCGGAAACTGCAAGAAGATTCGGCGTTACCTCCACATTTCCAATGGCACAGCCATCCGCCGGCGTTCCTGTCGTAACCGGAGATATTACAAAGTTCTTCTCAGCCAGTTCCTCTAATGTTATCTGCATGTTTACTGTCTTCTGATGTACGGTAATATATTTTTCATATTTCTTTGGTGTCACTTCAATGCGAACCAGCTTTGTTTCATCTTCTTCTGTCAAATCTACCTGACTTAAATCTGCAGTTACCGTAAAGTCATCCGCGTTCATCTCTTCCACATAACTTCTCGGTCCACTAATGGAAAATACCGCAATATCGGTATCTCCTATCACATCAGGTACCTTTCCCATCTGTTCAATGACTTCTTTATTCTGTATATTTACCGGTACGGAAAAGGTCTTTGTTGCCTCCGGGTCGGCTATATTCACCACCACCAGCCATAAAACAACGGAAAACAGGAGGGATAAGAGCTTCAAGCCCATATTATTGGTCAGACGTTTCATTAGTTTCTTGAACATTCTTCATCCTCCTTTTCCATATTCTAAAGCGAGCTACATCCATGGAGCCTTTTCGGATAAAGTTCAGTTTTCCTCTTAAATATTCTGCATCTACATTGCGGTACAATTCTCCGCCGATGGCGATGGAAACATTTCCTGTTTCTTCGGAAACTACGATGGTCAATGCATCACTGACTTCACTGATTCCTACTGCGGCACGATGCCTTGTTCCCAGTTCCTTGCTCAGACCCATATTGTCAGAAAGCGGAAGATAGCAAGTTGCAGAAACAATTCTTTCTCCACGTACAATAATAGCACCATCATGCAATGGTGTATTATGTTCAAATATATTGATTAGTAACTGACTGGATACAACAGAATCCAGACGTATTCCGGTTCTTTCATATTCTCCCAGCATGATATTCTGTTCAATTACAATCAAAGCTCCAGTCTTCACCTTTGCCATCTCATAGCATGCCTTTACAATCTCATTGACAGTACGTTCACTGAAACGCTCCTGATTCTTCTGGGAGTCAAAAGAAAACAGTGAGGTAAGAAAGTTTTTCTGTCCGAGCTGTTCCAACGCCCTGCGCAATTCCGGCTGAAACACAATCACAACAGCAATTACAGCTACATTAATTACCTTGCTGACAATCCAGAGAATCGTATTCATCTGGAACATGGCTGCCACCACAATAAATGCCACTACTACGATAATACCTTTCAGCAGATTCCATGCCCGGGTCTTTTTAAACCACACCAGAATATTATATATCAGGAATGAAATAATAATAATTTCTACAACATCGATTTTTCCAATCTGCGGGCTATTAATCCAAAACAGATACTTTGAAGCAAATGTATTCAATATTGCAAATAAATCGTCTATCATTCTTTTCATCCCCTTTCTCTGAACTTTTTATGATATAAACACTTTTTTAATCTAACAAATCCTGATCTATATCCAATTCTTCTGCCAATTCCCTGCGGCTGAATCTATCTTTCTTCGGTGTAATCTGTTTTACTTTTTTATTCTTTTCTGTCATATATACCTTTGGCACAGCCTTTACATAATAGTAATATTCATCATCCTCAAACTGTACATGCTCTACTCTGGAATAATCCAAATTATACAAGAAGAACTCAAATATCAGCGAAACAATCACGGATAAAACGATTCCTCCAATAATCCATGGAATCTCTTTTCCGTTACCAAGCAATATATATCCAATGACTAATATCACCAGTTCTATGAAATTGCCCACAATCCCTGCAATTCTCCATGCATGATTAATATTCATACGTCGTATCACGTATACCGTCATTGCCGTGATACACACCGCTGCAATTACAACAAACATCTCATAATTCTTAATCAGCAGTTCTAATGCCATTGTAACCTGTGAAATCTTCTCATTGTCATCTACCGCAGCAAAGTTTGCAATGTTTTCCTGAACCCCTTTCACATAATAAAAGGTGATGATTCCGCACACCATAGACAAGTAAGCGGAGGGTTCTCGCACCAGGCCCATAGAAACCGGTATCGCCTGTGGAAGTTTGAAGTGACACATAATCGGTGTTATTATGGTACTGTATCCATTCTTTGGAGCGAATTTATAATACATAAAAAACATTAAAAGAAATAATCCGACTGCCACCAGACACACTTCTATCGACAATGACCATAAGTGCAGTAAAATCAATAATGCTCCCATTACTACACTTCCGTTAATCGGTAAAAACGCACACAAAAGTGCAAGCAATAATACAACCGCAGGATTATCCAGTTTTTCCATATAGCCCATGTTGCTGTTAATCAGCCAAAATGCAACAAGCGCCAATATAAACTTTCCCCCGGTCACTACATATATTTCGTATTTTCCATAAAAATCTCTCAATTTTTCACGTAACTCTAAAATATTTGTCATTCCCATTCCTCCGCCGGCTGTAATTTTTCTTCCTTCTCCTGAAGCTTAATTACTCGTTTGATATCCGCATGATACTTCTTCATTCCTGCTGTCGCTTTGGTGTACTTTCGGTTGTATACAATGACTGCAATCACCTGATATACCACAACAAAAATAACGTACTTAATCAATATGGATATTCCAAATTGAATTAAGTCCATTTCTGCCAGCTGTTCCATTATTTTTTCCATACTGTACATACCCCAGAACAAAAATAAAATACCAAAGGATATGGTAGATGATATCAGAGTTCTTATCATCTGATAGCTCACATAATCCTTCCGGTAATACTGCTTCACTGGCATATCTTCTTTTCCTTCGCCAGCTTCATATGATGCCATTCTGGTCATAATACAAATACGTTCTTCATTTAACATCGGTCTCACCGTCCATCTTTTTGAAGTCACTCTTTTTTATTATAGCACACATTACTTCAATAGGAAAGATAAAAAAACTGCCGCGAGTTACTACGGCAGTTTTCCTTAGTTATCAAGAAATCTCATTCTCTCTCGTTCACGCGTCTGCTTCTGCGGTTCTTTTCTCACCGGCCGATTAATCGCACCACTTAACTCATTCTTCAAAGTTGCTCTGCATCTATCACAAAATCTTCCGGTGAGTATTGGTGCTCCACAATTCTCACAGTCCAATGTAATTTGTGATTCCTCTGTAAATGTCAGCCGCTCTTCTCTTACCCATTGCCTTATCTGCTTTACGCTCACGTCATTATCTTCCGCAATCTGATTCAACTGCGCCTTTGGATTCTCACGTAGATAATCCTTTACCTGCTGAAACTTATTTTCCAAATCAGCTGTACACGCCGGACATAATGGCGGTCCCTGCAAATAGTTGAAAAGTCTTCCGCACCCTTTACAATTCTTTACTTCCATATCTCTTCCTCCTAGTATCCTCTCCCGATACAGACGCTGACATAATATACCTGTTCTATACCGGCCCTTTTTAATTCTAATGCAGCCTCATTTATGGTACTGCCTGTGGTATATATATCATCCACCAATAAGATATGACTTAATTGTACCTTATTTTCCTGCGTTTTAAAAGCCTTTTTCAAATTATTTTTGCGCTCTGTCTCATCCAAATTCTTCTGGGCTTTTGTTTTTTTTATTCTTTTTAATAATTTCGGATACACCGGAAGTCCTGTCTGCTTTCCAATCTCTGCTGCCAGTAACTGTGCCTGATTATATCCACGCCGCCGCTTTTTGGTCCAATGAAGCGGAATCGGAACGATTGCCTCTATCTTGTTCCTTTTCATCCAATCTCCATATACCCGCACAATTTCACTGCCATAATAGCGGGCATACTCCTGCCGATTCTGATATTTAAACCGATACATGGATTCTTTTACCTGGTCCTTATATATCCACAATGCCTTGCCCTGCGCAAAACCTCCCGGATGCTTTCTGCAATCATAGCAGTATTCTGCCCATTCATTTTCTATGGGCTTTCCGCATTTCTTACACACAGGCTCTTTTACATACTCCGGAATCTCTCTGCAGGCGGCACAGCATAATTCTGTTCTCATAAAGACCGAAGAGAACATCGCTTTATCGCAAATTGGACATCTGCGTGGAAATAATAAATGTATAATATTTTCTTTTTGAAACTTCATATTTTATAAAGTTCTCTCAAACAGTTCTATACTAGCACATTTCCTCCGGGTATTCTATAAAATTTTTCTTAAATATTCTTTAAATAGTTCAAATTCGCCCCCGGATAGCCTTTTATGACAATATCATTCTGTCATTGGCGAACTCTCCGCCGCTTACTTCTTCAAACTTCGCCAGCAAATCTGCCACCTTGAGATTTTTCTTTTCTTCTCCTGACACATCATAAATAACTTTTCCTTCATGCATCATAATCAGACGATTACCAAGACGGATGGCATCTTTCATATTGTGCGTAATCATCAGGGTAGTAAGATGGTCTCTTGCCACAATTTCTTCCGTAAGGTCTAGTACCTTTTTTGCTGTTTTCGGGTCCAATGCTGCCGTATGTTCATCTAAAAGCAGCAGCTTTGGCTTCTTTAACGATGCCATAAGAAGGGTCAATGCCTGTCTTTGTCCGCCAGACAGCAAGCCTACCTTGGCTGTCATTCGTTCTTCCAGTCCCAAATCCAACATTTTCAACTGCTCTTTATAGTTTTCTTTTTCCTTATTGGTAATGCCCCAGCCGAGAAAACGTTTTTTTCCGCGACGCGCAGCAATGGCAAGATTTTCTTCGATGTTCATATCCCCAGCTGTTCCTGTCATAGGGTCCTGAAATACCCTTCCTAAATATTTCGCCCGCTTATGCTCCGGCAAATCTGTTACTTCTACATCATCAATCCATATCTTTCCGGCATCTACTGGATAAACACCGGCTATCATATTAAGAATGGTGGACTTTCCAGCGCCATTTCCACCAATAACAGTTACGAAATCTCCCTCATTTAAGGTAAGTTCCACCCCTGTTAATGCCTTTTTTTCATTAATTGTTCCGGGATTAAAGGTCTTAAATACCTTTTCGATTTTAAGCATTTGCCTTTTCCCCCTTTCTCCGGTTAAGTCTTTTTCTTATTTTTTCCATCTTTTTCTTAAGTATTTTCCTTACATTTTTGCTTTTCAGATAAGGAATTGCCAAAAAGATTGCTACAATTAAGGCTGAAAACAGCTTCAGGTCGTTGGTGGAAAATCCCAGCTGTAATACAATGGCAATGGCAATAAAATAAATGATGGCTCCAATTACAGATGCTACCATGCGCAACGCAAAATTTCGAAACATTTTTCCGAATATTACATCTCCGATAATCACTGCTGCAAGTCCAATTACAATGGCGCCACGTCCCATATTGACATCTGCACTTCCCTGATACTGCGCATACAAAGCACCGGAAACACCTACCAGTCCATTGGAAAGCACCAGTCCTAATACTTTCTGGGCGCTGGTGTTAATTCCCTGCGCCTTTGCCATACGTTCATTACATCCGGTAGCACGGACTGCTGCACCTAACTCTGTTCCGAAAAACCAGTACAGCAATAAAATAATCACCAGGCAGAATATCCCCGTATTGATACAGGATTCCGGTATGTAACGCAGACTTACATTCAACGCGAACTCATCCACACTGATTGCCTGATTCGATTTCCCCAAGATACGCATATTAATAGAGTACAGACCTAACTGTGTTAAGATACCGGACAAAATTGTGGGAATTCCAAATACCGTATGGAAAATACCCGTAACCAGTCCTGCCAGCATACCTGCACCGAATGCCAGAAGCAATGCGATATATGGATTGGTTCCATTCAGGATACACATAACTGCTACTGCTCCACCTGTAGCAATGCTGCCATCCACCGTCAAATCTGCATAATCCAGCACTTTAAAGGTGATATACACCCCGATTGCCAAAATTCCCCAAATAAGTCCCTGCGCCACGGAACCGGGAAGGGCATTTATTAATGAACTTATCATAATTATTCCTCTCTTTCGATGGCAATCATATCTTCCGGCATTTTCATTCCCAGAGCCGCTGCCACATCTGCATTGTATTTTACAGTTACTTCATCTGCATATTCAATCGGCATATCTGCCGGATTCTTTCCATTCACAAGGATTTCATACGCCATAAGCCCTGCATTATATCCGATGTTATAGTATGAAATACTTAACGTAGCCAGACCGCCAACTGCACACATATTCTCTTCCCCACAGATAACAGGTATTCCGGCAGGAACCGTAATATTCTTTACGCCCTCCATATTATTTGCAATGGTATTATCCGTCGGAATGTAAATCACATCACAACTGCCTGACATTTTTGTCACTACCTGCTGAATATCATTAGAATCTGCTACCGTATAACGTTCCACTTCAATATTTTCCGCTTTCAATGCTTCCTCTGCCTTCTCTGCCTGATATACAGAGTTTGCTTCTGAGGAACAGTAAAGGATTCCGGCTTTTTTCGCATCCGGTACCAGTTCCAGTAGTAATTCTATCTGCTTATCAACGGGCGCAAGGTCCGATGTTCCTGTTACATTTCTTCCCGGCGCCTCATTACTTTCTACTACGCCGGCAGTCACATAATCCGTAACTGAAGTTCCCACAATAGGAATCTCTGCTGTGGCTGCTGCACACGCCTGCAGGGAGGTCGTTGCATTTGCCATAATCAAATCCACATTACTGTTTACAAATTTCGTTGCAATAGACGCGCAGTTGGTTTGCTCTCCCTGCGCATTCTGATAATCAAATTCTACCTTTTCTTCCCCCAGCTTTTCTATCAAGGCATCCTGAAACCCTTTGGTTGCAGAGTCTAACGCCTGATGTTCCATCTGCTGACATATTCCTATTTTGTATACATCTTTTTCTTCGGAAGCTGTCTGTACCCCTCTGTCCTTTGCAGCATCCGGCCCTCCAACCAGTCCACAGCCTGCAGTCATTGCCGCCACTGACACTGCAAGAATGAACGATATTATCCTTTTCTTCATAAAGGACCTCCTCCTTTTTTACTTTACCGCTGAAACGCGTTGATACTTCATACTATATCATTCCCTTACAAGCAAAGTCAAGAGCGTGCACTTTTATCGGCACGCTCCTGACTTATCTTTCCTTTAATCTCATTTTTAATCCCGTATATCGTTTCTGTTCACTGACATTACCAATCATCTCCTGAAAGGTAACATCATTTCCCACCAGCGTGACACACTTTTTCGCACGCGTTACTGCCGTATACAATAAATTTCGGTTCATCAGCATCCGAGGACCGCTTAAAAGCGGTATTACCACTGCCGGATATTCACTTCCCTGAGACTTATGTATGGTGATGGCATAAGCAAGCTCCAGCTCATCTAACTGTTTAAACGAATACTCCACCATTCTTCCTTCATCGAATTCGATGGTCATACTTTCCTGATAGCTGTTAATACTGCGAATGACTCCCATATCACCATTAAAAATTCCAAGTCCCTTGTCGATTGCCAAACCGTATTTACTGCGGATTTCCCATTCTATCTGATAATTATTCTTTACCTGCATGACCTTGTCTCCCTCCCGAAAGATAATGCCGCCATGCTCTTTTTCTTTCTTCTTGTCATCTGCCGGATTCAGATACTGCTGCAAAATACCGTTTAACCGTTCTACCCCCAACAGTCCCTTTCGCATAGGCGTCAACACCTGTATATCATAGGGCGTTGCCTCCACGAACTTTGGAAGCTTCTGCTGAATCAGCTGAATTACAATACTGATAATCACATTGGCATCATACCGCTTCAGGAAAAAGAAATCCATGCTCTTATTATCCAGAACTACTTCTTCCCCTCGATTTATCTTATGAGCATTGACAATAATATCACTTTGGGCAGCCTGACGGAAAATCTTGTTCAATCGTACCACATGAAACCGTTCCGACTCAATAATATCCTTTAACACGCTTCCCGGACCTACGCTGGGCAGCTGATTGACGTCTCCCACCAGCACCAGTCTGGTTCCGGCGGCTACCGCCTTTAGCAGTGCGCACATCAATGTTATGTCAACCATAGACATTTCATCTATAATAATTACATCTGTTTCCAGCGGATTCTGCTCGTTTCGTTCAAATCCTGCATTTCCTTCCATACCGCCATTTAATTCCAACATTCGATGAATGGTTCGAGCTTCAAATCCGGTGGTCTCACTCATTCTTTTTGCCGCTCTTCCGGTTGGAGCTGCCAGAAAAATGTCCATACCTTCCATTTCAAAGTAACGGATAATGGTGTTGATGGTTGTAGTTTTTCCGGTTCCCGGACCACCGGTGATTATCACTAATCCATTCCGAACCGCTTCTTTTACCGCCTCTGCCTGAAGCTCGTCTAATTCCATTCCCGTGCTCTGTTCAATCTTTCGTATTCTGTCATTGATTTCAATTTCAGGCACGTCATAGAAAATATCCAGCTGTTCCAACATAGCTGCCGTATTTGCTTCCATGTAATAGTAAGTTGCCGCATATATATACTGCTGTCCTTCCGTTTCTTTCAAGACCAGCTTTTTATCTATCGCCAGATTCATATAGTGCTTTTCAATATACTCCGGCTCCACGTCCAACAGTTCACTGGCACGAATGGTCAGCTCTCTTGTGGGCAGGCAAGTATGTCCCTCCGCTGCTGCCTGCAATAAAGTATACAGTATACCGCTTCGGATACGAAAATCAGAATCCGTGTGAATCCCTACCCTGGATGCGATTTCATCCGCAATCCGAAAACCAACGCCCTGTATATCATCTGCCAGGCGATAGGGATTTTCCTTTAAAATTCCATATAACTCCTGTCCATAGGTCTGATATATTTTTACGGCGAGGGTTTGGGAAATGCCGTACTGTTGCAAAAAAATCATAGCCTGACGCAGCTCTCGTTTTCCTTCCACCTGTTCTGCAATTTCCATTGCCTTTCTTTCGCTGATTCCCTTTACCTCAACCAGACGTTCCGGTTCTTCTTCGATAATACGGAAGGTATCTTCCTTAAATCTTCGTACAATTCTTGCCGCCAGCGCAACTCCCACTCCCTTTACAGCCCCTGACCCCAGATAACGTTCAATGGACATCAAATCCTCCGGCGCTTTCACTTCAAAGGATTCCATTTTCAGCTGTAATCCATAGGAAGGGTGTGTAATATACTCTCCCCTTACTTCTATATTTTCTCCTTCTGAAATTCCATGAAAAATTCCTACGCAGGTAATCTCATCCTCTTCGCATACCAGATTCAGAACCGTATATCCGTTGTCCTTATTCTGATATACGATATGTTCCACATATCCTGTCAATACTTCCACCGCAATACTCTCCATTCCTATAATGGTATTTCCTATAGAGCAAAAAAGAATCCCGCATGCGGAATTCTTTTTATCATTCTACTTATTCCAAACCATAATTGCGTTTCATCTGCTCATACAATATCTGGGCAATTCCAAGTCCCTGGCCTTCTGTAGAATTCTCTGCCATGACCTGAACCATCTGTTCCTTGTAGTAATCCTGCATCTGCTTGGTGTAGGAAGATGTATCATCCTCAGACTCTGGAATCATTTTCTGCATTGCCTTGAACATCTGCTCAGTAAAATAAGCTTCAAAGTCCTTGCACACATCCATCAATTCATCATCTGTTGCATTGGATAAATCTGATTTCAATGTATCTTCCAACTTATTGGTTGTTTCTGAAACATTATTGGTATTATATAACGCACTTATATTTCCTATATCAAGACTCATATGTATTCTTCCTTTCAGTTACCTGTCACTATCGTTTCAACTGATTTGCCTGTCCCAACATATCATCTGCTGCCTGAATTGCCTTAGAGTTCATCTCATATGCTCTCTGTGCCACAATCAGATTTACCATTTCATCTGCTACCTGCACATTAGAGCCTTCCAAATATCCTGCGCGGATATTACTTCTGACAATATTATTGGCAGTCGCTTCGTTAATCGGTGCTCCGGATGCATCTGTGACTTCTAATAAACTGTTGGACAGTTTTTCTAATCCCGCCGGATTATTAAACTGAAATACACCTAACTGCTGATTCAGAGAAAAATAATTTCCTTCCGCGTCCTGATAACCGAACTGACCGTCTGTTGAAATCACCAGTCTGCTGGTGTTGACGCCTGCCGGAATATTAATCGGATTTCCATTGCTATCTAAGGCTGCATATCCGTCTGAAGTTACCAGTGTCAAAGAAGAATCTGCATTTACACTCAGTTTAAAATCTCCGTTACGGGTATAATAAGTATTTCCATCTGCTCCACGTACTGCAAAGAATCCATCTCCGTCTATCGCGAAAGCAGTGTCACTTTCGCTGGCCAGCATTGAGCCCTGTTTGAAACTTGAGGTAATAGAAGCCACTCTTGTTCCAAGTCCTACCTGCGCCGGAATCGGCTTTTCCTCTCCGTTTGCAGATGTTGTTCTTGTCTGAAGAGTTTGGTACAACAAAGTTTTAAACTCTGCCTTCTCATTCTTATACCCTACGGTATTTACATTTGCAAGATTATTTGCGATGGTATCTACTGCTGTCTGCTGGGAAGTCATTCCGGATGCTGCAGACCATAATGATCTCATCATATTACTTCAACCCCTTTCTAAACGCTACCAATATTGTTTACTGCTTTATCTAATGTTTCATCAATGGTCTGAATAATTTTCTGATTGCTCTCAAACGCTCTGGATATGGTTATCATCTCTACCATTTCTGAAACCACATTTACATTAGACATTTCCAAAGTTCCCTGTACTACTTTCGCTTGGGATGGCTGTATCTGTCCACCCTCGACCAAGTCATACATATTCTCACCGTACTTTTGCAGATAATCATAATCCGCAACATCTACCACACCAATCTGTCCAATCTGTGCACCATTCTGATACAGATATCCTGCTTCATCAATCACAAGCTCCACATTCGGGTCTACTCTTACATATCCTTCCTGCCCCGGATTGCCTGCATTCGCTGCCGCCTGATTTAAAACAAAGTCTCCATCCTTTGTCATCAGATAGCCTTCCCGATTCACCGTAAAGGCTCCATCTCTGGTATATTTTACGGATGTTTCTCCGTCTTTATTGGTAAAGGAAATAGCAAAGAATCCATCACCATCCAATGCTATGTCATATACATTATCAGTCACACGGAAAGAACCCTGGTCATAATCCGTATAGTTCTCACCGATTTTCACTCCCAGACTAATTTCTCCTAACTTCTTAGGCAGTCTATAATCCGAAGTATCTTTGATTTTAATTGCTAAAGTATCCGCAAAGGACTGTGATGTAGTCCCTTCCTTTTTGTATCCATTCGTTGCAGAATTGGCAAGATTGTTCGTTAATACATCTAATCTGTTCTGCTGATTTATCAATCCTGTATACGCAGTATATAACCCTTTTACCATATGGACCTCTCCTTTGTATTCTTAATAAATTATTCGTCTCTTTTGCCTGATAAAAATTCTACATATTTTCCGGTTCCGATTGCAACACATGTCATCGGTTCTTCCGCTGTCATGGTATTGATTCCTGTCTTATCCTCAATCAATTCTTCCAGTCCACGAAGCAATGCGCCTCCTCCGGTCAATACAATTCCCCGATCTGCAACGTCTGCTGCCAGTTCCGGCGGTGTCTTTTCCAATACACTGTGAACGGCTTCTACTATTTGAAGCGTTGCTTCTCTTAACGCTTCTTCTGTCTCCTCTGAAGATACGGTTACGGTTTTCGGAAGACCTGTTACCAGATTACGTCCTCTTACATCCATGGTATCATTTTGAGCCAGCGGGAAACAGGTTCCGATTTTTATCTTAATATCCTCTGCGGTTCTCTCACCAATCAGAAGATTATGTTTCTTTCTCATATAACGAACGATTGCTTCATCAAAATCATCACCGGCAATCTTTATGGAAGTACTTACTACCGTTCCTCCCAGTGAGATAACTGCAATATCCGCAGTACCTCCTCCAATATCTACAATCATATTTCCACAAGGCTTTGCAATATCAATTCCTGCACCGATTGCTGCTGCGATTGGCTCTTCAATAATAGATACCTCTCTGGCTCCTGCCTGATAGGTAGCATCTTCTACTGCCTTTTTTTCAACTTCTGTTACTCCACTTGGAACACAAACGCTGATACGCGGCTTACGGAAGCTCTTTTTACCCATTGCTTTCTGAATAAAGTAGCGCAGCATCTGTTCTGTCACTCTGTAATCAGAAATGACACCCTGGCGAAGTGGTCTTACTGCTACAATATTTCCCGGTGTTCTTCCTAACATTAGTCTTGCTTCTTCGCCAATCGCCTTAATTTTATTGGTATCTCTGTCAAATGCTACAACAGACGGCTCTTTTAACACAACACCTTTGCCTCTTATATATACAAGGATACTTGCTGTACCTAAATCAATTCCAATATCTGTCGAAATCATGATTGTTCCCCTTTCATCTCTATCTGAACATAATAATTCTATTTTTCCATATATAATTACATTATATACAATAATAGGGAATTTTCAAAGCATTTTTTTCTAAAATGTAAAAAAACGTCTTTTTTTAAACTTTGGGAAATAAAACCTTTAAAAAGTTTATGATTTTTTTATAATTTTTCTATTTTTTTCTCTGTTTTTTCACACATACGTCACATTCTCCGTTTATACTAATAAACGTACTAGCTAATAAGCTAATATAATTTTTCATAACTCATGCTTCCTGGGTTCGTTAGAATCCAGGAGGTACTCCCCGAAAGTAAGGCTGTCCAAAAGGGCAGCCATTTTTTTAAGGGTGCTTCGCCAAACCGGCAAGGCACCCTTTTTCTATTACTTTTATCTCAGATTGTCATTTTAACTATTATTATTTTAACTATTATTATTTCAAATATTTTTTGATATATTTTCCTGTATATGACTCCGGCACTTTCGCCACTTCCTCCGGTGTTCCCTTGGCAACCACAGTTCCGCCTCCGTCACCGCCTTCCGGTCCCATATCAATAATGTAATCTGCCGTCTTAATTACATCCAGATTGTGTTCGATAACAACCACGGTATTTCCTCCTTCTGCCAGACGCTGTAAAATCTCCGTCAGCTTATGAACATCAGCAAAATGAAGTCCTGTAGTAGGCTCGTCCAAAATGTATATCGTCTTTCCGGTACTGCGTTTACTCAACTCTGTGGCAAGCTTGATACGCTGTGCTTCTCCTCCGGAAAGCTCCGTAGATGGCTGTCCCAGCTTAATGTAGGACAATCCTACATCGTACAGTGTTTCAATTTTTCTTCGAATGGAAGGCACGTTTTCAAAGAAAGTCATTGCCTCTTCTACGGTCATATCCAGTACGTCATAAATACTCTTTCCCTTGTACTTTACTTCCAGGGTTTCACGGTTGTAGCGCTGTCCATGACACACCTCGCATGGTACATATACATCCGGGAGAAAATGCATTTCAATCTTTAAAATTCCGTCTCCGGCACAGGCTTCACAGCGTCCGCCCTTCACATTAAAACTGAATCTGCCTTTGGCATATCCCTTAGCTTTTGCATCCGGCGTTGCCGCAAATAAATCACGAATCTGGTCAAACACTCCGGTATAGGTAGCCGGATTGGAGCGTGGAGTTCTTCCAATGGGTGACTGGTCAATGTCAATAACCTTATCTAACTGGTCCAATCCTTCCATGGACTTATGCTTTCCCGGAATGGTTCTTGCACGATTCAAATCATGCGCCAGACGTTTATATAAAATCTCATTGGTAAGAGAAGATTTTCCGGAACCGGACACCCCGGTAATACAGGTCATGACTCCCAACGGAATGTTTACATTAATATTCTTCAGGTTATTCTCCTGCGCTCCCTTTATTTTCAGCCATCCGGTGGGCTTTCTTCTCTTCTCCGGAACCGGAATCTGTATCCTTCCACTTAAGTAAGCTCCTGTAATGGAATCCGGATTCTTCATAATCTCTTCTGCCGTTCCCTGGGCTACCAGATGTCCACCGTGTTCTCCTGCTCCCGGTCCGATATCCACAATGTAATCCGCTTCCCGCATAGTATCTTCATCATGCTCTACTACAATCAGTGTATTTCCCAAATCACGTAAATTCTTCAATGCTGACAGCAGTTTATCATTATCCCGCTGGTGCAGTCCGATACTTGGTTCGTCAAGAATATAGGCAACTCCAACCAACCCGGAGCCAATCTGTGTCGCCAGACGGATTCTTTGGGCTTCTCCTCCAGAGAGGCTTCCGGTAGCACGGGACAACGTCAGATATTCCAAGCCTACTTCTGATAGAAATCCTACTCTTGCCTTGATTTCCTTTAAAATCTGGTCACCAATCAGAAGCTGCTGTTTCGTCAGCTCCATATTTTTCAGGAATACCTGCAATTTTTTAATGGACATAGATGTCACTTCGTAGATATTTTTTTCAGAAACAGTTACCGCCAGAGATTCCTTTTTCAAACGCTGCCCACCGCATACATGACACGGCGTAATCCGCATGAAGGTCTCATATTCCTGCTTAATGATATCAGAACTTGTTTCCCGGTATTTCCGCTGTACATTGCGAATCAAGCCCTCAAATGCCACGTCATAAACGCCTTCACCACGCTGGCCCTTGTAATGAACCTTTACCACTCTTCCATCTGTTCCATGCAGCAGCATGTTCCGTATCTTCTTCGGTAAATCCTGATAAGGCGTACTCAAATCAAACTTGTATTCTTCGGACAACGCCTTCAGTGTTGCATAGGTATAGCTGGACGGGTCGGTACAGGACTGCCACCCCATGACCTGAATGGCGCCTCCCGCAATGCTTAAGGACTTGTCCGGTAGCATCAAATCTTCATCAAATTCCATCTTGTAGCCAAGACCAAAACACTCCGGGCAGGCTCCAAAGGGATTGTTAAAGGAAAAGCTTCTCGGTTCAATTTCGTCAACGCTGATGCCACAGTCCGGACAGGAAAAGCTCTGGGAAAAATGTATCGGCTCTCCATCTATTACATCCACTGTCATAAGTCCATCTGCCAGCTCCAATACGCTTTCAATGGAATCCGTCAGACGCTTTTCAATTCCTTCCTTTACTACCAAACGGTCTACTACAATATCAATATTGTGCTTGATATTTTTCTCTAACGGAATCTCTTCTGTCAGCTCATACGTATTGCCATCTACCTGTACACGGACATAACCGCTGCGTTTTGCCTGCTCTAACAGCTTCTGATGGGTTCCCTTTCTTCCCCGTACTACCGGCGCCAGCAGTTGAATCCTGGTTCGCTCCGGTAAAGTCATAATCTGGTCTACCATCTGGTCTACGCTCTGCTTTTTTATCTCTTTTCCACAGTTTGGACAGTGAGGAATTCCAACTCTTGCATACAATAATCGAAAATAATCGTATATCTCTGTAACGGTTCCTACCGTGGAACGCGGGTTACGGTTAGTAGACTTCTGGTCTATGGAAATTGCAGGAGACAATCCCTCAATCTTTTCTACATTTGGCTTTTCCATCTGTCCTAAAAACTGCCTTGCATAGGAGGACAAAGACTCCATATAACGTCTCTGTCCCTCCGCATATATGGTGTCAAATGCCAGAGATGACTTACCAGAGCCGCTTAAACCGGTAAGCACCACCAACTCATTTCTGGGAATATCCACATCTATATTTTTCAGATTGTGTTCGTTGGCCCCTCGTATTTTAATGTATTTTCTTTCTGCCATTTTGTAACTCCTTCTTTTTCTTCTATATCTGACTTACGCTATCTTCCATCACTTCTATATCCGTTCATTTCCATACCAGTGACTTTTTGTTGTCCGCTACATATCACGCAGATTCTTTTTCAACTCAACCATCTTGTCACGTAACTCTGCTGCTGCCTCAAAGTTCAGTTCTGCTGCCGCAGACTGCATCTTCTTTTGTACATCAGCAATCAGCTTCTCTAATTCTTTCTTGCTCATAGACTCCGGATCCTTCTTGAACTCGTACTCTTCCTTGGCAACCTTCTTAGAAATGCTAATCAAATCTCTTACTGACTTTTGAATTGTCTGCGGTGTAATGCCGTGTTCCTTATTATATTCCTGCTGAATACCACGGCGTCGGTTCGTTTCATCAATGGCTACCCGCATAGAATCTGTAATAGTGTCTGCATACATGATAACATGCCCCTCCGAATTACGTGCCGCACGTCCTATTGTCTGAATCAGCGAGGTTTCGGAACGAAGGAATCCTTCCTTGTCCGCGTCCAAAATCGCAACCAACGTAATCTCGGGTATATCCAGTCCTTCTCGTAAAAGGTTGATTCCCACCAGTACATCAAAGACATCCAGCCGCAAATCTCGGATAATCTCGGCACGTTCCAGTGTGTCAATATCAGAATGGAGATATTTTACACGAATTCCTATCTCTCGCATGTAATCCGTCAAATCCTCTGCCATCTTCTTTGTCAGGGTGGTGATAAGTACCTTGTGCTTGTTTGCAATCTCCTTATTCACCTCGCCAATCAGGTCATCAATCTGCCCTTCTACCGGTCTTACCTCCACCTCTGGGTCCAACAGTCCCGTAGGACGGATAATCTGCTCTGCCCGCAGCAGCTCGTGCTCCTTCTCATAAACATTTGGCGTTGCAGATACGAACAGCATCTGGTCTATTTTACTCTCAAATTCTTCAAAATTCAAAGGACGATTGTCCTTGGCAGAAGGCAGACGAAACCCATAGTCTACAAGCGTGGTCTTTCTGGACTGGTCCCCCGCATACATGCCTCGTACCTGCGGAATCGTAATATGGGATTCGTCTACAATCATTAAAAATTCTTCCGGAAAATAATCCAGCAGGGTATTTGGCGGCACTCCCTCCGGCAGTCCTGCCAGATGTCTGGAGTAATTCTCAATACCACTGCAAAATCCAGTCTCCTTCAACATCTCTATATCAAAGTTAGTTCGCTCTGCAATTCGCTGTGCTTCTAACAATTTATCCTCACTCTTGAAATACTTTACCCGCTCTTCTAATTCTTTTTCAATCTCGATTGCTGCCTGATTAATCTTTTCCTGGGGCACCACGTAATGAGATGCCGGGAAAATACTGATATGCTCCAACCGGCTCTTTATCTCTCCGGTCAGTACATCAATCTCTGTAATCCGGTCAATTTCATCTCCGAAAAACTCTACCCGGACAGCAGTCTCACCACGGTCTGCCGGGAAAATCTCCAACACATCTCCCCTTACCCGGAAAGTTCCTCGCTGAAAGTCCATATCATTTCTGGTATATTGTGTGTCAATGAGACTTCGAATAACCTCATCTCTATCCTTCTGCATTCCCGGACGCAGGGATACCATCATTTTTTCAAAGTTCTCCGGTTCACCCAGACCATAAATGCATGACACGCTGGATATGATGATAACGTCTTTCCGTTCTATCAACGCCGCCGTAGCAGACAGTCTTAGCTTATCAATTTCTTCATTGACAGCAGAATCCTTGGCAATATAGGTGTCACTGGAAGGCACATAGGCTTCCGGCTGATAGTAATCATAATAGGACACAAAATACTCCACCGCATTATTCGGGAAAAACTCCTTGAACTCCCCATAGAGCTGTGCAGCCAGGGTCTTATTATGTGCCATAATTAATGTTGGTTTATTTAATTGCTGAATAATATTCGCCATCGTAAAGGTCTTACCGGAACCGGTAACACCCAGTAACGTCTGAAACTGATTTCCTTCTTGAAACCCTTTTACCAGTTGCTCGATTGCCTGAGGCTGGTCTCCTGTTGGTTTATATTGTGATACTAGTTCAAAATGATCCATGAAATTATCTCCTTTATGAATTCATTTTCATATATACTTAGTTTGTCTTATCTGCTCCTCATTATAACAGAATATAATAAAAAAGTACAGAACAAATCGAATGTTTGTTCTGTACTTTTTTCTATTAGCTACTCTTATACTAGAAGTCGTTCCTTAATTCTTTCTATCTGCTCTTCTTTCAGTCCACAGCTCTTTAAATAATTTTCTGTAGAACCATATCTTTCCATCATCAAATCATAACACTCACCTATTGTCTCTGGCTCAGAATACATCATACTGCCATAATTTGCATACTCCTCATTCAAATTAATGTTTGCAAATTCCGGCTTCCGACACAGATTCGTATAGGACTGCGCATAATTCGTCATACAGTCCTGCCTGTCTGCTCCCGCAAGACTCATGAGCAGCATTGCTAATACACCGGTTCTGTCCTTTCCTGCACTGCAATGAAATAGCACACAGCCTTCCGGTGCACTTTCTATGGATTCAAAAATTTCTTTGCTGACTTCCTTATTTTCCAGCATTCCTGCATATAATGTACCAAGTCCCATTTTCAAATCTTCTGTTCTAACCTGAGTAGCATCTACGATATCTCTTCCCAAAAAAGGAATTCTTACATATTCTACTCCTTCTATTCCCATCAAACGATCTGGAAATTTTTTTGCCTCAGCATCACTACGCAAATCCACAACCATGTGCACACCATATCCCAGCAGAAAATCTACTTCTTCCTCTGTAAGGGAACTAATATCATCCGCTCTCAGAAAACGGCGATATACGGTCTGCCCCCCATCCTTCACCGGATAACCACCAAGTTCTCTTACATTACTGGCATTCTGCAGTGGCAAACGTACCCAATTTCTTTCATAATCTAACATTATTTATCCATTTCCTTTCTTATGTTCCCGCATGAATTTTCTTCTTCAAAAAATTACTTCCCATTTCCAATAAAAACATAGAGATAAAAATAATCAGTATCAGCGTTGTTATAACACCATAATTATACTGATAAATGGCCCTGTTTAATAAAGCACCGATACCGCTTACGCCTACCATTCCAAGAGAAATACTTTCTGCCATATTTCCCTCCAGTCTTATGGCAATCCACGATACAAATGCTGGCAATACAGTGGGCAATAGGCATTTCAACACAATGTCAACCCAAGATGCCCCGGTAGAACGTAACGCCTCAATCAGCCCGGTTCCCTGTTCTTCAATGGTTGCAGCAAAACTTTTCGTCAAATATCCAACTACAGGAAAAATCAGACCTATCATGCCACCGGTATTACCAAAACCAATTCCTGCTACTACCATCAAAACCCATACCAGTGCCGGCACCGCACGAATAATTGCAACACACCCCTTAATCAAAGCAGCCAAAATTTTACTCGGAGCAATATTTGCAGCTGCCAAAAAAGAAAGTACCAGCGAAATTAACGCACCAATACATACTGATACAAATGCTATCGTCAGCGAAGTTAACATTCCAAGCATCGCATCCGGTAATACTGACAAATCAATGGCTGCCATACGGGAAAACACCGGTATAATATTAGAAAGACGCTCTACAAATTTTTGTAAATCCACTCCAAGACCACCTACACTCAGCACAAAGACCAAAAACAGTACAACTACCAAAACCACTTTTTTTATATTTTCTCCACGAGGAGTTATTCTCACTTTTTCCATTTTTCTCTTCCTTTAATGTATCAGCCTGCGGGCTTTATTTGTAACAGCTTCTGTTAAAAGCACGATTCCAATAATAATGATAATAATAGCGCATGCTTCCTGATAATGAAACAATTTCAAATTAGTCTGTACCAGAACACCGATACCTCCTGCTCCTACCATACCCAATATTGCAGAAGCGCGAATATTAATTTCAAAGGAAAACAGCGTCCAATTTATCCATGATGGAACAAATTCCGGAATCAAGCCATGCCACAACACCTGCCAATAACTGGCACCAGAAGCCTCTAGTGCTTCCAGATGGCTTCCGGCAATCTCGTTAATACTTTCCGCATAACTACGTGCCAGAAAACCAAGTGTGGCAATAACCAATGCAATCAAACCTACAATTTCTCCCACCCCAAAAATATAAACCAGAATAGATGCCCAAATCAGCACCGGTACATTACGAAGAAAAGAAATAATTCCTCGTACCAAAATTCTAAGAGGAACGATATGATTTGTCTTTTCATTCATCAAAAGTCCACACACAAATGCAAGAAACGCAGACAAGTATGTTCCCACTATAGCAAACAATACGGTATCAAAAACTACCGGAATATATTCCATTATGTTGTCAAAAGTTGGCGGCAAAAATTTTGTCACAAAAAAGTTTATAAACTCCGGAAAGCCTGTCACCGCCTCCCATGGTGAAATTTCAAGATACATCATACATAAAACAAATACCAAAACGATGCTCCCTGTGATAAGAATTCCTTTTCCGGCAAGTCCCATCTGCAACGGGACACTTTTTACTTCCTTTGCTTTCTTATCCTCCATCTTCACCCCTCCTCAGTCCGGAATTGCAAAGAAGATGCAGCTACTATATTTTCCTTTTCAGGCTTCATCCTTTCTTCCTTCCCCGCATAAATATCAGCAATAATCTCATCTGTCAAGTCTTCTGGAGAGCCATCATAAACAATTTGCCCCGACTTAATGCCCACAATGCGGGTTGCATAACGCTTCGCATAATCTACCTGATGCAGGTTGACGATACAGGTCAGTCCACGCTTTGTTGTAATCTCATGCAGTTGATCCATTACAATATCTGCTGACTTCGGATCCAAAGATGCAATCGGTTCATCGGCCAGCAAAATTTTCGGATGCTGCAAAAGAGCTCTGCAGATTCCAACCCTCTGCATCTGTCCGCCAGAAAGCGCATCTGCCCGCTTATAAACTTGTTCCGATAATCCCACCTGCTTCAAGAGCTCCATTGCTTCTCTCTTATCTTCTTCCACATACAATCCAAGCACACTTTTCCACAACGGCATCTGTCCTAGTCTGCCATGCATAACATTTTTAATTACATTTGTTCTTCCGACCAAATTATAATTCTGAAAAATCATACCGATTTTTGCACGAACAACACGCAGTTTTTTTCCTTTCAGCTTTTCTACTGCCTGCCCTTCAAATTCAATCGTTCCTTCCGTCGGGTCAATCATCCGATTAATACATCGAATAAAGGTAGATTTACCAGAACCTGAAGGTCCGATAACTACCACATATTCTCCCGGATAAAAATCAATGGAGATTCCTTTTAATGCCATGGTCTGTTCATCATAGCTCTTTTTTAAATTTCTGATTTTCAATAAAGGTTTCTTTTTTTCCATTATTCTGCCTCTCCATCAATACCAAGCGCTTCTAACGTATCATAAATTATTTTATAATCATCTTCTGTCACATCTACGAAACGAATAGACTTATCACCATGTATCTGCTCAAAATAATCCTCATTATCATAACTTAAGAAAAATTCTTTTATCTTGCTCTTTAAATCTTCTGGCAAATCTCCACGTATTACATAAGCCGGATTCGGAATTGTATCTGTCTGATCAATTATTTTTATGGTAGACGCATCTATAGCTCCTGCTTCTTCCATCTGCTCTAAAACAGATGCTGCAACTGCACCGGCATCATAATCTCCCATAGAAACACCTGTTGCCACGGTCTGATGCTGCCCTGCAAACGCTACTGTGCTGAAAAAATAATCACTATTTTCTAACAAATCCGAATTCAAATCCAAATCCTTTACTAATTTTGCTTTTGGATACATATATCCGGAGGAAGATGCCTGGTCTACAAAAGCAAAGCTCTTACCCTTCAAATCCTCTAAAGAATTAATCTCTTCATTATCTGCCTGTGTAATAAATACAGTATAATAATCGTCTGCCATTGGTGTACTTACCAGAAGCTCTGCTCCGGCACGCTCCTTTGCCTGATAGTAGCTCATAGGACTTACCAGCATAACATCTATGTTACCGCTCGCCATTCCTTCAATTCCTACCGAATAGTCGGTACCTTCCATTTCGTTTACCTTAATCCCAAGATATTCTTCCAACTCCTGACGGAATTCATCATGCTTCTGTCCTGCGTTAGGATTATTTTCATTTGGCATCTGTACCAATGTAATTTCTTCCGGCCACTCTACTGCTTCACTTTCCGCAGTAACGTCATTTTCTGTTGCCTCTTTCGTTGTGTTTTCTTTTCCTGTGTTTTCCTTTGTTCCACATCCTGCTGTTGTCATTACTGCAAATGCCATTATGGTAGCGATTACTGCCAGACCTCTTTTGTTCTTAATCATAGTTTTCTCCTTCATTTAAATAAATATTGTTTTATTACAAAGGAGATTATAATTCCCTTATGTAAAATATACACGCTGTTTAATGTTAAATTTATGTAAAATATACACTATGTTTAATTTTTATATATTTACGTACAAAAAAAGAAGATATATCTCTATATCTCCTCTCTACAGTTCTATATCATCCCAGATATGTTCTGCAAATTCTGAATGATAGCCTTCTCTTTTCACAGCAACAAGCATGTTCTTCATTCCATTTACCAATACCCGAACTGGTGATATTCCATACTTTAAAGGAATACTATCTTTGTTATTATAAATTACCTGAATTAAACCAAATGCACCATATGCAATGGATACCCCTGTCGTTTTAGGGTCAAGCCCCTCTCTTATAGACCCATCATCAAAATTTTCTATCATATATGCCACCGTAGAGCCAGAAGTTACTCCTGTTGTCTCAAACAATTCTCTGGTATAAATCGTATCCGGATACATCTGATTATTCAAATATTCTTTGCTAAAATGAAAGAAAAACTTATAAAATTCCGGCATTTCGATAAATATATCTAACATTCCACGTAAATGCAACGCAATTCTTTCATAGGCAGACAACCTCTTCTTCCTCTGCATCTGCTGTGCCTTCTCTGCCGTTATCTTGTTAAAGGAAATATAAATCTCCCACACGATAGCATCCTTATTTTCAAAATACCGGTAAAGCGTCGCTCTTGTAATACAGCACTCCTTCGCAATCTGCGCCATGCTGATGTCCTTAATCTCATTTTCCATAAACAACCGCTCAGCTGTTTCTAATATCATGGCACGCTGTTTATCACTGTGTTTTACATATTTATATTCTTTTGCAGCCATTTTTCTTCCCTTTTTTCTCCCAAAAATCGGGCAGCCACCAGATATTTCCGGCTCTGCCCGATGAACTTTTCTACCTGCTATTACCGAAATCCCGGCTCTAATAATTTTCCGAATGCAATTCCGACTTTTCCGCCCTGCAAAAGATACTGCTTCATCTTCCGCTGTAAAGACGTGTTTTCCGGAGCTTCCTCCAAGGACAAATGTGGATTTTGAAAGACCCATTCCATGACATCCTTCGCATCTTCCTCTACCTTTTCTATCTCAAAGGACTTCTGGAATTCCAAAATATTCGAGCCTTCCGGAAGCAGTCTTTGAAGCGCCGGTGCAAGCAGCCAGGATTCACATTTCATATCCGCCTTCTTATATTCGGGGAAAACTCTTGCTATCAGCAGCCTTGCTTCATCATAAGACCTTGCCAGCAGTTCTTTTTTCAGCTTCGTATCTGAGGGAATATGAATGCTGATAAAACGCTGTCCTTCCACATTTCTCATTTCATACTCCAGTTCACCAATGCGCAATAGCTTCCCGGCAATCTGCCTTGCAGTCCAAAAATCTCTGTCAAATCCGTAGATTCCATAGCTCACCTTATGTTCTTTGATAAATCTCGGAAAACATTTCATGGTATCCAGATATATCTGTTCATTAATGCCAAGCTTACGGTAGTCATCGTATGTCTGCAATGCACACTTTAACATACAGGCAAGTATCCCGATTCCCTTCGGGTCCTCTCCCAGAACACCCTTGATTTCCGCTCTTCCTTCCTCCCAAGTTTCTTCGGCAAAGAGCTTTTTCATGGGAATATCAATACTTCCATAGTCAAATCGGTTGTCAAACTGTACTACCTGCTCTGCTATTTCGCCCGGTATTTCGAGCCTCTCACACAATTCCCAAATACTGTCCATACTGCCATCCTGCACTTTTTATCTCTTATTTTCTTCCACAGCACTGCTTATACTTCTTACCACTTCCGCATGGACATGGGTCATTCGGATATACCTTAGCGGTTTCACGCTTCTTCGGACCTTTCTGTGCGGAATCATCACGGTTAGTTCCCGTTACCTTGGCAACCTGCTCTCTTTCTACCTTCTGCTCAATTCTTACGTGGAACAACAGGCGCACCGTATCTTCCTGAATATTGGCAATCATGTCATCAAACATATCATAGCCTGACATTTTGTATTCTACCAATGGGTCTCTCTGTCCGTATGCCTGTAATCCAATTCCCTGACGCAGCTGGTCCATATCATCAATATGGTCCATCCACTTACGGTCAATTACCTTAAGCAGAACCACACGTTCCAGTTCACGCACCGCCTCCGGTTCCGGGAATTCTGATTCCTTCGCCTCGTACAGCTTTACAGCCTGTTCTTTCAGACGATGTTTCAGTTCATTTGCCTTGATACCCTTTACATCTTCGGCAGTTACCGGCTTCAATGGAATAATCGGAATCAGCAGCTGATTCAATTCATTCAAATCCCATTCGTCGCTTTCCTGGTCTGCAGAAATACAGGTATCTACTGTATTTTCCACCCGGTCAGTAATCATCTTATAAATAACATCACGCATACTCTCGCCATCTAATACGCGGCGTCTTTCTGCATAAATAATCTCTCTTTGTTCATTCATGACCTGGTCATATTCCAACAGGTTTTTACGAATTCCAAAGTTGTTGCTCTCTATCTTCATCTGTGCCTTTTCAATGGCATTGGTCAGCATCTTGTGCTGAATCTGCTCATTTTCCGGAACACCTAAGGTATTAAACATACTCATAAGCTTCTCAGAACCGAACAGACGCATCAAGTCATCTTCCAGAGAAATGAAGAACTGTGACTGTCCCGGGTCACCCTGACGTCCGGAACGTCCACGCAGCTGGTTATCAATACGTCTGGATTCGTGACGCTCTGTACCGATAATCTTAAGTCCTCCGGCTTCCTTGGCATCATCATCCAGCTTAATATCCGTACCACGGCCTGCCATGTTGGTTGCGATAGTAACTGCGCCGTGCCGACCTGCCTCTGCTACGATTTCCGCTTCCAGCTCATGGAACTTCGCATTCAGGACTTTGTGTTGAATACCCCTCTTTTTCAGCATGCCGCTGATAAGCTCGGAGGTCTCAATCGTAATGGTACCAACCAATACCGGCTGTCCCTTTGCGTGTGCTTCTTCGATTTCCTGTACTACTGCATGGAACTTTTCCTTCTTGGTCTTATATACTGCATCCTGTAAATCCTGACGGATGACCGGCTTATTGGTAGGAATCTCAATAACATCCATTCCGTAAATATCACGGAATTCCTTTTCCTCTGTCAAAGCAGTACCTGTCATACCACATTTTTTCTCATATTTATTAAAGAAGTTCTGGAAGGTAATGTTCGCTAAAGTCTTGCTCTCGCGTTTTACCTTTACGTGTTCCTTTGCTTCAATCGCCTGATGCAGACCATCGGAATAGCGGCGCCCCGGCATGATACGTCCCGTAAATTCATCTACAATCATGACCTTATCATCCTGAACTACATAGTCCTGGTCGCGGAACATCAGGTTGTGCGCACGAAGTGCAAGGATAATATTGTGCTGAATCTCCAGATTGTCTGCATCCGCAAGATTCTCAATCTTGAAGAACTGCTCTACCTTCTTCACACCCTGCTCGGTAAGATTTACTACCTTATCCTTTTCGTTTACAATAAAGTCTCCGGTCTCTTCCTGTTCGATTCCCATGATAGCATCCATCTTGGAAAATTCCGGCATATCTTCTCCACGTTCCATCTGTCTTGCCAGAACATCACAGGCTTCATACAGGCTGGTAGACTTTCCACTTTGTCCGGAAATAATAAGCGGAGTTCTTGCTTCGTCGATTAAAACAGAGTCTACCTCGTCGATAATTGCATAATGCAAATCACGCTGTACCAGCTGTTCTTTATAAATAACCATATTATCACGCAGATAATCAAAACCAAGCTCATTATTGGTAACATAAGTAATGTCACACGCATAAGCCTCTCTACGTTCCTTATTGTCCATGGAATTTAAGACCACACCTACGGTAAGTCCCAAAAACTCATGCACCTTTCCCATCCACTCCGCGTCACGCTGAGCCAGATAGTCATTTACTGTTACGATATGAACGCCTTTTCCTTCCAATGCATTTAAATATGCCGGCAATGTAGACACCAATGTCTTACCTTCACCAGTCTTCATTTCTGAAATACGTCCCTGATGCAGAATAATACCGCCAATCAACTGAACGCGATAGTGCTCCATGCCGATTGCTCTTCTTGCTGCCTCACGCACGGTAGCATAAGCCTCCGGCAGCAACTGATCCAGAGTTTCTCCCTCTTCCAGTCTCTTTTTATACTCCTTTGTCTTGCCTCTCAACTGTTCATCGGTCAACTCCATCATAGACGGGCGCAATGCTTCTATCTTATCCACGATAGGATAGACTCTCTTTAACTCCCTTTCACTATGTGTTCCGAACATCTTATTTACAATACCCATATATTCGCTCCTATTTCTATTCGGTAAACTTCTCACCGCTCTATTCTGCCCATACGGACAACTTCGTTTATTGTACCACTTTATGGCACTAGAAACAATACTTAATCACATGAACGAATTGTGAATTTTTTATTAATTGCCCTTTTCTGATGCTGATTTTTATGGTATTATCTACAATATGTATCACATAATGTATCACATATTTTCTGAAAGGAGCTTATAGATGAGTTACTTATATAAAACAAAGGGTACCTGCTCCACCCTTATCGAAGTTGAGTTAGATGGCAATATTGTAAAAAATGTGAAATTTACCGGTGGTTGTAACGGAAATCTTCAGGCGATTCCAAAGCTGGTAGAGGGGCTCACCGTAGAGCAGGTGGAACAAAAAATCGGCGGTATTTCCTGCAATGGACGTCCCACCTCCTGCGGCGACCAGCTGGCAAAAGCCTGTCGTGCCGCTTACGAAGCGCAGAACAATTAATACTACCGATATGCATATCTGAAGAATCTGCAATCAACTATGCACAGCACTTCAGCCAAAAAGAGTCCGGCAATCGGACTCTTTTTTATTTTATACCATGATTCAGAAGAAATTCCCGCCAGACCTCAATATATTTTACCTGTAAATGCACACCATCAAAGGAATATTCCTCTTTCAGCTTCCCTGTTCCCGGCTCGTCCATGACTTCATTTTCATCAATATAAAATATATTTTGGTTATTTGCCAGCGTTTTCAACAATTCATTTCTTGCATTAATTTCCTGGTTATTGATATAGGTATTTTCTGCATCCTTGCTCTGGGTCACATGCATAATCGATTCTACAAAAATCACGGCTTCCGGCTGAAGCTGCTGCACCTGAGCTACAACGACTCCAAACTGTTCTGCAAAGCTCTCCGCTGTTCCTCTTCCCAATTCATTGATTCCAAGCATGATATAGATTTTTCCATATTTCTTGCTTGTCAGCATTTGCTCCAGTGTCACTCCGTCCATGTCATTGTCCCACACATCCCAGACCGTCTGTCCGTATTTTACGAAAAAGTCTGTCTTCTCCCAGCCTGCATACTCATATAGTGTAGATGTTCTGGAATCTCCGATAAACAAAGCATCATCCAGATAATCCATCTCCACCCGCTGAAACTGCCGTTCCTGCGGCTCCGGTTCCACCCTCTCCGGTTCGCTCACCTCCATATCCGGCTCGGTTTTCTTCCCGTCCGTTTCTGCTTCTGCCGCTTCCGGTTTCTTCGCTATTTCCGGTTTCTCCTGGGGAACTTCCTTTACTTCCTTTGTCTCTTTTTTCACTTCTGTAACTGCATTTTCCTTTGATGCCTGACTGACCGATATCCTTTGGGTTTCAGGCTCCTGTTCTCTTTCTAACAGTTGTCCGCCTCCGTAAACGAGACTGCTTATCAATATCATAAAAAAGAAGGGATATTTTTTCCATTGCTTCATCGCTTTTTCTCCAAATTATTTTATCTTAATGTTAGAATCGGAAATACAGGAACGGATTGCTTGCTGCTGTCACCATCTGATAAACGCTTCCCCAGAATACTGCCAGTAAAATCACCAAAAACCAAATCCGCCGATTGTATTTCTTATAGATTTTCTCCGGGAAATAGGTGGACAGTAAAAGTGCCGCCAGAAAAATCAGTCCGTAGCGTTTTACTGCATCTACCGTAACATGCCAGTTCAATGTCCATGCTTTTTCCACTCCTATCCAGCCAAACATCTTTCCCAGATAGATTCCTATACTTTTCATATCTTCTAAAGTAAATATCACCCATCCGACCACTACCAATATGATAGTATAGATTCTGCCAATTCCATGATGCTTTCCCAAAAATCCTCCGATTAACGTTTTTTCTAATACCAATAACACGAAATAATACACGCCCCACAGCAGAAAATTCCATCCTGCTCCATGCCAGATTCCGGTCAGTGACCATACCACCAAAAGATGAAAAATAGTCCGGCATTTTCCCTTTCGATTTCCTCCAAGCGGAATATACACATAATCCCGAAACCAGGTGCTTAAGGTAATATGCCACCTGCGCCAAAAATCAGTGATAGACACTGCAATATAAGGATGATTAAAGTTTCGCGGGATGGAAAAGCCTAACATCTTCCCAAGCCCGATTGCCATCATGGAATATCCATTGAAATCAAAGTATAATTGCAGGGAAAAAGCAAAGGCTCCCAACCACGCCATACTGGTAGAAATACTTTCAATTCCCACCACCTGAACCTCATTCCAAAGTCTTCCCAGCACATTTGCAATCAGCATCTTATATCCAAGTCCCACCGTAAACAGCTTCAATCCTTCTTCGATTCCCCGAATATTTACCTTGCGCTGCTTCATCTGTGCTGACACATCACGAAATAATACAATCGGACCTGCAATCAACTGCGGAAACATACAAAGATATGTCCCCAGTGCTATTACATCCCTTTCATACGTTTCCGGTCTGCGATATACATCAATGGCATATGCCGCTATCTGGAAGGTATAAAAGCTGATTCCAAGAGGAAGTCCCCAATTAATTCCGCCATTGGGTTCCCCCAGAATTTCTCCCAGGAGAAAAGGCAGATATTTAAACAAAAATAAGCTTCCGAAATCATAGACCAGCAAAAGAAGCAATATTCCTTTTCTCTTCTTCTGTTCTCTCCCCTGCATCAGAGATGTTCCCAGGAAATGCAGCACCAAAGACACTATAATCAGAAAGAACCATGTACGCTCTCCCCGGAAATAAAACCAAAGACTTCCGAAAAACAATACCAAGTTTCGCCACTTCTCCGGTGTAATATAATAAACCAGCATAAATACCGGTAAAAATACAAATATAAATTCTTCACTACAAAACAACATCTTTTGTTCCTCATCCTACTAGTTTAATCCTGCGATATTATACCATTCTTTTACTTTTTAGATGAAACAAAATCCCTAAATGTTATTACAATTCCGTTACATTAATATGAAGTTTCTTTTTCCTGATTTGTAATTTTCAGAATATTTTGTCACTTATTTATCTCATTTCAGTTATAAGTATTATTTATTTATTTTTTTCAAAATAATTGTTGACATTTTCTCTTTTGTAAGATATAATAAAATCAACAAAAGAGAAAGAGAGGTACAGACCACCAAAAACTTAATTTTATTTCCCTAAGAGGTTCAAAAAGATTGAATAAGATTCATGAAGATTTGAATTAGTTTTAAAAAAAGATTGAGTAATATTCAAAAAAAATTGAATTAGTTTCAAAAAAGATTGAATAGGATTCATGAAAATTTAAATTAGTTTCAAAAAAGATTGAATAGGATTCATGAAAATTTAAATTAGTTTCAAAGAAGATTGAATAGAATTCAAGAAAATAGAACACTTAGGTACAAGAAAAACTCCAGATTTTCAATAGAAGATTTGGGAAACAGAAGAAATCAAAAGAATTTTCCGTAGAAGCCTTGAATCAGAGAATGAAAAGAAAAATGGGTGTGACAAGTCAGATGCTATATTCAGATATGACTGGATGCCAAAAGAATTCAAAGGTAGCAAAATTTCAAAAGAAAAGGATAATGATTTCGGAAATCTCAGAAAGATGAGGTAAAAGTCCAATGGACAACATAGTTTAGAAGGCTGCATCAGATAAAGTATATCGGGTGCAGCCTTCTTCGTTACTTCTATTCTATCTATCTTTTTATAATCTAGCTTATTTAAGCAATTCTCTATGATTACATAAAATTGATTACATAGAATTAGTATGCTTTGCCCCAGTACACCAGCTTATGGGCAGGCTTTCCGCAGCAGACACATACATCTGAAATTGGTTCCTGGTCCTCTAATGGCATACAACGTGAGGTAGCAGTTGTCTCTTCTTTAATCTTATTCTCGCATGCCACATCTTCGCACCACATTGCGCGGATGAATCCCGGCTTATTCTCAACCGCATCCTTAAACGCGCCATAAGATCTGGCATCTGTGATATGAGAATCTCTATGTGCTTTGGCACGGTCAAACATATTTTTCTGAATCTCTTCTAACAGTTCCGGCACTACCTTTGCAACGTCTTCTAATGCACACTCTGTCTTCTCTCCGGTATCACGGCGTACCAGTACACATTTTCCTGCCTCAATATCCTTTGGTCCTAATTCTACGCGAATTGGAATACCGCGCATTTCCTGTTCCGAGAACTTCCATCCAGGGCTCTTCTCGCTTTCATCCGTCTTTACGCGGATTCCTGCTTTTGCCAGAATCTCCTTTACCTCTGCTGCCTTTTCTAAGACGCCCTCCTTATGCTGCTGAATCGGAATGACCATCACCTGTACCGGTGCAATTCTTGGTGGCAGTACCAGTCCAGAATCATCCCCATGTACCATAATGATTGCTCCAATCAAACGCGTTGTCATTCCCCATGAGGTCTGATGTACATACTGAAGCTTATTGTCTCTATCTGTATACTGAATACCAAATGCTTTGGCAAATCCATCTCCAAAGTTATGACTGGTACCGGACTGCAATGCCTTTCCATCATGCATCAGTGCCTCGATGGTATAAGTTGCTTCTGCACCTGCAAATTTCTCTTTCTCTGTCTTTCTACCGCGAATTACCGGAATTGCAAGAACTTCCTCACAGAAATCTGCATACAGATTCAGCATCTGTAACGTTCTTGCTTCTGCTTCTTCTGCTGTGGCATGCGCCGTATGTCCTTCCTGCCACAGGAATTCTCTGGAACGAAGGAATGGTCTTGTTTCCTTTTCCCAACGTACAACAGAGCACCACTGATTGTAGCATTTTGGCAGATCACGGTAAGACTGTACCTCATTTGCATAAAAATCACAGAACAAAGTCTCAGAGGTCGGTCTGACACAAAGTCTTTCCTGCAGCTCATTTAAACCACCATGTGTTACCCATGCAACCTCCGGTGCAAAGCCTTCTACATGGTCCTTTTCCTTCTCCAGGAGGCTTTCCGGTATAAACATTGGCATATATACATTTTCTACGCCTGTCGCCTTAAATCTTGCGTCTAATTCTTTCTGAATATTTTCCCAGATTGCATATCCTGCCGGCTTAATTACCATACATCCCTTTACGCTGGAATACGCAATTAATTCTGCTTTTTTTACTACATCCGTATACCATTGCGCAAAATCGGTATCCATAGATGTAATGGCTTCTACTAATTTCTTGTCCTTTGCCATTTTCTTTTCTCCTTTCCTTAAACAAAACGCCGGAACTCCAATCCCCATAGGGACCGGAACTCCGGCGGTACCACCCTGATTAAGCAATTCAGCATTGCTTCTCTCATTCTCTTTATCGCAGAGATACGGCATATTTTCATATGCAGCTCCAAGGCAGGTTCCAGACATTCCCAAGAGGAATCTTCCACCTAATGATTCCCTCTCTGTACATGTTCCAATCTGTACTAATCCTCTTCATTGCTTTCCTTTATTCATCAGTAACAGTTATTCTATTCCAATTCTTTTCACTTGTCAAGAACTTATCCAAGAGAACGAAATTCTCTTTCCTCATAATACTGTCTTATATTCTCTATTCTTTTGGTCTTTGCATAACACTTTCCGTCCAGATAAACACAGGCTCTTCCATTTTCTTTCGCCCTATAGAGCGCCTCATCTGCTTCCTTTTGCATCTGGGCAAAATCCGTATCTCTTCTTGCATGTCCCCACGCAACTCCAATACTCACAGACACAATGGGCAGAAAATTATCTTCTGCCTGCCGGATATTCAGCTTTTCGACATTTTCCTTTAATCCGGCTGCCCGCTTCAACGCCTCTGATTTTTCGATTTCCGAAAGGCATACTACGAATTCTTCTCCACCTACCCTTGCAGCAAAATCTGCTTTTCTTCTGGTGATTTTACGAATCTCTTCCGTTACCTGTCGAATACAGTTGTCTCCCTCCAGATGTCCGAAATAGTCATTATACTTTTTAAAATTATCAATATCTATCATCATAACCGCAACCGTCTTGTTATTGCGTACATATCCCGGCCATATCCGTTCCAGACTTCGTTCCATTCCCCGCCGGTTCAACAGATTGGTCATTGGGTCCATCTCAGACAATGTCTTTGCGGTATCAATGGCAGTCGCATCTGCTACACGCTGACGGAAATTGTAATAGCTCTGTCTGGAAATAATACAGCACATCAACTGATTGGCTGATAAATAAGCCACTGTTTCCATCCCAGGCTTCTGATAACAAATCAAACATACGATAGCTGCTATCTGGATTCCCTGACTTACCAGAAATTCCTTATTATCCCACAGGGGAACAATGGCGAGTATCGCTGTCATCACCCAATATGACGCCAAGGTGAAGAATGTATTTTCCGCCACAAAAGCTTCTACTAACATCAGCACTGCAAAAATAATCCAGAACAGATGAAGTTCCATTTGCATGTTCCACTTGCTCCTGCTCGAAAGCCACCGATAAGATATCCATATATACCCACCTGCATATACTTCTGCCATTATCATAAAAATCCATATCATATAAGGATTTATCTCGTCTGCCTGTGCTCGTAAAATAATGGAACTGACAAAAAAGAGTATAAAAAAGCTGACCGATGCTATCAACATCCGTCGAACATTTTCTCTTTGTACACGTCTCACAAAGCCAGAACGTCTTCTCTTCTCCCTTTTCTGTGCTTCCACTTTCGTACCCTTCCCCTTACATTGGCATATTTTACCACAAATTCCATATTATTATAACAATATTTATGAATAATTACAATAAAAAATTTCTCTTATTAAAATATAGGAAAAAGGTCCCAATGCAAAGCCCCAGATTCCATACAGATTAAGTCCGATATAAACACTTGCAATGACTGCCAACGGATGCATTCCCAGCTTATCTCCCACTAACTTTGGTTCCAGGATTTCACGTAAAAGACTACATATCGTATAAATTGCTGCATAAATTGCCGCCAGCATATATTTTCCCTGGGTAATCTCAAATATCGCCCACGGAACCAATATCGTTCCGGTTCCCAGAAAAGGAAGCGCATCACACACACCAATACCACAGCCTGCCAACAGCGCATAACTGTTTCCGGAAAAATATAATCCTGCCACACAAACACCTGAAATAATCAGCATAATGATTAACTGGGCGCGAATATATGCGTCTCCCGCTTCATAAGTACGGCGGCATACCTTTAGTCCGACCTTTCCCACCGGATGCTCTTCGAGCCCTTTTCTTATTTTGTGATAATCCCGCAAAATCAGTATGGTACTGATAATGATGATAAAACAGATTCCTACTAACAGAAATAAATTTTTCGCATACACAACAGTTCCATCCATAAGTGAGGGCAATATTTTTTCTTCCATCTGACTTTGGATTCTCGGAATATAGGACTCTACATTCCTCTGTAACGCTTCCGCCTCGATTCCTGTCACCATTTCCACCTGACCACAGCAATTATCCCAGATTACACTCAGCTGCTTACGATAGATTCCCAGATTATCTATCACATGCCGTACCTGCTCCATGAAAGTCTGTAAAAATAGCACAAGCACTACGCCTGTTGCCAACACCAACATTCCTACCAGAATCGTAGATGCTACTGCCCGCTTTATTTTTATTTTTTTATTCAGTTTTTCTACCAACGGATTTAATAGCTTCGCCAAAAGAAATGCAATAAAAAAAGGAATCACCACGGGAAGCAGCCAGCGGACACATGCATACACTGCAAGGGTAATTCCTAATATTTTGCCAATCCTGCGCACACTTTCTCTCATTTCACTTTTCATGATTTTAGTATGCGCTGCATGGCGTTTTTTATACTTCACTTTATGCCAGTGTTTGAAATACGCTTCCCTGTGGTTCTACCGTAAACTCCATGCTTTTCCCGGTCACCGGATGCATAAATGACAACTTCACAGAGCAAAGACCAATGGGCTGATATCCTGCGGCACAGCCTGGATTGTATTTCTTATCTCCCACCAGAGGATGACCTGCGTGTGCCATCTGTACCCGTATCTGATGATGTCTGCCTGTTTCTAACCAGATTCGCACCAAGGAGCATTCCTTCTTCCTGCCTTTTTCTTCGTCAGAAGAAGCCTCGTTGCTCACCGCTTCCACCTCATAGGAAAGTCTCGCCTTTTTAGCACCCGTAGTACCTTTTAGAACCACCTTGGAGGTGTTAGTTCTGCCATCCCTCAGCAAATAGTTTTCCAGCACCCCGGACTTTTCTTCCCAGATTCCCTGTACCACTGCAAGATACTGTTTATCCATCTGCCGCTCTTGTACCTGTCTGCTCAGTTTCGCCGCGGCGTCTTTGGTTCTGGCAAATACCATAACCCCTTCGACCGGCTGGTCCAGACGATGCACGATAAAAACCTGATTATTTTCCTTTTTTCTGGTGTAATAATTCCGAAGCAGACTTACCATATCCTGTTGTCCTGCCTTTGGTGTCTGAACCGGAATCCCCGGCAGCTTGTGACATACTACGACTGCTTCGTCTTCATAAATAATTTGTAACTGCTCCTTCATATCGCTCTCCTTATGGTATATTTTATATTATACCATAATTGCTTCGCAATATGGTATGGCACCTATGCCCATTCGGGCGGTATAATGTCTGATGACATTATACCATAAACTCTAATCAGGTTGTACTGCGTTTTGGGGTCTGCAAAATCTCAAATATTCATCTGCCGCTTCTATATTCTTTTCTGCCTGCTTTTTGTAATGTCTTACAACAAAAAATGGTAAAAAAAGAATACAAAGAGCCCTGCAAAAAAGCAGCCAAAGTTGTTCTTCTGCCACAGCTTTTACCTCTGTTGCATATGCGTAATTGTCAAACTGCATTTCTTCATAAAGTTTTGTTTTTTCCAACCTCATTACCTCTTTTCTCCGATGTAACATCGGTTCGTATTTTTGTTTTCAATCATATGACGATTGAATTTACTCTTAAGTTTTAAATTTTAAAAACTTTTTCTAAAAAAGTTTCTAAAAAATCTTATTCCAATACAACGCCGATATTTTCCATTGCCTGCTCTACCGTACGATAATATATGATGTCTTTTTTCCCCACAGAAGCTTCATCCTCCGCATAGGTATAGGTATCTACAACCTTTAAACTTCCTGTTTCTGTGTCACAGGAATAGGAGTCAAATGTATATGTTCCACCAAGGGTTTCCCCTACTAATAGTTTTTTCTCCGGAAGATAGGTCAGATAAAACCAATCCATGGACTCTGCTATTGCTGCTTCGTTTTCCGTACCGCCTTCCACACTTGCAATCCGCTTCACTTCATCTGTCACAGTATCATAATAGTAAAGCTCCAACACTTCTGCATCATCCCGAATACAACTGTCTTCCGTTATCATCCATCCAAAGCCTTCCATTCGTTCTCCAAGTGATAAATACTGAAACGCGTATGGCATTATAACAAGAATCGGCGCATCGCTCCCTTCTACTTCCAACAGGGCATATCCCATTTCCTCTGCATTCCATTCCATTGTCTGATATATTTCTCCCTCCGGCTGCCAGTTATTGACAAAAGCCGTATACGCTTCCTTCCACGGTTCCTCTTCCGCTTCTTCCGGTATTTCTTCCTCAACATTTTCCGTTTCTTCCTGCGGCGTCTCTACCATTTCCTGCGGTTCTTCTTGCAACAATTCATCCTCTGTTGGCGGTTCCTCTTCCTGCTGTGCTTCCTCTATCACTTCCGGTTCCTCTGTATCACTGGTAAGAGAAGCATAAATCACCGCCGCACCACCGCATACGGCGAGTCCAATGGCAGCTCCTATTACTGCCTTTTTAATAGTGAGCGCACTCGCCGCTTTTCCAGCTTTTGCAGCTGCTGCTTTGCCTCCACTGACAGGCTGCGATTTCAACAGGGCACTTAACGGTATCGGTGCTGCCTGCGCAGACATGGAGTCCTGAAGTAACAAATATAAGAAAAATGGAAGGGGAGCCATAGCGTATAGCTTGGTACCTCTTTTTTCCAATTCCAGAACCTGCTCCTTAATATTCTTTCTCCCGTAATTCAAACGGCTTTTTACTGTATTTTCGGATACGCCCAGGGTTTCCGCTATTTCCTTTACGCTCATTTCTTCTACATAGAACATTATGATGCAAAAACGCTGTTCGTCAGACAGGGAACCTATCATTTCCTGCACAAGTCTGCTAGTCTCTTCCTTGTCCAATGCCAGTTCCGGCTGGGTATCAATTCTATCATCTTCCAGTATTTCTTCCATACTGATGTCTTTCTCTTCTGTCTGCATCTGGGAAAACAACACGATTTTCTTTTTTTTCAATTCGTCTAATGCTTTTGTTGCTACAATTCTCGAAAACCATCCTGCAAATTTTTCAGCATCCTGTAGCTGCTCCAGGCTTTGAAACGCTTTGATATATGCATCCTGCAACACATCTAACGCTGCTTCTTCCTGCTTCATATATTTCAAAGCAACATAATAGCTTTTCTGGTAAGTCTGTTGATATAGAAAATTATAGCCTTCCTCCTTACCATCCTTTGCCAATCCTACTGCTTCTATCCAATCCATAACTCATCCTCCTAATGTACTTTGTTTTGCCTTATCTTTTTCACTATGTTTTGAAACAATATTTTTGCCTTTCCCACAGACAAGTAAATATTTTTCAAATCTTTCTTTACTGCCACCTGAAATACCTTTATTTCCTTCATGCGTCTTCCTCCTTTCACTTAAAAGACGAAGGAAATTCCGGTCAGGTTTTACAAATCTTAAAACCGGGGAAAAATCCCCGGCTAAGATTAATACTTTTTATTTTTCTGTGCAAACAGTTCTCTTTTTCATCACAAGCACACTGCTCACTCCTGCCGCCAATGCAATCAGACTCCAGATAAATACCGTGCTTCCTTCTCCGGTTTTTGGGGAAGTTGCTGCCGCTTCTTCTACAATTATATATGTACTAAAGTGATTTGTGGCAAAGGTCAAATAACCGTTACTTGCTGCCGTATCACATTTTGTCAGTGAACCATCCTCCTCCATGCGATAGGTTACAAGCCTTTTTCCATTATCTACACTTAATCCCTCCGGAATCGGGAGCGTAACATTAATATAACCTTTTAACTGATGAATTGCAACATTTGATGCATCTGCCAGATTCATATCAAAGACTTTAAAGCCCCTAGCACCACTTATTTTCTGTGATACAATTTGAGCTGCCTGATTATAAACATCACCGGAAATCAACTCTGTACTTGTAAATTTAGCTCCTAATGGAATGTAGTCCTCTGCTCCAACGATTGAAATCTCTCCGTTTCCTTCTGCAAATATTCTGCGCATACCCTGTTCTGTGTCAGAGGTACCACTATTTGAGTTGCCTGAATCATTTGCGTTACCGGAATCATTTGAGGAAGCTGAAACAGTAATTTTCACATTATAACCATCCACCCTCATTTCATCTCCTGATGCATCATAAGCCCCCTCAACGACAACGGAAGCCCCCGGTGTATTGCAAAGCTCTGCAACATAACTATAAATTTCTTTATTTCTGTCTACAAAGGCAATGGCTTCATTACTTGCAAAACTATAGTTGGCAGGTATTAAAATCTCCCAGCCTGTTCCCGAATCTACACATTCCTCATTTTCATAATACTCAAAGCTAAAATATGCATGCTTATAGGTGGACGGATAACCATAAAATGTTACATATGCACAATCTGAATACTGATTGAAATTAGTAACTACATCAAACTTAGTAAACATATTATAATAGGAATAAGAATCTTCCTCATCACACATAACATTCTGGACAGACATTTCCCATCCATTATTTGCATCAGCATCTGTTATGGTTCCATTACTGTAGCACTTCTGGTAATTTTCAAAAAAGTTTTCCCAAGTCGTTCCCGCAGGTACATACTGTGTATCCACATAGAGACTATTTTCACCCGCAGTATTCACATAAAGGTATGTGATTTCAATTTTGACTTGTTCTTCCGCTTTTACTGTTTGTGCAAACATTGGTAAATTCAGCATAGTAACTACCATTGCCAAAGTCAAAAGACCTGTAAAAATTTTTTGTAAAATTCCTTTTCCTTGTTTTTCTTTTTTCATTTTTGAATCCTCCTTAATATAGTAATTTCATTGTATGTATCCCCATGAAATCCTTTATATGAATTTTATCATATATATTTTTTATGCGCAATTAATTTTCATGTGCTATATACACATTTTTTATTATGTGTTATTTACATGTGTATATTTTTATTCTATTAAGCACTAAAATAATAGTGTAAATATGTACAATAAGCAGGTGATAATATGAAATTTCAAATTAAAAAGCAAGAATATGTGAATAGAACTTATCGTATCCCCAAGGAATTGGCAGACCGTTTATCACAGGTTGCACAGCAGGAAGACATTTCTGTCAATGAACTTGTAGTCCAAAGCTGTGAATTTGCACTGGATAATCTGAAGGATAAGGGCAAGTAGCGTCTCGCTTCTTGCTCATGTTTTTCGTTGTGTATTCCATCATTCCTGCTTATGCAATTAAAATATTCCTAAAATTTTCTCCATCAACATTTGTACATACACTCCTCCCAGAAGAGCCAAATAATATATGTCAATTAATCTCCACAGCCGCGTTCCCCACCATTCTCTCCAACTGTATTATTCAATTTATCATCCATGCTCCCCATGGCGCTCCCTCTGTGTTACCCGAATAATAAATGTGCTGTACCCCCTCAAAAGCGGATTCTTCTATCACTCCGACTCCCGAAGGAAGAAGCAAATCTGCTATGCCTATACAACCATCGAAAGCATGGAACCCTATTTGTTTCAGCTTTGTTGAGAACTTTACATCCACCAAGGACACACAATCCATAAAAGCACATTCAGATATAGACTCTACGCCGTCTGGAATTGTGATGCTTCTTAATCCTTCCTGCATTGCAAAGGCAAACTGACCAATACCTGTAACATCTGCCGGAATAATAGTAGCGCCGCATCCTGCAATCAAATGATTGCTTTTCTTTTCGATAATGGCATTGCAATTATTTCTACTGTCGTAGTACGGATTGTCCGCATCTACCGTAATATCCTTTAATTGATTGCATCCTGCAAATAAATTTCCCTGAATACAATTTACTGTTTTGGGAATAAATACGCTTATCAACTTACTGCAACCCGCAAATGCCATAAAAGAGATTTTTGTAACACACTCTGGAATCATCAAATGCTCCACTGTTTTATCAGAGATTCCTACCAGATTATTTTCGTCTCTTATCCTAAAATTTCCACATTTCATTTTCATAGCATTCCTCCTTACATAAATGTTTTCTACTCTTATGACGATTGAAATTTATTCTTGGTTTTAAGATTTATAAAAAATACAAAAAAAATAAGAGCAAGTAGTTTTTTCTACTTACTCTTACTTTCTACACTTTCTATTTCGTTCCTTTTGTTTCTACCACTTTTATATTCTTGTATCGCTTATACCTTAAACCTGTAGCCCACACCCCAGATAGTCTCAATATACTGCGGCTTTGCGGTATTAAACTCAATTTTTTCACGAATCTTCTTAATATGCACCGTGACGGTCGCAATATCTCCTACGGATTCTAACGCCCATATCTCGCTGAATAATTCCTCTTTGGTAAATACACGGTTTGGATTCTGCGCTAAAAATGTAAGCAAATCAAATTCCTTCGTAGTAAATTGCTTCTCTTCTTCATTGACCCAGACTCTTCTTGCAGTCTTATCAATCTTAAGTCCACGAATTTCAATAATATCATTGTCCTGCACATTGCTGTTGATTAATCTTTCATAACGGGAAAGATGCGCCTTTACTCTTGCTACCAGCTCACTTGGAGAAAACGGCTTGGTAATATAATCGTCTGCACCAAGTCCCAGTCCACGAATCTTATCAATATCATCCTTTTTTGCTGATACCATAAGTATCGGTGTATTCTTTGCTTCACGGATTCTCTTACAGATTTCAAACCCATCAACTCCCGGCAGCATCAAATCCAAAATATACATATCAAACTCTTCACTTAGTGCTCTTGCCAGCCCTCTATTTCCATCATTTTCAATTTCAACGGTAAACCCGCTCAACTCCAGATAATCCTTTTCTAAATCTGCGATTGCTACCTCGTCTTCAATAATCAATACTTTACTCAATTTATAACCTCCTGATATTTACGCATCACAAAATACATAATCGTTCCCGTGTCTTCCTTACTGTTCGCCCATATCTTGCCACCATGGTCTTCAATAATTTTACGTACAATGGAAAGCCCGATTCCACTGCCGCCGGTTGCCGAATTACGTGATGCATCGGTACGATAAAACCGGTCAAAAATATACGGTAAATCCTTGGCTGCAATTCCCTTTCCGTTGTCTTCTAATTCTACCTGAATAAAGTCTCCTACGTCTCGAATACGAATACTGATAAATCCCTGTTCCTTATCCAGATATTTTACGGAATTGCTAATAATATTATTTATGACCCTGCGCAGCTGCTCCGGATCTGCAATAATCTGCACATCTGCATCTACATAGTTGATGTAGGTGAGCTTTATATTTTCTGCTTCCAGTTCAAGCCCTACTTCTTCTACGCAGTCACTGAAATAATCTGCCACATTAATCCGTTTAAAATTATACGGAATACGGTTCGCATCAATCTTAGAATACAACGTCAATTCATTAATCAGGGTATCCATCTCATTTGCTTTATTGTAAATGGTACGAATATACTTGTCCTGCTTTTCCGGCGTATCCGCTACTCCATCCATAATTCCCTCTACATATCCCTTAATGGCAGTAATCGGTGTTTTTAAATCATGAGAAATATTACTGATTAACACTTTATTTTCTTTTTCACTTGCAATCTTCTCTTCTGCCGACTCCTTCAGCCTTAAACGCATATCCTCAAAGTTCCGGCACAGCTCTCCTATTTCATCGTGACTGCCTTCTGCAATCGTAAAATCCAGATTGCCTGCCTTAATATTCTGTGTAGCTATCTGAAGTCTCTTAATGGGATTAATGATTCCCCGATAAATCCACACGGTCAGCATTCCGGCAGTAAATATCAGAATCAATACGACAGATACTACCATATCCATCATCATTTTCTTCACTTCCGGCACGACTCTTTCCATACTGGTAACAATAAATATGGTTCCCTCGCTCCCATCCGGATATTCAAAGTCAATCTGCTTTAGCAGTACCTGCTCCTCACCCTCCATATAAATACCGGATGAGCCTTCTGCCGTTTCCTTATCATATTCCGGCAGCTTTGCCAAAATCTCGGGATTTTCTTCTCCACCATATATGATATTATCTTCTTTCCGAATAATTAAGTAAGAATATTTTCCGGTCAAATCCTGATTTATCTTATCCAGATAGTCCTGCTCTTCCAGCTTCTCCGGTTCTTCTTCTGCAACCTTCTGCAATGACTCATAATCTGCTTTTGTAAAATGGCTTAATACTTTAATGGAATTGGTGAGATAATCGTACGCATTGCCTTCCATATTATACAGTTGCCTGAGCGTTCTCATCTGGAATTGTCCAAATCCCCACATTGCAACCCCAGCCAACATTACCGGAACAAATATGATAATGCAGAAAGAAATTATCAACCTGGTTCTGAGTTTCATAGGAATCCTTTCTTTCCATACTTTTTATATTATAAACCTATTATATCAATGTTTTCGGCAAAATCCTATGGAAATTTTCTAAACTTTTATAAAAAATATATAAACTGTGAAAATGTAAATTTTTTATAAATATTACAAGAAAAGCATCCTTTTCATGATTTACATATGTTATACTATATAAATAAATATCTACCAACAGGAAGGTGAACATATGAATTTAAAGAACTCCAGATTTGAGTGGATGTGCAAGACCAACGAATCCACCGGTCAGAAATTTCTACGCATTTTTGCCCAGTGGGCTTGTATTATCTTTGGTCTGCTGACCATATTTTTTATGTGGTATATTCCATTTCTTATTATCACAATAATCTGTGCTGCTGTCTGGATTACCTTATTCCGCAACCGCAATACAGAATATGAATTTGACTATTTTTCCGGTGACCTTACGATTTTTAAGATTTCAAACGGTACACGCAGGAAGAAAAAATTTTCCTGTACGCTGGACAATATCGACTACATAAGAAAGGGGCTGGATGACCACACCTCTGTCAAGAAATTTTACTTTGACCCGGAAGCCGTATATACCATGCAGGTAAATAATTCCGACGGAAAGAGCGTACTTTTGATTGAGACAGACGAACGTTTTGTTCAGATACTGGACCAGGAGCGAAAATTAAGAAAATAAAATGTTATCTTAATATCAAAAATTGATATCAAAAATCCGTATGACATTCCCAAAGGACGTGTCATACGGATTTCTTATTATTTCTTATGATTTTTTATAATGTTTTTCTATATAATCTTTTTCTATATAATCTTTGAAATCGAAAGTCCCTGATGTTCTGTCAAATCAAAGATAGAACCATCGTCCATTTGAAGAATCGGTTGTGTCAGATGCTTCGGATTAATCATGACTATCGTTCCGCTCTGTCCATTGCTTAACAACACGCGGTTATGCTGATAGGAGTGAGCAATTCGTTTCAAGAAAGTGAGAATATACTGTGGATGGTACTTCTGCAATCCTTCCTTCTCAAATGCGTCGATTACCTGGAACGGACACAAGGGTGCCCGGTAAGAACGTGCTGCAGTCATAGCATCATATACATCTGCAATCGCTACAATCTGTGCAAATGGATCTATTTCTCCATCCTTCAGTCCCTGAGGATAACCGCTTCCATCTCCACGCTCATGATGCTGTAAAGCCGCTCTCTTCACATGAACATCCAACGGAAGATCCTTTAATATCTTATACCCTAAGAGCGTATGCTGCTGTACTCTTGCATATTCTTCCTCTGTATACTTTCCCGGCTTGTTCAGTAATTCCTGGGGCAACGCGGTCTTACCAATATCATGTAACATTCCACACAAAGTCAGCAACGCTAAATCTTCCTTCGAAAAATGCAGCCACTCTCCCAGTGTTCTGGAAATCAATGCCACATTCATACTATGCGCATAGATACTATCATCAATCTGACGCATATTATGTAACATGTCCAACAGCCCTAACGTTGTAGATGCTTTTGACAGCAATTCTGACGTTCCTGACAGAAGTTCCGATACGTCTATTTCACCATCAGCCTGACAAATACTGCCAAAAGAATCCCTTACAGAGCTTAGCTTCTTGGTATAGTCAATCTGAAACTCCATAAACTCCGGTCTTTGCTTCACCTGCTGTGCATAAGAGGTACGTGGAATAAATATCTTTTCTTCCCCTGATGCCTGTCCTTCTTCCTTTTCATACAAATCTTCTACGTCGGCTGATTCAATCCCATAAAAAAACAATCGGGATATCAATGCCGTCGTCAGCATTGTTCCTTCTTCAATAATAAGTTGTCCTCGATTTGAATACACCGGTCTTGCCGTCTTCATTCCCGGATGCAAATCTTCTACGGCGTAACACTTCATTCTCCAATCCCCCTATACGCAGTCTATTCCCGCATAATAACTACTCAATATAACTTTTAGTATAGAAATAAAAACATAATTTGTCAATAGTTTCCACAACTTTCTCTCCTTTCCTCTTGACTTTGTATACGAAACGTAGTATGTTATCTTATAGAAGATTTGAAAATTCCATATTGTATAAATTTCTCTTATTCAGAGTGGTGGAGGTACATAGGACCTGTGAAGCCACGGCAACCCCTAACTGGAAGGTGCCAACCTGAGCGAGCAATCGAACAATAAGAGGATTTGATTATCTTTATCAATTATCGAGTCCGCTTATGTAAGCGGATTTTTTATTTCTAAAAATAAAAGGAGGAAACAACAAATGGAAAAAAGATTATTTACATCCGAATCCGTAACAGAAGGACATCCTGACAAAGTCTGCGATGCCGTATCTGACGCAATTTTAGACGCATTAATGGCACAGGACCCTATGAGCCGTGTGGCATGTGAAACCGCTGCCTGCACCGGTTTTGTATTAGTAACAGGAGAAATTACCACAAGCGCTTACGTGGACATCCCTAAAATCGTGCGCGACACCGTAAAGGAAATCGGCTATGACCGCTCCGAATACGGATTTGACGGAAACACCTGCGCCGTATTTACTGCTATTGACGAGCAGTCTTCCGATATTGCCATGGGCGTAGATAAAGCATTAGAAGCAAAAGAAAATAAAATGTCTGACGCAGAGCTTGAGGCTATCGGTGCCGGAGACCAGGGTATGATGTTCGGTTATGCAACCAATGAAACACCGGAGCTTATGCCTTACCCAATTTCTTTGGCACATAAATTAGCACGCCAGCTGACCAACGTCCGCAAAGATGGTACCTTAAAGTATTTAAGACCGGACGGAAAGACCCAGGTCTCTGTCGAATATGACGAAAACAATAAGCCAATCCGTTTAGAGGCTGTTGTATTATCTACACAGCATGACCCGGATGTAACACAGGAACAGATTCATGCCGACATCAAAAAGTATGTATTTGACCCGATTCTTCCGGCTGAACTGATTGATGAGGATACCAAATTCTTTATTAACCCAACCGGACGTTTTGTTATCGGTGGACCTCACGGAGATGCCGGACTTACCGGACGTAAGATTATCGTAGATACATACGGCGGATATGCACGTCACGGCGGCGGAGCCTTTTCCGGCAAGGACTGCACCAAGGTAGACCGTTCTGCTGCTTATGCAGCACGTTATGTCGCGAAAAATATCGTTGCTGCCGGATTGGCTGACAAGTGCGAAATTCAGTTGTCTTATGCTATCGGTGTTGCACAGCCTACCTCCATCATGGTAGATACCTTTGGAACCGGAAAACTTGCTGATGAAAAGTTAGTAGATATTATCCGTGAAAACTTTGATTTACGCCCAGCCGGAATCATCAAGATGCTGGACTTGAGAAGACCGATTTACAAGCAGACCGCTGCTTATGGCCACTTCGGACGTAATGACCTGAATCTTCCATGGGAAGCAACAGATAAAGTAGATTTGTTGAAGAAATATTTATAAACGAATGATTATCATACCAAAAAAGAGAAAGCAGTTTGCTTTCTCTTTTTTATATCGACATAAAAATTATCCTACCTTGAACTGGAACTTTTGAATCTCTTTCTCAGAACTTACGAGCTCAATCTGCGCTCCAAGGCTTGCAAGCTTCTCTTCAAAGGCTTCGTAGCCACGCTGGATATAATGAATATCATCTACTACGGTAATTCCCTCCGCGGAAAGTCCTGCAATGACCAATGCAGCTCCTGCTCTTAAATCCGGTGCGCTGACTCTGGCTCCGGTATATCCTTCTACACCATTGATAATTGCAATATTGCTCTCTACCTTAATATCTGCTCCCATACGGGTCAGTTCGTCTACATATTTAAAACGATTCTCGAAAATGCTCTCTGTCACGGTACTGGTTCCCTGCGCAACGCCTAATACCACAGACATCTGCGGCTGCATATCCGTTGGAAATCCCGGATAAGGAAGTGTAGTGACCTGGGTATGACGTAATGGCTTAGATGCCACAACACGTACTGCATCATCAAATTCTTCCACTTCACAGCCTACCTCTAAAAGCTTCGCAGTGGTTGCCTCAAGGTGCTTTGGAATCACATTCTTAACCGTAACGTCTCCCTTGGTAGCTGCTGCTGCAAACATAAAGGTTCCCGCCTCAATCTGATCCGGAATAATAGAATATTCTGTCTTATGAAGCTTCTCAACTCCCGAAATACGAATCACATCTGTTCCTGCACCACGGATATTGGCTCCCATACTGTTGAGGAAATTCGCTACGTCTACGACATGCGGCTCTTTTGCAGCGTTTTCAATGATAGTTTTTCCTTCTGCCATAGACGCTGCCATCATAATATTAATGGTAGCCCCTACGGATACTTTATCCAGATAAATATGACTTCCTGTCAGCTTCTCTGCCTCTGCTGCTACTGCGCCGTTGCGAATCTCCACATTGGCTCCTAAAGCACGGAAACCTTTGATATGAAGGTCCATAGGACGGCTTCCGATATTACAGCCTCCCGGAAGTGTCACTTCTGCTCTTTTATACTTGCCAAGCAAAGAACCCAGCAAATAATAAGATGCCCGTATCTTCTTCATGGAATCATAATCCACCGGTACATCCTTTACAAAAGAACCATTAATCTTAACAGTATGTGCATCTACTCTATCTATCTTTGCTCCAATGTCACCCATCGCCTGAAGCAAAGCATTTATATCCCGTACATCGGGTAAATTATCTATTGTCACGGTCTCATCCGTCATAATTGCGGCTGCAAGAATTGCCAGCGCAGCATTCTTTGCTCCGCCGATTTCCACTTCACCAACTAACGGATTACCTCCTTTAATAACATATTGTTCCATATCGCACCTCTATGCTTCATTTTTCGTACAAAAAGTTATTATAGTAATACAGTTCTATCCTGTCAAGGGGACTGTTTAGAAATCTTTATGTATTATTATAACATACTTTGCCGATTTGTAAATGTTTGCTTTCCTGCACGTTTGGGGGTTCTATCTGTTTTATTGTATGCCCAAATCCTTTTCCGGTGTATGTCCAGCCCCGTGATACAGAAAGCATCTGTTTGTAAACGAATGAAGTTTCTTCTCTTAGTATGAGCTTTTTTCTTCAAATCATTCTGCTTTTTTTAATTCTTCTACGATTTTTTGAACGGTTGCTGCCACATCCAGGTTTGTTTCTTCCACGGTAATATCGGCGTATTTCTCATATAAACGCCCTCTTTCCTCATACAAATCCTGCAGGGTTTGTCCCTCTTTTAAAACAACGCCCCGGTCTTTGAGGTTATGCAGACGCTTTTCTAACACTTCATAGGGGAGTTTCAAATACACTACCGTCGCAGTCTCTTTATAATGCTCCATCGCTTCTCTGCCATATATTACACTTCCGCCCGGCGCAATCACTGAATTCTCAACATTCAGTCCGGCATTGACCCGGTTTTCAATGGCAATAAAACCGTCCTCTCCTTCCTGCCTGATTATCTCATGCAAAAGGCGCTTTTCCTGCTCCTGAATGACTAAATCCACATCCACAAAGCGGTATCCTAATACTTTTGCAAGCACAACTCCTGCCGTACTTTTTCCTGACCCCGGCATTCCTATTAATACAATATTTTTCATGTCTTTCTGATAAATCTCCTCTTATCCTGTATGTTCCTCAGATAATCTCATATTCTTTGAAAGTATAACACAATTTTCTCTTCGTGCCTACTGTTTTTTCATGGATTTTTTTATTTTCAGTGCTCTTATAAAATATGAAATTACTAAAAAAGAAGATGCTCCTCAGGTTATTTTAAGACCTGAGGAACACCCTCATAATTGCAGTTACATGCAATTTCTGATTTTCTTATTTACTTTTACAGATTTTCTTTGAAAAATGCTTCCAAATCCTGTGCTGCCTGCTCTTCGCCTTCGCCTTCTACCTTTACGGTAACCGTCTCGCCAGTCTTGGCTCCAAGGCTCATAACAGCCATAATTCTCTTGGCATCTACTTCTTTTCCGCCTTTTTCAATCATTACCTTTCCTGCAAATTTAGAAGCTTCTTTTACCAGTATTCCTGCTGGTCTTGCATGAATTCCCTGTGGATCTGTAATTTTGTAATCAAATGTTTTCATCTTTTTCTACTCCTTTACGTCTTTTTTTAAAATTCCTAATAATACTGCACTTATAATTGTTCCCACTACCAATGATACCACATACATGGCGGTATTGCCAACTACCGGGAATACAAAAATTCCACCATGAGGCGCCATTAAGGTACAGTCAAATGCCATGGAAATAGCTCCTGCAATTCCGGAACCCACAATCAGGGACGGAAGCACATGCAGCGGGTCGGATGCCGCAAATGGAATGGCACCTTCGGAAATGAAGGAAAGTCCCATAATAAAGTTGGTTGGTCCTGACTTTCTCTCATCTGCGGTAAATTTCTTTTTGAATAATAAGGTTGCTAATGCAATGGCACAAGGAGGAACCATACCACCAATCATAACCGCTGCCATGATATTATAGTTTCCTGCTGCAATAGATGCAGTTCCAAACACATAAGCTGCCTTGTTGATTGGTCCGCCTAAGTCTGCCGCCATCATTGCGCCCAATATCAGCCCCAGTACAATGGAACTTGCACCGTTCATACTGGAAAGTCCGTTATTTAACAGTGTATTCAATGCACCAATCGGCGGTTCCACTACATAGTTCATTGCAATACCTATGATAAAAATTCCAAGAAGCGGATAGAGCAATACGGTTTTGATTCCGTCTAAGCTTTCCGGCAGTTTTTCAAAGAGCTTCTTCATGCCAACAATCAGATAACCTGCTAAAAATCCTGCTACTAAAGCTCCCAGGAAACCGCTCTTTCCGTTTGCCGCGATGGCACCGCCTACAAATCCAACGGCAAGTCCCGGACGGTCTGCAATACTCATGGCAATGAAGCCTGCCAGAATCGGAAGCATAAAGCCAAATGCCGTATCACCAATGCCTTTAAACACTGCTGCTAATGGCGTAATTGTACCAAAGTTTCCTCTTTCATCTGCTGCGAGGGATGCTAAATCCACACTCATACCATCAATCAGGAAAGCAAGGGCAATCAGGATACCTCCGCCTACTACGAATGGAAGCATGTGGGAAACTCCGTTCATCAGATGCTTATATATCTTATGTCCGGCACTTTCTTTTCCCGTGGATGTCTCCTTCTTCACTGTCTTTCCGCTGGCATGGTATACTTCTACATCACCGCTTTGAGCCTTTTTTATCAGTTCTTCTGCTTTATTGATTCCATCAGAAACCTGACGTACAATGACCTTTTTGCCGTCGAAACGTTCCATCGGCACATTGGTATCTGCGCATACGATGATACAATCTGCTGCCGCAATTTCTTCGTCGGTCAGCACATTTTTTGCTCCGCCGGAGCCTCTGGTCTCTACTTTAATACTGTGTCCTAATTCCTTCGCCTTTTTCTCTAAGGACTCAGCTGCCATATAGGTGTGGGCAATACCGGTAGGACATGCAGTAACTCCAAGCAGCTTGCAGCCTGCTGTGCTCTCTTTCGCTTCCTCTTCTGCTAATTTTTCCCGTTCTGCCTCGTCTACATACCTTAAAAATTCTTCTTTTGTCTTTGCGCTCCGCAGTCTTGCCGTAAATTCTTCATCCATCAGCAGTACGGACAAACGGCTCAATACGTCCAGATGCACGTTATCCTTGGTATTGGGTGCTGCAATCAGGAAAATCAGGTCTACCGGTTCCCCATCCAAGGAATCGTAGTCCACACCGTCCGGTACCACCATGGCTGCCAGTCCGGGTGCTTTCACTGCATCGCATTTTCCGTGGGGAATTGCAATTCCTTCTCCGGTTCCTGTAGTTCCCTCTTCTTCTCTTTTCAGTACCTGTGCCCGGTATGCTTCCCTGTCTTTGATTTTTCCAGTAGCCACCATCAGGTCTACCATTTTGTCGATTGCTTCTGCTTTTGAAGCAACCTGTCCGTTCAGTTCAATTCCTTCACTCATAAGTAAATCTGTGATTTTCATGGCGCTTTCCTCCTTATATTTATAGTTGTTTTAATATCTCATCTACTTCCGGTTTTGTTGCCAGCCGCTCTGAAAACGCACTTGCGCTTCCCGTAGCAATTCCCATATAAAACGCTTCCTCATAGTTTCCCGTAGTCAGAAATCCCGTCAGAAATCCTGCTACCATGGAGTCTCCCGCTCCTACGGAATTGACTACCTTCCCCTTTGGTGCCGGGCTTTGTCTTACCATTCCATCCTCTGACACCAGAATTGCTCCATCACCCGCCATGGAAATCAGAACATTTCTTGCTCCCATTTCCTGCAGCTTTTTGGCATAAGTGATAATGGTGTCATTGCTGTCCATTGGTACATGAAAAATCTCTTCCAGTTCGTGATTGTTCGGCTTAATTAAAAACGGATGATACTTTAATACATTGACCAGCAAATCTCCGGTTGCATCTACCACCACCTTCATATGCTTCTTTTCTACCCGCTCCATAATCAGTTCATAGCTGGAATCCGGCATACTGCTCGGAATACTTCCTGCTAATACCAACACATCCTCCGGCTGCATGGCATCCATTTTTTGATACAGCTCTTCTAACGCTTCCTTTGAAATCTCCGGTCCCTGACCGTTAATCTCGCTTTCTTCTCTGGAACGAAGCTTAATATTGATACGGGACATTCCTTCGGAAATCCGTATAAAATCGGTATAACATCCCCAGCGCTGCAAAGCCTGTTCAATCTCCGTTCCGGTAAATCCTGCGGTAAATCCCAATGCAGTGCTCTCCATTCCAAGGTTCTTAAGAACAAGAGAAACATTGATTCCCTTTCCTCCGGGATATACCAGCTCCTTTGTTGTCCGGTTTACCTTGCCCAGCGTAAAATCATCTACGCTTACGATATAGTCCAGGCAAGGGTTAAATGTAACGGTATAAATCATTTCTTTTCTCCTTTCTTTTTGATTTTATTTATTTCAACAATATTTTTGACTCCCTTAAAGCTGCTCCCTCTGACCTCCGTAGTCAATATGACTGCATCTTCAAATGCTGCAAAAGTAATGGGGGAAATCTGGTTGAACTTCTCCGGGTCACACAGTATATAGGGTTTCCTGCACTGCATGATTGCCTTTTTCTTTACCATGGCTTCATCAATATCGGGTGTGGAAAATCCTGCATTCCGGCTGACTCCGTTTGTTCCGAGAAATCCAATGGCAAAATTATATTTTTCTAATTCTGACAGCGTCTCATTCCCTACAATCGCTTCTGTGGAAAGCTTTATTTTCCCGCCTAGAATATGTGCCTCGCAGCCTGCTTCTATCAATCGCTTTGCGTGGCCGATTGCATTGGTCACATAGATGGCAGTCCGTTCCGTGATAAAATCAATGACCCGTTCCGTAGTGGTTCCCGCATCCAGATAGACCAAATCGTAAGGTTGTATCAGCGACGCAGCATAGCGGGCAATTTCTATCTTCTCTTCCTTATTCTGCTTCTTACGGGCAGCCAAATCTTCGTCCTTGTCGTAATAAGAATTTACCGCGGTAGCGCCTCCATGCACCTTATTCACCCTGCCATCCTCTGCCAGCAGTAATAAGTCCCGCCGGATGGTGGATTCTGAAGCCCCTAACACTTCCGTCAATTCCTGTACGGTAACGCTTCCGTTCTGTTCTATTAATTTTAATATTTGTTCTAATCTTTTCTCCAGCAGCATTTTTCCACCTCCTTTTACCGTTTTTGAATGTTTTTGACTTGTTTTGATTGTAATTAAATAATACCACCATTTTCTTTCATTTTCAATCAAAACAATTCACAAAAAAAGCACACATAATTTGTGCGCTTTTACTCAAATTTATTCTTTCCAACCTTTATTCCTTCCATGCAATCAATTTTCGAAACTGCTTTGGTGTAATATGCTTATAGTTTTGAAACATTTTTATAAAATAGCTGGTTGTGGCAAATCCCACCTCTCCTCCGATTTCTGTAATGGAAAGAGACGTCGATACCAGCATTTTCTCCGCCTCCCAGATTCGGATATGATTCAGGTATTCCCGAAACGTCATTTTCATGATTCGGTGGAAGGAACGGGAAAAGTAACTGTAACTCATGTGACAAAGTTTTGCCATTTCCTCTGCCTTGATATCTCTGGCATACTGTTCTGTCACATACTTTAATGCGGGCTGTAACTGCCCCCGTAGATTCCGGTCACCTGCATTTTCTTCTCTGGTATCTTTCCGGCTGGCATCCCAATACCGAAGCGTCCACAAGAATATGCTCCCGATATGATTTTTTACCGCAAGCTCATAACCATATTTTTCTTCTGATACCTCTCTTACAATTTCATGAAACAGCTTTGGAATCTCTGTTTTTCCTACTATTTTTTCCCGTATTACCTTCTCGTTGGATGAATTTTCCGTCACAAAGGGAAGCATGTATTTCATTTCAAAATGATTGGCTGACATACCGTTGTATATCAGCTCCGGCAAAAATCTTACCACAATATATCTTCCGCCCTCTTGGGAAAGCGCATCTATCTGGTGCACTTCTCTTGCATTAATCAAAACCATATCGCCCCTGCCAAAATGATGATACTGCCCGCCTAAGAGCACCTGGAATTCCCCTGAAATTCCATAGAGCAATTCGATATAATAATGATAATGTGCCGGAAATACGTTACCGATTCCCTCACATTCCTGTATATGACATAAATACTCACAACGAATCCCATCGATATAGGTCTGTTTTTCTTCCGGATAGTTCATGAATAATCTCCTTAGGACAAATTTTTCGTATTTTTGTATGAAAAAATTATATCATCTTTTGCAGGAATGCGCTATACTCTGGTTAAAGTCAGGATTACCAAGGAGGTTTTATTATGGAGCAAACAGTTTTTACAACGCTTTGTCGTACTGCTGCTGCAGAAGGCGCTGTACTATTAAAAAACGAACATCATACATTACCGATTCTCCCCGGAGAAACGATTTCTGTCTTTGGACGGTGTCAACTGGACTTTTACAAAAGCGGAACCGGCTCCGGAGGAGCTGTCAACGTTCCCTTCCGCACAAATCTTTTAGACGGATTACGGGATAATCATGTTTCCATCAACGAGTCTTTAGTGGAGACCTATCACTCATGGTTAAAAGACCATCCCTTTGATGATGGCGGCGGCGGCTGGGCAGCAGAACCCTGGAACCAGCAGGAAATGCCTCTTTCCCATGAGCTTGTGGCAGAAGCTGCCTCTGTTTCTTCCAAGGCTCTGGTGATTATCGGAAGAACCGCCGGAGAAGACCAGGACAACGCAGATGTAGCAGGAAGCTACCGGCTTACAGAAGAGGAATTGGATATGCTTAAGAAGGTGACTGCTCATTTTTCTAAGGTTGCCGTTTTGCTGAATACTGCAAACATCATTGATATGAGCTGGATGGAGGATTGCGCTTATCAGAATCCAATTACTGCTGTTATGTACCTCTGGCAGGGTGGAATGACAGGAGGACTTGCCGCAGGAGATGTGCTCTCCGGCGCTGTATCCCCTTGCGGAAAATTAAGTGACACCATCGCAGGTTCCCTTAAGGATTATCCCTCCTCTGCCAACTTCGGAAATGAGCATGAAAACTTTTATCAGGAAGATATTTACGTGGGCTACCGCTATTTTGAAACCTTTGCACCGGAAAAGGTACTGTATGAATTCGGTTACGGACTTTCCTACACCACCTTTTCCGTGGAGACAATTTCTTCCCACATTGCAGGCTCTGTCCCGGATGGTTCCATAGAGCTTTCCATAAAAGTCACCAACACCGGAACCTTCCCCGGAAAAGAAGTGGTTCAGGTCTATTACAGTGCTCCTCAGGGACTTTTGGGAAAACCTGCCCGGGAACTGTGCGCCTTTGAAAAAACCCGGGCGCTTAATCCGGGCGAATCGCAGACACTTACCATTACGGTTCCGCTTCGCAGCATGGCATCTTTCGATGACAGCGGAATCACAGGTCACAAGTCCTGCTATGTACTGGAATCCGGCAGCTATGATATTTATGCAGGAACCAGTGTCCGAAACGTTACAAAGGTTCCTTTGAACCTTACGATTCCAGCTTTGCTTGTAATGGAGCACCTTCAGGAGGCACTGGCACCTACAAAAGCATTTACCCGCCTGAAACCGGGAACCGCAGACGAAAGCGGTATCTTTTCCACAGAATACGAACCGGTACCGCTTCAGACCATTTCTCTAAAGGAGCGTATTCAGAATGCTTTACCGGAAACGCTTCCTCAGACAGGAAATCAAAATATTCGTTTAAAGGATGTTGCTTCCGGAAATGCCTCTATGGAGGACTTTGTGGCTCAATTTACCACAGAGGAACTGGCTGCCTTAGTTCGCGGAGAGGGCATGAGCAGTCCAAAGGTCACACCAGGTACGGCTTCTGCTTTTGGAGGCGTTACCGACAGTCTGCTTGACTACGGACTCCCCATTGCCTGCTGTGCAGACGGTCCTTCCGGAATTCGCATGGAGGGCGGGCAGCTGGCTACCCAGATGCCAATCGGCACATTACTGGCATGTACCTTTCACCCTTCTCTTATTCGTGAGCTGTACGCCATGGAAGGACACGAAATGGTAGAAAACAGAGTGGATTCCCTGTTAGGACCGGGCATTAACATTCACCGCAATCCGTTGAACGGAAGAAACTTTGAATATTTTTCAGAAGACCCTTATCTCACCGGAAAAATGGCTGCTGCCGTTACCAGCGGTATCAAAGACGGCGGCGCCTCTGCCACAGTAAAACATTTTGCTGCCAATAATCAGGAAACCAACCGTTCTCTGGTGGATTCTGTGGTTTCGGAACGTGCCCTGCGTGAAATCTACTTAAAAGGATTTGAAATTGCGGTAAAGGAGGGTCAGGCTTCTTCCATTATGACTTCCTATAATCCAATCAATGGACACTGGGCGGCTTCTAACTATGACTTAAATACTACTATTTTAAGAAAAGAATGGGGATATGACGGAATCGTCATGACTGACTGGTGGGCGAAAATGAATGACCCTGTTACCGGGGGAGATGCAGATGAAAAAAATACAGCCGCTATGGTACGTGCCCAGAATGATTTGTTCATGGTAACCGGCAACAGCGGAGCTGAAACAAATCCGTTGGGAGACAATACCTTATCATCTGTTGCAGATGGGACACTCACCATTGGGGAACTGCAAAGATGTGCCATGAATATATGCCGTTTTCTCATTGATACTCCCGCATTTGCACGGGTGGATTCCCCAGCGGGACAATATGTACACTTTGCGGCACTTCCACTTTCTGAGGATGTTCCGACTGTTTCTTCGAAAGACGGAATGATAACACTGCAAGATGTCTCCGAAGAAGTATGCCGTTTCCGGATACCGAAGGATGGCACTTATGCCGTACAGGCACGTTTTGTCTCCCACTCTTCGGATCTCGCACAGAGCACTACGAATATCATATTGAATGATTCCTTACTTGTCACCTTACAGTCCAACAGCACAAAAGGACAATGGTTGACTCAGGAATTACGCCGTGTGGTATTGGAAAAGGGCTGCTACGAATTAAAATTAAAGATTATGAGAGCAGGATTGGAGATTGACCAAATCTGTTTTAGAGCAATTTAGTCAATTCCCTTTAACTCCTGATACAATCGTTTGGCATAGCTGTCTGTCATGCCACAGATATGATCCGTCACCAGTAATAACCGCAGGTACAGTTTTTCTCCCTCATCTGCCCCTGCGGCAAAGTGGCGGTAGATTGCAATATAGTTATCAGAAACCAATGCCATCATCTTCTTTTGTACCTCTGTCAGTTTCCTGTCTGTATCAAAATAAATTGCCGCATCCGTAAACTTATCCAGCAAAAAGTCAAAAATAGACTGGGCGGCGATTTCCAGCTTCAGAATCGGCTTGGTCTGGAACGCATAACGAAATGCAATATCCCCCAGCGCTTCCATCATATATTCTCCATCCGTACCGGAAAACAAATCTTCCCCATGGGCGCCATAGCTTCCATCCATGATTTCATCATAATGCCAGATAAAACAATCCGTAGCCGCATTTATCATCCAGCCCTGCACATAGACCACCCAGTTTTGAATGGCATTGTTTTTGGCATTTTGAAGATCACGCTCTTTTGCTCTTTTATAACGGTATTCCAAGCCATCTACCATTTTATGAAAGGCTTCCTTACGTCTGCCCTCGGGGAGCCTTTCTTCTGCCAGCTTCAGTTCTTCTAACAACTGGTCATATGTAATACATCCTTTTTTTACTGCATCTTCAATATCTGCTGTTTTATACGCAATATCGTCTGCCGCTTCTAACACAAAAGCCAATGGATGACGGTTTCCATCGGTACCAAGGCTGGTCTGCAAATCTTCAAAGATTTTCCGTTCTGCATAATAGTAGCCCATTTTTTTATTTTTGATATGAGACGTCTTTTTTATGTCCAGAGAAGAGACCGGATATTTTATAATCGTTCCCAGCAGTGCCTTGGTGAGATTCATTCCATTTTCATCCACCAGATAATGAAGCTTTGTTACCAGGCGCAGCGCCTGGGTATTTCCTTCAAAATGATAAAAGTCCTGCTTCATCTGTTCGTTGAGCATCTCACTGACAGGTACCGGAGCGTCCTCCTCTGACAACTGAAATGTCTTTTTCGGCAGATTTTGGCGAAACCAGTCGCGGATTGCAGTTTCGCCAAAATGTCCGAAGGGAGGATTCCCTATATCGTGTAAAAGTCCGGCACACTGTAAAATATCGCAGATATAGCCCTGATACTCCGGAAGGAATCCTGCATCCTTTTTTTCTTTTAAAATCCGCTGGCTGATATTCTGTCCTAAGGACTTTCCAAAGGAAGAAACCTCCATGGAATGGGTCAGTCTTGTCCGGATAAAGTCGCTTTTATCTAAGGGAAATACCTGGGTCTTGTCCTGAAGTCTGCGAAACGACGCACTCCCGATAATTCGATGATAGTCCTTTTCGTATTCGGAGCGCAGGTCACTAGAACCGCTCTTTTTAAAACTCCGGATACGCTCATCACAAAGTAATTGTTTCCATTCCATGTTTATTCCTTCTTTCCATGCATTTTTTCATGTTCCTCTTTGATTTCCCCAAAGAGCTGCACCGGATTCCAATACTGGTTGGTGGGTGTCATGGCTGCCTTGTAAGGAATACTTCCTGCACCAGACTTTCGAATCGCCCTTAACACCATATCCATTCTGGGGCCGGAAATGCCTGCCATTACCAGCATTTCTGCCCCCAGTTCCTCTCCCTCATATTCCTCTTCTACCGGCGGAATGTCTTTGTTTCCAGCCAGAAAACCAATAGGCTGCAGATAATCCTTTTTTTCCACTTCTTTTATTTTTAACTTTAAAGGAAATAATGCTCCTGCAATCTTATTCCTCTTTTCTCTGTCTGTAAAATGAAATAAAAGTATGGTTTCTCTCATATTGTCCTCTTTCCTATATATAATAAATTTCCAGCGCTCCAAAGGAGACCTCACCATTCAGCATCAGTACATTTTCATCACTCATAGAACAGTTTCCATGCTCCTTGCAGCCACCAAATGCACTTTCCAGATTCATGACTACCTTCCAGGTCTTTGGAATATACAGCTTCAAGTCCCCGAAAGAAACATCTATATTTACCAATGCTCTTCCGTCACCTAAAATGGCATTATCAAAATATACGCTCATACTTCCGAAGCTGCTTTCCAAATCAGCTTTCTTGAAGTTGGTACTGTTAATGTATTTGGTAGCAGAACTAAAGCTTACCTCGCAATGCACCCATTCTTCACTCTCCTCGTCAATGACTTCCTTATATTTCTCATTGTCCCATTCATAATGCTTGTTACTGCCCCAGCTTCTTTTTTTTTCTTTAAAAATCATGTTAAGTCCAATGGTACCACATAATGCTGCTGCCAAAACAGGCCATGGCGTCAAGGCTTCCATTCCCAATGGCTTATCATAAAGGATACACAAAAAAGCCAGACTAAACAAAATGCCTCCAAAGCTTCTGTGAGCAATACTGTCAATCAATACTCCTGCCACTATAATGGTAAAAATTACGGTAAGCACACTGATATCCTGAAAATATCCCAGTCTATTTACAACAATGAACACGGCTCCGAGGATAAATAACAATCCCCAAAAAATATTTTTTCCCTTCTTCATAACCTTTTCCTCTTTTCTGCCAGTCTTTCTACCAGCGGTTTATAATAGTTTCTGGATACATAAATCTGTTTGTGGCTGTGCACAAATTCCACAACACTAGAAGCGGTCAGATTACGGGTAATGGAATAAATCGGTTCAAGATTGACGATTGCCGACTTGGAAATTCGCATAAAGGAGCCGGGAAGCAATTCTTCTAATTCGTACAGCTTATATTCTGTTTCCAGCATCTTATCTCTGGTGTGCGCGTATACCGTCTTATTTTCCGTTTCGAAAAATAAGATTTCTTCTAATGGAAGATAGTATTCAGTATCTCCGTTCTTCAAAGCAATATGCTGTTTGCCTCCTGCATGTTCCATGATAGCAGCCTGTATTTTCAAAATCTGTTCATTCATTTTGCTGCACCGGATGACTACCTCTTCTTCCTGCAGTTCCTCTTCAATCTCAATTCTGACTTTCATTACTCGTTCCTCCCATGAGACCATTATACCAATCCCATTGTGGATGTAAATAGAAAAACACCAAGGGGTTATTTTTTCAAACTAACAGGTAAAAATTCCACACCATTTTTCATTTCCGGCATATTATGTTAAGAACCATGCAGTTTGGAGGAATCTTATGGCAATATCACATATTACTGTCCTTGGCGGTGACCTCCGTCAGGCTTATGCGTCAGAATATTTAGCATCCTGCGGTTACCGGATTACCTGTTATGGAACCCCTGATTTTCCTTATGACAGTTCCATACAGGTTGCCGAATCTCTTCCCCAGGCTTTGAAGGACACATCCATACTCCTCATGCCTACCCCTTTTTCTTCTGACGGCAAGCATCTGTTTCAAAAAAAACAGACCTCTTCTCCCCTTTCCTTAGAAGAACTATTTGGGCTGATTCCTGAGCATACGGTTATTTTTTATAACGGCATGTCCACATTATTTCAGGAACGCTTAGAAACCCTTGGCTGTACTTTGCACAGTCTTTCAGATTTCCCGGAATTTTCCACACAAAATGCAAAGCTCACTGCAGAAGGACTTCTCTCCGAGGTCATCCGCTATACTCCCTTTTCCCTGCAAAATACCGTCACGCTGTTATTGGGCTATGGGCGCTGCGGAAGTGCGATTGGGACACTGTTTTCTGCTTTTGACACCCGCATTTATGTGTTGGAAAAAGACGTTGCAAAACAAATACAGGCAGAAGAAAACGGACTACTGGCACTTTCTGATTCTGAAAAAAAGACGATTCTGCCCCACTGTGACTGCATTATCAATACCGTACCGAAAAACGTTCTGACAGAGCAGGAATTAAAGCTTCTGCCCGGAAACTGCCATATATTTGATATCGCTTCTGCCCCCTTTGGCTTTCCTTCGGACATTGCTTATGAGTATTCTATTCCCTGCTTTCGCCTGCCTGGTCTTCCCGGAAAGTTCAGCCCCAAAACCGCAGGCATTGTAATTGGCAAAACCATAGAAAGGATGATACACCATGACTTATAATTTTCAAGGCAAATCGATTGGAATCGGATTTACCGGTTCTTTCTGTACTTACGAGAAAATTTTTGATGCCTTAGAAGAACTAAAGCAAACAGGAGCCAGCCTTCTACCGGTATTTTCAGAGCATGCTGCTACGCTAGATTCCAGATTTGGCAACAGTCAGGACTTTCTTGACCGTGCCCGAGCATTAACCGGAAAGGAACCAATTACTACGATTCCACAGGCAGAACCGATTGGACCGAAAGGGCTTATGGATATTCTTGTCATTGCTCCTTGTACGGGAAATACTCTTTCCAAGCTGGCAAACGGCATTTCCGATACCCCGGTGCTTATGGCAGCGAAATCCCACCTGCGCAATAACCGCCCTTTGGTTATCTCTCTTTCTACCAATGATGCCCTTGGCATGAATCTGAAAAATATCGGCATTCTGCTGAACACCAAAAATATTTACTTTGTTCCTTTTGGGCAGGACAATTTTGAAGCAAAGCCGAATTCTATGACTGCTTTTACGGAGCTTCTGCCGGAGACCATTTCCTGTGCTCTGAATTATCAGCAGATTCAGCCGGTCATCCGAAGCCCGCATTAGTTGGAAAACCAGATATTAAAGTCTACATTTCCTTCTATTCCATCTATCTGTCCACTTTCTGTGTACTGCCACATTTCAAAGGAATACGGATATAGGGGATTCTCCTGATAATCTGCATACCAGACCGGATAATCGGTGAGGCGTTCTAACTGCAATTTGGTGGTAAGCCACTTTGCATTAGCATAAATCATCGGTTCATATCCGTATTCCTTTATTTTTTCACAAAAGGCAATGGTGATGTCTGTCAGTTCTTCCGGTTTCAGGTTGTCTGTTCTTGCAGTATCACCTTTTATTTTTTCTGTATCAAAGGCAACCGGACAGGTCAATTCGTAATCTTTACATTCCTGATACACAAACTCCGCTTCTTCTATGGCTTCTTCTTCGTTTATCGCCTGGGAAAAGAAATAAACTCCCGTGTCCAAGCCGGCAGCCTGTGCTTCCTTGATATACTGGTGAAACTTTTCATCTACCACCAGTTTCCCCTCTTCACTGTAGCCTCGAAATCCCATGCGCAGCATAACGAAATTAACACCTGCATTTTTGACCTTTGTCCAGTCTATCTTGTCTTGAAAATAAGATACATCTATGCCAATCCGGGATACCTTTCCTTCTCCGTCAATGTAATATTTGAATCCGTTTTTTTCATGGAGATTGTTCCAGTCATAGGTGTGATTAGGAACGTTGTTGAGATAGGGAACCTGCATGTAGCCATCTTCAATGTCGTAAATTAACAGCATCTGCTGCTCTTGGCTGGTGGGTTGGTTTTCCGTGGTCTGCTCTTCTTGGCTGGTCTTTTGGTCTTTCGTGTTTTCCTCTGAAACTTCTTGTTTTCCCAAACCTGCCGTGGCTTCTGTCTCTTGTTTTTCTTCTTTGAAAAAAATTTCCCTCCCCATAAGAATCCCGGTTACAAGCGCCAAAACTGCTACGCCGGATAACAGAACCGCATATTTCCTCTTCATAGATAACGCCTTCTCCTATTCCCCTTTTTTTACTTCTTTGGCAAGTGACACAATGTCCGCTATCTCTTCCTCCGGAATTCTGGTGTACTCTGCCAGCTGACGTATGGATGGTTCACTTCCCAGCTCTTTGGCAAGCGTTTCTTTTGCCTCGTGCACCAGACTTACTTTGGCAAGAATGGAGTTTTCCTGCTCCCCTTCGCCGCTTTCTTCCTCCGCATAATTTTCAATCGCTTCTTTTACAAACTGTTCTAATATCTTTTTCGGGTTGGATTCCTCTTTTCCAAGAAGAGACTGCAAGCCCATCAAAAGTCCGATATTGCCTTCCTGCACCATATCATCTAACAGTAACTCATCCGCTTTGTATGATGATGCAATTTCTACCACCTGCTTCAGCCACTGGGTAGAGAGCTCTGCTATCGCCTGTTCTTCGCCCTGTGCTAATTTTTCATATAATAACGCTTCCTGTTCTTTGCTTATCACCGGTATATCGCCAAGCTCATCCAGATACATCTGGAAACGGGCAGAAACTGCTCTTTCTGCTTCTGCTCCATTTTCTGTTCCATTTTCTGCTCCATTTTCTTCTTCATTTTCTGCTTCTGGCTCGTCCTCTGATTCTGAGACAGTTTCTTCCTGCGGGTGGAGCAGATACTGATACACCATTTCTTCCTGTTCCTTCGTCAGCTCCATATCCTTAAAGTAAGTCTGTATCTCTTCTTTTGATAACGGTGTAAGGGAAGTTCTTGCTACCTCCTGCACTGAATGAAGGGTCTCCATAAATGCAATTTTATCTAACATACTTTCCTCCTGAAAATTCTTTTCACTCTATTTTTCCTAAAACTTATCCACAAAAAAAGTTCTTATTACTATTATATTTCACATTAGTTTAAAACATGTCCCAATTTTATCACAAGCAGGAGAATTTTTCCACATGGACTATTTATGATATCTTTTAATCTGATACTCAAGTACATCTCTTTCTCTTGACCATTCCTGCGTATTCAACCACTCTAAAGCCTTTTTCGCATCAACTTCTAATCCCTTACCAAAATACTCCACCATTTTTTCGTGAGAGCCTGAGAATGGTCTTGCAATTACACGCTTTACATTTTCACTAACTGAAAAGTTCCAATTCACACTTTGATTCCCTGTAAGCAAGGATAATCCATTATCAAAAATCGGAGAGGGTTTAAATGAATTTCCATCAAAAATAAGTGCTAAATTATTTAAATGCCTGTCTTCATTTAATATAATCCTATCTAATGTCAGAACTTTTGCAAGATATTTAAAAATATCAATACCACAGCTTTTTTGTACAAACCGAATTACATAATCTATACGTTCCTCCATTTCATCCATCTTATTTATGACCTGAGATAAATCTTTTCCGTATTCATTAAAATACAACCGATACAGTGTTATCAATTCCTCATTATTGTTTAAAAAATTTTTGCTTCGGCACCCTGACTGTCCGTTAATTGTCCCGTACTCATACATCACAAATTCTTTTGACTCCAAGTCAGTATATCTCAGAAAATTTGAAACTAAATACTCCACTAAGCCCTCATGTCCGCTTTTATCCTTTTTATACCAATAATTTCCCTTTTTATATTTTACCTGAGTTCCCTCACTGGTTCCTTGCTGTGTCACTATATACTCATTTGAAATTTTCTCTGAGAACATATCTGCTACCTCACTAAAACATCCCTACTTGTCAATTTTTCACCTGGAAAACGTATCCATATATAATCATTAAAAGATACTCCATGTGTCTTTCTCACAATTTCCTGTGGATTATATTCTGTAAGTCCAATATTTTCCAATAATTCATTAATGTCTGCTCTGCCGCGCTCCCAGCATCTTAATTCCAAAATCTGATTCAACTGATATCTTGTCATTTTCTTTTCTGCAAAAATCTGCTTCAATGGATGGTCTGTAAATCTTGAAACGGTAACATCATGCCCTTTTACATAAACTCTTGCTGTAATCTCATCCTTCCAATAAACTTCAAAGGTATAATTGTTTATGATTTTCCTGCTGTTATTTATCTCATTGGTAATTCGTATCAGGGTTTCTTCCAGGTAAGACAGCAATTCTCTTTTTGTGTTCAGTTCCTCCTCAAGTTCATTTTTTTTAAGAATCTTTTGCTCAAAATCTGCAATCACCCCCGGAGCTACCGGTCCTAATGATTTGTATCGAAGCTTTTTATTCTCCAGCCACTGATTATAATAATAGCACTTTCCACTGATTCTCTTTATAATAATAGTCTTTTGTACATCACCAAATTCAGCAAGTTCTTTATTTATTCGAGCAATTCTATCTTGCAGGGTCTGCTTTTCATAGGATAAAATGCGCTTTAACTGTTCTAAATCTTCCATATAGAATCCTTTCCAGAATCAATCGTATAATTTAGTTTAATATTAACATATATTTTTTATTTTTTCAATATTTATATGTTAACACATTAAATAAGTATCTTCGACTTATAGCGGAGTGCTTTTTGCTCTATAGAAATCAAAATTTTACGCTTTAACGCAACACGGTATTTCCTATAGAGCAAAAAAACTGCCGAGGTTCATCTATCCTCGACAGTTTCATAAATTTCCGGACGCTATTCTTTGTTGAATAATATCATTTATCTTTCTTACTGGTAGAGCAGAAGTAATATGGTAAGGAAAACAGCAAAATACCGCCGAACATATTTCCCAAAATAACCGGAATCAGGTTGCTGACATAACCGCCCCAATTTACAACATCGCTGGTTGATGCATAAGGCGAAAGGACTCCCATGGCGAGCAATGTCATATTGGCAATACTATGTTCTAATCCAATCCCAATAAATGCGAACAGTCCCCACCAGATCATAATTAATTTGGCTGCTTCCGAGGTTAGCTTCTGACTGCACCATACCGCTACGCAAACACAAACATTACACAATGCACCACGGAAAAACAACTGAACAAAAGACGGGTTTATTTTATTTGCACTCATGGTAACAACAAAGGCTCCAAATTGCTCATTATTCAACAGACCACTGAATTTCATAATGAATGCTACAATTAACGAGCCCGACAGATTTCCTGCCAGATTAATCACCCATACATAACACGCCTCCAGCCAGGAAATTTTCTTTGACATTGCTCCGATACCCAGCAGCATATTATTACCAGTGAATAAATCACTGCCGCAAAGAATACACATAGATAATGCCAAACCAAAACTCGCACCCATCACCAATTTTGTGAAACCAGCCGTATACTCATTCCCACTCACCTGTGCACCAAGGGTAAAAATCAGTGCAATCCCGATGCCGATATATGCTCCTGCAAACATGGAATAAACAAAACAGCGAAAAAAGCTGCTTTTTGCATAGTCTGCTTTTACTCTGGCAACATTTGAAATTTTTTCAATTACTGCAACCTCCATCACAGCACCTCCTTTATAACTCGCGGTCATTTATTTAGAAATATTACCAAGGATATTTTCCCTGTTTACTGTAAGGAAGAAGTTTTCCATTCCATGTAATAATGACTCTATCGCCATGAGGGTCTTTTTCAATTTCCACATCAATACCAAAATCTATGGCACTCATAATTGCGTTGCCGCCTTTTTCATGAATGATTTCTTTAATCGCTGGTCCATAAGTATCTAATACTTCGTGTAAACGATACAATACCGGGTCTGTATTTCCCTTGTAAGGATGTTCACTGAGGCACATAGTAATCTCTTTTTCAATTCCAAGGACTTCCGCTAATTTTTTACAATATTCTTCTGGTACATACTGCTGCCCTTTCATTGCACTTGTCAGCCAGACCTTATTTACACCTACTTTTTCCGCCAGTTCTTCATAAGTCAGACCGCTTGCTTTTTTTGCTTCCTCGATTGCAGCTAATTCATCTGCAAATTTTACTCTTTCTAAATAATCAAAATTGTTCATTGGTGTCATTGACATAAACTTTTCCTCCTAATTAAATGTTTTGTTTTTCTGCAGAAAAAAGACAAAGAAATCCTCTTCAGACTTCTTTGCCTCTAAAAATATTTTAACCTCTTTTTTCTGTTATGTCAATATATTTTTCGCTTATAGCGAATTTTATAACATTATAGATGATGTTTCAATAACGGGAATACTGTTAAAATAATTTCATAATCTCACGCACAGAGAGGAGAAACTGAGTAACTATGGCAGATATTATCAAAAAATCCGAGATAGGACAAAGAATTCGGCAGCTACGGCTTTTAAACAACTACACGCAAGCAGAGTTTGCCGAGTTAATTGATGTATCCGTTAATTTTTTATCTGAAATTGAAAATGGAAAAAAGGGATTATCACAGGATACGCTCTCCAGGATTTGCCAACAGCTGAGTTCTTCCTCTGATTATATTCTATTCGGTACAAAGCAAAAGCAATCCTCGCTGATTGAAATTGCAAATTCTCTCAGCATTGAAGAACTAGAAACAACGATTCACTACTTAGAATCTTTACTGGAAATGAAAAAGATTTTACCTTAACGCTTAAATTCGAAAAAGGATGCTGTCTTCCGACAACATCCTTTTCCTATAAATTTCTTTAAATCTGCGTATCATTTACTCCTGGCTTCGGTTCCGTTTCATTTTTCACTACTACATTAACAGAATCAAGCCCTGTAAGATTCACATTGCGGTTTACCTGTGCGTCATAGGAATCTGCATTGATGATATCTGCAAGGTCAATTCCTGTTGCTTCCTTCATGCTCTCAAATACCTTTGCCATGACAACCGGCACATTTCCCGCAACCTGTTCTACTCCATTGCTGCTTCCTTCTCCGCCGCCAATAATAGTAATCTTATCAATCTGGCCAAGGGGCTCTGCAACCTTTCCGGCAATCTCCGGCAATACTTTAATCATCATTTCTGCCACTGCAGCCTTATTGTACTTAGCGTAAGCCTCTGCCTTTTTCTCCATTGCTTCCGCCTCCGCAAGACCCTTTGCCTGAATGGCAGTTGCCTCTGCCTCTCCCACTGCACGGATACCTGCTGCCTCCTGCTCCTTGGCATAACGCTCTGCTTCTGCCTGTGCTTTTCTGGCTTCTGCCTCGCGCTGTGACTCGAACTGCTTTGCTTCTGCATCCTTCTGACGCTGGTAGAGAACTGCATCTGCTCTCTGCTGTGCGGCATATTTATCTGCTTCTGCCTGCTTCTTGATTTCTGCCTCTAAGGCCTGCTCTTTAACAGAAACTTCTTTTTGCTTTAACTCAATTTCACGCTCCTGCTTTGCAATGTCAGCATTTGCGGTGGTAATCTCAATGGTCTTACGCTGTTCTTCCTTTTGAATCTCATAAGCGGCATCTGCCATAGCCTTCTTGGTGTCTGCTTCCATCTGAAGCTCTGACTTTTTAATAGCAAGCTCATTCTGCTTCTTGGCAATTTCTGTCTGGGCTGCAACAGCGGCGTCGTTGGATTCTTTGTCCGCGGAAGCCTGTGCTACCTTAATGTCTCGTTCGCTCTCTGCTCTTGCGATTGCCGCTGCTTTTTTAATCTTTACAATATTGTCAATACCGAGATTTTCAATTACTTCATTTCCATCCACAAAGTTCTGCACATTAAAGCTGATAATATCAAGTCCCATTGCCGCAAGGTCCGGCTCTGCATTCTCCTTTACCAGAGTTGCAAACTTCTGACGGTCTGAAACCATTTCCTCTAATTTCATTTTACCAACGATTTCACGCACGTTACCCTCTAACACTTCTCTGGCAACTCCTGCAATATACTCTGTAGGTTTATTCAAAAAGTTCTCTGCCGCAAGACGCAGTTTTTCTGATTCATTACTGATTTTCACATTGACCGTGGCATCCACATTGATATTGATGTAATCTGCGGTCGGAACTGCATTACTTGTCTTTACATCAATCGGAATCAATCGCAGATTCAGTTTGTCAAGACGCTCAAAAAACGGAATACGAATGCTCGCCTTTCCGATAACAATCTTTGACTTCTTTTTGACACCGGAAATTATGTATGCCATATCTGGCGGCGCTTTCACATATCCCATTACCAATAGTAAAATGATTATCAGGGCAATGACTCCCCCTATAATCAGTGACATTAAATTAATAGATTCCATATTTGTTCCCCTTTCTTTTGTGAAAATACCTCTTTTGTTAAATCCTCTATTATTATAACCGATTCCTATCGCTAAAACAACTTCAAATAGATTCCCATTGGAAAAATGCAGTTAAGATACCCCAGTGCAGGGATATACTCTGCGGCATTTACAAACACCGGGCAAAGCAGTAAATTACCAATCACCAATGTCATAATCCAGGACGCATACGTGGTTCCATTTCGAAAAAGTTTTCCCACAAGAACCATCCAGCCCCCCAAAATAACCACAAACAGCATCATGGCCAAAACCTCTTTTAGAAAAAAGGTTCCACTTCCTGTTCCAGCCAACAGTACAATCCCTGCAAATGCCGGTATGGTGGCTGCTGATAAATAGCGGAAAAATTCAAAATATACTTTCTCGCTTCCGGTAAGCGCCTTTTCAACAGCACAATCCTTCTGTTCAAACTTTTTCCCGTGTTCAATCAATATCATTACAAATATAAGGAGAATGAGCATTCCGCGCACCGGAAAAGTCTCTGCCCCCTCTCCCACCTCACTGCTGTTGGCGGCAACCTCTTCAAAATCAATTCTAAAAAGCTCATCACTATTTAGATATTCCTGATTCTTTTCTAACAGAGCCTTTGAAATCTCGTCGCTTTCCTTTCCAAAAACCTGTTCCTCCTGCTCTAAGAGAATTTCCTGACTATAACGCTCTAAAAAAGCCGCAAACACCGTTTCCTTTGCAACCGCACCCTTGGTGGTAAGCGGTGTGGTGATAAAGGTAATCAGATTCTTCCGTTTTCCCTGTTCTAAACTCTTTGCAAGTCCCTTTTTAAACACAAACCCGCTCTCTAGCTCTCCACGAATTACGGCTTCCTGCATCCTTTCTTCATCCTCATAAACCACAAATTGAAATACGCTTTCTCCATCCTGAAGCTTCTTTATCACATCTTCTGCAAACGCTCCATCCCTGTTGCAAAGACCAATGACCGTATTATTGGTATCCGGAATATGGATTCCCGCAATCAGAAGCACTACCAGAACCATTCCCGCAAGCTGTAACCAGCTGCTTTTTCTCTTTATCCAGGTCTTTAGCAAAAGCCCATACCAGGTTATGAATTTTTCCATGACACTGCCGCTCCTATCCCTGTTGCAATCAATGTGATTGCCGCCTGTACCAGTAACATTTCCACATTAATCTGTCCAAACACTGCTTCCGCTCCATATTGATTCCAGAACGTCAACGGCAGAGCTTTTCCTATTTTGCCTGCAACTGCCGGAAGATATGCGACAGGTATCACCGAACCGGAGCACAGTATCATAAAAATGTTTGCTGCAAAAATAACCACTGCTCCCTGACCGTTTTTCCCGGAAATGGAATACAACATGTGAAAATACGCTGCAATGGCAAGACACTGCGGTATCAGATAAAGCAATGTCCGCCCGTCAAATAAAAGGAAGTTCAGGCTCATTTTATCCGAAACAATACATCCTGCTGCATAGATGCCTGCATTTAACAGCCACAAAAGGTTCCCCATCACAATCACCTTTATCACGGAAACCTGCAAGGCTCCTACTCCGGATATTTTAAGCTTATCTTCCACCGCTCTTGTCCTCTTCCGATACAAAAAGCTATAGTTCAAACCGCTCATTAAAAGAAAAATTGTAATGGCAGACACAAAATAGTATTGATACAAATCCATCTCGCCTAATGCAGAATATACATCAGATGCAAAGATACGTCCCCGGTAAAAAGCCTCTTCTATGTATATTTCCGAAATCACGTTCCCTATTTTCTTCCGGGACAGCTCCGCCGGATATTCTCTTGCCACAGAAAGCACGGAATACACACCTGCTTCTGATGTTCGAAGCAGCGAAACACCGTCGGTCAGCAATTCCTGAAACACCCTCTGATTCAAGGATGTATTCCCGGAAATGTAAACCGTAACCGGCGTATTATAACCACTGTCTACATCCTCATAAAAATTTTCCGGCAGAACAATAGCCACAGAAAGCGCATCCTCCGCTAAAAGCTTCTTTGCCTCATCCTCATTTACATAAACAAACTCACAGATGCTTTCCACACTTTCCATGGTAGCTACTATTTTCGTAATCATCTTTATTTTTTCGTCGTCTTCGTCAATCACCATTCCAACTCTTATCGGCTGAAAAATATGGGACTGAAATACGAAATGGCTCACTGCCCAGATACCTGCAATTACCAGTAATAGCATCATCAAGGTACTGCCGAATGATTTCAACAGTACCTTGATGCTTTTTTTATATTCAAGTAAAAAATAGGTAAAAAATGTTCTCATTTTAATATAAACTATCGCTAATCTCTGTCATTAAGTCTACTACTTCATCTTCAGATGCATTTCCAATGTCGAATTTATCTCCGTCTAATTCCTGGAAGTCCGCACCCTTCTCTAAGGTAATACTTCCTTCAAATTCATAGCTGTCATATTCATCACTAAATTCATTAATAACAACGGTAAGTCCATTACGGTCAGACTCAATGGTTCCGCTTAAGCTGATTTCATCACTGTAAAGGCTGAAGTCACCGCTCTTACTATCGTATTCAAAGCTCAGAACGCTCATTTCAGCTACAAATAACTCAAATTTTTCTGTGGAACCGTCTTTTTCTCCCACTACTTCCAACATCACATAACCATCTTCATCTACAATACGCATATTCTGGGCTCTTCTATCACCACCCAGAAATTGAATCTGAACTGCGTTCTCTCCCTTAGGCTGTAATTCAATACATGCTAATTTCTTATCATACAGATAGAAGGTAACTGTTACATCCGGCATATCTTCCAATTCTTCTCTTAATTCATCGAAGCTTTCCGCATAGCTTTCTGCTGTATAAGAAGGGTCTAAGTCTAACATTAATTCCTCTAATTCTTCTAACTCTTCGCTGGCAGATTCTTCGTATGCATCTAACAGATTCTGAATATTTTCTTTGGTAATGACCGTTTCATATCCCTCACATGCTCTGTCTTTTCCATCTACCTCAAATTTAGCTGCTTTCACCTCTTCAAATTCCAGTGTCTTGTATTCATCTAACAATACATTATAGAATTCTTTGCTTGATTCTGTATTGGTTTTCGCATTATAGAAATACTCCAGAAGTGTATTCAGTGCTTCTATGTCTTCTTCTGAGCCCATTTCTTCCATCAGATATCCTGTATTTTTTCCTTTGTAATTGTATGTAAATACCTTATCAGAAATATATGGTATCTGTACCTGAAGCTCTTCTTCGGTAAGCGCCATAGCAAAATCTATACTGCTTGCATATGCGATGTCTACGGTTCCGTTTATCTGCTTTCCAGCCTTTCCGCACAGGTAGGAAATATCCATTCCCACACCCTCTGCTTCCATAGAAAATCCCATGGTATACTCGTTGGAATTAAGGATGTCACCTACTTCAAATGCCTGTACCAGTTCACCCTTATCGGCAATGGTGTTCTTTATTGCAGATAAAACCTTATCTGACTTACTTGCAAATACACCGCTGAATGCCAGCGCTGCTGCACCACATGCAACCACTGCAATCACAGCAACTGCTAAAACAACCTTAGAAGCAGTGCTCTTTAAAAATCCTTTTTTCTTCGGCTCCATGCCCATTGGCTGACCGGTCATCGGGTCAAAACTCATTGCCGGCTGCTCTGCTGTATTATTAGTTAATACTTCAGTAGCCGCATTGGAGGTCTGTTCTGCTGTAGCCGACTCGGTCGCTTCCTCTGGTGCTGCTGTTACTTCCGGCTGCTGCTCTTGGTTGATTGGTTCTCCCGTCATCGGGTCAAAATTCTTCTTAATTGGTTCTCCTGTCATTGGATCAAAATTCATTTCTCTCTCCTCTTCCTTCCCACATCATTACTCACAAACAAATATATGACTTCACCTGTTCTATGGTTCTTTCATTTTGCGGTAATTCTATTAGTTTTCCTTCCTTCATTACAAGGCATCTGTCACACTCCATGATTTCCTGTTCATCATGAGTAGTCATAATAATGATGCCATTCATCTTCTGATAGCTTTCCATCCACTTATGGATTCCTTCTTTGTAATACAAATCCAATGCTGTGGTTGGCTCATCCATCAATATCACCGGCGGCATATTCATTAAGGCACAGGCAATACTGACTCTGCGCTTCATTCCGCCTGAAAGTTTTTCTACCGGCATATGCATCATATCCTGCAGCTGTAAAAGTTCGGTCAGCTTCCCGGTTACTGCTCCATTGGATTTTCCCCACAGCCTTAAGTTATCCTTTACCGACAATTCTTCAATCAGTGGATTCTCCTGGGGAACATAACCGCAATATTCCCGAAAAACTTTCTTTTTTCTTAATGCACTCTGTCCAAAATACAGAACTTCACCATCATCCGGCTTCATAATACCGGCCAAGATACGCATTAGCGTAGACTTTCCACAGCCATTTTTCCCTACGATGCCAATCCGTTCCCCACAGTTTGCCTGGAAACTGATATCTTCCAGGATGATCTTTTTTCCGTATTTCTTCTGTAAATGTGAAATTTCCACCATTACTGCATCAATTCCTCATTATTCTTTTTCATTGCTACTCCCTTTCTTCCTTATTTGACATTTTTCTTAATCCTCCTTATTCTACCGTTCTTTTCAGGGGTTGTCAATTTTTTGTTATTAATGTCTTCATAAGTAAAACTTTTGATGAGCAGAAAATGTTGCACTTTTTTTTTAATAATACACGCTAAGAAGGATTGTTTTCCGTATGATATGGAAAACAATCCTTCTTAAATCCTTCGGCTTACTAAAATTATTTCTGTCTGCCGATTATACTACAATGTTTTTTTCTTTTTGCGTATTACAATAGCTGCGATAACTACAAGCGCTAAGGCTGCAACACAAATACCTGCGATTTGTATACTGGTAAGCCCCTTTTCCGGCGCCTTTTCCAATTTTCCAAATACAGCTTCTTCTTCCTGCGTCATGGGCTCTATATCTACACAATTCTTCGTATACTTTTCATCTGGTAAAAGTGCCTCGCTTTCCTCTGCTTTTTCCTCGGACATATAAATCATATCCCAGTATTCTAATGAGTCAACGCCAAACGCAACGTATTTACCGTTTTCGTCTTCTCCTTTCTCAAACGCAAGACTTATACTTTTTCCATCGTACACATCCGGAGATGCCAGCATTACTGAATTGATGTCTTTATCCGTGTAAAATTTGACCTCCAAATTCTCTAAAAATTCCGGTTTTTCTTTTGTCCCTACTTCGTCTCTCCATTGATTATCCGTTCCAACCAGATTAATCAAATGTAAGATATCGTAATCCTGGTCTTCTTTTACATAGGTCCAGATTTTGTCTGACTCACCTTTGGTACTGATTTCATAACCATCGATATCTACCAGATGCTCGCTTTTGGTCTGACCGTCTCTCAGTATATTTTCGTATGCAACTGCGAAATCCATCATGTTACGCATTCTGGCTTTTAATTCATCATCCATAAAGACCACGTCATTTGGATAATATTCCATATGGAGTATATTATCACCATTTCCAAGCTCTAATCTACTTCCACCTGCGGCATATACTGCTGCATCACATAACAGAACTCCCGGTGTATTCATGTAACCTTTATTTTTATTATAATTTATGTAGGCTTTTACCACCAGAGATTTCCCTTCGCCATCCTCTGTTTTTTCCATACTGTCTTCGAAGGAGTATTCTATCTCTCCTGCCAGTGCATCATAGGTATCATAACTTTTCCCTTTCCGGTCACAATCCCATGGCCAGAATTCTGTATATAAAGCATCTACATCACTGACATTTACGTTTTCAATTCCCTGAGCCCCCACCGGATTAAAGGTTAAATACTTATCTCCTAAGGCTTTCTTTGCCGCATTTAAAAACTGTGTGTAAGTATCGGAAACTAAATAAATCGGGTCCCCGTCCTCATCATATCCCAGCGGCTCTCCGTCGGCAGTTACCATTTTGCCCCAGTCACCTACTGTATCTCCATGCCAGCCATCAAAATCCAGAACCTCGAAAATATCATTTACCTTTTCGAAGATATAGTTCTGCCAATCCGGATTCAATGGATTCATAAAGTATAAATGACTGTTTCCGTTTGGGGAATTTCCCATAGAATACATAAAATAATCTTTTCCACGATTATTGTCAGGTGCGAACTTAATTTGCCATTCTGCGGCTTCTGTGGGATTTCCTTCTTCATCCTTTACAAAAGTATCCGTACCTGCATATATCATATCGTAGGCCATGCATACCATATTGGCATCATGAGCATTGTCCAGATAACCTTTCAGCGTATTTACTGATATGTTTCTTCCTGCCCAATCCTGATAAACGTCTTCTCCCTCTTCTATGGAAGGCGCAAGGGGCTCATGATGTAAATACTGCCAATCATAAAACTCTATGGCATTAATGTGAAACTGGTTCATGAGACGGATTTTTTCTTCTGTATCCGTATCTTTATCATAATCGTACACATATCCATATCTTGGAAATTTTGTCCACTCGGAAGATACATCTACTCCTACGGTATCTGTATCAATCACTATTCCATCCCGGTCGCAAGCGGTAATCTCCAATAAATAACCGGTATAATCCTCGTTTGGAGCACTCCATCCAAAAAGTAACTTTTGTCTTTCTCCTGCCTTGATATCCACTTTTTGCTTCATGCTCTTTCCGCTTTTTTGACCCAGATGCATTGCCTGTATTTCAATCACAGCTCCTTTTAAATCTTCGCCGGTTCTGTTTGCAAGTACAATATTAACAGAAACCGTTTCTTTCGGAGCATATCTTGATTTATCGGTAAACACATTCTCAATGAGTGGGTTTACCTCGGCCTCTGCTTCCGTCCCTGTCTCTGCATCACTCTGTCCATACACAATAGCTGATTGGCTGTTTAACAGCAGCAGAAGGGCAAATCCCAAACACATTACTTTTTTTATGATTGTTTTCTTTTTGATACGCATGGCACCTCCATTTAAAATGACTCTTCCCTTACTTCATAAACAACTGCTTCATACGGTCTTAATTTCTCTGAATGTCTTTCTGTATAATTGCTGATTAGAACCTTTCCATTCTTTGGAATTTCATTACAGATAACATTCTCCTCTGTAAAGTTACAGAAAACATATAATGTCTGTCCGTCCAGACTGCGTTTATAGGCGAAAATCTGCTCATTTTCTTTCATAATCATCTCAAAACTTCCGTATACTATAATTTCCATGTTGTGTCTTAATTCAATCAGACGCTTATAGTAATGAAATACGGATTTAGATTCTGCCAATTCACGCTCTGCATTAATTTCCTTATAGTTACTGTTGACCTCAATCCATGGTGTTCCTTCTGTAAATCCTGCATTTTCGGAATCGTTCCACTGCATTGGAGTACGGGCATTGTCCCTGCTGACTTTCTGCAGATAGCACATCATTTTTTCGGGTTCTAATCCCCTCTGTTCCACATTCTCATGATATGCATTAATGGACTCAATGTCTCTGTACTGTTCTAAGCTGGTAAAACCGGCATTGGTCATTCCCAGTTCTTCTCCCTGATAAATATAAGGAATTCCTTTCATCATATGGAGACAGGTTGCAAGCATTTTTGCGGAAAGTTCCCGGTATTTGCCGTCATTTCCAAATCTGGACACTACTCTGGGCTGATCGTGATTGCTCCAGAATAAGGTATTCCATGCAGTTCCCTCCAGACCAGACTCCCATTTGTCAAAGACCTTTTTTAATTCTGTCAATTTAGGAGCCTCATCGGTCCATTTTCCATACTCTCCGGAGCAAAGCTCCATGTGCTCAAACCAGAAAACGGTATCCAGCTCTTTTCTGTCATAACCGGCATATTTTCTGGCTTCCTCCAATGTTACACAGGCAGCCTCCCCTACGGTCATGATTTCATACTTTGACAGGACCTCCTGATTCATCTCTCGCAGGAACTCATGCACTCTTGGACCATGTGCACAGTAAGGGGTCAGATTTCCATATAATCCATCTCCCTTTTCCCCATCCGGAAACGCCAGATTCTTGGATATCAGACTGATTACATCCATGCGGAAGCCATCAATTCCTTTATCCAGCCACCAGCGCATCATTTCATATACTTCCTGCCGAACCTTTTTATTCTCCCAGTTCAAATCCGGTTGCTTTTTTGAAAAAATATGTAAGTAATACATATCCGTATTTTCATCATATTCCCAGGCTGAACCGCCGAACCATGACCCCCAGTTATTTGGGGGCTGATTTCCTTTTCCTTCCTTCCAGATATAATAATCCCGGTAAGGGTTGGTTTTGTCTTTTTTGCTCTGTATAAACCATTCATGCTCGTCTGAGGTATGATTTACTACCAAATCCATAATCAGGCGCATGCCTTTTTTATGAGCTTCTTCCAACAGACGGTCAAATTCATCCATTGTACCGAACTCTTTTAAAATACTTCTGTAATCACTGATATCATATCCGTTATCATCATTAGGAGATTGATAAATAGGCGAAAGCCAGATAATATCCACACCCAGTTCTTCTAAATAATCAAGTTTTTTTAATATGCCTCCTAAATCACCGATACCATCTTTATTGCTGTCGCAAAAGCTTCTTGGATAAATCTGATATACAACGCTTTCTTTCCACCATTTTTTCTCATTAATTGCCATACGAGAACCTCCACTTGTCTTAATTATGCCTTTACTGCCCCATTTGTCACACCTGCAATAATCCATTTCTGACAGAAAACATATACCAGTAATACCGGAAGCAGTACTAATAAATATGAGGCGAATGCTAAATTATACTGCGTATTGAACTGTCCCTGGAATACATACTGTGATAGCTGTAATGTCTGATACTTCTTGTCACTCAACAATACCAATGGCATCAGGAAATCGTTCCATGTCCACATAATTGATAAAATTGCTACTGTTGCATGCATTGGTTTCATAATTGGAAATATAACCTTGGTAAATATCTGCCATGGGTTAGCTCCGTCAATAAGCGCCGCTTCGTCTAATGCCTCCGGCACTGACTTTATAAATCCCGTATACAAAAATGTATTCATCGGGAGTCCGAACACAATATATAAGAAGGTAATTCCAATTACATTGTCAATATGGAATAAATTTGCCTGTTTTACCAGCGGAAGCATCAGGACATTAAACGGTATGAACATCGCACTGATAAAATAGTAATACATTAACTTAAAAAATTTGTTTTTCTTTCTGTTTCTTGTTATGGCATAAGCAGCCGCTGAATTCGTAATAATTGTAAATATGAAGTTTATCACCGTAATAAATAATGTGTTAAAAAACTTTCTGGGATACTCTGTCATATTCCATGCATCCACAAAATTCTGCCAACGTATTTTCTTAGGTAAGGAAAGTACATTTACCATATCCGAAGGATCCTTCAGTGCTATTACGATTGTCATATAAATAGGACCAGCTATAAAAAAGATTGCTAAAACAATTAAAAGAATCGTGACTAACCAATTTGTTTTCGTAACTCTATTTCCTTTTTTCAACATATCAGTTCACTTTCTCCTCTCTCTTTTCAAGTACCCTCAACTGGAATACGGAAATCGCAACAACTATAATAAAGAGCATTACTGCATTTGCAGACTGATATGCAAATTGCGCTCCCTGGAATCCTTTCTTGTAAATCAAAAGAGAAATTGTAGTAGTTGCTGTACCAGGTCCTCCACCAGTCATTGCCATAAACTGGTCGAACGCCATTAAAAATCCTTTTACACTTAAAACCATATTTATCGTAAAGAATGGAGCAATCAGCGGAAAGGTAATTTTGAAAAATCTTTTCAATCCAACCGCTCCATCTAAATCTGCCGCTTCATATAAATCTTTATCTACTGTTTGTAACCCTGATAAATAAATCAAAGTATTAAATGCAAGTGACTGCCATACTGTAACAATCAATACACCAATCCACGCCGAACTTGTTCCCAGTATATTTACACTGAGTGCCTCAATTCCCAATGCATTTCCCACCATTGGTACAATGTTAGAGAAAATAAACTTAAATACATATCCAATAATCAATACGCCCAGCATATATGGGACAAAATAAACTGCCTTTAAGAAGTTTTTAAATTTTATTCTGGCATTTAACGCACATGCCAACGCAAGGCTTAATACATTTACTAAAATTGTTGCTAAAAGAGCAAACTTAAAGGTAAACAAATATGAAGTTACGACATTGGAATCTTTGAATATATGCAAATAATTCCTTAAGCCGACAAAGTTCCAATTTCCATATCCCTTCCAGTCTGTAAAACTGTAGAATACACCCTGTAAAAAAGGATAGGTATGGAAAATAAAAAACAAAACTGCCATAGGAACAACCATCATGTAAAGTATAATGCTGGTTCTTTTTTTGGTTTTCATTTAATCACTCCGTTTCTGCCTAATAGTACTGCCAGAATATAAACATATTCTGGCAGTATCACAAAGACTACATCCTATTAATCTACATTTGTAGCATCGTACTGCTCATCACAAGTCTGCAGTGTCTGTGTAATATTCTCTTGTAAATCCATTCCATTTGTTACATTCAATGCAAACTGTGATAAAATGGAAGCAAGATCAAAACCAGATGGATAGTAGTGATCCGGGAAGTTAGATACCCGTCCGTCTGCAATATCCTGTTTTACACTTGCAACTGTTGGGTCTTCCTGTGCAACACCTTCAACTGCTGAGAAAGCAAACTGCTCTGTAATATACTGCTGTGCATGGTCTGTCTCAGTCATAAATCTGATAAATTCTTTTGCAGCTTCCTGCTGTGCGGAATCAGACTCAGAGGATACTGCAAATAATACGTCAATACCAGATGTTACTGTATTGCGTTCTGCATCATTTACAGATGGGAATGCAAACATATCTACGTTAAAATCTGCATTTGTATTTTTAAATTCAGAAATTGCCCAGTTTCCGTTAATCATCATAGCTGCCTGACCTTCTGCAAATAATTTGTTTCCGTCAGCGTATGTAGTTCCCATATAATCATTCTGTGCATATTCCAGAATCTTTGCATATTTCTCTAAAACTTCCTGATGTGTTTCTTCAAATGTTGTTTTATTTTCTTTTCTATCTGCAGTAAATGAAGCGTCCGGAATTACTGGTGCCATACTGTTCCATGGTGGCAGACAAGTCCAGTTATCGGCAAATGTTAATTCAAATGGAGTCTTACCTGCTGCTTTTATTGTTTCACAAGCTGTCATGAGTTCATCCCATGTCTGAGGTATGGAAATTCCCAGTTCTTCAAACATATCTTTATTATAAAGAATACCGGATGCATTGGTAGCATATGGAACACCGTAAGCTACTGATTCTCCATCCTTATTTACATCATAGAGCATCTGCATATATGCTTCCTGAATGTTTCCAACTTCATCACTCATATCCATAAGCATTCCTGCACTCTGTAATTCAGTATAGGTAGCATCACCACCGCAGGCGATAATATCAGGCAAATCATTCTTTGTCAATCTGGTCTTTAATACTGTACCTGCATCAGCCGGAGCGGTTATTTCAATCGAAATATTATCATGCTGGCTTGTGAATTCATCTACCAGTGTTTGTAATGTCTGCATGTTTTCTGTTTTAGTAGAAAACAGTTCCAACTCCACCTTATCACTCTTTGCTGTGCTGCTTCCGCTCTTGCCGGAATCACCGGAGCCTGAATTATTTGCTCCATTTCCACAACCAGCCAGTAATGATGCAGTCATTGCACATACCGTCAATAAAGATACTAACTTTTTCTTTTTCATAATATTCCACCCTTTCTCATGGTTAAATTTGTTAGTGTTTCGTAACACCTTTACAATGAGAGTATAGCACATATTTTTTACTATTTCAATAGTGTTTCGCAACACTGTGGTTTTTCACATTTTTAAAATGCTTTTTTTATTCAATTTTCACAAAAAAAAGATAGCATATAGATAAGGCAATGCCTTTTCCATATGCTATACACTCATTTTACTATATCTTTTACGCTTTCTCTGACTACCAGCTTTACCGGAAGACTGATATTACGTTCCTCTTCCTGTTTTCCGTTAATAATGTTCATTATTTTATTTACTGCATAAAAAGCCTTATCGGAAATATCCTGTTTAATCGTTGTCAGTTTTGGTCTGCATTCCACGGCAAATATGTTATCATCAAAGCCCACCACAGATATATCATCCGGTACCTTGAGCCCTTCTGTAAAGAATACATTTACTGCATCCATCGCATAAAAGTCAGATGCAAAGAATAACGCTGTGTAATCCCAAATCCGTTCCTTGCAGAACTCTCTCATCTGCCGTGCTCTTTCCTCAAGTTTAAAGTGTAATGGGATATAATCATTATTATTTACTTCTAAGCCACTTTCTTCTAACGCTTTCCGATATCCCATCATTCGCTCATAATCTACTCCAACAGGGAACTCTGCATCTGCCAAAAAAGCAATCTTTTTATGCCCCTTTCTTATTAAATGCTTTGTCATCAAATATCCGCCTTCAAAATCATGCAGTCCTACATTATCGTAAGCATTCGGATCATCCAGAAAATAGGAGTCTATAAACACAATGGGCTTATCCAGCCTGTCCCTTAATTTTTTGCAATCATCCGGCAAACATCCCAGAACAATCAGACCTTCCACATTCCAGCTCAACGCCATTTGTATACTTTCCTCTACGCCACCTGAAGTATAGAACATCATATAATATTTCTTTTTTCGTATCTCGCTTTCCAACGCGCCCAGAATTTCACTATAAAAAGGAGACTGTATCACATTCATCTCGTTTCTTCTTTCATAGGTCATAATCACTCCTATAATTTTAGAACCGTAATTTCCCAGTAATCTCCCCCCCATATTAGATACATAATTCTGTTCTTTAATCACTTCACGTACTTTTTGCAGCGTATCTGCCGACATCTTATCTATTCTCCCATGCAGAACATTTGATACCGTGGTAGGACTTACCCCTGCCAAATGCGCTATGTCCTTAATTGAAACCATAAGTCTTCACCTCTATGTCAAAATATATAAAAATTATACCCCTTATTCCAAAATATGTAAAATCAAATCATCTATTTTCTAATATTTTTCTATTTTCTGTATGCTCCTTTGTTCTAGTCCTCCGGAAGCTTAAAGTTCTGTAAATGTTCACTTAACCTATTTTGATTATCCGTCAGCTCTTTGATATTCAAGGATATTTCTTCTACCGATTTTAACTGTCCCTTGGCTACGCTGCTAATGGTATCAGACGCCGCTGAATTTTCTTCCGTAGAAGCCGAGAACTCTTCAATACATTCCACTGTTTCTGTTTTTAGTTTTCCAATTACCTTACTTTCCTGAACAATATTTGCCGCACTGACCTGCAGTTTATTGATATATGCGTTAATTTCATTGAACACAGCCATCGTTTCCTCTAATGATTTCGATTGCATCATCAGATTTTTCTCCGCAGAGTTCGCAGTATCGACCATTACGTCAATCCTGGTCTGTATATTCGTAATAATTTCATGAATCTTATCTACGGCACCGGAAGACTGTTCTGCCAGCTTTCTGATTTCCATTGCAACTACGGAAAATCCTCTTCCGCTTTCTCCGGCTCTCGCAGCCTCAATGGAAGCATTTAAAGAAAGAAGGTTCGTCTGCTCTGCTATACTGCTGATCATATCTACGATTCCGTATATAACCGTAACCATATCCTTTAACTCTATAATACTCTTAATTACTTCCTTGGTAATATCCTGTGTACTGTCTGTGTTTTCATCCAGTTCCTGAATTGCAACTCTACCTTTTTCCGTCTGATTTCCGGTTTCCTGAATGATGGTATTAATTTGTTTTACTTCACCTGAAATTGTATCAATTTCTCCAGACAGCTCTGACATTTGAATTAATCCGGTGGTGATATGATCAATCTGGTTTTGAATGCTCTTTTTAATTTCACCGGTGGCTTCCACAATCTGTCTGCTGTTCATCAGTAGAATATTGGAATTTCCCTCTACTTCATTGACCGACATGCTTACCTGTCCATTGGTCTCTTCTACCCGCTTGATTAAAGAACAAATACTTGACAGCATATTCATAAAGCCCTTGTTCAATTTACCAAATTCATCTTTTCTCTTCATTTTGATGCTGACTCCCAGATTTCCATCTGCAGCTCTATCCATTAAACTCATTATTTTTCCAACTGCTTTTGTGATATCTAAGGCAATTAATATTCCGATGATGCCTGCAAATAAAGAAAAGAGAATCGTCAAAATAACCGTAATTCTTTTTACAGTTACCATACTTGATAAAATCTCACTTTTTGGTATAGCAACACATATTATACCGTCTATCCCATCTATTTTTTTGTACAGGAGCAGCATATTTTCTTTATTAATATCAATATATTCTGAACCTTTTTCTACTTCTCCGGATAAAATATTCTGGTAAAAATCTAAAGAGGTGAAATAATTCTCTTTCTCCTCTTCTGTCAATATTTCTCTGCCATCATATGTTAAAAATCCTGCTATCGCATCCTCTCCCGCACTCATTTCCTGCAATATGGATTTTAATACATCATTTTTTATGTCGATTACAATATATCCCTGTTTATTTTTCATTTCATAAGTAAGAGAGAAACCATAATCGTCCGGATTTATAGAAAGAAAATCATCCAATACACTGTGATATCCGCCCCATTGAAAGGTCTGACTTCCTTCCCAATTCAATGCCTCTTTATTTTTTACATAATTATCATAATTTCCGGAAATGTTACCAATATTTGAAATATCATTTCCATAACTGCCAAATAAAAAAATATTATTAACAAACTGGTCTGTCGCAGCAGTTGTTGTAATACTGTTCTTCAATTCATTGTATACCTGTAATTCTTCTACATTATTACTTTGATATTGCCCACCGAAATACTGTTGTAAACTTTTATTATTCAATAATTCTATCGCTTTGTTCTGCACGCCATCAAATGCCAGTCCAACATAATCTGAGGTCTTATCCAAAGACTTCATATACGCATCCTCAAAATTACTAGTGATAGCACTGGCAGCTATCTGATAAATAGAGAGCCCTAAAATAACCATCCCACAGACCGGGACTAAAAATCCTATAATGAGTCTGTACCGTATACTACGCAATCCAAATTTCATTTTTATCCTCCTATCTCGTGAAGTGTTACGCAACATCTACAATTATTATACCATTTTTCTTTTAAATCTTCAATAGTGTTACGCAACCACTTTTTTCACTCGATAGACTTTAAGGATTCTGCCATATTAATTTTGTTAATTTTCTGACGCATGATGATATCTACGCACAAGGTAAAGCCCAGCACGGCTATCACTGAATACAGATAACTCTGAGGGCGGATATTGATTTCAAAAGAAACCATATCTATTTTAATCTGCAGCATCACAAAGCGGTGAAGCAGTTTTCCCAATGGAATTCCCAAAATAATGCCCAGAATGGACAGCACCATATTTTCCCGGAATACATAAGCCCCGGTCTCTCTTGGATAAAAGCCCAGTACCTTTAAGGTCGCAATCTCTCTGACACGCTCGGAAATATTGATATTACCCAGATTGAACAATACGATAAATGCCAGCGCCGCTGCACAGCAGATAATCAACGCTACAATGTAATTCATACTTTCCATCATATTCTGCACCCGGGTCTTCATATCCTCTATAACCGTCATGTTAGAGGCATTTTTCATATCTGACAGATAAGATGCAATCTGATATTGCTCTGCTCCCTCCTCCAAAGAAAGATAGATTGTCTTTGGTTCAAAGGACTCGCCAAAATATTCTTCATAGGTTTCTGCGGTGACATAAGCATAATAATATGTATAATTTTCAAAAATACCGGACACCTTCAAAGGCTTTGTCTCCTCATCTCCGACCCGGAGCGTCACTTCATCTCCGACCTTTAAGGAAAGCACATCTGCGAGGCGGTTATCAATAAGAATCTCGCCCTTCCCCGGCAGCTCTACCTGTGTTTTATTCAAATGAAAATTCACGCACTGACTGATTTCCTCTCCATCAGATACCATCAGCGTAACGGTTTTACTACCATTTTCATAGGGGGCATCTGCGGAGGTCTCCTGCAGCACCGCACTTCCTGTAATGTCATTGCCGAACTGCTCTTCGATTTCCTCCAGTACCCGGTCGGTAACCTCCTTGGTGTAGGTGGCGCTAATGTCATATTGCAAAATCTCATCGTACTGGTCATTGACAATATTGGACACAGAATCCTTTACACCGAATCCGGCAATCACCAGTGCGGTACAGCCTGCAATGCCCAGTATCATCATAATCATACGCTTCTTAAAACGAAATACGTTTCTGGCTGAAACCTTATGTAAAAACTTCAAGCGCTTCCAGAACACCGGAATCTTTTCCAGCAAAATTCGTTTTCCGGCAGCCGGTGCCTTAGGCCGAATCAAATCCGCAGGTGTATGGGTCAGCTCCAGCCGGCAGGCAGCAAAGGTGGTTCCCGCAGAACACAGCAGTGCTACCAACAGTGATAATAAGAACAACCATACATTATCCACAATCGTAATATCCGTAAATCCATAGAGCATACCATAGGCGGTCCAGATTGCCATAGGGAACAACCGTGAGCCTAAGAAATAGCCGATGGCTGCCCCAAGTCCTGCTGCACTTCCCGAATAAATCATATATTTAGAAAGAATTGCACGCTCCGTATATCCCAAAGCCCGCAATGTTCCAATCTGTGTCCGTTCATCATCCACCATTCTGGTCATGGTAGTAGAGCACACAAGCGCTGCAATCAGGAAAAAGAATACCGGAAAAATCTTGGCTACTCCCTCTACAATACTTACATCCCCCTCAAAGCTGGCATATCCTACATTGGTGCTGCGGTTGAGTACATAGACCTTGGGTTCCTCTACATCTGCCAATTCTTCTTCGGCGTCTGCAATCTCCTGCTCCGCTTCTGCCGTTTCCGATTCCAGTTTGGCAACACCGTCCTCATATTCTTTCCATCCATCTGCCAGCGTCTGCTCATTTTCGGTGATTTCCTGTTCTGCCTGCTTTATCTCCTCCTGTGCCTCAGTAAGCTGCCGCTTTCCCTCCGCCAGCTGTGTCCGGCTTTCGTTGAGCTTTGCACGGTTTTCCTCTATCTGCTGACGTCCGGCTGTAAGCTGTGCACGGCTGGCGTCTAACTGTACACGACTTTCTGTAAGCTTCTGGTTCGCTTCGTCTAACTGCGTTTTCGTCTCCTGCAGCTGATGTTCACTGGCTTCAAATTCTTCCACTGCCCGCTTTAATGCCAGATAGGCTTCATTCTGATTCAACGCATCGCCCAATCCGGCGGATTCTAGCTGTTCCTTTTGTGCCTTCGCCTGCTCGTACTGGCTCCGGTTTTCCTCCAACTGAGCCACTCCCTGCTCATAGGCGGTAAGTCCTGCCTGATACTGGGTCAATCCCTGCTGATACTGCGCTTCTCCCTCTGCCAGTGCCTGTTCTCCTTGTGCAGCCTCCTGTTCTGCTGCCGCAAGTGCGTTCTCTCCTTCGGCAAGGGCTGTTTCTCCTTCTTCTAGTTCCTGTTCCTTTTCTGACAGCGTGTCCTTTGCCTCCTGAAGCTCCTGTTTTCCCTCGGCAAGGGCTGTTTCTCCCTCTTCCAGCTCTGTTTTGGCATCTAAAAGCTCCTGCTCTGCCTCCTGGGTCTTTTCTGACAGCTCCTGCTTGCCGTCTGCTATTTCAGCCCTGGCATCTGCTATTTCCTTCTGGTACCGTTCCTCAATGACAGTGGTGACACCATCTTCTATTCCCTCCGAAAGACCGTCAATTTCATTCTGATAAGCTTCGGTAAATGCAGCGCTTTGGGTATCTCCACAGACATAGACCTCCTCATAATAATCAAAGGAAAATCCATCCTTGGGCATAAAAACAAAAGCATCTATCTTTCCCTTTCCTATGGTAGTGGTTCCTCTCTCCATATTGAGATAAAGAGGTGAACGCACCAATCCGGTTACTGTATAGGTATCATAGACAAAACTATCCCTGGTATCTTCGGAATTCTCTGAAGATATGGTAATCTTTTTGCCTATCATATCTTGCGTATAACGAGAAGCATCCAGCACACATTCATCAGCAGCCTCCGGCATCCGTCCGGCTGTTACATCCAACTGATTTACCTGCTCGGTAATAGAAAGAGCCTTCAGGCAGCTCTCTTCCCCCTCTTCATTGATATAAATAAAATCTTCCCAAACAGCCCCTTCCGCCGTCTCGATTCCTTCCAGCTTCCCGATGTCAGAAATTTCCTCATCATTGAAGCCCCAGGTAGATATCAGGCGATAATCATACAGGTTCTGTTCACGCACATATTCCTGCCCGGTTTTTATCATGGCAGGTTTTGAGGATTTAAGTCCCGAAAAAAAGCCTACTCCCAGTGCAATAATCGCAAAAATTGCCATGTATCTGCCGAGGCTCTTTTTTATGGTACGGAAGATATTTTTCCGAAAAGCCTTTTTCATACAATCCCTCCTACCATTCTATCTGCTCTACCGGTACAATTTCCTGATTTTTATGCACTTCTGCTATGGTTCCGCTCTTCACCCTGATTACCCTGTCTGCCATGGCTGTTAAAGCAGAATTGTGCGTAATAATGAGAACCGTCATACCGTTTTTTCGACTGGCATCCTGCAACAGCTTTAAAATAGCTTTTCCCGTCTGATAATCCAGCGCGCCGGTAGGCTCATCGCACAACAAAAGCTTCGGATTCTTGGCAAGAGCACGGGCAATCGCAACTCTCTGCTGTTCTCCACCGGACAACTGTGCCGGGAAATTATTCATTCGTTCTTTGAGCCCTACTTCTTCTAGTATGGTTGACGGGTCCAATGGCTCCTTGCACAACTGGGATGCAATTTCCACATTTTCCAGCGCGGTCAGATTCGGAATCAGATTGTAGAACTGAAATACAAATCCAATGTCATTTCTGCGATAATTGGCAAGTTCTTTTTTCCGAAAAGCAGATACCTCTGCTCCATCTAAGAAAATTTTTCCATCTGTCAGCGTATCCATACCGCCTAATATATTTAACAGCGTCGTCTTACCTGCTCCCGACTGTCCTACGATAACACAATTTTCTCCCTGTTCTATCTGAAAAGTGGCATCCTTTAAGGCATGAACCTTTACATCACCGGACTGATATATTTTATTTACGTTCTGAAATTCTATAAATGACATACGGCACCTCCCGAAAAATATTTTATTCCTTCAACCGTTCTTATCTGTTACTTTTATTTTAACGTTTTTTTCACAGGTTGAAAAGAAAAGATATTCTAAAAAGTATGAATATTTCCTAAAATTATATTTCTTTTTCACTTTTTTAAAGCTTGAAACGGTCTCTAAAGCAAAGAACAAAGTGTGCTCCGCACACTCTCGCGAATATACATTACCTATCAAGTGGAACACACTTTGCCGCGCCAAACACAGTCGCTTGCGACATAATTCCACTTGTGCGACACATATTACACTTAGCGAGGTAATTTCGAGCTTAGTGTAATAGCGTACACAGTAGTGCGCATCCTGCTTTTTGCTCTATAGGAATCACAATTTTACGATTTAACGTAACACGGTATTTCCTATAGAGCAAAAAAAGTGCTACTACCTATAAATATAGATAATAGCACTTAATGTTAATGCCGCAGACCGGAATCGAACCGGTACGATGTCACCACCACAGGATTTTAAGTCCTGCGCGTCTGCCAGTTCCGCCACTGCGGCATATGTGTTATAGGCGATTACATCAGACATACGTGCAGGCACTGTTCTGATTGCCCTCATCAACACACAATGGGCGGAGAAAGATTTCAACCGCTTTGGTTTACTTCTCCTAATGGGCGGAGAAGGATTCCAACCGCTTTGGTTTACTCCTCCTAATGGGCGGAGAAGGATTCGAACCTTCGAAGGCATTGCCAGCAGATTTACAGTCTGTCCCCTTTGGCCACTCGGGAATCCACCCATATGTCATGCAAAAGTCTTGCCCTGACAATGACATATTATATCATATAGCTTATCCTCTTGCAAGCATAAATTCTAATTTTTATCTAATTTTTTGTTGCCACTCTTATCTGTTCTTTTGCGCCACAAATTCCTGTTACGCCTCTTTCAGATTCTTCAGTACTACAGAAGAGTGAGCCGGAAGAGATATATTCAAATATCCACTGTGCACTTCGTAAATTACCGGTGCCAAAGAATGAGAATCCTTTGTGGTATACATAATCTGTTCCAGTCTGGCTTCTTTACTAAGTCCTGCTGCCCAGACAGACACCTTCATGCTGCGTTGTACCTCATCATTATTAAGGATTACTACGAACTGCTGCTCCCGGTTAAACCGCCCATAGCACATCATCTGATAATCGCCGCCTAAAAACTTCAATGAACCGGTACGTAATGCCGGATTCTCCTTATGAATCCGAATCATTTCCTTATGGAACTCCAATAACTCACGGTCTTCACTCCCCCACGGATATGTTCTGCGGTTATCCGGGTCTGTAAATCCACAGACACCAACCTCATCTCCATAATATACCGTAGGCGCTCCAGGCCAGGTCATCTGTATCACAACAGCCTCTTTCATAATTCCCTTATTAACGCCTTCTGCCGCTGCACCGCTGCCAAGACTATCTACTCTTCCCACCTTATGATTGGTTCTGGTAAGGAATCTGGAATGGTCATGATTGGACAGCTCATTCATAGCACACTGCAGGGAAGGAGTCAGGAATCTTGCCATATAGTAATTCATGGAGCCCTCAAAGTTCTGATAATTTCCAAGCATATCCTGTCTGAAACCATCACTATGCTTCTCCATTCCCGTTAAGAACCAGGTCAACGGTTCCATAAATGCATCATAATTCATGACCGTATCCCACTGGTCTCCACGCAGCCAGTCTACCGGGTCTCCATAATGCTCTGCAAGTACCACGGCCTCCGGGTTCGCCTCCTTGACATTCTTACGAAAATCTCTCCAAAACTGATGATTATACTCTACAGAATGTCCTAAATCCGCTGCCACGTCTAATCTCCATCCATCCACATTGTAAGGCGGAGATACCCACTTACGGGCTATTTCCATAATATAATCATAAAGGTCTCTGGAGCTTTCATAATTAAGCTTCGGCAAGGTATCATGTCCCCACCATCCGTCATAAGTCCCATTATAAGGCCACTGTCCTTCATCATTGAACTGGAAAAAGTTCCGGTAGGGGCTATCTGCGGAAATATATGCTCCGGTTGCATATCCAAGCTCTTTTTCATAAATCAGTTCCCGGTCCAGCCACTTATTAAAGGAGCCGCAATGATTAAACACACCGTCTAAGATGACACGCATCCCACGCCGGTGCACCTCTTCCACCAGCTTTGCAAATAACTGGTTGCTGGCTTCGAGATTCTTGCGGTCTGTAACACGCTTAATATATTTCGTCGCCTTAGAATTATCTGTCTCTCCCTGTGGCAGCACCTCGCCGCCGTCTTCCACAATTACTCCATAATGCGGGTCTATATAATCATAATCCTGTATGTCATATTTATGGTTCGATGGTGATACGAATAGCGGATTAAAATAAATGACTTCTACACCAAGCTCCTGAAGATAGTCCAGCTTTTGCATAACTCCTGCCAGGTCTCCACCATAGAACTCTCCTACACCGAAGCTTGCAGGGAACTTATTCCAGCTGTCCACTTCCTGACTGTAGATTCCAATATAATGATATTCATTCGTCTTAACATCATTGGATGGGTCCCCATTATAAAAACGGTCCACCAGTATCTGATACATGACTGCGCCCTTTGCCCAGTCCGGTGTGGAAAAGCCGGGTACTATCATAAAATTATACTCCGGTCTTACCTGCTGTGATACTCCCATTCTGTCATAATAGCAATGGAGCATTCCTGTCACCACTTCAAAATAATAAGAGAATTTTTCCGTACCTAACTGTATTGTAACCTGATAATAATCAAACTCTCCTTCACTTTCTGTTTTCTCCATAGCAAACTGCTGCTCATTATTCCACAGCAATACAATATCTACATTGTCCTTTGCCGTACGGAATGTAAGTGTTACCTTTTCATTTTCTTTCGGCTCCGGCGGATTCCTGTAATCCTTTGTTCCATCCGAAAATAAGGCATGCTTTCTAAGCAGCGGCCGCATCTGCATCATATATTGCTGTCTTTGGTTTAATTCATAAATCGAAAGTTGTTTCATAAACGTAACCTCTCAGGCTCTTTCCTTTTTGATTCTCTATAGTTTTCATTTTATCGAATAATGCTGCGTAAATCAAGTAAAAAAGGGTAGTAAAAAAGGCAGCCATCGATCTGCTGCCTTTTTAGGAGAAGGTATTTTTACTATGGGGTGTAGCAAAAACTATATAATGTATTGGGGGGTTTTTACATTAAGTATAGTACCATAGATCCAACAATAAGTGTGCACAAAGTTCACAAAAATCGCAACTCTTTTTTGTGCATATTTTATAGTACCTTTTTCCCAACTTTTAAAATCTCACATTTATTTTGCACAACTTACCCTTCAAATAACGCTTCAAACTCTTCTCTTCCAATTTTTTCCTTTTCCAAAAGCAGTTCTGCACATTTATGAAGAATGTTTTCATTCTCTGTTAAAATGCTCTTTGCCTTTGCATAACATTCATCAATAATCCGCTTTACTTCCTGATCGATAACCGTAGCAATATTCTCTCCATAGGCTCTGGTATGTGCCAGGTCACGACCGATGAATACTTCATCATCATCACTATCATAGTTAATCAGACCTATATTGTCAGACATACCGTATTTGGTTACCATTGCCTTCGCCACACCGGTTGCCTGCTTGATATCCTGAGATGCACCTGTGGTAATATCGTCAAAAATCAGCTCTTCTGCCACACGTCCGCCTAAGTCTACCACGATTTCCTGCAGCATTCTGCCCTTGGTATTGAACATCTCTTCACGCTCCGGCAATGGCATGGTATAACCTGCCGCTCCTACTCCGGTCGGAATAATGGATACGGAATATACCGGTCCTACATCCGGGAGCAGATGAAACAGGATAGCATGACCTGCCTCATGATATGCCGTAATTTTCTTTTCTTTTTCTGTAATAATACGGCTCTTTTTCTCGGAACCAATTCCTACTTTTACAAAGGATTTGCGAATATCATCCTGAATGACATAAGCACGGTCTTCCTTGGCTGCACAGATAGCCGCCTCATTTAACAGATTCTCTAAGTCTGCTCCGGTAAATCCTGCAGTGGTCTGGGCAATCTGCTTTAAATCTACATCATCACCAAGAGGTTTATTCTTGGCATGCACCCTAAGAATCTCTTCTCTTCCACCGATATCCGGTCTTCCTACGTGTACCTTACGGTCAAAACGTCCCGGACGCATAATAGCAGGGTCCAAAATATCCACACGGTTGGTTGCTGCCATAACGATGATTCCTTCGTTGACGCCAAAACCATCCATCTCTACTAACAACTGGTTCAAGGTCTGCTCACGTTCGTCATGTCCGCCACCCATTCCGGTACCTCTGCGGCGTGCTACTGCATCAATTTCGTCAATAAACACGATACACGGTGCGTTTTTCTTTGCTTCTTCAAATAAATCTCTTACACGGGAAGCTCCCACACCTACGAACATTTCTACAAAGTCAGAACCGGAAATACTAAAGAACGGTACTCCTGCCTCTCCCGCTACTGCCTTTGCCAGCAATGTCTTTCCTGTTCCGGGAGGTCCTACTAACAATACACCCTTAGGAATTCTTGCTCCAAGCTTCGTATATTTTCTTGGGGCACGTAAGAAATCCACCAATTCTTCTAATTCTTCTTTTTCTTCCTTTAGTCCTGCAACGCTTCCAAAATTTACTTTTTTGTTTTCATCTGTAGTCATTTTCGCACGGCTCTTGCCGAAGTTCATCATCTTGTTGCCACCGCCATTGGATGCTGCTGCATGATTAGACATGATCACATAGAAAATAAATAATACCCCAAATAGTATCAGCGTGGGAAGGATGGAAATCAGCCAGTTCTCCTGCGGCATTTCCTTTACCTGATACTGGGTAAATTTGTATTCTTTCATGGTGTCCTGAATTGCATTTACATCTGATAAATATAAGGATACGACTGTTTTCTTATCATCTTTGCTCTTTATCGTAATATCCGCCTCACCACTGGGCACCTCGCGATTCTGCGATATCACTACGGATTCCACATTTCCTGCATCCAGGTCCTCTTCGAACTGTGCATAAGTGTAGTTGTCTGACTGGCCAAGTCCGGTAGAACTGTCCCTTAACATCCACAACAGCGCCAGGATTACAATTACTCCAATATATAAGCCAAACGCCTTATATCTTTTCTGTGTATTCATGTACACGCCTCCTTTTCTCTTTCTATCTATATTTTAAGCATTCAATTCTACTATTCCTATATAAGGCAGATTTCTATAATGCTGCATATAATCCAATCCATAGCCCACTACAAATTCATCCGGAATGGCAAATCCGGTATAATCTACATTGACATCTACCACCCTGCGGTCCGGCTTATCCAAAAGGGTACAAAGCCGCAGGCTCTTCGGCTTTCTGCTCTTTAAATTCTCCAAAAGATAGCTCAATGTTCTTCCCGAATCAATAATGTCTTCTACCACCAGAACATTTTTTCCTTCAATTGCTTCGTCTAAGTCCTTGATTACCTTTACCACACCACTGGACTTGGTATCATTTCCATAACTGGATACAGACATAAAATCAATAGAAACCGGAATCGTCAAACGTTTTGCCAGCTCACAGGTAAAAAATACACCGCCCTTTAACACACTTACCAGGTGTACTTCTTCTCCTTTATAATATTCACTGATTTCTTTTCCCATCTCATGAATTCTTTTTTCTATTTCTTCTTCTGAAATCAATACACGAATATTCTCACTCATGAATATTTCCTCCATCCACTTGTATCTCTAAAATCCTTTTTGTATGCTCTGTCACCTTTACATCTTCACCAATCCGATACCCAACCGCCCAGATAAGATGTGTCTCATCCGCCAGAAATAACAGCTTATCCCGCTGTTCTCTTGGTATCTTTTCCTCTATCAGGTAATTTTTTAATTTCTTTCTTCCACCCTCGACATTAATAATAAAATAATCCTTTTCCTGTCTGGTTCTAAGAAGCATACTGCCATTTATTTTATCATAATCCAGCCATTTCGTATACATCTTTTGCGGAATTTCTTGATTTTTAAAATTCTTTTCCAATATTGTGGTGCGAATCTTGTAACCATATTCCGGTATTTCCAGCGTCTCTCCCGGTACGATTTTCCAGGCTTTTTGCGTTATTTTCTCAATAACTTCCCTTTTGCTTTTCCTAATCTGAATTCCCTCATAGGTCCGTTCTGCTTCTAATTCGTAAGGAAGATTCACCCTTTTCCCTACTTGTTTTTCCAATAATTCTATCACCTCAAGTACATGCACCCCGGAAATGTCCCTGCTGCTTTTTGCATGTTCTGTCAATACCTGATGTACCAGACTTTTACAGATAACCGAATTCTCATTCTGTATATTATGCAAAATAAGAATCCCGGACTCTTTTTTGCAGACATAACGTTGCTTCGCTTCCCGGGTAAGCTGCTGCACCAGTTCTTCCAATTCTACTGCCATCGCTGCTGTCTGGTTCATATGAGCTACCGCCTGGCTGTTGATTTCATTTAATACAGGCAGCACCTGATGGCGAATCCGGTTCCTGGTATATTCCAGCTCTTCATTTGTCTTATCAATACAATATTCCTGCCCCTGCTCTTTTAAATACGCTTCAATTTCTCTTCGCTCCACGCAAAGGAGAGGACGTATGATATTCTCCCGCACCGGAAGAATTCCACACAGTCCCTTAAGCCCGGTTCCCCGCGCCAGATGAAACAGCATCGTCTCTGCACAATCATTCTGATTGTGGGCTACTGCAATTTTATTTGCATGAAACTCCTTTGCTGCCTCCTGAAAATATCCATACCGCAGCTCTCTTGCGCCTTCTTCTACTGTCATTTTATGCTCTCTTGCATAAATTTCTGCTTTACAATGATATACTTTACAGGGAATTTTATGCTTCTTACAGAAATTTTCCACAAATTCTGCATCTTGTTTACTTTCCTCTCCTCGAATTCCATGCTCTACATGTACCACAAAAAGCTGATATTTCTTTTCTTTCTGCAATGCGGACAATACCAATAGAAGACAAACAGAGTCCGCTCCGCCGGATACTGCCGCCAGAATACGTTCCCCCTCTTCTGCCATATGATACTGCTCCATAAACTCAAGTACTTTCTTTTGCATTTACTTCTCCCATATTCCAGCCGCCAGCACCGTCATATCATCCGGTACTTTTCCGGCTGTAAATAGTAAAATCCGCTCCAGCACCTGTTTCGCCAGCTGCCCCGGATTATTGGTTTCTATGGTTTCTAAAATCTCCCGCAGGGTTTCTTCCGGTGACGGCACCCTTAAGTAATCCAGCACTCCGTCCGTCACTAAAACAACAAAATCACCATTCTGAAGCTGCCTGTTGGACTTCTCGATTTCTATCTGATGAAAAATTCCCGCCGGAAGTGTTGCCGATGATATACATTCTACCTCTTCTCCCCGTTTTATGAAAGTAGTTGCTGCCCCGATTTTATAAAAATCACATTTTCCCGTATACAAATCAATATCCGCCATATCCACGGTAGAAAACATTCCTTCTTCTCCCTGAATCACCATGGCAGAGTTCATCATACGGATTGCGGTTTCTTTTTGGAATCCGGTCTCTAAAAACTTCTCTATTAACTCTATCACCATTTCGCTTTCCTTACAAGCACTGATTCCGGAACCCATTCCATCTGACAACGCCAGTACGCAGTCTCCACCCTCTAACTCCAATACAGAAAAACTATCCCCGGACACCTGGGCATTATCCTTGGTCAGTCTTGCAACTCCATGGAGACAATGATACAGCGTATCCTCTTCAAAGGTCAGATAGGCTTCTTCCTTTCCCAGCAGAGACCGGACAAATTTTCCGGGAACCATGGTTCGTTTCATGCCAAGACTGATGCCCTTTGCAATTTCTTTTATAGTAACACAGTTTCCCCAGCGGGAACAAGCCGTCAGCTGCAGTGACAGCCTGCCATTCTTCCGCTCATATAAATGAATATCATTTACCATAATTCCCCGCTCTTTCAGTCTGTATTTGACCGAAGATAACAGGCGTCCTTTCGTGTCACTTACATCAATATATTCCTTGGCACAGTCCTCCATGATATCTGCCATGGCATCTAACTGTTGGGCAATAATCCCGCGATTTTCCAGCAAACGATTATACCAGGAAAGATTTAGTTTTGCCTTTTCAAATACCCCCACCGCTTCTTCAATAATGGTATCGGAATAGGGGCAGTAATCCTCTAACTGCCTTTGTACCTCCTCTTCTGCCACTCCTCGTTTTTCTAACGAATGTATCAGCTTATAAAACACCTCATACATGGGGCTGGTATCCTCCTGCCAGCATATGGCGCATTGATTGCAGGACATACAGATTTTTCCGGTAATCTCCTGCTGCATCCGCCCCATCTCTTCCGGTTCAAAATTACTTTTATATTGATTCATCTGGGAAAATATCTGGGACAGTCCGTTAAAGGATTTTGCGTAGGACTGCAGCTTTTCCCGATTCTCCGGTTTGGTTTTTCCGGACGTGGTACTTTTTTTGCGTATCAGACTTTCTTCTAAAAACCGATGGCATAAGGGCGATACCACAAGTACCATCCCTGCGACCAAAAGCGATTCTAACACTCCCATCCATATAACTGCCCGGTTTCGCACCTGCAAGAGCTCTCCTGCCATGGCAATGAGAAATACGCCGCTTCCTGTTGCCGTTGCTCCTACCCAGGTCCTACAGGTCTTATTCGCCCACTCTATCAGCTTGATTACGACTGCCGCTACTAAAATCGCCATGGTATACTTTGCCATAGCTTGTACCGGTATGAACAATGCCATTCCAAATATAGAAAAAATCAATAATAATGTCCGATTGATTTCTTCCATGTATGCTATAGTGAAAAATGCCGGTATCAGTGGAAAGCACCCCACGAACTCCACCTTTGCCACCAGAACAGCTAATGCATACATTCCAATTTCTTTCCATTTTCTTTTATTCATTTTGTCTATCCTCCTTCTGCCCGCTTTTTGGCGTGCAGGAGTTATTATAAAAAGCCATCTCTAAAATCTTTGTCAAACCAAAGACGCTTTTAAAAAAAGTTTTAGACAAAAAAATCCTTAGAACCGCTGGTTATGGCGATTCTAAGGAACTTATGTTTTTTAGGAAATTCATCTACTTATCTTTATCTGAACTTTCCTTGAAAATAATCTCATTGGAGTATACCAAGCCTAATTTGGTCTTTGCAATCTGCTCTATGTACTCTTTGGTAGTTACATATTCTTCATATTCCTGAATCTCTTCCTGACGCTGCTGTTCTGCCTCTAACTGAGCCGTCAGGTCTGCTTCTTTTTTCTTATAGCTTTCATTCTTCTGATACAGGGAAACAATCTGAACAGACATTACGCCCACTAAAATCAGTACAATCAGAGTAATGCATATCATCCCTGCCCTATTCTGTTTTCTCTGGCGGCGCATGCGCATTCTCTGCACACTTGAACTTCTTGCCTGTTTCCGTTTTTCCATCTAATCAGCCTTCCTGTTGGTATTTATCGTTTACATAATCCTATTCTAATCGTTCTCCATACTTTTTTCAATCGGTTTTTCAAAAAACGTACTACTTTTTTGCCGGTTTTTCTTACAAATCCTATTGGTCTGTGAAACAAACGCGCTGTCCATGCAAAGGGTCTGCTAATCAGAAACAATATCTTCCTCAAGAGGAAGACGCTCACCCTTACTACCAGGCGGCTCAACAAGAGATTATAGATAAGCATTCCTACCACCACACCGCCAATGGCAAATCCCCGTATATAGCCGCTGTTTTCCCGGTAAAGCATGGCAAACAGTGCCACTGCGCTGGCAATCCAGAATAGAATATCCTCGATACCTACCCACATGGTTCCATGGGGAATCAGCCTCCGGAAAATCCTTATCTGGTCATATACCAGCAGCAATATCATTCCCATAATGAGAGAAACTACAAGCACATCTGCTTCTTTTATGATTTCTGTACTGATTTCCATTACTTAAATAATCTTCCCAGCAGGGATTCCCCTTGTTTTGATGCGGTCTTTACATCGGAATAGGTCAGGCTGTCGATTCTTCCTTCAATATCAATCTCGCCTTTTTCCAGCGTCAGTCTCTTTACATGAAGGTCTGCTCCCTTAATCATCAGCATTCCCAGTTCTGTTTCTAATAATATTTCTCCCACATCAAAGGATAATACATCTATGACACCGTTTAATACACCACTTTTCCGATTAGATATTATAATCTTGTGGGTTTTCTGAGCTGCCATGCGCTCTTCCATAAAAATCCTCCTTCCATATCTTAAGGCTTTGGATTGTCCTTTTTAAATATATGAAAGAGGTATTTTTTTATGCCTGTATCTTTTGATTATATATAACGGAACAGTTCTTTGGCTTCTTCTTTCTTGCTGGTATCCTGCAAATCTAAGACCTCAACCTTAACGTTTTTAGTTCCAAACATAATCTCAATGATATCGCCTACCTTAACATCTAAAGACGCTTTCGCCACTTTTCCATTCACGGTTACTCTTCCCGCATCACACGCTTCATTTGCCACGGTCCGACGTTTGATAATACGTGATACCTTTAAAAATTTGTCTAATCTCATAATTGTTGTCCTTTCCTTTTATACGATAACGCAACATGACATTTCCTATAGAGCCAAAAAGGACCTTCCAGCTTTGTGGAAGGTCCCTTTTATCACTATCATAAGCAATCACTTATCTACGCTGTAAACAAGTGTACGTCAACGATACTGCTTATGCGTTTACCATATCTTTTAAAGCTTTTCCTGCTTTGAACTTAGGAGCTTTAGAAGCTGCAATTGTCATTTCTTTTCCGGTCTGTGGATTTCTTCCTGTTCTAGCTGCTCTTTCGGAAACTTCAAAAGTACCAAATCCAACTAACTGAATTTTTTCTCCTTTTTTTAATTCTTCAGCAACTACATCTGTAAAAGCCTTTAATGCTTTTTCTGCATCCTTTTTAGATAATTCGGTTTTTTCAGCCATTGCTGCAACTAATTCTGCTTTGTTCATGACAAAATTCCTCCTCTGGATTCTCTTCTCTAATATAATAATGTTTAGGTTATGATCTCTATCAAAGTAAATACTCCTCTAGTAGATTACCTACAAACATATTTATACTTGTTTTCCTGTGCTTTGTCAAGGAAATTTCCATATTTGCGGGCTTTTTTAAGGTTTTTATGAAATCTGCCGAAATATGAATTTTTACTTTGTATACTTTTTCTCTTGCTTTTTTTCTACTTTTAAGGTAGTTATGCCCATTTTTAGAGCATTTTATCTATCATTGCAAGAACTTCTTTTCCTAATTTCTCTGATTTTTCATCTGCATCTGCAAGGGAGGTTCCCTTAACACCATAGTAGAACTTCACTTTCGGCTCTGTTCCGGAAGGTCTAACACATACCCATGCATCGTCTGTCAAATCATAATACAATACATTAGAGCTTGGCAGTCCGGTAGCAGTTACCTCTCCGGTAGCCATATTTTGAATGGTATCTTTCTTATAATCTCTTGCAGAAACGACCTGATATCCACCAATTTCTGCCGGCGCATTCTCTCTTAAGGTATTCATGATTTCCTGAATCTTTTCTAAGCCTTCAATTCCTTTTAAGGTAATCGCCTTTACATCATCTTTATAGTAGCCAAAACGTTCGTACATATCAATCATGGCATCCCATAAAGTCATGTTCTTGGTTTTATAATAAGCTGCTGCTTCACATAATGTCATAGAAGCTACTACCGCATCCTTATCTCTTGCATAGGTTCCGGTAAGGCAGCCATAGCTTTCTTCCATACCAAACAGATAGGTTCCATTTCCCTTTGTTTCAAATTCCAGAATCTTCTGTCCGATAAACTTAAATCCGGTCAGAACTTCAATCAGCTGAATACCATAGTATTTTGCAATAGCATCTGCCATGTTCGTAGAAACGATAGACTTAATAAATGCTCCGTCCTCCGGCAGTCCTTCCTTCTCTTTTCTCTGGCTGATAACATAATCTCCGATGAGACAACCGGACATATTACCAGTCAGGCTATGATATTCTCCTGTCTTAGAATCCTTTACATAAACACCGAGACGGTCTGCATCCGGGTCTGTTGCCAGAACTAAATCTGCATCTACTTCTTTTGCAAGCTTTAAGCCCAGTTCAAATGCCTCTTCTGCCTCCGGGTTCGGATAGCTGACGGTAGGGAATTCTCCATCTGGAAGCTCCTGCTCGGGTACTACATAAACATTCGCAAAGCCCAGTTCCTTTAATACACGGCGCACCGGAATATTTCCGGTTCCATGCAGAGGACTGTATACGATTTTTAAATCTTTTCCTACTGCATCAATCGAATCCTGATGAAGCACCAGGCTCTTTAATTCTGCAATATATGGATCATCAATATCTGCTCCGATTGTCACATACATACCCTGTTCCTTGGCAGCATCCTTGTCCATCGTCTTTACAGTGGCATAGTCAGTTACCTTCTTTACCTCATCCATGATTCCTTTGTCATGAGGCGGTGTAATCTGTGCGCCATCCTCCCAGTATACCTTATAGCCATTGTATTCCGGCGGATTATGGCTTGCTGTAATATTAATACCTGCAATACATCCTAATTTGCGTACTGCGTAGGACAGTTCCGGTGTAGGGCGCAGTGATTCAAAAACATATGCCTTGATTCCGTTAGCTGCAAGACACAATGCTGCTTCATCTGCAAACTCCGGAGACATTCTTCTTGAATCGTATGCAATGGCAACTCCCTTAGCCTGACCATTTACTGCTGCAATGTAATTTGCCAGTCCCTGTGTTGCTTTTCGTACGGTATAGACATTCATACGATTGGTACCTGCACCAATTACACCACGAAGTCCGGCTGTTCCGAACTCTAAATCCATGTAAAAACGTTCTTCAATCTCCTTTTCATCTGCTGCAATACTCCGTAACTCAGCTTTTGTTGCTTCATCAAAATAAGGATTATTCAGCCATTCCTGATACATCTCTTTATATCCCATTTCTTCCTCCTGATTATTTATGATATACTATTTTACCTTTATCATACTTCAAATTGCTGATTTTCACAACACTTTTCCACATTTTTGATATTGTTTTTGATTACCTGCGGCAAATTTCAGTGACTTCCCGCAAGGCTTCCGGCAGAACTTCCCGCATAACCTCCGGCACCGGCTGACGTATTTGAACTTCCGGAACTGCCTGTACTGGTGGAAGTGGTACTACTGTCTGAAGTAACCAGGTAATCTACCAGATTATTTACGGCTTGTGTCAGGTCTTCGCTATCGGTCTGTGTATTCGTCTCCTCTTCCTGATTCTCTCCCTGGGTTTCCTCTTCCTCTTCTTCTGCTTCCGCTTCTGTCTGAAGCTCTATTCTGATATTTGCCTTTTCGGAATTTACGACCAATGTTCGATTCCAGTCTGCATAACCTTCTGCTCTTGCACTCAGACTGTATCGTCCATATTTTAACTGGAGAGACTGGGAAAGGTCAACCACTTCTCCATTCAGATACAGCGTTGCATTTTCCGGCTCTATTACAAATGCAATGGTACAATACTTTGGTCCTTCTCCCTTTAACTCCTCCAGATTTACCGTAGTCTCACGGTTGGCTTCTACTGTAATTTCACTATTTCCACCATATCCATTATTTGCCACCGATAATAAATAATCCCCTTCCGGTACTTCTATCCTCATATCAGGTTCAATATCCAGTGATAAAATATTTCCAATGGTAATATTTCCGCCTTCAAACATGTCGGTATTTTGCAAAACGATGGTACCATGACCGTTCGTCACCTGAATCGCATAAACCTTTTTATCAATTCCCTTTAAACATATGGTGTCCCATTCACTGATTTCTGCAATAGAAATTTTGTTATTGTGGAAAAACACCTGAATATCATCCCCGTAATAATAGCTGTTCTTTCCTACTGTAATCGTTTTTGCTTCTGTATCCAGTGTAAAATTATGTATATCTCCATAGGTAAATACTTCATCCGACACCTGAACAGACTTTACGGTATCCTTTTCTATCTTTGCATTCACCATTTCTCCCGAAGCAATCTTTTCTATTGTAGTATTGCTACCATACTTATCTTTCACATCTGTTGCTCCGGTGTAAGTGTATTCGGTTTCTTCTTGCTCTTTATAGCCTTTTAATGTAATTTTCTTACGTTCTGTATCTAATCCGGTCACAAGAAATAATTGTTCTTCCCGGGACTGCTCTTCTGTTTCCGTCTCATCGCTCTCGGTTTTATCCTGTTTTACATAGACTTCCCTGCCGTCTGTGATCGTAGATTTCTTCTCTCCGCAGCCGGATAGTATCAAAAACACAGCTACCAAGAGCAACCGTAGTATTCTTTTTTTCTTTTGCAATATGATTCCTCCCATGCAAACGCTTCTTATGTTCTTAAAATATTTTCTCTGTTTTCCTCAGTATATCACAACTCTTTTCCCATTAAAAGCAGGAAAGTTTCCCTTGCTTCGTTTTGTCCAATGATTTTTTCCAGTTTTTCCAGGTTACGTCCACATACCCATGCCTTGCTTGCATTAAAGTAATGATTTGCTATTTTCCAGAACTTTTCCGGATAGGCAAGGCGGATATATAACTGTTTCATTTCCTCCGGCGACATGGGTCTCACCTGCTCGTATGCATCAAGCATATCTACGCCAAGCCCCATATTCCAGTTATGCTTTTCCATAATTTTGCGCATAAAATTTCCCAGGTCACCTGCCTGTACATCATAGGAGGCTCTTTCAAAATTTAAAACAGCGGTTCCCTGTCTGGTAAAGATAACGTTATGCTGATTGTAGTCTCCGTGGCAGATACCATATACCGAACCTGTATCGGTCCTTTCCAGCTCTTGCTTTTGCAGGTCAATTACCTTCTTTGCTTCCTGATAGAACATATCGTAGCTTCGCAGAAATTCCTGTTCAAAATCATTTTTCTTTTTTCTGGAATAAACGAAATTTCGCACCTTTTTTAATTCTCTGGTATGTTTTTCATTTTCCAAAAGCAGGGTATCATCCTTTCCTTTCAGATATTCCGGTATCTCCAATGGAAATTCCCGCATCATCTTATGTAAGTCCGCTAATTGCTGCACTGCACGCAAAACATCTTCGCGGCTCTTGGTGTCACATTCTTTTCCTTCATACCAGTCCCGCACAATATAAGCCGTACCATCCGTATCAATCGTTATGGCTTCTTCTTCTTTATTTTTTACAATACAATCAATGCGTTCTTGTCCCTGCTCCTTTAAGAACTTAAGCAAACTGTATAAAAATTCTGCTCTGCCCTTCGAGCCTCTATATTCTTTTAAAATCTTAAGCCCTTTGTCCGTATCACAAATCAGGGCTCCTCTGCCTTTTACGGTCTGCTTTACTTCAAATGGATACTGTTCTAAAATCTGGTTTTCTCGATTATACACATAAACCCCTCCACACCATATTCACAGATTATTTCCTGCGTCTTTCTATCATATGTGAAGGGGTTACATTGTATTCAAATTTTTATTTTCTTTATTAAATTAATTAAAATTTCTTTCTGATTGTCTTGAGGATATTCCAGGACATGCTCTAACAACTTTTCTAAGGTCTCCCCCAGCTCTTTTCCCGGTTTCATCCCAGCTTCAATTAAGTCCTTTCCTGTTACGGCAAGGTCCTTTAAGGTCAGACACTGCTGTTTTTCTAAAATCTCTTCATACAGCTTCTGATAGCCTTCAATATATGCCATTTTTTCTGCACGTTGATATTGATTCTTACCCAGGGCATCTGCCCGCTTTACTGCAAATAATGCCGGATATTGTTCTAAACCGGTTCTAAAAATGGCTCTGCGGATTGCTTTGGGCTCTAAGGGGGGCATATCGTCATGACTTTTTATTAAAGCACAGACTTTTCGTATGGTATCATTATCAAACTTTAATCTTTTTAAAATCTCTTTTGCCATTTGTGCGCCTTTGGCAGGATGTCCGTAAAAATGATAAATCCCCTCTTCATCTATGCTTTTGCAGACAGGCTTTGCTACGTCATGCAATAACATGGTAAGACGGATAACCTTATCCGGAGGGCTGTTTTTTACCGCTTCTATGGTATGCTTTCCCACATTATAGCAATGGTGCTTGTTATTCTGGGGAGTCGCTATCATTGCATCAAATTCCGGCAAAAATACCCGGGTAAGTCCCGTTTCATATGCAGTCATAAATTCGCCCGGATGATTCGACACTAAGAGCTTTACTAATTCTACCTGAATCCGTTCAGCACTGACTTTCGAAAGATTATCTGCAAGCTCTGCTATGGCGTCTTTCGTTCCCTCTTCAATGGAAAACCCCAGTTGAGCCGCAAAACGTATCGCACGCATCATCCGAAGCGCATCTTCTTCAAACCGTTCTTTGGGATTGCCTACACAGCGAATAACCCTTTCCTCTAAGTCCCTTCTGCCAAAAAAAGCATCCACCAGACCATCTTTTTCATTATATGCCATGGCATTAATCGTAAAGTCACGACGCTTTAAGTCCTCAAAAAGACTTGCGGTAAACCTGACCTCTTTCGGATGCCGCCCGTCTTCATATTCTCCGTCAATTCGGTACGTAGTAACTTCAAATCCTTCACCACTTATCATGACCGTCACTGTTCCATGCTGAATTCCGGTATCTATGGTTTTCTTAAAAAGCTGTTTGACCTGCATGGGTCTGGCTGAAGTAGTAATGTCCCAATCTCCCGGTTTTCTTCCCAAAATAGAATCCCTGATGCAGCCGCCTACGGCATATGCTTCATAACCGGCTTCCATCAGGGTATCTATAATATATTTCACTTTTTCAGGCAACTGAATTACCATCTATACTCTCCTACTGGCACAGGGCTGCCACCACCTGATTGATGACCTTTCCGTCTGCCTTTCCTTTTAATCCTGCCATAACTGCCTTCATAATCTGTCCTTTGTTCTTGGTTGCTACTACGTCAGCAAACTTCTCTGTAATATAGGCTTTTACTTCCTCTTCGGACATCATGGATGGTGCGTATTCCTTGATTACATTATATCTTAATTCGTATTCTTCCATTAAGTCTGTTCGCTCTGCCGGACAGGTATCTAACTGCTCTTTTGCAGTCTTTAATTCCTTTAAAATCACACGGTCTGCCAGTTCTTCCGGAATATTATCCCTGCATCCCTCATCAATAGCAGCTTTTTTTACCGCAGAAACCAAAGAAGAAATGGCGTCTTTTCTGCCCTTATCCTTTGCCTTCATTGCTGCAATCATGTCTTTTTGTAATGTTTCAATGTTCATGTCTGTTTCCTCCAATCTATTCTATAACACCCTCCGCACGGTAATAATCGGACGGTAAGTAGCATTATCGTTCCCTACGATTCCATATGCCGTTCCCTTCGCATGTACGATTTTTCCATTTCCCATGTAAATGGCTACATGTCCTGCATAGCAAATTAAGTCTCCCGGCTGGGCATTCTCATAGCTTACTTCCTTTCCTACAGAACGCTGGGAATAGGAATAACTTGGTATGTTGATTCCAAAATGCGCATACACATAACTGGTAAATCCACTGCAATCCGCTCCGGTATTGGGGTCTTTTCCACCCCATACATAAGGATTCCCCACAAAGGTCATGGCATACGCTACTACATCGCTTCCACTGACATTTGTCGCATATCCGGGATTCAGATTCTGGCTGCTTCCTCCGGTGGAACTGCTTCCACCACCGGAACTGCTTCCGCCACCGGAACCGCTTCCGCCACTGGTGTTCCCTGTACTGTTATTATTCTGATTTGCCGCTGCAGCGGCTGCCGCCTGGGCTGCGCGTTCTGCTGCTTCCCTTGCCTCTTCATCGGCAATGATGGTATTTTGTGCACTAATGGTATCCTGATACTGGGCTGCCAATAGCTGAACCTGTTTTAACTTCTCAGAAAAGTTATCCATTGTGCTCTCTTTTTGAGCTATCATGTTCTGGTAATCTGCTGCCTTTGCCTGATAGTCTACCCGCGTCTGCTCTAACTCTGCAACCTCTTCTTCCTGTTGCTGTTCTAAGGCTGCCACCTGTTCCTTGGTCTCCTTATAGGTAGTCAGCAGACTTCTATCATAATCATACATCTCATTAAAATACTCCACACGATTGAGCATGTCCGAGATATTATCTGATTCTAAAATACTGCTAAGCAACGTAGAGTTTCCATTCTCATACATGAACTGGATTCTCTTTTTCATTGCTTCGTATTGATTCTGTTCATCAATCTTTGCCTGTTCTAAGTTCTCTTTGGTCTGAGCAAGCTCATCTTCCTTAATTGCCAGACTCTCTTCTAACACACTTAAATCAATCATAACCTGTCCCAGTTCGGAATCCAGTTGATTAATCTCGCTCTGAAGCTGCTGCTGTTCTTTCTCGATTTCTTCTATCTCTTCATTCTTTTTATTTAAATTTTCCTCTGCCTCTTTCTTTTTATTCTGGGCGTCGGTCTTCTTATCTGCCAAAGCTACGGAAAATTGTGAAAAGCTTAAGGCAACCACCAATAAAGCTGCTGTAAGTCTCTTGGTTTTCATTTCGTTCCCCTTTCTTACATATACAGTTTCTATCCATACGAAATAATTATAGCATTATCTTTTCAGGATAGCAACCGCAGCAGCTTTGAAAATTGTGGTAATCTGTCATATTTTTGTAAAATTTTTTAAATTTATTTTCTTTCTAAGCGTTTTCCAACCGTTCCATCGCTTCCAATAACATCTCTCTGGTAATCGCATATGGATAATGCCTTACATCCGACATCTGGGGAATACGCTCGATGGTCTCTTCAAACTGCGCTCTGGTAATCCCAATATCCTGTAACTTCAAGGGAAGATGCAGCTTCTGGTTTAACTGATAAATCTTTTGAAACTCTTCTTCTTGTCCGTCACACAAGAGCGCATACAGTACCCCGAATCCAACGACTTCCCCATGAAGATGTTCCTGTTCTATGACAGGATAAGCCGTCAGTGCATAAAAAATGGCATGGGCAAGCCCGCTGTTATAATCCGGCGTGAAGTCTCTGGTAAGAAAAATAGACACAATTCCTGTTGTTACTACGATAGAAAGGACTGCCTGCTCCAACTCATAGGAGCATACGCCCCTCTGATTATCCTGATAAGCCTTTTCACCGTACTGTACCAGAGGGTCTAAGCACATACGGCTCATAGAAACGCCGAGGGCAGTAAAATGTTGCAGTTCCTCTCCTCTGGAAGAAATCGTTGCCTCATAATATTTTGCATAGGTGTCACCGATACCTGCCCATAAGTATTTTTCCGGCGCTTTTGCCATAATTTCCGTATCAATAAATGCATGTTCTGCAGGCTTCAGGAAAAAATGAGGCTTTAAAAAAGTTCCATCCTCCTGATACATAATAGACACAGAAGTACATGCCGCACAGTTTGAGGCAATGGTGGGAAATGTGAAAATTGGCTTTTTATCCTCAATGCAGAGGCATTTACAGGTGTCTAAACACTTTCCTCCGCCTACTGCAAATACCATATCCGCCTCTTTGTACACTGCAAGGGCTCTTAACTGCTCTACATTTGCATATGTACACTCTCCCCCAAAGTACTCCTGTCCGATCAGGGTAAAACCACTCTCCTCCATTGCCCTAAGCAGCTTGGAAGCAGATGCTTCATATGACTTTACGCCGCTGATAATCAGAACCTTTGTACCAAAGGGACTGCAAATCTCTTTTATCTGTCCATAAACATCACTGCCGATGGAATAACTTGGTAAATGCATCTCATAATTTTCTAATTTCATGGCATAATTCCTCCCTGCTGTAATCTCTATTCTTCACTGGAAAGCAAAATTCTGTCGTTATCAAACTCTTTTTGTTTCTTCATAGAATACATCTTAACCAAATCATCCATGGTCATATTATCACGTTCTTTTCCTGATATATCTAAAATAATCTCTCCGGAATCCAGCATAATGGTTCTGCTTCCTGTCGTCAGCGACTGCTTCAGATTATGGGTAATCATCATGGTCGTGAGCTGATTCTCTGCTACAATTTTCTTGGTGATTTCCATTACCTTCTCGGCAGTTGCCGGGTCAAGAGCGGCTGTATGCTCATCCAACAGTAAAAGCTTTGGAACCGAAAGGGTACACATCAAAAGAGTTACCACCTGACGCTGACCTCCGGAAAGCAGCCCAATCTTGGTCTTCATTCTGTCTTCAATCCCCATGTGATATCGGGCAAGATTTTCCCGAAAAAACGCCACCTTCTTCTTGGTAATTGCCGAAGAAAAGGGATTGGCATGCCGCTCCGACCGTGTATAAGCAAGAGCCAGATTCTCTTCAATCGTCATATTCGGTGCAGTCCCCTTCATGGGGTCCTGAAATACGCGTCCGATTTCTCTTGCTCTTTTGTGCTCACTTTTGTATGTAATATCTTCATTGTCCAGAAAAATATGTCCACCGTCCACCAGAAAGCTTCCGCAGATTGCATTAAACAATGTACTCTTTCCGGCGCCATTCGAACCAACAATCGTAACAAATTCTCCCTTTTTCAAAGAAAGGCTCATATCCTTAATTGCCACATGTTCGTTGACGGTTCCCTTTTCAAAGGTCTTTGTAATATTCTGTATCTCTAACATCAGTTTGCCGCCTTTCTTTGTTTTCTCTCTGCAATCATCCGTTTTATCGCGGGGATTGCCAGTGTGATGGCTACAATCAATGCACAGGTGAACTTCATCAGGTTGGCACTTTTTTCACCAAAAATATTCTCTCTGATGACAAATGCTACAATGAGCTTGTAAAGTATCGAACCTACCACCGCAGAAAGGACTCCTATTGCCGGACCCCGTTTTCCGAAAATCGCCTCTCCAATAATCACCGCCGCAAGTCCGTAAATTAAAGTTCCATTGGAGGTATTGATATCGGAATATCCAAGACTCTGGGATGCCAATGCACCGGAAAGTCCTATTAATGCATTCGCGATTAATAATCCGATGATTTTTGTTCTATCCACGTTGATGGATGAGGCGCTTACCATGTCAGGATTATCTCCCGTTGCCCGGACACAAAGACCAACACGGGTCCGAAAGAACCATATCACAATCATTAATACCAGACTAACAATAATGAGGCTCACCACTGCCTTCACCACACTGGTCTCAAACTGTCCCCGAATCCCGAAAAGCTCTTTTACCTTCTCAAAGACGGTATTTTTCTCATAGCTTAGGTTGGTAGTGGCTCCCTTATCCGTCAAAGAATAGCAGACCAGATTAATGGAATACAAACCGCTCATGGTAATAATTCCTGCCAATACAGGGTGCACGCTTAATTTTGTCTGTAACAGTCCTGTAATGATTCCGGCAGCTGCACCTGCTGCCATTCCCAAGAAAAGCGCCAGAATCGGATGACCATGCAGCGCGGTCAGAACCGACACTACCATTCCAAAGCCGAAGCTTCCCTCTGTGGTCAAATCCGGGATATCCAGAATCCGAAGGGATATGTAAATCCCCATTGCCAGCAAGCCATAGATGAGACCATCTGGCAGGTTTGATAAATAATATTGTAATTCAACCATGCTTTTGTCCTCTTATTTTTACTTTGTCTGAGTACTGTCCTCTGATGTAATCAGATTTAATTGATAGGATGTCTGAATCGTGTCCTCTGTTAATCCCAGGGCTTTCATTGCAGCCTCGTTTATAGAACAATAATCGATTCCGATAACCTGTGCCGGAATTTTTTCCAATGCTTTTCCTTCTAAGTATTCGATTGCCATGTCTGCGGTCTTAGCGCCAATTCCCTTGTCGTCAATGGCAAGTGTTGCGAAGCAGCCGGAAGCTACTGTGGTTGCTGAAGAACAGTAAGTCGGAATTCCTTTTTCATTGCAAATTTCTACCAGCTTTGCAATTCCATCCTGAATGATAGAATCGTTCGGTACAAAGATGACTTCTGCGCCATCGCTGATTAAAGCGTTTACTGCGGTTTCAATATCTGCTGAAGTCGGAGAAGTCGCTACTGTATATGCAATTCCCTGCGCGTCGAGATATTCCTTACTCTGTTCTATGGTATTGGTGGCGTTATCTTCATTTCCACTGTAAATAAGTCCATATTTTTCTGCCGGTGTGGTTTCCTGAGCAAATTCAAATATGTCAGACACCGGAATGGCATTGGAGGTTCCCGTTGTGTTTTTGTCCGGGTTTTCCATGTCTGTGAGAATGCCCGCTGCTACTGGTGCCGATACTGCACAGAAGAATACCGGGGTATCGGACTCAGCATTGACAAATGCCTGTGTAGACGGTGTTGCTATGGTAAATACCATATCATATGTACCATCTGTCATATTGTTTACGATAGAAGAAAGAGCTGCGGCGTCACCTGCGGCACACTGATAATCAAACTCTGTATTTTCATCGGTGTAACCCTTTGCATTCATTTCTTCCACGATTCCGTCTTTCATGTCCATGAAAGCTCCATTTTCTACCATGGTGACAATTCCGATTTTTGTTTTCTCTCCATCGGAGCTGCCAGAAGCCTTATCACTTCCACATCCTGTTACTACGGTTGCTGCCATAACTGCTGTTAATAAAATACTCAATACTTTCTTTTTCATTTTTTCTCCTCCTATGAAACATCGTCTCTGAATTAAGCAGACTTAGAATTGCAAGCAATTCTAAGTTCGCGTTGCTCCTGTCCATGTTCCGTCTGCTTAATCGCGTAAAAAAGTCCTTATTTTTACATCATGTAAAAATAAGGACAAGTTATCGAAATAAACCTGCGGTACCACCTTTATTAATTCCTATGGAATCCACTCATTAGCAATGCTACTACATCGCCTGTCTTTAACGCAGACAATACGTCTTGGATACTCAGCATCTGCCTTTCCCTTCGCCCTCTACAGCCCATGTATCCAAACACTACCTGCCGGTTTCCACCATCCCGGCTCTCTGTACGGGCCCTTTTGTATACCTTCTCTGTATCAGCGGTTTCAATCTTTTTATTTGTGGCTAATTATAGTCCGTGAATTTTTATTTGTCAATACCATTTTTTAATTATTCTTTATCCTACGCTCTTTATAATAAGAATCTTATCCCCTTCTTTTATCTGCTCTGAGGGCAGTTGATTGGTACTTACAATATCTGAGATTGTGGTATAATTTTCCTTTGCAATATCCCACAGACGGTCCTGCTCCTTGACAATATAGCCAATGATTCCGGGACTTTCCTGCAATGCCTCCATATCCAGCGGCTCTTCCTCTACTTCTGTCATTTTCTGCATTTCCTGCTGTTCGAACACAATACAGTTCAGATTCACTACCGCTTTTACTTCTACCTGCGTGCTGTCTGTCATTACCGTTGTCATCTGGTCAATTCCTGCCTGCAAATGGTAACGGCAGTTCTTACTGATTCCGGGCACTTCTATCAGATAATGGAAAGGCAGGACATCCCGCATGGAAGCAACTGGCATCTTATCATCCGTAGTAACATAAAGAATCCCTACCTGCAAGGTTCCCTCCACCTGAATTCCATCTGACACAATTTCGGTCTGTTCCACCACCGCGTTTCCTTCACTTGCGCAAATCTGCAAAATGGCTTCCTGATTTTGGTCTGTATTCATTTTTTCTGCTATTTTACATTTGGAAAAATTGCGTATCAAAAGTTTTTCAAATACTGCATCCTCGTAAACCGGACTCAATTTCGTTTCTATGGAATAAATATCCTCAAGCATCCGATTTTCTTCTTCTGAAAAAATCTTAACCTCCAAATCCAATACCAGTTCCAGATGAAGCATACGTTCTTCTCCATCATAATCGGGCTTTGCTTCCAACTCTACTCCGGCAACATGATAGGAGATATCGCTTATCATATCTTCCGTACTTCCCGGACAATCAATCATTCCCACAAAGGGTAAGGCATTTTCCACCCATTGCAGGCGGTCCTCCTCATCTTCTCCTTCATATAAAACGAAAACCAGCGCCTCACCCTTTATGTTCAACTGATTTTCTCCCAGCCGCATTTCTACGCCTCGCAGCTGTACACTTCTCCACAAAATCTGACGGATATTCGGTTTGTTGGAAGGTAGTACGATTTCTTCCTTGAAGCGATAGGTATCCTTCTGGGACAGCAAAAGCGCCATGGCTGTCATGGAGTTATCCAATATCTGAAGTCTGCCATCTCCTTCTGCTCCTGTTACCAGTTCTTCATCATAGGTCTCATCTACCGTTGCTTTTAATACCACCAATGCCTTTACACTTACTTTTCTGGAATTGATGATGCCAAGAGACAAATCCTCCATTTCCCAGCCGATGTTTGCGGAATCGTATTCATTTATTCCATCGATTGCAAGGCTTTCCTGAAAGGGAATTTCGCCTGTCAGGCTGTCTATTTTTCCGGCTTCCTGGTCGCTTCGATACAGCATAGAAAACTTAAGCGCCCCTTTGAGCCAAACGTGCCCCTGGGTAATATTTGTTTCATCCAGCCGGATTTCTCCCCTATCCATAATAATTCGTATCATATCGGGCTTGGCATCCGGTACATTAAAATCATCATCTAACGTAATCTGAGTAACGGCTTCTCCCTTTTCCCGGCTCATATGTATATACTTTTTTAATAATTCCAAAATTAAAAACGCTCCCATTCTGAACTTTTGTACATTCTATTCAGAACGGAAACGTTTTATTCATTTCATCTAACACAACTTAATTCTAACATCTCTTGTAAGGACATCTGCATAGCTGAAAGATAACAGCTGTGGTGGATTATTCTCATTATCATCATTCACCTGAACTGTGAAAACACAAGGATATGCGCCTTTGATTACACCCTCTTGCACGTCAACCCGATTCCTTCCTCTGTCTAACTGAATCAGAACCTTGTTTCCCAACTGTTGTAATACGGATGCTCTTACTTTACAAATATCTTCCTGTTTTACTACCATTGTTTCCACCTCATTTCATTTTTTGTTTTCCTGCCCCTTATTATGTCAATTTCACTATTTAGTATAGCACTGTGTTAAAGTGTTGTCAAAGGAAATTTTACAACCGAACAAATGTGTGGTATAATAGTTTCTGCTTAGCGAGGTATTTTCGAGCTTAGCAGAACTAATACCTAGTCACTTAGCGAGGTACCATATGGAGCGACTTATTTTTCATATTGATGTGAATTCTGCCTATCTGTCATGGTCGGCAGTGGAAAACTTAAAAAACGGAAGTACCATAGACCTTAGAGAAATCCCCTCCATTATCGGTGGAGACATGGCAAGCCGCCATGGCATTGTGCTGGCAAAGTCTATCCCTGCAAAGGCTTATAAAATAACTACCGGAGAACCTGTCGCACATGCCTTACAAAAATACCCGCATCTTGTGATGGAACCGCCCAACCACAAGTTATATCATGAGTACAGTCATCGACTGATGGAACTTTTAAAGACATTTTCTCCTGCCATTGAACAGGTCAGCATTGATGAATGCTATATGGATTTTACTGCTTTTCAGGATAAATATGACAGTCCCTTGACTGCTGCCACGCTCATCAAGGACACGGTACGGGATACCTTTGGATTTACGGTAAATATAGGGATTTCCTGCAATAAGCTGTTAGCAAAGATGGCTTCTGATTTCCAGAAACCGGACAAGGTACACACCCTGTTTCCAGAGGAGATTCCTGCAAAAATGTGGTGCCTGCCGGTGAGAGAATTATTTATGGTAGGAAAATCAGCAGCGGCAACACTGGAAAAGCTTGAGATTCTTACGATTGGCGACTTAGCTCATACGAATGTTTCTATTTTAGAAAGCCATATGAAAAGCCATGGGCGCCTTATCTGGGAATTTGCCAATGGACTGGATGACTCTCCGGTTCAGACAGAGGAGTCCGAATTAAAAGGGGTTGGCAATTCTACCACCCTATCCAGCGATGCCAAAACTTCGGCAGATGCCAAAAAGGTCCTGCGCGCTCTGTGCGACCAGGTGGCTTCCCGTTTAAAAAAATACGGTCAGCTTGCAGGCATGGTCAGCACCGAAATCAAATATGCCACATTTACCAATGTTTCCCACCAGTGCCAGCTGCCCCATGCCACCGATGATGCCGCTTTCCTTTTCCATTATGTCTGTCTGTTGTTTGACGAGCTTTGGAATGGAGAGCCTATTCGTCTGCTGGGCGTACGGACTTCTAAACTCACCACCGAACCGGAGCCGGTTCAAATGAGTCTCTTTGACTTACCCAAAAGCCAAAAAGAAATAAAAGCGGATAAGGCCGCGGAAGAGCTGCGGAAACGATTCGGCGACGAAATTATTAAAAAGGGATTATAAATAACCCCTTACACTGCAAACTGGCTATTATAAAGCTGTGCATAAAATCCACCTTTTGCCAGAAGCTCCTGGTGGTTTCCCTGCTCCATGATTTTTCCATCCTTCATGACCAGAATAATATCCGCCTCCTGAATGGTGGACAGGCGGTGCGCCACAATAAAGCTGGTACGCCCTTTCATCATTTTTGCAAAGGCATTCTGAATCTTCATTTCCGTTCTGGTATCAATAGAAGATGTTGCCTCATCCAGTATCAGCATTGGCGGCAGACACAGCATGACCCTTGCAATACACAAAAGCTGTTTTTGCCCTGTGGAAAGACTTCCCCCCTCTTCGCCGATTACCGTATCATATCCATGAGGCAGGCGCTTAATAAAGCTGTGTGCATGCGCTGCCTTGGCGGCTTCTATCATCTCTTCTTCTGTTGCATCCGGTTTTCCCATAATTAAATTCTCACGAATGGTTCCCGCCTTTAACCAGGTTTCCTGCAACACCATACCATAGCTGCCGCGAAGGCTTCTTCTGGTTACGTTCTGAATGTCTTTTCCTTCTACCTGAATACTTCCGCTGTCTACATCATAAAAACGCATCAGTAAATTAATGATTGTGGTTTTTCCGCACCCGGTAGGTCCTACGATTGCGACACGTTGTCCCGGCGCAACCTTTAAGTTAAAGTCCTCAATGAGTTTTTTATCACTGGTATAGGAAAAATATACTTGTTTTAGTTCTACATTTCCGGAAACATTATTTAACTCTGCTGCATCCGATGCCTCTGGCACCTGCGGCTCCTCTTCAATCAGGTTAAAAATACGCTCTGCGCAGGCAAGGGCATTCTGCAGCTCCGTAATTACACCGGAAATTTCATTAAAGGGCTTGGTGTACTGGTTTGCATAGCTTAAGAAACAGGAAAGCTGTCCTACGGTAATTATCCCATTAATAGCACAAAATGCGCCTGCCAGACCAACCCCTGTATAGACCAGACTGTTGACAAAACGGGTGCTGGGATTCGTCAGGGAAGAGAAAAATGTCGCCTGCAGGGATGCTTTTCCCAATCTTTCATTAATCTCGTCAAAATGCTCTAATACATCTGCTTCTTTAGAAAATGCCTGAACTACCTTTTGGTTTTCTATCATTTCATTAATCAGGGCTGTCTGCTCTCCCCGAATACTCGACTGTAAGTGAAACATGGTATAGGTGCGTTTGGCAATAAAGCTTGCTACAAACAGGGATACCGGTGTTATCAGAACTACTACAAGTGTAATCTTTACATTAATACTGAGCATGAACAGCAGGGTTCCTAAGATGGTAATGACTCCCGTGAACAACTGGGAAAAACCCATCAAAAGACCATCTGCAAACTGGTCTACGTCTGCGATGATACGGCTTACCAGTTCTCCATGAGAATGTCCGTCAATGAACTTTAAGGGAAGAATCTGAAGCTTTTCAAAGGCTTCCCTGCGAATATCCTGAATGACTTCATAAGTAATCTTATTGTTACATACATTCATGAGCCATTGTGCCACTGCCGTCACGGCAATAATAACTGCAATTTTTATAAGAATCGCAAAAACTGCCGAAAACTCTACCAGCCCCTTGTCAATAATGTGGTCGATTGCCTCTCCGGTCAAAACCGGAATATACAAGGTAGCTGCTACTGTCACCACTGCAAACAGAAGGGACAGAATGAGATACCATCTATAGTGCTTGATATAACACAATACCTTTTTTAACGTTTCTGACTGATTTTCATTTTTCTTTTTCTCTGCCATCATTCTGCCTCCTTCCTAATGCTTCTTGTACTGGGATTCGTAGATTTCCCGATACACTTCGCAGTTTTCTAACAACTGTTCATGTGTTCCGATTCCTGTCATCTCGCCGTCATCCAGTACAATAATTTTATCTGCATGCTGAATCGAGGAGGTACGCTGTGATACAATAAATACCGTAGGATTTCCATCCATTTCCCGAATGGCTTTTCGAAGCCTTGCGTCGGTAGCATAGTCAAGGGCAGACGCACTGTCGTCTAAAATCAATATCTTAGGCTTACGCACCAGTGCGCGGGCAATGGTAAGACGCTGTCTCTGCCCACCGGAAAAGTTCTTGCCGCCTTGTTCCACCGGTGCATCCAGCTTTCCGTCTTTTCCTTCTACCACTTCTCTTGCCTGTGCGGTCTCTAATGCCTGGTATAATTCCTCTTCTGTGGCGTCCTCCTTGCCCCAGCAGAGATTTTCCCGAATGGTTCCCTGAAACAGAACGGCTTTTTGCATGACGATTCCCACCATCTGGCGTAATTCCTCCAAGGGATAGTCTTTGACATTTTGTCCGTTTATCTTCACTTCTCCTGCGGTCGCGTCGTAGAAGCGGGGAATCAGGTGGACTAAAGATGTTTTTCCGCATCCGGTTCCTCCGATAATACCAATGGTCTCCCCTTTTTTCACCTTAAAGTCTATATCCGTAAGGCTTTCTGCTCCTGCTCCCTGATAGGTCAGACCCACATGGGAGAACTCTACCATGTATTCGGAATCTACCCTTTTTTGGTTGCCTGACTGTTCTCCATTGTTTATCCTGCTTGCAGCTTCTGACTCTTTTTTACCGGAATTTTCCACAGGCATACTGCTCTTCATTTCCAGAATGGATTCAATACGATTTCCACAGGCAACTGCCTTGGTGATGGTGATAATCAGATTGGCAAGCTTAATCAGTTCCACCAGAATCTGTGACATATAGTTTACCAGAGCAACCACCTCTCCCTGGGTGAGCGTTCCGGTATCTACCTGAAAGGCTCCGATATAAAGCAGTGCAATAATTCCAGCGTTAATAATAATGTAGGTAACCGGATTCATAAACGCGCTGATACGTCCTACATGATTCTGCATTCCGGTAAGAGATTGAAGGCTTTCTTCAAATCTGCTCTTTTCCTCTTCTTCCTTATGAAATGCACGAATCACACGAACTCCGGTAAGATTCTCCCTTGTAATTCCAAGTACCCGGTCTAAACGTTCCTGCACCTTCTTGTAAAGCGGAATACTTACCGCCATGATGCCAAATACCACAACAGAAAGAAGCGGTATGGTAACAACGAAAATCAATGCCGCCTTTACATCAATGGTAAACGCCATAATCATTGCTCCAAATACGATAAATGGAGAACGCAGGAAAAGCCGCAGCACCATGTTTACCCCGGACTGTACCTGATTAATGTCACTGGTCATACGGGTAATCAGCGTTGCGGTTCCTGCCTTATCAATCTCAGAAAAAGAAAAGGTCTGTATATGCGAAAATAAATGATGGCGCACCTGGGTTCCGAAACCGACTGCCGCCTTTGCCGCAAAATACTGGGCAGTCACAGAGCAGGCAAGTCCAATCAGTCCAAGTGCCACCATCACCAGACACATTTTCAGAATATAGCCACTGTCCCTTCCGGCAATGCCCACATCAATAATCGCAGTCACTACCAGAGGCACAATCAGCTCAAAGGATGCTTCCAGCATCTTAAATAAAGGGGCTAATATACTTTCTTTTTTATAGTCTTTTAAATATACCAGTAATTTCTTCATGGGATTTCCTTCCGTCCTTTTGTTCACAATATAAGTCTTTCATTTTCTACTCATTATAATCCCATTTTCTGGTGTATTTCAATACATAATCATCGCTATTTTTTATAGAAAGGCATAACTCTGTCTTCTCTACCCCTGATAATTAGTCCGCTCCACCAGCGTTTCCTTTCTGACGTTTCGGCTCAGCAGGAAGGATAACACGCCCTGCATTATCACAATGATACATACCATAACACCGATTTCCAGCCACGGGAAATGATATTCGTTCAAGCCATAAATGGACTTCTTTTTCCCATAGGAAAACAGTGCATAGCCCAACGGACTCCCTATTAAAAGAGAGACCATGACTGTTCCTGCGGAAAAAATGATTCCTTCCAGCTGGAGCATACGATTTAGCTGACGATTTGTCATACCTACCGCCTGCAAGATGCCAAGCTCTCGTTTTCTGGTGACAACTCCGGTAATAATGGTATTTGCCATATTCAGGAAGCCGATACATCCCAGAATGCCAATCAGACCGTAAATACCGCCCTGCATCATCCGGGTTCCCATTTCTGTCTGTTTCATCGCATTCTCATAAGTAACCATCTCTACATGTTCCACTCCGGTCAGAAGCTTTCGCAGTGCAGCTTCTACCTTTTGCACATCCTTTTCCTTACAGTCTACCCAGATATCCCCCGTGGTGGTTTCTGTAAGTCCAAGGCTTTTCCATGTGTCTTCTGTAATAACCCAGTCTGCCTCCACATTTTCAAAAGACCCCTGCAGGGTTCCGGTATATGGTACGGTTCTGTCTCCGTCTGAAAGCTCTAGTTCTATGGTCTGCCCCAGCTCATACCCGTTCTCTTTCATAAAGTAGCTCCATGTATATGCTATGCCATTCTCTCTTGCAGCTGAATCATAATCCAGCGTACCAATGCAGGCTTCCTCGCCGGCATATTTTTCCCAGGTATCTCTGTCAAATACTACTACACTGGAAGCTTCGCCAAATCCCTGTTTTTCTTCCTTTGCCGCTATGATATTTCTGGTGATTACGTCGGTAACGCCGTCTATCTGTTTTATTTTTTCCTGAAGCTCTTCTCCCAGAGGATTTTCTTTTCGAATGCTTTCCAGATTGTTTTCCGGATATGCCTCATCGTTTAACGTGTAATCCAGCTTCAGAAAAAAATACCCGTACTTTACTGCTTTTCTTGTCTCATACTCATTGTCTATGTTGCCTGCAAAATTAGAAAGTGCAACAAATAGTACACAGGATAAGCCCATGGTGCATATGGTTGCCGCGGTACGCCTGCGGTTTGCTGACAAGTTCGCCATGGTCATTCCCCATACAGATATTTTTTCTTTTCCTTTTCTGGTGTTGTTTCTTCTCTTCATGTTCTCCTGATAACGAACCGCCTCCACCGGAGAGACAGAAGAGACAATTTTCATAGGCTTTTTCAGGGCAAGCCACACCGTCAGCACAGATACCAGCACAACCAGCAGCAGAATCGGAAGAGATACCACAGACGCTCTGACAAACTGTCCTTCCACTATGTTTTTCATCTGTTCATTTTCCAAGCAATAAAAAATTATTTTGCCTGCTCCTACCCCCAGAAAAAGTCCAAAAGGCACACCGACCGTTGCCAACATCATGCCTTCCCGGAATATCATGGACTTCATCTGCTTTCTGGTGGTTCCCAGAGCTTTTATTTTTCCATACTCCTGGATTTTTTGGACAATTCCCACCTGAAAAATATTGTAGATGACTACCGCGGATACCACAATGACCAGAATGGCTATCATGATGCAGGCTGCTATGGTTTCCATTCCCGGCTCTCTGGTATACATCAGATAGATATAATTTTCGGATACATTTTCCGCATCAATTCCGCATTTTTCTGCCAGTTCCTTTAATACCTCTTCCCCGCTGTCTGCCGTAATGTCTACGGAATCAATCAGCCGAAAGGATACGTTAAAACGGCGCTGTTGTTCCGGAATCAGTTGTTCAAAAAACTCCTGGGAAATGTATGCAGTATATGCCGACTGCAGGTTGCTGCTCTCACTGGAAGCGAGAATCCCGCTGATGGTAAAAGCTTCTGTCTGGTATTTACTACTCATGTCTGTCCGGTAAGATACCTCCACCATATCTCCCGGCTTTGGATTATCTATACCAAGCTTCTGAAAAAACTCCTTAGGCGCTGCGATTTCATTTCCCTTTTGGGGCATGTTTCCTGTGTCCATCTGGTCAGTAACATTGGCATTCTCCTGCGCCTGCTCATCTGCCCAGTATAAGCTCATATCTGCCTCACTATTTTCTACCATTGCCACGTAGGATTGTTTTCCGATATTGGTAAACTCACTTCTCAGCTCCATTTTTTGCAGTTGTTCTGTGTTTACCCTGCTATATGTTCCGTCGTAATTGCCATAAAGCTTCCCTGCGTTTGCTTTGCCGTTTCTAATGATTCCGGTTCCTATTGTGGCAATCAGAGTAAGAAGCATGGTGGTAAGCAGAATGGAAATTATAATTAAAATACTTCTAATCCGGTTCTTTTTTGCATTACTTACTGCAAGATTTGTGATGGTTTTCATCCCTGCTCCACCACCTTTCCGTCTTCTATCACAAGAATCCGGTCAGCCACCTGGGCAATGTCTTCATCATGGGTTATCATCACCAACGTCTGACCATATTTCTGGACGGACATTTTTAACAGCCCGATTACCTCGTCACTGGTTTTAGAATCCAGATTGCCGGTAGGCTCGTCTGCCAGAATAATGTCCGGGCGGGACACCAGCGCTCTTGCAATGGCTACGCGCTGCTGCTGTCCACCGGATAAGGTTCCCGGCAGGTTATGTATTTTTTCGCTGATTTGAAGGGTGTCGATAATATCCGTTACAAACTGCTTGTCCGGCTCTCTTCCGTCAAGTCCTAAAGGCAGCACGATATTTTCCCACACGTTGATGGAAGATACCAGATTGAAGGACTGAAAAATAAAACCGATTTTTCTTCTTCGGAATACAGCCAGTTCTTCTTCCTTTAGCTGAAAAATGTCTTTTTCCTTGACCCAGACTTTCCCGCTTGTGGGAACATCCAGTCCGCCCAGCAGGTGAAGAAGGGAGCTCTTTCCGGAGCCGGATTTTCCTACGATTGCTACGAACTCTCCCTGACCGATTTCAATGTCTGCATGGGAGACTGCCCGCACCTGGTTATCGCCAGTTCCATAATATTTGCATAAGTCTTTGGTTTTTAAAATTGTATTCATTTTATCCGCCTTTCGTTTCTGTTTTTCGTGTTTCTGTTATCAGTATAAGATGTGTTGCTTACAAAAGGCTTTCAATCTGTGGGGGAAATGCTTACGGTTTTGTAAGATTACCGTACTACTCCCGAAGGGGCAGCTGCACAATAAAGGTACTCCCCGGAAATTTTCTTTTTTGGGCAATGCCGGAAGAATACCCGGAAACCACCCGGATACCTCCGCCCTGACGTTCTAAAATCTCCCGGGTTAAGTACAGTCCTATTCCGGAACCCTCCTGCTGCTGCACCAGGTGAGACTGTATGCGGTAAAACCGTTTAAATATCTTATGGTATTCCTCTTTAGGAACACCAATTCCTTCATCCTGAAATTCAATGCGCAAAAACGTTGTCAGTTTTTGCAACCGTATTGTTATGGTGGTTTCGCCCGGACTGTATTTTATGGCATTTTCTAAAATATTAATGAATGCTTCGCAAGTCCATTTCACGTCGTGAGGGATTTGCAAACCTGATATCTCCTCCATCTCAATGGCAATATTTTTATCGGAAGCCTTCATATAGACGCGGCTGACCGCTGACGCTACCGTTTCTAAAATATCTGCCGTTTCTTTTTTCACCTGTATCATTCCTGTTTCCATACGGGAAATATTAAGCAGGGCATTCAGGAGATTTTCAAGCCCCGTCAGCTGCTTTTTACATCTCTCGGAAAATTCCTCACGTTCCTGTCTGCTTAAATCCTCCGAAAGCAGTATTTCAAAGCAGGCTTTCAGCGCTGCTATCGGTGTCTTGAGCTGATGGGAAATGTCTGTTACCAGAGACTTTGTCTCTTCCTTTTCTAACTCCATCCGCTCTTCTAACAGCTTTAACATCTCCCCGAAATCTGCAAACTGTCCGTATATCTGCTGCAACATGTCTGTTTCTTCCGTGAAGAGTGCTGCGCCCTCTACTTCATATTTTCTTTGCTGGAACTGGTCTAATATTTTTGACAGTTCTGACAGCTCTGCTTTCCGCTGCCTTCCCGCTCTCTTTTGGATTCCCGAAAGAACTAGTGCATATCCTGCGAAAACTGCACCGGATATCAGAAGGATAATAAAAGAATGTTTTAAAAATTCCCTGCCGAACTGATTTGCCTGTAGGTCCAGATATCCATATTGTTCTCCTGTGTCAAGCCCCTTACTCTGCTGCTCTGTGTCTATATCTTCGTTTCTCCACAACATAACAGCCGTGTCCAGCAACTCTTCTTTTTCTGCTCCCAGAAAAAGCGTTACGATTTCCATTTTTTCCTGATATCGGTTCCACTCGTTAAAAATAAGCAGGCAGTCCAGCAGTAATATTACCAAAAATCCGACAACTAAGTTATACTTTTTTCTCATAGTCTGCGGCACTCCTTATCCCAGACATAACCGATTCCCCGAATATTTCGGATATATTCCGGCTTGGAGGGGTCGGGCTCAATCTTTTCCCGCAGGCGGCGGATATTGACAGCGATGGTGTTCTCGTCTACAAAATCTCCATAGGAATCAAAAAGCCTGTCCAACAGTTGATTCTTTGACAAGACCTGCCTTGGGTGCTCCAGAAATACCTGAAGCATACGCCATTCATTTTTGGTTAAGGAAACCTCTTCTCCGTCTACCGTGAGGCGCATTTCTTTTATCAGAAGGCAGACTCTTCCCGATTGAATTTTTTGCTGCACGATTCCCTGCTGTTTTCTGAAGTACGCCGATACCTTCAGCGAGAGCACCGACAGACTGAAGGGCTTGGTGATATAATCATCTGCCCCGGCTTCATAACCCATGACCTGGTCGATTTCCTGGTCTAAGGCGGTAAGGCATATGATATGTACGCTGCTGTTTTCCCTGATATGGCGCACAAAATCAAGCCCACTTCCATCCGGCAGGGTTACATCGCAGATACATAACTGTATATTCTGTTTTTCCCAGGCTGTTTTTGCCTCCGCAATATTTTTACAGGAAAATACCTGATAGCCTTCCTTTTCCAGGGTGAAGGCTATTCCGCGGTTTACGCTTTCTTCATCTTCTAATAATAGTATGTTCATAGTGATATTATGATAGCATACCGGGAGCCTGATTTCTACTTTTTTATAGATTAATCTTCTCCATCTCCTGTGCAATATTCAACGCATGGTCGCCAATTCGTTCAAAGTCCGTCAGCATTTCCGAATAGATAAGACATGCCTCTTCGTTGCATTTTCCTAAACGCATACGTTCCATTTTATTCTCTCGGTACTGCAGGGTGATGTCATCCATGCTCTGCTCCAGTTCTGCGATTCGTTCCATCCATTTTGGCGTTCCACGGTCTTCCCGCTCAAGCACCTCAAACAATACCAGCAGCGCCTGTTCCATCCGCTCCATTTCCTCCTGCGCCGCCTGTGAAAAAACAATATGATGCTTCTCCAGTGTCCTAGTATATTCGGCAATATTCAATGCATGGTCTCCGATTCGCTCGATATTTCCGCTCATTTCAAAATACTGGCTGGCATGATATACTTCCTCTTCGTTATTTTCACTTACAACCGTTCTGGAAATATAATGTGATATTTCCTTATTGAGATAATCAATGTACTCCTCTGTCTTATAGATTGCGGCAAGCTGTTCGGAATTTCCTGTACGAAATGCCCAGAATGCTTTGTCAACATTTTCCTTTGCCATTCCCAGCATACGAAATACTTCCTGCTCCAACTGATTGGTATAAATGGCTGCCGCTCCAATGGCACGCTCCGCCGACTTTCCAAGAGGCTGCAGATATTCCAGATGCTGTTCCTGATTTCTCTCTTCCGTTTGTTCCGGAAGTATCTTTTTTGCCAGCATTGCAAGTCCGTTTCCTGCCGGAAGTAAGAGCAGAGTTGTAACAATATTAAACAGTGTATGTACATTGGCAATCTGCGCTGCCGGATTGGAGGTGAGACTCTCCATAAATGGTACCAGTGGTGTTACCATGCATAAAATAGTAAATACCACGGTTCCAATCACGTTAAACATGAAATGTATCAAGGTAGTACGCTTTGCATTTCTATTGGTTCCAATGGATGCTAAAACTGCCGTAATACAGGTTCCGATATTTTGTCCAAACAACACATATACGGCACCATCCAGCCCAATAAGACCACTGACAGCAAGCGCCTGTAAGATTCCAACAGAAGCAGAGGACGACTGAATGACCGCTGTAAACACCGCTCCTGTCAGAATTCCAAGCGCCGGGTGAGAAAAGGTGGTCATCAAATCAATGAATACCTCTGAATGCTGCAACGGTTCCATGGAACCACTCATCATTCCCATTCCGATAAACAATACGCCAAATCCTGCTAAAATCTGTCCGAAATAAGTATATCTCTGTTTTTTTAAAAACAAATTCATTACCACACCTACAAATGCAAACATAGGTGCAACAGCTCCTACATCCAGTGCAATCAACTGCCCTGTTATGGTAGTACCGATATTGGCCCCCATAATAATCCATACTGCCTGCTGCAATGTCATCATGCCGGAATTTACAAATCCTACTACCATGACAGTGGTGGCAGACGAAGACTGAATAATCGCTGTGATTCCTGCTCCCACCGCTACTCCCAAGAATCGGTTTGCGGTCAGCTTTTCCAGAATCTGTTTCATTCTGTTGCCTGCTGCCGCTTCCAGTCCCTGACTCATCATCTGCATACCATATAAGAACAATGCCAGACCACCCAGCAATCCTAATATCTGTGTTGTTTCCATAACCCATTTTCATCCTTTCTGTATTCTAACTTACAAGCTCTTATGCATTATGCCTTTCCGTTTTTCTTTGTTCTTTCCTGTCCTTCCATTTCTCCCACATTGCCCATAAGGTACCGGCAATACAAATAGAAGAGTAACATCCACTGACCAGACCAAAGAACATGGGCAGTGAAAATTCAAAAATAGAACTCAGATGAAATACGATGGATGCTACCAGTATAATAAGTACGCAAAGTCCGCTGGTAACAGAAGTATTAATCGAGCGCGCAAATGTCTGTGTGGTACTTGCATTTACCAGTTCTACTACTTCCAGCCGTTTATCTGCTTTCCGATTTTCCCGGATACGGTCATACAGCACAATGGTATCGTTGATGGAATATCCGATAATCGTAAGCGCCACCGCTACGAAAGCATCGTTTAACGGTATTCCAAATAATGCAAAGGTAAAGAACACCACAAGTACATCATGAATCAACGCAATGATTGCAGTAATCCCTGCCGCCATTCCTCCTAAGGTAGAAAAACGGAACCACACATATACCACAATGAACACAAGAGAAAGAACAATCGCTATTACAGCATCCTTCAACGCTCTTTCTCCAATATAAGGCTCTACCGCATACGTTTCCGAAGTAACTGCATGAAGGGAATTGTCTACACTGTTTACCGCTTCTACCACTTCTTCCTGTTCTTCAGGGGATAATCCGCCCGTTCCTGCCAGTGTAATCTGTATACTGCTCTTTCCACTGACATTGTCTTCTGTGGTCTGCACCGTCACAGGTCTGTTCATGACCTGTTCCACCGCTGCCTCTATCTCTTCCGTATCCGGCACTTTATCAGTAAAACAGCTTACTACCACGCCTCCGGTAAACTGTGTATCTAATGCGACTCCTTTTCCAATGCAGGATACGAGCCCTATCACGAAAATGACACCGGAAACCAATGCATAAATCCACTTTTTTTGATAAAACGGTTTCACCGCCGGGACTTTTTTCTCCCGGAACCATTTTCTGTTATTCATTCCTTTCCATTCTAAGATACAATAAATCAGTTTCTTTGAAACACTGACCCCCACAAATACGTTGATAATCATACCTGCAAGTAAGGTATAACCAAAGCTCAGCATACTGCCGGAACCAAATATCATCAGGATAATTGCCACAATGGCAGTCGTCAGATTTCCATCCAAAACAGAAGAAAATGCATTTTTGTAGCCATATTTTATGGCAGTATGCAGATTCTCATGTGTCCGCAGTTCGTCTGCAATTCGCTCTGAAATGATGATATTCGTATCTACTGCCATTCCCAGGGAAAGAATAATTCCTGCAATTCCCGGCAGGGTCAATGTGTATTGAGGCACGGAAATTGAAAGCAGCTGTAGGCTCATCTGCAACAGCAATGTCATACAGGCAATAAAGCCCGGCAATTTATACATACCAATCATAAAAAAACAAATCAGAAAAAATGCCAGAATTCCTGCTCCTACCATAATATGTAATGCCTGATTTCCAAGGGTCGGGCTAATGGTGCTGAAATTCGTCGTTTTTAAGGAAAACGGCAGCGAACCTGCGCTGATTTTCTCTGCCAGCGCCTGAGCTTCCTCGAATCCGGACATTCCATTTATCACCGCATTTCCGCCGGATATTTCTGCTTCCACCACCGGATTGGAAATAAGCTCTTCGTCCATATAGATTCCAATATGCTTTCCAAGCTGTTCTTTTGTGGCTTTTTCAAAGAGCTTCGTTCCCTCTTTGTCAAAGCTCAGACTGACCACATACTGATTCCCGGCTCCCTGTGAAGTGTCTTTTTGAGCTATGCTGTCAGCCACGTGGCTGCCATCCAGTAAGACATTTCCCTCTTCATCTCGAAAGGTCAACTGTGCCATATCCCCCAGTTCTGCAATGGCCTCTTCCGGTTTAAATTCTGCTTCATCTGCTTTCCATGGAAAACGTACAATGACATATCCTCCATCTTTATCTACGGTAACCTCGCGGTCTGTAATATTTCGTACATCCAAACGATTCTCCATTACCGTCCGGGCAGCATCCAGCTCTGCTTCTGTTGCCTTTTGTTCCATACCTTCCGGTTCAAATATGGCTTCTACGCCTCCCCGGATGTCAATTCCGAAACGCATTTTGTTTGCGCCCTTGATTCCATTCCCTATCCCGAACACGGCTATAAGGCTGCACAGAACAATCAAAACGGTAATTCCTATAAACGCTCCTTTTTTCTGTTTCATGATGTCCCTCTTTTCCAGATTGACCGGTTATTGCTCTATTTATCCGGTCGCATAAAAGGGAGCTTCGTACACGAAACTCCCAATTTTTTTACACCTCTACGAGCATAACAATTATTCAATTTATCGTCAATCAAGATAGAAGTTCTTTAGCGTTTTCTTGACAGCCGCTTGATTAAAACAGAGCCCACCACTCCTATTATAATACCGAATACTACACCAGAAACCAATAAGACCGGAAGATAGTAAAATAAGCTGCTGTTTTCTACCACTAATGCCGCCATTATAATCTGTCCTACATTATGAAATACTGCTCCCAGAACACTTACTCCCGTAACAGAAAATAACTTTGTCTTTCGGGCAATCACCATTACCAGCATACTTAACATGCCACCTGCCAGACTGTACATCATCATCGCCAGATTTCCAAAGGTGAACCCGGTAAGTACAATACGAACCAGAGACAACATAAATGCCGGACCTGCGCCCATAAGATATAGTGTTACTATCACCACCATATTCGCCAGTCCGAGTTTGATTCCCGGTATTCCCACACTGATGGGAATTAATGATTCGATATAGGAAAAGATAAATGCCAGTGCCACCAGCATTCCCATATTAGCTGTTTTTTTTGCCATCGTTCTTCCTTTCTGTCATCAATTCGTAGAAGCATCCACCTCTGCCGCTTCTCCATTTTCAATTTCCACCACTACCTTATTTGGCAGACACACCAGTGTCTCCCCTGTTTTGTCTATGGGTTTATGACGTACACAGATTTTGTCCGGGCAGGACGCTTCCTCCACACTTGCTGCCCCGTCTTCAATCACCAGAAGATTGAACCCACCATTCTCCGACTCTATTTTTACTATGGTATCCTCTGCCAAAGGATAACTTCCGTATTCTTTTCCATCGATAGTTACTACTGCCTGTGCATCCTTTGTATTGTGTTCTCCGTAAAGATTGATTCCTGCAAATGCCCCCAGGGCAATGACTACGATAACAGCTATCATGATTACATCGTTTTTCTTCATTTCCTGCTCCTGTACTATGCCGTTTTCTACTGCACCAGATACTTTGAAAAACCACTGGAATATTTTATGGTTCCATCATTCAGTATCCACATGGCTTCTACCCCTTCCATGGATTCTACGAATGATTTTCCCTCTTCATATTCCATATTAAATAATGCGGTGGACATCGCATCTGCCTCACCGGAATCCTGCATGATAACCGAGACGGATGCCATGTGCTCTGCCGGCATCATGGTATCTTTATCTATAATATGGCAATACTGCTTTCCATCTACTTCATAGTATCTTTGATAATTTCCACTGGTTACAATGGACATATCCTGTAATTGTACCCTTTCAACATACGCTTCTTCACTGCTTAAATCCGGATTCTGTATACCGACTCTCCAGGCTTCTCCGTCTTCCCTTGCACCTACCACGCAGATATTTCCGCCGCCACTGATTAAAAGATGCTCCATACCGTGTTCTTTTGCATACTCTGCAACTTGCTGCACTGCGTAACCCTTTCCGATACTTCCCACATCGAGGGACATCTCCGGGTCGGCTAAATATACCGTAGAAGCTTCTTCATCAATAATAAGATTGTCGATATCCGTATGTACTGCCCGGCTTTCTAATTCTTCCATTGGCGGAAGCGCTGCATTTTCCGGGTCTTGTGTTCCTGACTCCCGGTAATCATGCCACAGACGCAGCACACTTCCGTAGGCAATATTCACTTCTCCATTTGTTTTCTCATACGCTTCTTTTCCCAGCTTTAACAAATCTATGATTTCCGGCGCCACCGTTACCGGCTCTTTTCCTGCGTTATCATTGATGGTCTTTATATTGTTTACCCCTTCATAATCATGATAAATGTCATACAACTGATTATAATAATCGAACTGCTCCTTCAATTCACTTATCTGCTTCGTAAATGCCTCTTCACTCTCAGCATACCCGATAATCTGCGTAACTGTGTCAAATACATCTGTAAACTGCGCCTCGTAACGCTCTATTTTTGATGAGCCTTTTCCCTGATAAAAAAGCAGTCCTGCAAATACTGCTGCCACTATTACAAGAATCGATGCCTGATATTTTCTCTTCATATTTATCTTCATATTTGCCTCCATTTTATCTATTATACTAAAGAACCATTTTGTATACAAGAGCTTGTTCTTATTGAATCCTCTGCAAAATTGTGTTATTTTTAATGTATTCGTAACTATTTGAGGTGACAATATGAAACGTACCTTTACTTATCAAATTACACCCGCAGATGCCGGGCACAGCATTGAACGCTTTTTAAAAGAACAGGGCTTTTCCGGTCAGAATATTATTGATTTGAAAAAAATGCCGGAGAGTATTCTGGTAAATGGCATCTGGGAGCATGTAACCTATTCCCTGCAGCCACTGGACATTCTGGAAATATGTATTGAAGAAAAGGAAGCTTCCCAGAAAGTCGTTCCAGTCGATATTCCACTGGACATTATTTATGAGGACGATGATTTGCTGGTGGTAAACAAGCCTGCGGATATGCCGGTACATCCTTCTATGGGAAACTACGAGAATACCCTTGCAAATGCCGTTGCCTGGCATTATGCCAGCAAGGAGATTCCCTTTGTCTTTCGCTGTATTAATCGGCTGGACCGTAATACTACCGGACTTACCATTATTGCCAAGCATATGGTCAGTGCAAACATTCTGTCCCAGATGGTGGCAGAACGGGACATTCACCGGGAATATCTCGCTATTGTTCAGGATAAATATCTTCCGGATATGGGGATTATTTATGCACCTATCGGCCGGAAAGAGGGCTCTGCCATTGAACGCACCGTGGATTTTATTAATGGGGACCGTGCTATCACCCAGTATCAGGTACTGGGCAGGGAAAATGGATATGCCCTTGCAGCCCTCAAGCTGGAAACAGGCAGAACCCACCAGATACGCGTTCATATGAAGTATATGAAGTGTCCGCTTGTGGGGGACGGACTGTATAACCCCAAAGATGTTTCTTATCTGTCCTCCCTTGCAGAAGGAGAAAAAGATACCCGTATTCTGAAACGCCAGGCGCTTCATTCTGCAAAGCTGGAGTTTTCCCACCCTATCACAAAGGAGCCTATGTGCTTTACACAAAAGCTCCCGGATGATATGACGAACTTTCTGATAGAAAATATGTCATTTACTTATGAGGAATATAAATAGTATCTGTCCTTGACACATCTTCTGATACCGGTCAGAGTACCCATGCTCTATAGGGTACTTTGTTTCGGTTATCATGCCAACTGCATAATGTGAATAACAAGTAACGCGATTCCCATTCCTGCAACAAACAAAAGTCCCCACAGAAATTTATGATACCTTTCTACTCTGCCGATATCAATGGGATGAATTGTTCCCTCCGTCTGATTCCATGCACACTTTATCTGCACCGTTTCTCCAATCTGTTTCTTCTCTTTTAGTACCACAGACTCTATGTACTCTTTTCCATTAATGAAAAATCTAACCCGGTATTTTTCATAATATTTATAAGCAGATTCCGGGGATACAAGTCTTGCTTTTCTTCCAATCATCTGACGATATTCTGTTTGTCCTTCCTCCTCCAAAACCGTTCCCAAACAGACGAATGCTCTCTTGTTTGCCTTGCATTCCTTTCTGTCCAATGCCAAATTGGCAAGCATAAAAAACAATATTATAATTACAACAAAAGCTACCATAATGGCTGCTATCATTACTGCGATATTTTCTAACATTTTCTCTCCCTCATTACAAAAATATCAGGAGTATCCACACGCGACACTCCTGATACTATTACTTATTATTCACTCTCTGTACTGTCTGTGCTATCTGCTTCTTCCTGCTTAATGGTAAACAAATCGTCAAACTTAACCTTCTTCCATTCGGATTCATTTACTTCAAAGGCTGCCTCTTCCTTATAGCCGTCGCACACCTCTGAATAATGGTCTGATTTACGTTGGTCTACAATCTTCTCTTTCTTAGTGGCTGTTGCTTCCTCATCAAAGGTACTGTCCATACGGATGATATAGTAATAATTATCATCCTCAAGAACTCCGCTGACTTCGCCATCCGTCATTTCATCTGCCTGTGAGATTACTGCCTCTGCAAAGGTACTCTCATCTGCTCCGTAAGAATAAGAGGAAACGGTATAACCTGCTTCCTGGGCTGCTCCATCAAAATCTTCCCGGGCTTTTGCCGCATACTCGTCTACGGTATTCTTCAGCTCTTCTTTTTCTTCGTCTGTATACTCTACGGAATTTCCATCTGCATCTGTGGTTGTTGTCTTACTGATTCTTACATAGCTGAACGTTTTCTGGGCTGCTTCCTCGTCCGAAACCTCGGTATCTACTTCCGCTTCGATTGCGTCCTGCATTTTTGCCTGAATGGTATAAAGACGAAGCATTTCCTTCACATATTCCTTGGTTGCACCAACCTGCTCAATGGCTGCTTTACTATTATCAGACATGAACTGTTCTGCCGCTTCATCCATGGCAGATAATTCTTCCTCTGTAATCTCTACATTGTAATCTGCCATATGGTCTTCTAAAAGATAGAGCACTTCTATGCTGTCTACCACTTGCTGCTTCACGGTTGTCTCCATATCAGAACCGGAACCATACAAATCCTGAGACCAAAAATCTGTTCCAAACATGGAGCTGTAATATCCATCATAGACTGCCTGCTGATATCTCGCCATAAAATTCATGAATCCCAGAGAAATCTCTTCTCCATTTAACGTTGCCCCTTTTGCCTCTTTATCAATACTTCCGCATCCAGTCAGTACAGATGCGCCCATCACTGCTGCCATCAACAGAGGCAGTAATCTTTTTGCCTTCATAGTTTCCTCCTGCGTGTTCTTTCTTTTTTACATACTGATGTTATTATAGTTCTTTTTTTCCCCTGTATCAACTGTTTTCGGGGGATTTAACAGTTTTTTCACTTTTCTATCAACAACGTTTTGGTATCCTCTAATATCTGTTCTACCACTTCTAAGGTACCACGATTTTTCTGCCTGGTATTGTGTCCCCCTGTATATTCAAAATATGGCGCTTTGGCATCCCGTACAAACTGAAGGGCGCCTTCGTAGCTTTCCGCCATCTGTGCAATGTTGGCAGGATTGATTTTTGCCTGATTATAAAATGTAAATTTAATTTTTTCTCCATTTTCTTTAATTTCGGTATAATAGCAGTTATGTGCTTTCGCCTTTAGCTGGGCAATGGTCAAAAGATTCTCTACCGACTTTGGCGGTTCACCGAATCGGTCTATTAATTCTTCTAACATCTCTTCACTTTCTTCCTGATTCTCGATTCCGGTAATCCGCTTATAAATATCCAGCTTCTGAAATTCATTTGGAATATAGGCAGGCGGAATAAATGCATCCATATCCAGTTCAATAGTGGTATCGAACTGCTCCGGTGTTGCAATTCCTTTGAGGGATTTTACTGCCTCATTGAGCATTTTACAGTACAGGTCATACCCTACCGCTTCCATGTGACCGTGCTGTTTTGCTCCTAACAGATTCCCTGCTCCACGGATTTCCAAATCCCGCATGGCGATTTTAAAGCCGCTTCCTAATTCGGTAAATTCCTTGATGGCAGACAAACGCTTCTCTGCAATTTCCTTTAACATCTTGTTCTGCTTATACATTAAAAAGGCATAGGCAGTACGATTAGAACGTCCCACTCTTCCCCGGAGCTGATACAGCTGAGACAATCCCATATTATCAGCGTCATGGATAATCATGGTATTTACATTGGAAATATCTAATCCTGTTTCAATAATTGTGGTAGATACCAGTACATCAATCTCTCCATTGATAAACTGGTACATAATGTTTTCCAGTTCCCGCTCCTTCATCTGTCCGTGGGCAAAGGCTACATTGGCTTCCGGCACCAGTTCTGCAATCTTAGAGGTCACTTCCACAATCTGATTGACCCGGTTAAAGACATAGTACACCTGTCCATTTCGCGCCAGTTCCCGGTTAATTGCCTCCCGCACAATCTCCTCGTTGAACTCCATGACATAGGTCTGAATCGGCATACGGTCCATGGGCGGTTCCTCTAACACGCTCATATCCCTTATTCCAATAAGACTCATATGAAGGGTTCTCGGAATCGGTGTTGCAGTTAGTGTCAATACATCCACATTCTTTTTCATCTGCTTGATTTTTTCTTTGTGGGCAACCCCAAACCGCTGTTCCTCGTCAATAATCAAAAGTCCCAGGTCCTTAAATTCCACGTCCTTTGACAGTACCCGATGGGTTCCGATAACAATGTCCACCATGCCCTTTTTTAAGTCTTCCACGGTCTTTTTCATCTGTCCTGTCGTACAGAATCGGCACATCAGGTCAACACGAACGGGAAAGTCTTTCATACGCTGCACAAAGTTATTGTAATGCTGTTGTGCAAGAATGGTGGTAGGCACAAGGTAAACCACCTGTTTTCCCTCCTGCACTGCCTTGAAGGCTGCACGGATGGCAATCTCTGTCTTGCCATACCCTACGTCACCGCAGATGAGGCGGTCCATAATCTTGGTGCTCTCCATATCTTTCTTGGTGGCTTCAATGGCAAGCTCCTGGTCTTCTGTCTCTTCAAAGGGGAACATTTCCTCAAATTCCTTCTGCCATACCGTATCCGGACCATACTGATAGCCTTCCGTCTGCTGGCGGATAGCATAGAGTTCTACCAGTTCTTTTGCGATTTCCTTTACCGCCCCCTTTACACGGCTCTTGGTCTTGTTCCATTCCTGTCCGTCTAATCGGTTTATCTTGGGCTTTTTGGCGTCTGCCCCTGCATATTTCTGAATCGCCTCTAGCTGGGTAGCCAGAATATACAGGGTACTTCCCTTATCATATTCAATCTTGATGTAATCCTTTACGGTCTTTTGAATCTCCACCTTTTCAATGCCCCGGTAGATTCCCACGCCATAACGTTCATGTACCACATAATCGCCTACGCTTAAGTCGGTAAAGCTCTGGATTTTCTCACCCTCGTATATCTTGCGCTTCTTTTTCCGTTTCTTTTCTCCGCCGAAAATATCGCTTTCCGAAATCACCACGAACTTGATATCCGGATACTCAAAGCCCTTTTTCAGCTTGCCGTAAGCAGTCATGACTTCGCCCGGTTGTACCTCGTGGTCAAAATCCTCACTGTAAAAACAGCTCAATCCTTCATTCTGTAAGTCCTCTGCCAAATGAGAGGCACGTGTCCTGGAACCAGATAGCAGAATGACCCGGTACTTATTTTTCTTATACCGCTGTAAGTCCTTTATCAGCAGTTCAAAGCTACGGTTATAGGGATTCACGGTCTTTGTCACAATATTAAATCTGGATTTAATTTCTAGTTCATTTATTTTCATATCAAGTGTCGTAACCGCTACACAACTACGGTGTTCCAGGCTTGCCAGAATCTCCTGTCCCCTATACAAAGCCTCCATCTGTCCCGGCAGAATGTAGCCCTTCTCCAGACGGTGCTTCATGCTTTCGGAAAATTCCTGCTCCACTACCCGCCCTTTTTCTGCGATTCGCGCCGGTTCATCCAGAAATACAACGGTGTCTTCTTCCGGAAAATAATTCAAAAAGGATACCGTCTCTTCCAGAAAATAGCCAAAATAGCTGTCCAGATTCCCTACCCGTCCCAGCTCTGTCACTTCTTCCTTTAGGGCATCTACCGTTTTACGAACACGATGTGCCTCCTCCGTCTTCATTTCCTTTCGAAAGGCTTCATAGAGACGCTCCGTTTCCTGTTCGATTTTCGCCAATCCCTGCTCTATCTGTTCTGCAGACAATACCACTTCACACGCCGGATAAATCCGAACCGCTTCCAGATTCTCGATAGAACGCTGACTCTCTACCTCAAAGCTGCGGATGGAATCAATCTCATCTCCCCACAGCTCTATACGATACGGCACTTCCTCCGTCAACGGAAAGATATCCAGGATTCCTCCCCGGACTGCGAACTGCCCCGCACCTTCTATCTGATAGTTACGCTCATATCCCATCTGCACCAGCTTCTGCTTCATTTCTTCCATATTCATGAAATCCCCAACCGAATACGTTAAAATTCCGCTCTGCATATTGTCAAGAGGTGCAATTCTGTCCATCAAAGCATCAAAGGTGGTGATTACCGTTACCTGCTCCTGTTCCAGCAAGGCTCGCACCGCCTGCAAACGTTCTGCAGTCAGAAGATTTCCCCGGATATCAGACTGATAGAACAGTACATCTTTTGCAGGATAATATACCGCTTGTCTGTCGTAAAAGCGGTAATTATCATATATTTCTCGTGCCCTTTGCTCATTGAAGGTCACAATCAGTCTTTTCTTCTTCTCCTTAGACAGGCTGTAAATCAAATGAGGCTTCTGGGCGTCAATGCAGCCAGAAACCTGTATGATTCCTTTCTCTTTCGAAAGAACTGTCTTTAATTCTTCATATTCTTTTAAATCCAACAGAGGTTCCGTAAGACTCTTCATTTCCTATCCTGCTTTCAAAAAATTTCACTGTGATATAGTATATCATATCATAATAAAATTTAGTATACTTTTTTCGTTTCGGGAAAAAAGTAGAAGAATGTAACAGGGTATGTTATAATACTCCTGTTGTCAAACCCAATCCGGCAACGGAAAGGGGGTGCAATATCAATGCTTATTTCATTTTTTCTTTCCATATTGGCAAGTATAGTTGCCTACTATGTTTGCAAATGGCTAGATGGAAAGGATGACAACGACTAGCCTTGGTCTGCTCAGCCAGAAATCGAGAAGAAAACCCGGTAGCTGCAACTACCGGGTTTTCTTTTTACTATGCAATATCGTTATGCTTATTTCATTTGCCTACTGGCATTATAGCATATGCGACTTAAGTTTTCAATATTCACGTAAAAAGTTTATGCACAAAAAGTTAATTATTCCAGCTTTTCATCTCTACTTTTTTATAACTTTTACACACTAATTAAACAAATTCATCGCCTTATCTGTTTCTCCCTTTACCATGTACCCCACCGCTTCGACTGCTTTGTCAAAGGCATCTTCTACCTTTTCTCTGTCTTCTTTGGAAAAATGACCTAACACATAGTCTGCCAGGTCCCAGCCCTGAGGCTTTTCTCCCACGCCAACCTTAATTCGTTGGAATTCCTGGGTTCCGGTGTGAGCAATAATATTCTTAATGCCATTATGCCCTCCGGCGCTTCCTTTTTTACGAATCCGCAGCTTTCCCGGTTCCAGGCTGATATCATCATAAATCACAATCAGATTTGTCTCCGGCTCTACCTTATAAAAATTCAAAATGGCTCCAATGCTTTCGCCGCTTAAGTTCATAAAGGTCTGGGGCTTTACCAGTAGCACCTTCTGTCCTTCTATGATACCGCTGCCGCAATACGCTTTATGCCTGTTATCTGTTACTCTTATATTATATTTCTCTGCCAGCCGGTCAATGACATCAAATCCTACATTATGTCTTGTTTTTTCATACTTTGCGGTAGGATTGCCCAAGCCTGCAATTACATACATAATCTCTTCCTCTTTCTCTTCCTTTTCCTCTGCCGTATGCTTCTCTTTTTCTTTCCGGCACACGTTTCTGACGAAATCCATTATCCTGCTCATGCCTGTATTACACCAAAGTAAAGCAGTACAATGGCTCCCAGTATAATCCGATACCATCCGAACACTTTAAAATCATGCTTTTTAATATATCCCATCAAGAAACGGATAACGATAACAGATACCACAAAGGACACCATCATTCCGGTAAGAAGTATTCCCAATTCCAGTCCTGTAAATGCGAAACCGAATTTTACAAGCTTTAAAAGGCTTGCTCCGAACATCACAGGAATCGCAAGATAAAAGGTAAATTCTGCCGCTGCCGTCCGGGACACGCCAATCATCAACGCTCCTATAATAGTAGCACCGGAGCGGGAAGTTCCCGGAAGAACCGCTGCGATTAATTGAAAAATACCTATCAGCGCAGCCGCCTTGTAGGTAATGGCATCTGTATTACGCATCACTGCCCGCTGTCCTCTGTTACGATTTTCCACAATGATAAATACCAAGCCCACCACCATCAGCATAATGGAAACGACCCAATAATTATAAAGATGTTCGTCCAGCCAGTCATCAAACAATACACCTACGATACCCGCCGGAATACACGCCACTAAAATCCTGCCCCACAGGTTCATGATTTTCATGTCTATCACATTTTTCTCTTTGAACTTGAAGGGAAAAATCTTATTCCAGAACAAAAGTACAACGGCCAGAATTGCCCCTAGCTGTACCACTACCAGGAACATATTCCAAAAGTCCTTAGACACATCCATTGGCATGATTTCTTCTAATAAAATCATATGCCCGGTACTGCTGACCGGAAGCCATTCTGTGATTCCTTCTACAATTCCGTAGATTGCTGCCTTTAAAATCTCTAACATATCTTTTCCTTTCTATTTTAGAGGGTTCTTCTCCCTCAAGATAAAATCCGCTATAATTATATATACTTGATTGCCTTGTACAGTATATCATATTATAACGGATTTTAAATAGAAATATCTTCAATTTTTTCTTAATATTTTTCTAAATCCTGAAGAATTTCAAGTCACCTTCCAAACGATTTGCCATATCCTTCAGTTGTTTTGCTTCTTCTACCAGATGTTCAATAGTTTTGTTTAATTCCATCATAGAGGCGGTGGTCTCTTCCGTAGAAGCTGCATTTTCTTCTGAAATTGCTGACAGATTTACAATTATTTCTTCCACTTTATTCCGCGCAGTATCGCACACAGCGGTACGACTCTTAATATTGGCGGTCTCTATACTGGATTTTTCAATTCCATCTCCAAGTACGCCAAATCTTTCCTGGGTCTTTGCTAATTTTTCCTGTTGTGTTTCCACAATCTTTGTCACCTCATCTACAATGTTGACCGTCTGCTCTGCCTCTCTTGCCAGCTCTTCAATAATTCCATTTATAATATTGGCAGATGAACTGGACTGCTCTGCTAACTGCTGAATCTCAGTAGCAACTACCGCAAATCCTCTTCCTGCTTCTCCTGCTCTTGCAGCTTCAATGCTTGCATTCAGTGACAAAAGATTTGTCTGACTTGCAATAGACGTAATCAGCTCTGTAGCTTCCCGAATCTTCTGTACCGATTCATTTGTGGTATGAGTCTGCTGTGCAACCTGGGAAAACGCTTCCGAGGTCTTGGTATTGGCAACACTCAATTCCTGCATAAACATAGCAGATTCATTGCTTACCTGCTGCATTTCTGCTGCCATTCTTCCTAAATCTTCTACATTGTCAACAATCTCATTAAAAACATATCCCATTTCTGTAATTTCACCGGAAGCAGTATCAATTTCCCCCGCCTGACTGGTTGCACCATTGGAAATTTCTTCTACCGCATTTCCAATTTCAGATGAAGTAATATTACTGTTCTTTGCCATCACATCTAATTCTTCTCCGGATTGCTTTACGGTCTCAGAAATCTGCTGTGCCGACTGAATCACCTCGGAGAGACGCTCCAGGAATTCATTTACATACGCACCAAACACAGAAAATTCATCCTTACCGTTTGCAGAAGCTCTGACCTTCAGATTTCCTTCTGTCATCTGTGACAGCGTATCCTTAAACCTCTTAATACTGCGATTCATAGATTTACTGATATACGCAGTAATTACCAGAACCAAAGCTGCGCTTACAAGTAAAACAACTACCATAATAGCAATCAGCTGTACCCTGGAACCCTCTGTATCCGTTTCTACCTGATTACGCACCGTAGAAGTAAGCTCTGTCAGCGTTGCGGATAACGAAATATTCTCTTTTTTCAGCTCCAACACCTGATTATCTTTTTCATTCATCGACTCAAACTGTGCCTGTTTATTGGAAAGCTTCTGACGGATTTCGCTCTGCTGTTCCTCATTCACAACATATGCGCCAACATTTTCATTTATCTCCGCAAATAAATCTACGATTTCCTGGCTTTCTTCTGCTACCTCTTTTCCTTCTACCACATGCTTGCTGTAAGCGGAAAAACTGCTGTTAAGCTTTTCCAGTGTTGCTGTAAAATCATACTTTCCAGAGAACGCTACCGCCATTCTAAGCTGGGAATAATCTCCTGCCTCCAGATACAAATCATAACTTACTGCATCAAAGTTTTGCATATCATAAGAAGATATGGGCACCATAACCGAAATCTCTTCCCAGCTTCCGTCGCCCGCGTCAAAAAGTCCCTGTACTCCCACGCTGCTCTGTCCATTAAACTCTTCTATATTGCTTTCTTCCAATGCATCTCCATAAGAACCGGAAATATCATCTATCGTCAATGCAGATATATCTACCACAGCATCCTCATTTGCGCCATGAAATACAATATTGTTAAAATATACCTTTCCTATGAATGCTGCTCCATTTGCACCAAGTCTTGCTACCAAAGAGTCCCTCTTTCCCTCTTGCGGAAGCTGTGTGTTATAGGTAAACTTCGTATAGGTCTTATCACCTACAACCACCTGTTCGCCACCCGCCAGATTTATCCAAGAGCCATCTACCCAAGACTTATCATCTCCTACCGCTGCAAAATAACTGTTCAATTCTTCATCGTCTGCGAGGAAACTCTGATATTCACCGCTTTCTTCTGAGTAACCTCTTTCGCCGCTCAATTCCCGAATCTGACTGTAATTGTCTTTACAGCCGGTAATCGTATCACCAATCGAAGCCAGCTCTTTGGAAACACTGCCTCCTGCGACCTTCCTGGCTGTCTGCGTAGCCTTTTCCATTTCCTCAAGATTCGTCACGATACTTTCCAGATAAGAATCCTCCAGAAAATACAGATAGGAAGTCTCAAGGCTCTGATTCTCATTCTGAGACAGATTAATCCGGTTGATTTCTTTCAAGACTTCATTGTTTCTGCTGTTTTTGTTTAATGCAACAATACCCACACTGCCCAGAATGACAGATGCAAGTATGGCTGCTCCTCCCATTACTAAAATTTTCCCTTTTATACTCTGACCCAGACCTGTTCGCACTTTACTTTTCCTGTCTTTTTTCATATGTTTCCCTCCAATTTTCATTTTTTCTTTTGTCCCAGGTTTATTTTACTTAATCTTATCACTTTTTTAACTTATTTTCAATATTATTTTTATTCATTTTTAATTTATTTAATCTCTATTTAATCTTTTTTTAGCCTAAAAAGGACATCACAAAATTTTATCCTGTGATGTCCTATCTCCACAAATAACATAATATTTCTTATTTCATTCCATTTCTTTCACCGCTATCTGCTTTACCACGTCTTTCTTACGATACTGTTTTACCTCATATAGTCTTGCATCTGCCTGCATCATTGCATCCTTCAGGGTCAGCGCATCGTCCTTTCCAAGCATACATGCTCCCGCAGAAACCGTAATATTATACGGTTTTTCGCTCTCCCTGTTAAAGTCTGAAAACTTCCGGTACAACATTTCCAGCACCTCGTTTCCTTCATCTCCTTTATCATATGCCATGGCACAGGCATATTCATCTCCCCCAATACGACCTGCGATTCCGGTATCTTCCACCATTTCTTTTAAAAAACTTCCTATCAGCTTCAGAGCATAATCTCCTTCCTCATGCCCATACCTGTCATTAATAATTTTTAAGTTATTCATGTCTACATAGATAATTAAGGTATTTTTATCCTTTTTGCAATTTTTAGAAATCTCTTTCTCTGCCTGGCTATAGAATCCACGGCGATTTAGAATTCCTGTCAGCGCATCCCGTTTAGAAATGGTATCCAGCTCAATATTATGCGTCTTTAACACCGTAAGGTTTTCCTCCAGCTGCTGCTGTATCTTTTCATTCACCTGTAAAAGGGCAATCATCTTAACCGCCGAACTAATCTGATTTACCAGAAACTCTCCGTTATCATAGATTTTCTCCGTCATATCGCAGAGCATGACACCATATACCATTTCCTTGAAAAACAGTGGCAGAAGCACCATATCCCGGCGCTGTCCGGATGCCATCAGGGAATTGGAATAAATTTCCGATATCTTTTTCTTCTGTCTGTTTGCCGGAACAGTGCTTACCTTCCCCTGTCGTAAAACAGCCTTAAGGTACAATTCTTCCGGCATTTGGAATTTCTCCTTATCCAGATGCAGCACCGGCTTAGGCAGCATATAAATAGCGGCATTCTTCACCTGCAGCCAGTCCAGATTTTCCAAAAGAGAACTGTAGCTTTGGTCTCTTCCCCTTTCAAATTGAAGCATATCCTGTACAAACAGCTTCATCGCATAATTCTCGTTATCCTTAGACTCCTGAATATTCCCAAACTGTCCGTTCATGGCACGAATAATTTTCTTATAAATAATGGCAAAAATATCCCGCAGTTCAAATCTGCTCTTATCGTCCTGCTTTCTCCCCCGCAGTTTCCGATACACATCTTCCAAACTGTTCATAAGAATGTCCACCTCTGCATACTCTATGCCGCCCAGATTCAAAAATTCATCTACATAGTACATAATATCCAGCGCTCCGTCAAAACCATTGACATTCGACTCGCAGTTGATATATAGCGTTTCCAGCATTTTGCAGTAACTGGCACGAAGCTTTTCTATTTTCTCCTGCATCTCTTCATGATAGCAGCGGTAAAAAATATCTTCAAAAGTAATTTCACCGTCTTTTTTCCGGTTCATTTCTGCTTCATCACTTCCCACAGGAAAAGAATCACGCCGAATAAACCTTGTTGGAATCACTGTATCCGTCACTTTTTCGCCATGCAGCATTTCTATTACCATTCGCACAGCTTCTTCCCCGAGTCTGCCAGCGTCTGCGCGGACAGATGACAAAGACGGCGTCATCTTTGCTGCCATGACCGTGTCATCGTACCCCAAAATAAAGATATCCTTCCCGGGGCGGATTCCACGACGGCGCAATTCTTCATACAGCCCCATTGCCGCTTCATCATTTACGCAAAAAACAGCCTCCACACCGGGATTATCATCCAGCAATCGCCTATATGTTTCTATGCTCCTTCTGGAAAAATCCCCCTCCGCATACATTTTTTCTTCAAATTCAATTCCATGAGCAGCCAGCGTTTCTACAAATGTATTTTTCCGCTCCCGAGCGTCTATGTTATCAAGGCTCCCACCTATCATTCCAAACTTTCGGCAGCCCGCCCGTTCAATCAAATATTCCAGTCCATCTTTAATTCCCTGATAATTGTCAAATTTAACACTTATATATCCTTCCATTTTAGCTGATACCAGTACACACGGAATTCCCATATACTGTTTCAACATAGCTTCTATACTTTTGGACGATGCAAAACACCCAATACTGCCAATATTAATAATCAGTGCATCTATATTTTCTTTTCTGACATAAGAAAAAAGCGTATTATACTGATATTCATACATCAGTTCCTGATTATCCGATAAGTCGCGCTCCAAATATTTTCCCGGAAGCACCACTACATTAATATCATACTGCTTTGCTTCCTGAAACACGCCCTTACATACATATTTGGTAACCTCATCCATAATTCCACTACTCAACACCCCAACTATATACCGTTCTTTTCCGCTCATCCTGCACCCTCCCAGCCTTTTGCCGTTGCATTTAGAAAAAACTGCTACACTTACAATTTCTCAATTATAAGTGCAACAGTTCTACTAATTTCACAATAATTATGCCAGTCTTTTCTTCTTTCTTATTACCGCTGCACATGCCACTGCTGCAAATCCCATCAATAACAGGTAAATTGTCAGATTTGTTGTATCCCCTGTCTTTGCTGCCGTCTGCTTATTTGCATTCTGTGTATTTGTACTATTGTCTGTTGTATCTGTATGATTATCTGTTGTATTTGTATTCGTATTTGTATTCGTATTTGTATCAATAGTTGTGTTTGTATCTGTGTCTGGTATTTCATCTGCTACCAATGACTGCTCCGTAATAATCAGACCATCTGCATCCACCTTCGCCAAATCTTCTGTTTTCAGTCTTACTGCCTTAATTCCATCAAAATAAATCGTGGAATCTACCTCCCAGCTTCCGGAATGTCCATCCGGTACAATAGAGTTACACCATACCGCAAACTTCTGAATAGAGCTTGTGTCTAAGGTACCTCCATTCTTACCTGTAAAGGAGCTAAACGGTACTGTTACATACTGTGCCTTTGTTCCTTTTACAAAATTCGTAAGATATACTTCAAATTCCTCTCCGGAACCATCTGTAAGCTGAATGACAAGCTTCTGTCCTTTTCCATCCGGCTGCACCCACATTTCTAATGCATTATAGCTTGAGAAATCATTTGATGTCAGGTTAGACTTGATTCTACCTGTCCATACTTCACTTCCGGTCGTAGAAAGCGTATAGTTAAATGCTCCTCCGTAAGTTCCATCATTTTTATGAGTCTCATCCAATACAAACTCAGAGCTGCATCCTGCTGCGGAATTTTCCGAATAATTTGCATCTAACAACCCATTGCTGCCGGAATAATAATCAAAGTCCTCAATTACATTTGCAGGCGCTTTATCCTTTTCCTTTCCAAGACTTACATTGGTAAGTTCTGAAATCACAACACCGTCTGCGTAAAGTGTAATGGTTGCCGTATCCGTCTTTCCAATGCTGTCCAGAGTTGCTTTATCTAACATTGCGGCATACGTAATCGCTCCTGTGGATGCTGCTTTTACATTACTCAATACTGCCGCATTTTCCGCTCTTACAACGCCCCCTTCCGGCTTTGCTTCCAATGTCACTTTCTTATCTGCCGCTTTATTTTCAATTACAAACTCTACGTTCGAAGCATTTCTCAAGACTGCTCGTAATTCTGTTCCATCTAAAATAGTTGCCATCTCAAACGGATAGACCATGTAACCATATGGATTGGTATAGTTCTCTACATTTTTTCCTGCTAATGCAGTTATATTGTTATAAAAATTCGTGCCATTTCCAAAAATGGAGTCTGCACTGTTGTAATACGCAATAAATTCATTAATCATTTCCTGTCCGTAAGTATCATCATACTTATACGGAACATAGAAGTTCGTATCGCTGAAGTTCGCCCATACCAGATAATATGGCATATTGTTTTTCTTGGCAATATCATTTACTTTCTGATACCAGTTGGTTCCGGTTACCTCTTCCCGTACCGGATTTCCTTTCACCAAAAGACCTTCATTATCCGAACCGTCAGCCTTCATTACTCTGACACCACATTCTGAAATTGCTGCAATTTTTCCTCTCTTCTGTGCAAAAGAAGAAACTACCTGGCAGGTCTTGTCAAGATTGGTAAAGTAAGAGCCGTCTGAGGTTGCAGGATATGTATTATAATCATCGTAATAATCAAATGCTACAATATCTACGTATTCATCTCCCGGATATCTTGTCAGATACTCTTCTTCTGATGTAAGCGGTCCGTTTGGAGAATACACATACAACATGTTATGTACGCCCTGGCTTTCCAGATAATCTCTGGTATAGCGGAAAAGACTCTTATATGTCTCCACGCTGTTGGTAGAACCCCACCAGAACCAGGAACCTGTGTTTTCATGCAACGGACGGAAAATAACCGGAATGTCATCTTCTGCTAATGCATTTGCATATTCTGCAATGATATCCAGATATGCATTGAACACCTCATTGTATTCTCCACCCGGAAGAATCTGTTCTGCACTATTATTACTTAAATCCTTTGCTTCATTAAAATTACACTCGAAGAAATCATAAGTGCCATCCGCATTTTTCTTAATTTTTGCACTGGTAAAGTTCGGCATATGAGTAGATAAGGTAATTAATGCTCCATTCTGGGCAGCCGTCTTACTGTATGCAATGGAATTTGCAAGCGCAGATTCTGCATCTGTTCCACCAGCTTCTGAACCGGTAAGCGCCAGAGAATCCAAGCCAAATATTCCACTGACCGAGCCTGTGATGTCATATACATCACCCAGAGCAGCATTTGGATTTACAGAACGGCTTACATCGTTCTGATGTCCGAACAACACCTGGTCATTTTCACTCAATGCAGAAAGATACGTGAATAATGCTTTTGCACTATCATCTGCATTCGTGTCTGTCATCTTGATGGAGGAAATGCTGTTACTGATATTCGCAACTGTACCTGCGCCCGGTGTTTCTGTAATCTTTACAAAATCTTCTGCTTCGTTTTTTTGGGACAATACCAGGTTATCCAGATAAACATTACCCTTGAAGCTTGTCTGATAACCAATAATTCCAATCGTAAAACTGGACAATGGTGTAGCGACTGGGGAAAATCCCATGCTGACAGTAACCTTCTTCATTCCATTTCCGAGATCTTCTGCTGTAGATTCATCGACAGTGGTATCCTTATTGATGATTCCATCTGCGAAAAACTTCATCTTTGTTCCGTCTAACTCATCCGGATAAATAAAGTCCACGCTCAACTGATTATAGCTGCTGATGTCTGCCGCGTCTGCCGGTGTAAAGGTTACTTTTGCCTCACTCCATGTAGACGCTGCATTTGCAGAATAATCTAATGTTACCTGTAATCTTTGGTTTGCACTATCATAGGAAATCTCCGGAACAGAGTTCGCTGTTCCTCCATGATAATAATCCCATCCTTCTTCTGTACCCCAGCAGCTAAAGTCTGCCTCTGTAGCTAAATCAGAAAGAACGGTTGGGTCCTTTTCTTCTAAATCCGGTTTGTCCACAGTAAGGTTCGTTACTTTTACATTGCTGATATTTACCGTTCCTACGAACTTTACACCTACGATTTCAAAATCAATCTCCATTAATGAAGACGGTGTCTTATCCTTGAATTCTACCTGAATGTCTGCTGTGTAGTTTCCATCTCCCATATCGGTAAAACTGCTCTGTTCCAGATATGGCCAGGAATCTCCTGTGGTGTATGTCCAATCTCCGGTCAGCTTTGTCACTCCCTGGAACTTCAGATATCCTCCGTCTGCTAAAGTATTATATGCATTTGCATCAATGGTTACCTTTGCATCTACGGTAAAATTCTCGTTTACCTTTCTTTCTACGTCATTGGTATAAGCATATGTTACTTCCTTTTTTACTCCCCAGTCTTCGTCTGCAAGTGCGGAAAAATCAATTCCATCCGCTGCTACATTTGTATCGCTTTCATAAATGACACTTTCGAAAGCCGCTTCCGCTTCAATCGTCCCAGATGAAAATATCTGGTTCACTGCCGGTACCTGTAGTACCATAGCTGCTGCTATGACCCCTGCCAGCAGCCTTTTCACATTCCTGTTCTTCATTTCTGTTCACCTTTCCCTTTTAGCTAATTTTTTATTTTTTAACTAATATTAAGTTGATATAATTATATATTTTTCGTAACTTTTAGTCAATGTTTTAATTAATTAAAAATATTTTTTAGCTAACGTAAACAGTTTTTTAAGAAGAAAACAAGGTTTATTTACTACTTTTTTGTTCACATTGCCTATATAGCAGAACAAATTGCTTTCAGTTTTCCCTGTACTTCCACGCTTCCCATTCCGGCAGGCAAAATCAGATGGTCCCCCTTCTTCACCAGTTGTCCGTTTAGAAGCCCATCTCCTTCCAAAACACTCATAAGCATAAATGGATATTTCTGCTCAAATACTGCCTTCTTCTCTACCTCAAGCTGGAACACCTTATAGAACTCACATTCATACAAGGTATACAACTCATCCTTGGGAACATTCATTGTATCAATAACGCTGTCCTCTACAGACTTTGCCGGAACTGTAATTACATCAATACTTTTTTCCACATGAAGCTCTCTTGGCTTTCCATTCGAAAGACGGTCATAATCGTATACACGATACGTAATATCACTGTTCTGCTGTGTCTCCAGTATCAGAATACCTCCCTTAATGGCATGTACCGTTCCCGGGTCAATCTGAAGAAAATCTCCCTTTTTCACCGGGATTTCACGAATAAATTCGCTCCATCTGCCCTGATGAATCATGTCAGCAAGCTCTTCCTTCGTCTTTGCATTATGTCCAATTACCAGTGCAGCATCTTCGTCACAATCTAAGATATACCAGCACTCTGTTTTTCCCAAAGAACCATTTTCGTTGACTTTCGCATACGCATCATTGGGATGAACCTGAATACTTAAGTCTGCCTTGGCGTCAATAATTTTAATCAGCAGTGGGAAGCGGTCCATATCCACATTGCCAAAAAGCTGTGGCTCTTCTTTCCACAATTCGGACAGTCTCCTGCCGTCAAAGGTTCCACCCTTTACGGTACAGTCACCGTTCGGATGTGCTGCAATGCCCCAACATTCTCCAATATCATCTCCTTCCACCGGATAATGAAAGTCCTCCCGCAATCTGGTTCCTCCCCAGATATTGTGGGTAAATACCGGATTTAAGAAAATTATTTCTCCTTTTAACTGATTCATAGATAAACATCCTCCATTCGTTTCTATTACGTTCTGATACCAGTAGGCAGAGTCCTTTACGATACGTTTCTGCGTAGTAAAGTCTACATGCACAAGACCAAATCGCTCATTGTATCCCTTCTCCCATTCAAAATTATCCAGAAATGTCCACAGAAAATAACCTCGTACATCTACGCCCTCTTCACATGCCTTTGATAATTCCCCCAGATATGCATCCAGAAAATCAATCCGGTTCCGGTCATGCACCCTGCCGTCAGCAGACACCATATCATGACAGGACATGCCGTTTTCTGTAATATAAATGGGCGTCTTGTAACGCTCATATAAGAACTTCACGCCCCAATACAAGCACTTCGGTGTTACCGGCCACTGCACTGCTGTCCTGGCTGCCCCCGGTTCTCTTTCTACATACTCCACCTCTCCGCTTTCTCCGGCGCGGACGGCATATCCGTTGTAAATATTTTGTCCTATAAAATCCAGCGGCTGTGAAATCAGCTCCATATCCTCCGGTGTCATCTCAGGCAGATAATCTGCAAACTTCTTCAACCCTTCTTCCGGATATTTTCCGAATAGTACCGGGTCAGAAAACCAGCTCACATTCCAGGTCCAGTTATCCATCGGATTATTAAATCCAAAATAAACTTTTCTTGCCGCCTCGATATCTTCCGGCTTTTCGCTAACGGGATATGCCACTCCACAGGTTGGCGCATAACCAATCTTTATCTCCTGTTTCGCATTGGCTCGCAGGACTTTGACTGCCGTACCATGGGCTCTTAACATATTGTGCACCATCTGAAAGGTGTCTTTATAGGACATCTTAAGCCCCGGCGCATGTACCCCTGTCAGATTCCCCAGACCGATAAAGCACTGTGGCTCATTAAAGGTAATAAAGTACTCGCAAAGGTCAGAAAAATTCTCGGCAACCACTCTGGCATATTCCGCAAACCACTGAATGGACGCTTCATTGAGCCATCCGCCCTGCTTCTGCAATGCCTGAGGCAGTTCCCAGTGATACATGGTAATATACGGGGTGATTCCATTTTTCTTCATTTCCCGAATCATATCCCGGTATAACGCGATTCCCTTTTCATTGACTGCCCCAGTTCCCTCCGGAATCAGGCGGGACCAGCTTATAGAAAACCGATAATGCCGGATTCCCAGAAGACGCATGAGCGCAAAGTCTTCCCGATAGCGGTGCATGTGGTCGCAGCTGACAAAAGCATTTTGCCCTTCGTACACTCTGCCTTCCCTGCAGAATTCATCCCAGATACATTCGCCTGCACCGTCATTTTCCTCTCTTCCTTCTATCTGATAAGCGCTGCTGGCAACTCCCCATACAAAATTTTTTGGAAACATAGCTGACCCTCCACTTTCTTTACGAGTATTTTAACATGAACCAATGACAGATACCAGATAAAACGGTACTGCATCGTCCTCATGGGATTCTATTATCTCTATTTCTACCTTGTGAATCCGTTTTTTTTCATGCTCTGCCACCGTTTCCAGATACAGACAGTCTCCCCAGTCCTCCTCAAAGTTGGCATCCAAAACTACCGAATGCTCCTTGTCTCCATCTATTGTCACCCGTGCAATCGGCGCCGGCTTATGGACCGACTTACGATATTGAATTCCAATACAGGTTCCTGACACTGCAAAGGTGATTTTAGCGCCTTTTTCGGACGCAGTCCAGCCCTTTCGGAAACACTGGGTAATATGCTCCTGCACCTCCTTGTCCGCGGTAAATCCCTCACAGACCGGGTCAGAATTCTGATTCTGCATGCGCAGGGAATTTTCATACTGGTTCATGGTAAATGGTTCTGGCATCTCAAATTCCGTATCTCCATCCCCTGCGGAATCCCCCTGTATTTTCTCTAAAAACCAGGTAATTACAGATGCTACCAGTTCATGTCCCTTATCATTGGGATGCAGGTCATCCGGTGTAATCTCACGATTTGGAATCTCGCCGGATACCACCAGAGGATAAATGGAGCTCTGCATACTAACCGCCGGAAGGTGATAATGCCTTGCGGTTTTTCCATGCTGCACCTGTGCATTTCCTCCATCATCATAGCGGACATTATGCACCAGAAGCATTGCAGGCTTTCTTTCGGAGCCGTATATCTTTCTAATGAGTCCTTCATATGTCTCGCAAAAATGTTCTGTACTATCGTCATTTACACTAAACTCTACAATGACAAAATCAGGCTGGTAAGCAAGCAAATCACTCTCTGCCCTTGCCACGCCAAATTGAGAGGTGGTTCCTCCGATTCCCGCATTTACATATGTGAATTCCGCCTGTGGAAAAGTCTTTTTCCACCATTCATACACACGATATGCATAACAGGTCTCCGGTGTAGAAGATAAACTTCCCTGCGTAATAGAACCCCCTAAAAATCCAAGTGTAATCTTTTCTCCGGCCGCGGCACGCTCCATGACCTTTTTGATACGATACCAGTTTCCTCGGTTTGCAACCGCCCTTTCATATTCTATCTGAATACTCATATTCTTCCTCCTTCTATTCATCCTTCCAAATGTCTTCTCCCAGAGCGTTAATATAAGCGGATAATTCGTCCGACATCTGCTCTGCCTCCGGAATACGAATGTGCCCCGGGGTTCCACAGCCATTCTTAGAATACAGGAAATGATGAACATTGGAGTCCTTCAGTTCCTGACATACTTCTTCTATGGCGTTATCCCAGCTCTTGTCATGACACAGTATAGTTGTTGCCAGAATGATGACTGCCTTGGGATAATATTTTCTTAAATCAAGAATTAATTTTTTGTATTTTTCTCTCCAGTACACAGACTTTTCACAATAATAATCTTCTGCCATATAATCTGCCGGGTGGTTGTCATTCTGCCCTAAGGCTACAATCACCACATGAGGACGATACTTAGAAAAATCCCAAAGCTTTGGCTCACCTAAATCAGGATGATATTCAATCTTGTCGTAGCAGCTCTCCATTCCTTTATAATTGGGCGCTGCAAACCACCCTGTATTATCCAAAAGCGGTATTCCTCCCTGGGCAATATCATGTATTCTTGCCCCCAGTTTTCTGGCTGTCATCCAGCTATAGGAATACCAGCTATTTGAATATTCTCCCTGATGTTCCGGGTCGGGCTTGCCTGCATAATCTACTGCCTCTGACACTTCCCCGGCAGAAACACTGTCACCATATACTTCTATTCTTCTCTCCGGTAATGGCTCCGGTGCACTTATCTTTGCTCCGTCTTCTACCTCAAATCCATAAAAAGTAACAGTATGGCAGGAATCCATCCGTTTAAAGAACAACAGCTCATGCTCTTTGTCTTTCATATCTTCTGCCAGTGTCAGCGTAACCATTCCAGCTTCCGGCAATTTTATCTTTTCCTGTTTTCCATCTAAAATATAGCCCATGTAATTATCCCAGTAAGAATGGTGATTCTCCAAAGTCACTTTTAAGAAAGTTCCTGTAAATCTCATCCCGATACTTGTGCAGGGAAACACAAGCACCGGGGCAGAAGGATTGTCAAAGTCAATTCTTCCTTCGTATTGCAACGTGGGATGTTCCGGCTTAATCTGCATAAAAAATACCTCCTTTCTACCACTTTTTCATATGACAAAAGAGCCTGTAACTACAGGCTCCCCCGTTTTATCTTCTTCCGATTTCTGTATCAATTTCATTGACTGCACTGTGGTCTTTGATGTAGTCAATAATTTCATCCAATTCTGTGAATGCCAATGCTACATAGCTGTCTGCTGCTCCGTAATATACCGCAATCTTTCCGGATTCAGAATCATGGATGGTTGCACATGGGAAGCATACGTTGGGAACAAATCCACGTTCTTCGTACCACTCTTCCGGTGTTAAGATAAAGTTCTCACATCTGTATTTTACGATAGATGGATTGTCAATATCTAAGATTGCTCCACCGATGGAGTACACATAACCGTTACAGGTTCCGCTTACTCCGTGGTAGAATAACAGCCATCCTTCGGAAGTTTCGATTGGCGCTGCACCGCCTCCGATTTTCAGAGACTGCCACCACTCATTGCCCTTAGACATCACATGTCTGTGTTTTCCCCAGAACTTCATATCCGGGCTTTCACTTACGAAAACATCACCAAATGGTGTATGACCACTGTCAGAAGGTCTGCTCAGCATCATAAAGTTTCCATTGATTTTTCTTGGGAACAATACTGCATTACGGTTAAATGGCAGGAATGGATTTTCAATTCTTGTGAACGTCTTAAAATCCTTTGTTTCTGCCACACCAATGGCTGCTCCGTAAAAATCCTGACACCAGATAACATAATAGGTGTCTTCTACTTTCACCAGACGTGGGTCATATGCGTATTTCGGCATAAATGGCTTTCCGTCTTCATCCACAAAGTTAATCTTTTCTTTGTCAATTTCCCAGTGAATCGCGTCTTTACTCCTTCCCATATAGATATAAGGAATACCGTTTGTCTGCTCTCCACGAAATACTCCAATAAATTCTCCTTCATAAGGGATTACGGCGCTGTTAAAAATTCTTGCCACCCCTTCTACTGGATTTCTTCCGATAATTGGATTTTCTGTATATCTCCAGATTGGAGCTCCTTTGATGCCTTCCGGTCTTTCCTGCCATGGCACATTCGCAACCGCAGGGCTAATCATCTTATATTTTCCCATTTTTCATACCTCACTTACTTATTCTCTGCTAAAAATTCCAGATTTTTCCGAATCAAATCACATCGCTGTGCTACACATTCTACACTTCTTCCCGGGTCCTGTGGGGTGTTAAATACATAGTCCATAAGCTTATCTATTGTGGTTGTTGCCACATGCATTCTGGTATCACTGGATGCATAGTAAATAAATACTTCATTGTTTTCATTTACAATAGCTCCATTGGTAAATACTACATTAGAAACATCTCCGACTCTTTCTTCGCCCCTTGGTCCAATCAAAAGTCCGGACGGCTCTGCAATCACTTTCGACGGGTCCTTTAAGTCCGTTGCAAACGCATAGATAACATAACGAAGTCCTGCTGCCGTATTACGCACACCATGGGCAATATGTATCCATCCCTTTTCCGTCTTAATCGGTGTTGCTCCTGCACCATTCTTTGCTTCTGTAATCGTGTGATATTTCCGCAGGGAGGTCATTTTCTCTTCATCAATCACCGCATGAGTAATATCCTCACAGAGCCCGAATCCGACTCCTCCGCCGCTTCCTGTTTCAATGAAATCATCCATGGGTCTTGTATAGAACGCATATTTTCCATCTACAAATTCCGGGTGCAATACCACATTTCTCTGCTGCGGAGAACGTAAAGTTGTCAAATTGTCTAACCTCTCCCAGTTCTTTAAATCTTTGGTACGGACGATGCCCGCTGCTGCAACTGCCGCTGATAAATCATTCACGGAAGTATCCTTGCTTTCGGAGCAGAACACTCCGTAAATATATCCATCTTCATGCTTGGTCAGACGCATGTCATATACGTTGGTTTCTTCCGGGCAGGTGTCATCGAATAAAATCGGATAATCCCAGAAACGGAAGCCATCTACTCCATTATCACTTTCTGCCACACCAAAGAAAGACTTTCTGTCATTTCCTTCGATACGCGCTACCAGATAGTATTTTCCATTTAACTCAATGGCTCCGGAGTTCATCACTGCATTGATTCCAAGACGTTCCATAAAATAAGGATTTGTCTCTGGATTCAGGTCATAACGCCAGGTCAGTGGAATATGCTCTCTGGTCAGCACCGGATATTCATACCGGTCATAAATTCCATTGTAGGAATCAGATTTCTTATTTTTCCTGCTCAGAATCTTTTCCTGCTTCTCCAGCTCTTCATAATACTTTTTATGTAACACAAAAATTATCTCCTTTCCACTTTTTGGCGTGCTTTCCACGCCATCAGGGTATACCCGCAGGGTGCTATAAAAGTTCAGCTCTCTTTATTACTTCAAAACACATTCTTCCATTGTGATATGGACATTTCCACGGTTCCACAATCGGCCGGTCCGGAATCGGAGTTCCGTCCGGATTGACCTCCCAGAACCATTCCGAACCATTTCGTTTATCAATGACATAATCCTTAATAAACTGCCACTGGCTCTTTGCTGCTTCGAGATACTCTGTATGGCTCTTATCCTGCTGATAACCATTCAAGAATCCCACAACAGTCTCCGCCTGCACCCACCAGATACGGTTCTGATTCACTACCCCGTTTTCGCATTCATTCGCAAGGGAATGACCGTCAAATGCGACTTCCAAAATTCGTTCCGTTAATGTTCTGGTGATAGGCGACATTTTCTTTTTGCAGCTCTCTTCTTCCAGCACTTCCACTCCACGGTCAATGAGCCACGCCGTTTCAATATCATGACCGTAGGAGTGCAGGTCAATCAGGCTATGATAATCATTATCAAAAAACACCTCTTGACGGTGAAGTGCCGGGTTATAAATACGCTCTGCCATGATATTCATCATCCATTTCAGGCGTTCCCTTGCCCTTGCATCCTTCGATACCCGGTAAAGCTCTGTATAAGCTTCAAATACATGAAGCAGCGTGTTCATGGTTTTTTCCGCAATTACACCATTCTCGGAAAGCTTGTCATTTTCCTCCGGTCTAAAATCCCGTGTAAATGCCTCCATGTAACCATTCTCATTGGTACATTTTTCTTCTATCAATTCAAACAGCTGTTTTGCCAGCGCCAACGCTTCCTCATCTTTGGATGCTTCATAATAAGAAGAAAGCGCATAAATGGAAAATGCCTGATTGTAGGTGTGCTTGGTGGTGTCCTCCGGCTTTCCGTCATAGGTCAGAGACCAGAAAACTCCTCCATTTTCTTTGTCTATACAATTATTTTTTAAGAACTCATATCCATGTCTGGCATATGTCAGCAATTCTTCTTCGCCAAGGAGCGTATATGCATTTGCAAAAAACCAGGTAATACGGCTGTTCAAAATACAACCCTTCACTGCCTTTTCATCTACTTTAAGATCATATCCCATATAGCCGTAAAATCCGCCATAAGTATCATCCTTTAATCCTTTCCAGAAAGGAAGAATGTCAGAAGTCAAATGCTCTTTTATTTCACTTACCATTTTCTGCATAGTATGCCTCCTAGCCCTTCACTGCACCTGCTGTGATACCACTGTAAATTTGTTTCTGGCAGACAATGAACACAATCAACGCCGGCAGCAGGGAAATAAGAACACCTGCACAAATCATGTTATACTGGCTTCCCAACGGACCGGTAAAGGTATAAAGAGAAGTTGCTACGGTATTCTTGGTATGTAAATACAGATTTGCAGAATAGTATTCATTATAAGTACTTACACCCTTTAAGACCATACAGGTTACGATTGCCGGCTTCAGCAGTGGAAGCATGATTTTCCAGTAAATCTTGAAGTAGGATGCACCATCAATAATGGCGGATTCATCCAGTGAATTTGGAATGTTTTCCATAAACTGTATAAATACGTAAACAGAAATAATATCCGTACCGCACATCATAATAATGTAGCCATATAAGTGGTCAATGAATCCTAACTCTTTCATAATAGAATACATCGGTACCTGCATTGCGATTCCCGGAAGTAACGTTGCGAATAAGAACAGGTTACGAATCAGTCCATTTCCCGGAAATTTAAAACGATTCAGGATATATGCAAGCTGTGTTCCTATCAAAATTGATACCGTCAGTACACAGACCAGAATAATAATGGAATTGATAAATGCACTTCCCATATCGGCACGTTTGAATGCATCTACAAAATTATCAAAATTCAGCCAGCTTTCCGGCAACGTCATAACATTGGTACTTTCATATTCTGTCTTTGTCTTGAATGCTGTAATAACACAGGATACAATCGGTATCAGCGCTGCAAAAGCAAAGAACAAAAGAGAAGCGTATTTTACAACGGTCCATACAATCTTTCCTGCACTATAATGTTTTTTTCTTTTCTTCGGTGCTGCCATATTATACCGCTCCCTTCTGCTGCAGTTTTAGTTCTTTTCTACGCTGCTTTTCTAATTTCTTCCTTGCCTTCTTTGCATCATAGGTCTCATCCTCCGAATCTGCATTTCGGAAAATATACTTAAAGAATAGCTTTTGCAATATGGTACAGATAAAGATAATTCCAAGTAAAACAACCGCCATTGCACATGCAAGACCTACCTTTTGGCTGGTATGCGCAATTCTATCCATGATTACAAAGTAGGTTCCTGTTCCGTTGGCACCACTGGTGATAACGTAAGATGGTTCAAATGCGCTTAAGGAACCGGTAATAGATAAGATTACATTTAAGGTTACAATGGTCTTAATACTCGGCAGGATAATATGCCGAAACTGTTGAAATTTATTTGCACCGTCTAGTTCTGCCGCCTCATACATTTCTGCATCTACAGACATAATCGCTCCAATAAAGAGCACCATATTCTGTCCAAAATAACGCCATACAGATGAAGCTACCAAAGACCAGTTATTAATGGTCTGATCCCTTAACCAGTACGGAAGATTTTCCAGGTCAAATCCACACCACTGTAATACTGTGTCGAACACAAATCCTCTGGTGTAGAAGAATTTAAAAATAAATCCGATTGCAATACCATTAATCAGATATGGGAAGAACATAACTCCCTTAAAAATGTTTCCACCTTTTGTTTTAAAGCTTAAAAGTGTTGCCAGATATAATGCGATTACCAGCTGTATTAACGCACCTGCAATATAATAAAGACTCAGCTTCAATGCTCTAAAGCAATCACTTCTTTGAAATACGTCGATGTAATTCTGCCATCCCACAAACACTCTTTTTTCTACCGGGGTAGCATATTTCATTTCGTAAAAACTAAATTTTACCATTTCTCCAAATGGCAGATATGTAAATACGAAGAGCAGCAGCAGCGGAATAAACATAAAGGCAATACAAATTGTCACCTGCTGTCCTTTTCTGCTCTTTAACCATTGTATAAATGATTTTTTCTTTTTCACTGTTGTTACTGTCATGCGTGGCCTCCATACCTTATCTGCGGAAAGCGGGAAGTACCCGCCTCCGCTCAAGGATTTTTTTGCATTTCTCTACGTTACATTATTCAGCTTCAATACTGTTTGCTTCCTGTGCTGCACTCCATGCTTCATTCCAGCTTTCCATAATGTCGCTAAATTCCATATCGCCGTTAGCTGCATGTTCAATGATTTCCTGAACCTTGGAATCTCCGCCTGCGTTGATGTTAAGGTCAGAATCAGAGTTCAATACATTAAGGAAATCAGCTTCTCCATCCAGAGATGGGTCATCTGTTACATATTCGATACCATCGAATGCTGCATAAGTATCCGGGAAATTGTCATCATCTGCTGCAATCGGAATACCACCTTCATTGTAGGAGAATCCGGACTGCTCTGTCATAAACTTAACGAAGCACATAGCTGCTGCTTTGTTCTCATCAGAGATATCTGCGCTGATACCCCAGCTGTAATCTGCTCCAGAAGAAGCATACTGCTTGCCATCTACAGTAATTGGGAAAGACATATATCCAATGTCATCTGCATTGTCGCCTGCTGCCTGCATCTGTGGCACTGCCCAGGAGCCAAGTACCATACAACCGATTTCTCCACGGTTAATCATACCCTTGCAGCCTTCCCAGTCTGTGGTAGAGTAGTCATCTTCAGTAAGACCATTTGCAACTGCATCATACAAAATCTTGTAAACATTGTAAGCACCTGTTCCATCGCCCGGATCAGCAAATGGTGCTGCGGAATGAATCAAATCCTGATTCATAAAAGTGCTCTTTCCGGTTGCACTTCCGCCGATATAAGCATCCCATGCACTCATAGTCCAGCCTGCTGCATAGTTAGTGTACAGAGGAATTGCATCTGTGTTATCTTTGATTGCCTGTAATGCTGCAATAAATTCTTCCGGTGTCTTAGGAATGGAAGTAACTCCTGCTTCTTCAAAAACTTTCTTGTTATACACAATACCCTGTGCATTTCCGGTAGAAGGAACACCATATACCAGTCCGCCGTATTCCCATGTATTTGCGAAGCGAATCTCAGATTCCATTGTTCCTAAATCTCCATAAGGAATGAAGTATGTGCTTAAGTCTGCCTTATCAACTGCCGGAATCATCATAATGTCGCCCCAGTCACCGCCCTGAAGACGAAGCAGGGAATCACTTGCATAATCTGTAATACCTTCAATCTCTACTGTAATGTTTGGATACAGTTCATTAAATGCCTCTACATACTCGCTGAAAGGATGTTCTGCGCTATCCTCTAACAGGTCTGTTCGATGAGATAACACTTTAATTGTAGTTGTAATGTCTGTGTAATCCTCGCCCAGTGTTAAGTCTGCATAATTGATGTCACCAATTGCTGCCTTTGCAGCTCCGTCATCTCCGGATTCATTGGTCTGATTTTCGTTCCCATTTGCAGAACCATTGCTGTTTCCACAAGCAGCTAATCCTACGGACATTGCTGCTACCATTAAAATAGCTGTGAGTTTTTTCAGTTTCATAATAAAAATATCCTCCTTTACTTTTTTGTTACTTATTTGTAACTTAATTTAATTATACTTTTTTAGTTTAATTAGTCATCACCTATTCTTGTTTTAAATCACACATTCTTGTTTCATTCGTTAAATACATCATTATATACAATTTTTACCACCTCTTTTTGTGCATTTTAATATATATTTTTCTTACTTTTTCTCATTTTTAAGTTAAAATTAATCTTTTTTACTTTATACTTTTGATTTATTTATTTTTTATCTATTGAGAAAATTTGCTTTTTCTTGTAAAATAGAATAAAATAATTTTACTTCCCCTTTATAATGAAAGGAGTTTTCCCTATGATTCCAGTTGATATTCAAAGTCCAGCCGGCTTTATTCACATTTTATCCGGAGTGTATGTTCCACCCTTTTCCTCCGCTTCTTTCCCCCAGATAAAATCAGACACTTATTATCTTCTTTATTGCATTGACGGAAAAGGAAGGGTCTCTCTTGGCAAGGAAACAGGTACTCTTTTATTTTCTCCCATGTCACTTTCCCTGTTTTATTCCGGCAAGACAGCTTCTCTGATAGGGGAAAGCGAAACATTTTCCTTTTATTTATATGAGCTTTGGGGAAATGCCATGGACTCTTATCATGCCCTTTTAGGGAACTGCATCTTTTCTTTTCCGGACTTTCCGCAAACACAAAACATTTTGCCCATGTTTCAGACCTTACAGCGTATTTCCAATCATTGCGGTGTTGTTTCCCCGGTGATTTCCAATAAACTGTTTACAGATTTGTTCACAGAATTATTTTTCTGGCAAGAAGCAACTGAGGACTCCCTTCCGGGCGCCCCCAATCATGTTGCCGACTTAAAAAACTGGTGCGATACCCATTATGCAGAAAATTTTTCCTTAGATGAGCTTGCCGAATCCTTTGGAGTCAGCAAGTATAAGCTATGTCGGGATTTTTCGTCCTATTTTGAGATTTCGCCTCTGCAATATCTGAATCATCAGCGAATCGAATACGCAAAGAACCTTTTACTTACTACAAATGACCGAATCTATGAAATCGGAAATGCAGTAGGTATTGAAAACACCAATCACTTTATTAATTTATTTAAAAAATATACCGGAACTACACCAAACGAGTTCCGGCATTCTCATCCGCTCTTCTAAGCAATTATCTTGGAAGAACGCTTTCCTTATAGACAGGATATCCTTCTACCACAAATACTCCCTTGCGGTAGTTGTCACCTGAAATTTTTCGTACAATGGTATGAATGACTCTTCTTGCCATTTCCTTCATATCTACTTCATAGGTAGTGATTCCAACTTCGCAAAGCCCCGGATAAATATAGTTATCATATCCTACCACAGAAATATCCTCCGGCACCCGGTATCCTGCTGCCTTTAATTTCTTAATAATCTCATGGGCTGTAAAATCACAGTTGCAGGCAAATGCCGTAGGCATCTCTGCCGGCAGCTGAAGCAGATTCTCTCTATCAAGCTTTCCGGTTTCCAATCTCCTGTCATCAATCACCCAGTCTTCCCGTACTTTCTGTCCATGCTCCATCAAAGACTTGGCATAGCCAAAATAACGGTCCGTAATACTTCCTGTCGCTAAAAGCGTACCCACATAAGCAATCTTCTCATGTCCCATTTCAAACAAATAATTTACCATGCGGTACATGCCATAAAAATTATCCGAGATAATTGCATCACATGGATTCTTCTCATCATAAAAATCCATATACACCACAGGAACCTTGCCCTTTTCGTCCAGCGCCACTAGATACTCTGTATTCATCCGTCCGATTACAATGAGTCCATCTACCTTTTGTTCCTGTATCAGCTTCGGCGTATTTAGTTCTTCTTCATCCTGCTTACTGACAACCTCCAGCATCGTAAAGCACCCCTTAGAAACCGCCTTAGTTGTTACCATCTGGTACATCTGTCCATAAAAGGACTCTCCTGTATCCAGGAATTGCTCTGCAATAATAACACCTAAATTATAGCTTTTCTGTTCCTTTAGCTTGCGTCCTGCGGATGGCGGAACATAGCCTAATTCATCTGCAAGCCGCTTAATTTTCTCACGCATCTCCTCACTGACACCTTTCTGATCAGAAAGCGCCTTGGAAACGGTAACTGTGCTGACATTCAGCCTCTCTGCGATATCCGCCAGTTTTACTGCCTTTGCCATATATCTCACCTATACCCTTAATATAAATTAAGCCTTTTTAGCTTAATTTAATTTTAATTTTTGTCCGGTTATTTGTCAACCTCAGCTTTTAAATAAATCAATTTTCCCTGGAAATCTCCCCAGAGATTCTCTACCTGCAGACCGCCATACATAAGCGTACTGCCAAGATAGGTACGTTCTTCGCCTTCAATTCGATACTTGACATTCTCATCTAATCCATCCAGATAGATTCTTCGGCTGTGACAATTCGCTCTTCCCATCACCTGTATAAAGGTGACTAACGCTTCCGACTTATCCTTTGCCACTACCTCATAGCAGTCATATCCATGATTTTCCCGATAAGATGCAATTCTGTAATAATCTCCGCCACGTACCAAGTCATTATATTTATGATACATTGCTATCTGCGCAGGTATCATATCCCGGTCTTCCTGTGGAATCTTTGTTACATCCAATTCATACCCAAAGGTTCCTGCCAATGCCACATAGCCTCTGGTCTCAAATGGAGTTTTTCTTCCTACTGTATGGTTCGGGCAGTCCGACACATGAGCCCCCATAGCAGATAACGGATATATCATAGCCGTTCCCTCCTGGATGGAAAGACGCTCTATCGCATCGGTGTCATCCGAACACCAAATCTGGGGACTATAATATAACATTCCAGCGTCGAATCTTGCTCCACCGCCAGAACAGTTTTCCAATAATAAATGAGGGAACTCTTTTGTCAGTCTGTCCTGCATCTCATAGACAGCCAGCATATATCGATGGCTTAATTCTCCCTGACGCTCCGGGGACAGTCCCAGGCTTCCCAAATCATTAAGCTGACGGTTCATATCCCACTTTACATATTCAATATTGGCGCTTCGCAAAATTTTTGCCACTTTTTCATAAATATAATCTACGATTTCCGGCCGGCTTAAATCCAGCACAAGCTGGTTTCTGGCAAGGCTCGGCGTTCTGTCCGGCATCTGAATTGCCCAGTCCGGATGCTCCCGAAACAGATTGGAATCCGGCGAAATCATTTCCGGCTCAAACCAGATTCCAAACTTCATCCCAAGCTTGTTCACTTCATCTACCAGGTGTTTCAGACCTCCCTGAATCTTTGTTTCATTTACTTCCCAGTCGCCCAGACTGGTATTGTCATCATTCCGAGCGCCAAACCAGCCATCATCCATAACAAGCATTTCGATTCCAAGCTGAGACGCTTCTTTGGCAATATCCAACAGTTTTTCCGTATTAAAGTCAAAGTAAGTGGCTTCCCAGTTATTAATAAGAATCGGGCGCTTCTTATCCCTATATTCTCCACGAATCAGGTGATTACGGTATAAGTCATGGAACGTTCTTGTCATCCCTCCAAGTCCCTTGTGGGAATATACCATAACCACTTCCGGCGCCCAGAAAGCTTCTCCTGTCTTAAGCTCCCAGCAAAAATTTTCCGGATGAATTCCCATCATCACACGCATACTGTCAAACTGGCTCTGTTCCACCTGCGCCAGAAAATTTCCGGAATACACAAAGTTCATGGCATAGACTTCTCCACGCTTCTGATTCGTTCCCTTTTCTAAAAGCGCCAAAAATGGATGTTCCTGATGAGAGGATTCTCCACGTATGGAACCACAGCTCTGTTTTCCATATCCGATGGGTTTCTTTTGGATTCTCCGTTCTCTTGCCCAGGAACCATGCATGGTAAGCATCTCGAATTCCTTATCATTATCCATATCAAATGCCGCAGACATAACCTTGGTAAGATATAGGGTATCCGTTCCATGATTTTTCACCTGCACGCTTCTGGTAATTGCATCCAGCTTAGAAAATGCCGTATAGAACAAGGTCACTTCCAATCCTGACACTTCATCTGTCAACGTCAGTTCCAGGGTATCGCAATCGGATGCTTCGCCCCAGGTAGCCGGAAGTCCCGGCAGCTTCGGTTTTCCCGGATAAATTTTATGAGATTGATACAGGGGCAGTACCCCTTCATGTCCTCTTAAGGTTCTAACACCAATGGCGCCTTCCCGATAATCTCCTACGCCGCTTCCCGGATACTCCATAGGAAAAGAGTCCAAAAAGGAATTCCGGTCTCTTGCATTTTCTGACGGCACAAAGGGATTCTCTCTGGTGCGCATAAGATATGAGAAATCATCATTCTCCAGTTTTCTTCCATAATAAATATGACCTACAAATTTTTCCTTATCTACCAACCCAATGATATAGCTGGTATTCGGAGTATTCAGTTGAAATACACCCGTTTCTTTTTTATAACTGATACTCATTACAACTACCTCTCCTTTTTCTATTCCGTTACCGCTTATAACTAATCAAGAAATGCAAATGGCGCCTCTTTTTTCATGTGCAAAAACTGCATCAAAAGATAGGCGCATCGGACTGTTACGCGCTCCTCTGATAAAATTCGTTCTGCCTCGTTTTTGTCTACCAAAAGCACTTCGATATATTCACTGTCTTCCTGAAATTCCTTTGTAGTTTTTCCTGATGCGTACCCAAATACCGACTGTCCGGCTTCATCTGCAAAGCTGGGAGCAAGGAAAAATGCCCTGCGGTACATTTCCTTTCCCCCTGTATATACTTCAAATTCAAATCCCGTTTCTTCTTTCATTTCCCGGACTGCCGCCTGCTCTGCATTTTCACCCTGATCTATCAGCCCCGCCGGAAGTTCATAAATATAATCGCCTACGGGATATCGGTACTGACGAATCATCACCAGCTTTTCCGGGTCCTCTTTCCACAGAGGATAGATGACAATTCCCTCTGCATCTATCCTATGGGTATTGATTTTCAGTTTCTCTTCCTTATTTCTGCTGACAAAGTAATAGTCAAAGGGTTTTCCACTATAAGATACCGCATCTAACTGATACATATTTAAAAAAGGATTTTCCTGTAATCTGTGTAAGTCAGTATACTTCTTTTTCTCCATAGTTTCTCCTGTTCTGAGTCTCTCTGCTTATCTTTTCTGCCTATTGAGACATTTTCTCCAGCAGGTCCGATTTAACTTTACTATCAGGCGTTTTCGCCCATCAGGTCTGCCTTTACTTTAGCAAGCTTCTCCTCTGCATCTGCAAGTGAGCTTCCCTTTACGCCAAAATAGAACTTAATCTTAGGCTCTGTTCCGGAAGGACGTACACAGCACCATGCGTTGTCACTGAGTTCATAATAAAGAACATTGGATTCCGGAAGACCGGTACTTGTCACTTCTCCTGTCTTCATGTCTTTTCTGGTATCTGCTTTATAATCTCTTACCGCAAGCACATCAAAACCGCCAAGCTGCGCCTTCGGGTTATTTCTCATTTCATTCATCATGCTCTGAATCTGGGCAGCACCGTCAATTCCTTTTAAGGTAAGGGTTGCCAGACCTTCCCGGTAATATCCGTACTTCTCATACATATCAAGCATTGCATCCCACAGTGTCTTTCCCTGGGTCTTGTAGTAAGCTGCCACTTCACAAAGCATCATGACTGCCACACATGCATCCTTATCCCTTGCATAAGTTCCTGCCAGGCATCCATAGCTTTCTTCCAGTCCAAATACATAATGATAGCTGTTCTGCTCTTCAAACCACTTAATCTGTTCTCCGATATACTTAAATCCGGTCAGAACTTCAATCAATTTCACCCCATAATCTGCGGCGATTGCTTTTGCCATATCCGTAGTAACAATGGTTTCTACCAGTGCAGGATTCTCTGGCATGGTTCCTGTCTTAGTACGTTCTCTTAAAATATATTCAGCAATCAGCATCCCTGACATATTACCGGTGAAGCTTACATATTCGCCGGACCTGGTATCTTTGCAGTACACACCAAGACGGTCTGCATCCGGGTCTGTTGCCAATACGATATCTGCATCTACCTCCTTTGCAAGCTTCAGCGCCAACTCCCATGCTTCCTCTGCTTCCGGATTCGGATAGCTTACGGTTGGGAAGTTTCCATCCGGCAGCTCCTGCTCTTTTACTACATAGACCTGTTCAAATCCCAGTTCCTTTAACACACGGCGTACCGGAAGATTTCCTGTTCCATGAAGAGGGGTGTATACAATCTTAAATTCCCCGGCTGCCGCCTTTATGATTTCCGGATGAATACTCTGTGCCTTTAACTGCTCCATGTATTTATCATCCATTTCTTCTCCGATTACATTATAAAGCCCTGCTGCAACCGCTTCCGACTCCGGCATGGTCTTTACCTGGCTGAACGCTGTTACCTTCGCTACCTCTGCTAAAATGTTCTTATCATGAGGAGGGGTAATCTGTGCACCATCCTCCCAATATACCTTATATCCGTTATATTCCCGCGGATTGTGACTTGCAGTAATGACAATTCCGGAAATACAATGCAGCTCTCTTACTGCAAAGGACAGTTCCGGTGTCGGGCGAAGACTTGGGAAAATATAAGTCTTGATTCCATTGGCATTCAAACAAAGCGCCGCCTCTTTTGCAAATTCCGGTGACATGATTCTGGAATCGTAGGCAATGGCTACCCCCTTATCCTGTCCGTTCTGACTGATGATGTAGTATGCCAGTCCCTGCGTCGCCTGACGTACGGTATAGATATTCATACGGTTGGTTCCTGCACCGATTACACCACGCAGGCCACCTGTTCCAAACTCTAACTGACGATAGAATCTATCTTCGATTTCCTTTTCGTCTGTCAATGCTTTCAATTCCGCTCTGGTCTCCTCGTCAAAATAGCTGTCCTCACACCACTGTTTGTAAACTTCCATATAATTCATAGTATTCTCTCCTTTTCCACGTTCATAAATCAAATCCATTTCTTGTACCTTTTTGCAGTTTTATTTTAGCCTGTAAAAAGATTTATTTTAGCTTCATTATATTGCTTTTTAATCTAATTTGCAACTCTTTCGCCTGGTATTTATTCAAATATGTTGGAATTTCTCATAGTATTTCTTAACGATTTCCTGTGCCGGCTTACCATATATTTCATAATCACACCGCTGGTCTGCCTGCTTACTGCTATACAGCCGCTCTGTCCAGGACCAGAACGCCATACCATTTATCCAACTTCGCTTTTCACATGCCTGCATCATCGTTTCGTACCACTTTGCCTGCTGTTCCGGCGCTGGCGCTCCCTTCACATTCCAGTCATTCGGCACATACATGGAGCCATCTACGGACATACAGCCTGCCTCTGCAAAAAAGAATGGCTTTTGAAACCTTTTTACCACTTCTTCAATACGGTCAAGCTGATTCTCCCAATCCCCTATGGGGTAATAACCGCTGGAAGAAATCACATCCACACAGTCCCACCATTTTACATTATGTTCCTGATATTTATCGGTATTATAAGACACCAGTCCATGAAATTCCCTGCGGATAGCAGCAATCAGATTGCGCCATTCCTGCTCTCTTCGTTCACTCATTACCATTTCACAGCCTGCAATGAGCATTTCACACCCGGTTTCTTCTGCAATGCGGGCATAGTGAAGCTGAAACTTCTCATAGGAAGCAAACCAGTTGCTCCATTTTGCTTCACAGGGTACCTCTTCGTCAAAAAAGTTCACATAGGCACGCCAGATTCCATTTTTACAATTCACCGTAGGCTTTAATGCCACACGCATCCCAAGACTCTGGGCGTAAGCAATCATTTCTCTTAATTCCCCATCGTTCATGGTAGCAGGCGAATTATAACAAATCTCTTCTGAATAAGGGGTTTCCTGTAATCCATTTGGTACAAATATCACAAAATTAGCACTGGTAAGCTCTCTCATCTTCTTCAAGCTCTTTTTGGTATCATCTCTCGAAAATCTACCTTCTGCCGCAAATGGCGCAAATGTCATTCCACATATATATTCCATAAGCTTTCCTCCTTCATATTTCTGATAGAACATCGGGGATATATACATTATAAAACTGAAAACTCATGGCTTGAATATAGCATTTCCATCTTTTTTCTGCTATAATATTTTATGATAAAAATAGTACAAATCTATTTTTGAAATGAATTCCGAGGTGAATACCATGAACCCTTTATTCGAATATTCTGATTCTTTAAATGCACCTTATGAATGTTTCTACGCTGACAGTGCCAAGGACAGCTATTTTCCGGTCCGTCCTCACTGGCATTATTTTGTTGAGATTCTTTATTTTTTAGGTGGAAGCGGGATTGTGACCTGCGATGACAAAACGTTCTATACTTCTCCGGGAGACCTGGTGCTTTTTCTGCCGCAGACGGTTCACAGCATCTACATTGCTACGGATGTCCCTCTGCGTTATGGCGTATTAAAGTTTGACTTAGGACAGTTATTTCCGGCTACTGACCATTCTTCTTCCACTTTTTCGGGAATTCATTTCCCCACGCTCTTTGCACATGCCAGAGGAGATAAGAATGTTGCCGTTTATTTTTCTGCTGAACAGCTGACCCATGTTCCCGTAGAAAATCTTATCACCCGCTGCATTGCGGAAATGGAGCAGCAGCAGTATGGATACCGTATCATGATTCGCTCATGCATACAGACACTTTTATTGGAAATTGTCCGTATCTGGAGAGAAAATGGCTTTGATACTGACAAAGCGTTTACTCCCCCTAATGATGCAGATTCCCTTTACTCCATCACAGAATATATTGACACTCATGCCCATCTTCCCCTTAAGGTAGAAGACTTAGCTGAACGCTGTCATATGAGCTATTCTTATTTTGCCAAGACCTTTCGGGAAACCTATGGACAGTCCTGCAAAAAATATATTGAATTTATCCGCATCTGCAAGGCGGAGGATTTATTGCGCTTTACAAATCTCGACTTAAATTATATCAGCCAGGAAACCGGATTTTCCGATTGCAGTCATTTTATCCGGGTATTTAAACAGCAAAAGGGAATCACACCAAAGCAATTTCGGCTGCGATTATAATTTTAATGCTTTATAATTAATTAAGAAAGGCAGAGGAAAGATACTAACATACTTTCCTCTGCCTTTTGCCCCATAGTAAATTTTAATTTTATTCTACTTCTCCTGCTGCAATTTCTGCCTGATATTTCTCCAGAATAATCTGTTGAATCCGCTCTCTTGTCTGTGAATTGATGGGATGCGCGATGTCACGATATTCTCCGTCCGCTGCTTTGCGGCTTGGCATCGCAATGAACAATCCCTTTTCCCCTTCAATTACTTTAATGTCATGAACAACAAACTCTTCATCCAGGGTAATGGAAACAACCGCTCGCATTTTCCCTTCTTTTTCTACTTTTCTAATTCTCACGTCCGTAATCTGCATAATTGCTGCCCCTTTCTCTATGTCTTTGCTACGATTTCCGTCGTTATATTTACATGTCCGCGCAAGCAGATATGCTACAACCTTTTGCTAAATTACATATCTTTCATTGTTCTCATACACTACTTTGATTCCATCACCGCCGCTGAAGTAAGAATTGGCTCTCAACGTATCACGACTCTCTACAATACAGTTCTCAATGTGCGTGTTATCTCCAATATACACATCATTCAGAATAATGGAATTCTTAATAACGCAATTTTTACCCACAAATACCTTTTTGAACAGGATGGAATTCTCCACCTTGCTGTTGACAATACAACCACTGGCTATCAGGCTGTTATGTATCTCTGAGCCCACATTATATTTTGCCGGTGGAAGGTCATCTATCTTGGAATAAATCTTTGGCTCTTCCCTGAAATATTTACGCACCTCAGGTTTTAAGAAGTCCATATTTGTCTTATAATAAGACTCCACTGTTGCAATGTTGCTCCAGTAGCTATTCATCTTATAACCATAAATACGCTTCATATTCTTATAACGAATCAAAATATCCGTTACAAAGTTAAAACGATTTTCCTCTGCGCAGCGTTCCAACATCTCTATCAGCTGTCTTCTTCTTAACACATAAATACCTGCTGATATGGTATTAGACTGTGCCATCATAGGCTTTTCTTCAAACTCTACAATTCTGGAATCTTCATTCATCCGCACTACTCCGAAGCGGCTGATATCTTCCTCCTGGTCCATCTCCTTGCATACCACTGTAATGTCTGCTTTCTTCTCAATGTGGTACTCTAAAAGCTCATTGTAGTCCATCTTATAAACACAGTCTCCGTCTGCAATTACAACATACGGTTCATGGCTCCGTTTCAGCCAGTCAATATTACGGTACATGGCATCTGCCGTTCCACGATACCACCAGCTGTTTTCCGAAGTAACAGTCGGGTTGAATACATACAAGCCTCCCTGTTTTCTACCAAAATCCCACCATTTCGAAGAGCTTAAATGCTCATTCAGGCTTCGGGCATTATACTGCGTCAGTACTGCTACCTTCTGAATATGTGAATTACTCATGTTACTAAGTGTAAAATCGATACTTCGAAAACTTCCTCCAACCGGCATAGCCGCTATGGCACGCTTATTGGACAGTTGCTGCATCTTGCTGCTGTTTCCTCCTGCTAAAATAATCCCTAATGCTTTCATCTACCGTCACCTGCCTTAATAATGGATTCGCCGCCTTCTAAAATTCCGTTTGGATAGTCTTCCTTTTCTGTCTCGCCAAAGATAGCTGTGTTCTTTCCAACCTTTACTCCTGACGGTATGACAGAATTCTCGCCTATCGTCACCAATCCGAAGGAATATACGCTCTTTTTTAATTTATTCTCTACTTCATCGCCAATTCCCAGTTCTACATTTTTTCCAATCTTGCAGCGCTCTGCGATAATGGACTTATTAATTATGGTGTTCTCACCAATCTCTGTATTTCTCATAATAATGGAATCACGTATCTCGCAGCCTGGTCCTACCGTAACGCCCGGTCCAATGACAGAGCCATAGACCCTGCCGTAAATCTCACAGCCTTCTCCGATAATACAACGCTCTGTTACCGCCTCGCCTGCAATATACTGTGGTTCAATAATATCATCCTTGGTATATATCTTCCAGTATTCCTCATACAGGTTAAATTCCGGTATCAAATCAATCAATTCCATATTGGCTTCCCAATAAGAACCTAAGGTTCCTACATCTTTCCAATATCCATTAAATTCATATGCAAACAGGCGCTGACCTTTCTCATGGCAATAGGGAATAATGTGCTTTCCAAAATCACAGTTGCTCTGCTCCGACATGGTAATCAAAGCTTCCTTCAATACACTCCAGTTAAAGATATAAATTCCCATAGATGCCAGATTACTTCTTGGTTTCTCTGGTTTTTCTTCAAATTCTGTTATTTTCTTATTCTCATCTGTAATTACTACACCAAAACGGCTTGCTTCCTCCCACGGAACCGGTATCGCAGCTATCGTTACATCTGCCTGGTTCTCCTTGTGGAAATCCAACATCACCTCATAATCCATCTTATAAATATGATCTCCAGACAGGATTAATACATATTCAGGATCATAGCTTTCCATATAATTCAGATTCTGGTAAATAGCGTTTGCAGTACCGCTATACCACTCACTATTACCGCTTTTTTCATATGGCGGCAGTACGGTTACTCCACCATTATTACGGTCAAGGTCCCATGGAATTCCGATTCCAATATGACTGTTTAACCGTAAGGGCTGATACTGCGTCAGTACGCCCACTGTATCAATTCCGGAATTGATGCAGTTGCTCAGTGGAAAGTCGATAATACGATACTTTCCGCCAAAGGATACTGCCGGTTTTGCCACATTTGAAGTTAATACTCCAAGTCGACTCCCCTGTCCTCCTGCCAAAAGCATGGCAATCATTTCTTTTCTAATCATGTCTCTCACCTCTCGTCAATAAATTCAGCTTGCCTGTACTAAAAGTATAACATAAAAGAAGTAAATAGTACACATTTTTCACATATTTTTTGTGATTTTTTTTGTTTTTTTGTTATTTTTAACAATTTTTCCTGTTTTTACCACATGTTATGTCAACTCATTTTTTATGATATTTTAGTATTTCAATTTGCAAATTCTATCTGATTGTTATAAAATGGGAATCATCATAAGAATTTTAGATTGGACAGGTAAAAAGCTATGTATAAAATTGATTTTAAAAAACCGATTCACATTCATTTTATCGGCATCGGAGGCATCAGCATGAGCGGCCTTGCCGAAATATTATTAAAAGAAAATTTTAAGATATCCGGTTCTGATTCCAGAGAATCTGATCTTACTGATAAACTGACCCGCTTAGGAGCTGCCGTCTGCTATGGACAACGGGCTGCTAACATTACAGACGATCTGGACCTGGTTGTCTACACTGCTGCCATCCATCCGGACAATCCGGAATTACAGGCAGCCACGGAAAAGGGGATTCCCACCCTGACCCGCGCAGAACTGTTAGGACAGATTATGAACAACTACAGCCAGTCTATTGCAGTAGCAGGCACCCATGGAAAAACGACTACTACTTCTATGATTACCCATATTCTGCTTCACGCATGTGCAGACCCCACCGTATCTGTGGGCGGTATCTTAAAGTCCATCGACGGAAACATCCGGGTAGGCAATTCAGAAGTCTTCCTGACCGAAGCATGTGAATATACCAACAGTTTTTTAAATTTTTATCCAAAGTATGCTGTTATACTAAATATAGAAGAAGACCATCTGGACTTTTTTAAAGATATTTCAGATATTCGTAACTCCTTTCATAAATTTGCCGGAAATGTTCCGGCTGACGGTACTGTTATTATCAATGGACAGATTCAGGGCTTACAGGAAATCACCTCCGACCTTTCCTGCCAGATTATCACTTATGGTCTCGATGCTTCTGATTCATATTATGCAGACAACATTACATTTAACACACAGGGCTGTGGAGCATTCACATTAATGCATGACTCTGCTGCTCTGGGCACCATTACCTTAAACGTTCCCGGACTCCATAATGTTTCTAATGCAGTGGCTGCCTGTGCCCTTGCGTTAGAAATGAATTTTTCTCTTGAACATATTCAAAAGGCGCTTGCTTCTTTTGGTGGAACGGCAAGACGTTTTGAGCATAAGGGAATGCTTGGGGGCATCACTGTCATAGATGATTATGCACATCACCCGACAGAGATTGCAGCCACCCTTAAGGCGGCACAGAACTATCCCCACGAAAGAGTCGTGTGTGTATTCCAACCCCATACTTACACCCGGACCAAGGCATTTTTGAAGGATTTTGCCACTTCTTTAGCCCATGCAGATATTGTTGTGCTGGCAGATATTTATGCTGCTCGGGAAAAAAATACGCTCGGCATTTCTTCCGAAGACCTGTTAAAAGAGCTTCAGGCTCTTGGATGTGAATGTTATTATTTCCCATCTTTTGATGATATTGAAAATTTTTTATTAAAAAAATGTATAAACGGCGATTTGTTGATAACTATGGGCGCCGGAGACATTGTCCAGGTGGGAGAACACCTCTTGGGACATTAGTTATCCACATTATCCACATTCTAATTGGGGAAAACTCTCCATTTGGGATGTGGATTTTTAGTTTACATAACCTTTATGTTATCTTTTTACGGATTTTTCCCTTTTCTCCTGTATTTTAAGTTCTTTTTTCTTGTTTACCATAATAATCACTTCTTTTCTTATCCACATTTTCCACACTTTCCACAATCCGCCAATCCCTTGATTTTACTGGCATTCCAAGAAAAATTTCGCTTCTCTTTTTTCTTTTTATGTGCTATACTCAATTTCACATGAAGATGTTTTGAAAGAGGGAGACCACATGGCAAAAATAACTTTACATAAAGATAACGAGAACTCTACTACAAGTATTCCGAACCGTTTTATCGATGAATACATGACCGCTGCCAATGGCGAATTTGTGAAAATATATTTATATCTGCTCCGTTGCATGAATTCTCCGGACTGCAGCTTTTCTATTTCCAAAACAGCGGACAAGTTCGAGCATACGGAAAAGGATGTACAAAGGGCGTTAAAGTACTGGGAGAAGATGAATCTGCTCCGGTTAGAATATGATGGAGATAAGAACATTTCAAGTATATATTTTACAGATTCTGCCTCCTCTGAACCGGCAGAACCCACGGTTGCAGCAATGCCTGATGCATCGCCTGCGGTTACTGCTGCTATGGCGGCTCCAAAGCCCGCTGCTTCCAAGAAACCATCCTATACCGCTAATGACATGAAGTCATTCCAGGAAAAGGAAGAGGTTCAGGAGCTTTTATTTGTAGCAGAAAGTTATCTTGGACGCATGCTGACTGCCACGGATATCCAGACACTGTTATACTGGTATGACGGACTTGGTTTTTCCACAGACCTGATTGTTTATCTGTTAGAGCACTGTATCGCTAAGGGACATTCCAGTCTCCGCTACATGGAAAAGGTGGCCTTGAACTGGAAGGATTCCAACATTGAAACGGTAGAACAGGCAAAACGCAGCAGCAATGCCCACAGTAAGACTTATTTTTCCGTTATGAAGGCGCTTGGTATCAGCGGACGCAATCTGGTTCCGGCGGAATCAGCATACATAGAAAAGTGGTCTAAGGAATATGGCTTTTCACAGGACATTATCACAGAAGCCTGTTCCCGTACCATCAGCGCCACTCACCAGCCCAACTTTGAATATACCGACAGTATTCTGACCAACTGGCATCGTCAGCAGGTACAGAAGCTGTCTGATATAGCACGGTTAGACAGCACATACCAGAAGTCCAAAACAGCAAACAGAAGCACACGTACCGCTTCGAATAAGTTCAATGACTTCCCACAACGCAGCTACGATATTGACAAGCTGGAATCTCAGCTTTTAAACACCATTCATTAAGGAGGCTTTCATGGCTTTAAATAACACACAGTATAACGCCATTATGCGCCGCTATGAGGCAAAACAGCTAGAGAACCAGCGTATTGTAACGGAACGCACCAAAGCTGTGTATCACAGCCTTCCACGGCTTCAGGAAATTGATGATACCATCGCTTCCCTTTCCGTGGCACAGGCAAAGAAGCTAATCGAAGGAGATACCTCTGCCCTTTCCGGTTTAAAGAAGCAGCTGGCTCTTTTGATTGAGGAAAAGAAGTCTCTGCTGTTAGAAAACGGTTATCCCGAAAATTATTTTGAACCGCCTTTTCACTGCCCGGATTGTAAGGACACCGGATATATCGGAAGTAAAAAGTGTCATTGCTTTAAGCAGGCAGCTATTGATTTTGTATATACGCAATCGAATATAAAGAAGATTTTAGAAAAGGAGAACTTTAACAACTTCTCCTATCACTACTATTCCGATTCCGAGGTCAATCCTGCTACGGGACTGTCCAGTCTTGCTACCGCAAAGCAGGCAGTTGCACAATGCCAGGAATTTATCCGAAGCTTCGATACTTCCTTTGGCAATCTTTTTTTCTACGGAGATACGGGCATCGGAAAGACCTTTCTCTCTAACTGTGTAGCAAAGGAGCTTTTAGACAGCGGACATTCCGTTATATATTTTACTGCCTTTGAGCTTTTCCATATTTTTGAGAAAAATGTATTTTCCAAAGAGGAAGCTGCCAGTGAGGACTATCAGAATATTTTTAACTGTGATTTACTGATTATTGATGACCTGGGAACCGAATTAGCCAATTCCTTTACCAATTCCCAGCTATTTTTGTGCTTAAATGAACGGATTCTGCGACAAAAGTCTACGATTATTTCCACCAATCTGAGCCTGAACCAGTTAGTGGACACTTACTCGGAACGGACTTTTTCCCGCATTTCCAGCAACTATACCATGATTAAGCTCTTCGGTGACGACATCCGTATTCAGAAAAAATTAAAAAGTCAGGCTTGCCATTCCTGATAAGTAATGCTATAATTTTTGAGGTTTGGCGCAAAATATGTACATTCAAAATTTAAAATATACATTTTTATGGAGGAAAATGCAATGCAGCGTAATGAAAAAAATTATGAAACTATCCCAACCGGTACTCTGGGGCTTATTGCCATGGAGAGCTGTAAAGAAATGGGAAAGAAAGTAGATCAGTATCTGATTAAGTTCCGTGCGGAACGTGAGCATGAACACGAGAATGATATCGCATTCCGTGGATATGCAAGAGATACTTATTTATTAGAAACTTCCACTCCTCGTTTTGGAACCGGAGAAGCAAAGGGTACGATTAAATCCTCTGTTCGTGGATATGACTTATTTATTATGGTCGATGTAACCAACTACAGTCTTACTTATTCCGTATGCGGACACGAAAACCACATGTCTCCGGATGACCACTTCGCAGACATCAAACGTATTATTGCAGCGGCAGGAGGAAAAGCAAGAAGAATCACCGTTATCATGCCTTTCCTGTACGAAAGCCGCCAGCACAGACGTACCGGAAGAGAATCCATGGACTGTGCGCTTGCATTGCAGGAACTTACCAGTATGGGCGTTGACAACATCATTACTTTCGATGCCCATGACCCACGTGTACAGAACGCAATTCCATTAAAGGGATTTGAGACCGTACAGCCGGCTTATCAGTTCATCAAAGGAATTCTTCGTGAAGTAAAGGATTTACAGATTGACAACGACCACATGATGATTATAAGCCCTGACGAAGGCGGAACCAACCGTGCAGTCTATCTTGCCAGCGTACTGGGTCTGGATATGGGTATGTTCTATAAACGCCGCGATTACAGCCAGATTGTAGACGGACGTAACCCTATCGTTGCTCATGAGTTCCTTGGTTCTTCCGTAGAAGGAAAAGACGTTTTAATCATTGACGATATGATTTCCTCCGGTGACAGTATGATTGACGTTGCAACAGAATTAAAGAAAAGAAAAGCAAACCGTATCTTCGTAGTATCTACCTTTGGATTATTTACCAATGGACTGGAAAAATTCGATAAGGCAGTTGCTGAGGGTATTATCTACAAGGTCGTAACCACCAACCTGACTTATCAGACACCGGAATTATTAAGCAAGCCTTACTACATCAACTGTGATATGAGTAAATACATTGCTTATATCATTGATACTTTAAATCACGATACCTCCATCAGTGATTTACTGGATCCTTATGAAAGAATCGAAGCATTAGTGAAGAAATATAAGGCGGGAGAAGAAGTGTAAATTTTCTGTTCTCAATGTCAAGAGAGTCCCCCGCACTAGTTGATTTTTAACAACTAGTGCGGGGGACTCCTTTTTAAAAGAGCTCTTGCTCCATAGGTTTATTCTCCTATTCTGCAAAAGCCCTCCGTTGCCAATCATTATTCCACAATTTTGTAATAAGTTCTTGCCGTCATCATGTATACAATGCCGTAAACCACCGCAAATACCGCCACGGTTATCAGTACACAGATTGCAAACAATATCTGGTCGTTCATGCCAAACAATAACAGCAGACGTCTCATCAGCGGGGATGCGGCTGCCAGATGAACACATGCAGTTACAAGCGGCAGAAAGAAAACCTTAAGTATCTGGCTTCGAATGGAAGCCTTCACCTCTTTATGGCTCATACCTACTTTCCGCATAATCTCATAACGTCCCTTGTCCTCGTAGCCTTCCGAAATCTGCTTATAATAGATAATCAACACGGTTGCCAGTAAGAACACAAGTCCAAGGAATATTCCCAGGAAAAGAAATCCCCCGTAAAGCACACTATAACGCGCTCTTCCGTCTTCCCTGCACTCCGGCTCAGTAATCCACGCTGATGTGCCATCCCGCAAAGTAGTCTCGTCATAGTTTGTTACTTTTTCCTTCAAAAGAGCCGTATACTCCTGCTCCTTGTCCGTTCCTGTCAGTTCAAGCTGCAGGATATATTCCATCCGGCTTGCATTTTCTCCGTAACCCGCAAGCTGCGTCTGATAAATCTGTTCCAGTACCGCTTCATCCTTTACTACGATATAATAGCTGTCTGCCACTACAATCGCTCCTGTTCCAAGCAGTCCCTTGGGATAATCCTCCAGATACTCCTTTATGTGAAAAGCATTTCCTGCAAAATTGTAATCCGTATCCTCCCTGTCTCCCTGATATACATACACCAACGCTTCATTCGCCGCAAGCTCTTCTGCCTTTCCTCCCAGCGCCACATAGTCCTCCATGGTGATAAAGGTACAATAGGAGACAGTACCCACATTATCAAATCCCAGGACAAATTCCCCGCCGTTCTTTACCGCTGACACTGCAAGTTCCTGATGCGCCGCAAGTGACTTTATACCCACGTTACACTCCTCTGCCGTACTTTCTGCCATTTCTGTCAATGCTTCCTTGCTCTCCGGTGACAGACTGTATGCCTCTACTTTCACCTGACTGGGATACATCTTTTCAATTACACTGTTCATTCCGGCATACAAAGATACTGTACCGGAAATCATAACAAGCACCGCTGTACTTAAAATACAGATGTTTGCAAGTCCTACTGCATTCTGTTTCATTCGATAAATCATACCGGATACCGACGTAAAATGTGCAGTCTGATAATAATATCTCTTATTTTTTCGAAGCAGCTTTAATATGGCAATACTTCCTGCCGTAAACAGACAATAGGTTCCAATAATTACAAGAATCACCGCTACAAAGAATAGAAGCAATGCTCCCAGAGGGTCTGTGGTAGTAATTGCAATATAGTAGGCTCCTGCAAGCGCCACTACACCCACTGCGGTCATAATCCAGCGTGTCTTTGGTTCCGCCTCGCCCTGACTGGTACTTTGGAGAAGCTCCACCGGCTTTGCTTTCTGAACCTGGTGAAGATTATATAGCAAGGTCACCGCATAAATTGCCAGAAACAGAATTGCCGTGTCTGCCAGCCCTTTTCCATAAACAGAAAAACCAAACGGCACCTCCAGCTGAGTAATACGAAGCAACAACAGTACAATGAGCTTATTCAAAACAATCCCTGCCGCAAGTCCGCCCAGAATACTGATTCCGCCCACGATAACCGTTTCCCAGAACATCATTCTTCCAATATGACGTTTTTCCATTCCCAGTATGTTGAACAGTCCGAATTCTTTTTTACGCCGCTTCATCAGAAAGCTGTTGGTATAGAATAGAAAAATGCAGGCAAAAATAGCAATCACACCACAGCCCAACACCAGAATCATCCGAAGGTCTTCGGCGCCGCGCATCTGCCCGATTCCCTTATCCCAGGTGATTGCCTGCATGATATAATACATGGCGCTCATACCGATTGCCGTAATCACATAAGGCAGATACAACGTTTTATTTTTCTTCAGATTTTCCAACGCCAGTTTCACATAAAAAAATCTACTCATGTCTGCCACCACCTGTCGTAATTACCGTAAGGGTATCTGATATTTTCTGATACATTTCTTCATCTGTACAGGAGCCTTTATATAACTGATGAAATACCTGACCATCCTTGATAAACAAAACACGTTTGGCACAGCTTGCCGCCTTCACGGAATGGGTTACCATAAGTATCGTCTGACCGCTTTCGTTGATATTTTTAAACATCTTAAGCAATCCTTCCGCTGCCCTTGAGTCTAAGGCTCCGGTAGGTTCATCTGCAAGAATCAGCTGCGGTCCTGTAATCAGCGCTCTTGCTACCGCTGCACGCTGTTTTTGTCCACCGGACACTTCATAAGGATATTTATTCAGAATCTGCTTAATTCCCAGTTTTTCTGCAATGGGCTGTAATCTTTCATTCATTTCACGAAAACTTTTTCCTGCCAATACCAGGGGAAGAAAAATATTATCCTGTAAGTTAAAGGTATCTAATAAATTAAAGTCCTGAAAAACGAATCCAAGATTTTTTCTGCGAAATGCAGACAGTTCTTTTTCCCGAATCTGGCTTAAGTTCTTGCCGTTCAAAAGCACCTGACCGGCAGTTGCTTTATCGAGTGCCGCTAAGATATTCAGCAATGTACTCTTACCGGAACCGGATTCTCCCATGATTGCCACATATTCTCCCTCTTCTACGGAAAAGGTAACATCGGATAACGCCTGTACCTGATTTCCTCCAAACCGGGTAGTGTATACTTTTTTCACATTATTTACTTCTAAAATAGCCATAATGTCCTCCTTCTTTCTTGTTCTAAGGAAAGTATACAGAAAAAGGAAATGCGCTGCCTTAGCTTTGGCTTACATTTCCAATCCGTTTCTTACAATTTCGTAAGAATTCGCTTATTTTCATAATTTCACATATCTTCACAAATCCTTATATTTCCCTATTTCTGTTATTTTCATTTTTTCATATCTTTTCATAATTTATCATATCTTTATACAGAAATGGTGTAAAATTGGTGTAAATTCTTTCTTCACATTCTAAGAAAATGGTGTAAACCTTATGCTCTCTTTTTTCTGCTCTCTTTTGGTTTTTAACAACTCTTTCTTTGCACGTTCTTCATTTACATGATTATAAATATCATTTGTTATTTTAGAACTACTATGACCCATAAGATACTGCAATACTTTTATGTCCATTCCATTTTCTGCATTTCTTGTGCATCCAGTATGTCTTAAAACATGAGGTATTAAATGCCCTACTTTGTTTTTAGCCGTCTTATCATACTCTGCCACAAATCTATTCAATTCCGCCAAAAAAGCTGTTTCATAATATAATCTATTTGTGACAGTATAAAATAAAAAATTTTCTTTTCCTTCCACAACATATCCTTTATTAGAAACAAAATAGTATTTTTTCATTTCTTTTAAAACTTGATACAATTCATTAGTCATTGGAATCGTTCTTGACTTCCTGGACTTTGTAGGCGTAACATGATAAGTTGCTTTTTCATCACCTTCTAATTTCTTATACTGAAGCTGGTGCGAAATAATGACATAACGTTTCTTCATATCTATGTCATCCCACGTCAGACCTGCAAACTCCCCGAATCTGCACATTGTATCAAAAAATATTACCAATTTCTGATACATACCCGGATTATGGGTTTTAGCATACAACAGCAACTCTTTTTGTTGAGATATTGTAAGTGCTTCACGTTTTTCAGATTCCCCTTCTATTTCATCCAACGCGCGTTGTGTTGGATTCCTTTCAAGAATTTCATCATCGACAGCCATATTAAATACAGAAGATAACACTTTCTGAAAAAAAAGTATTGTTCCATACGATAATCCCTTTTCTTGAAGTTGCCGATACTGATATACAATATCTGACTTTATTATATCCAGTATTTTTTTATTTCCTAACATACTATTCCTGATATGCTTATTCCACATACTTTTATAATTTGACTTAGTATTTTCCGAAAGTGGTTTTCCTTTATGGCGCTTTCGTACCAAATAATCGTCAAACATATCATTTAATGTCAAGTACATTCCCCTATTATTTTTCTTTTCTAGAAGATTTTTTTTAATTTCCTCTTCTTTTTCCCTTAGAGGAATATCATCCTTTTTTCCCGGCGGTGTCTTATCAGAACGAACTAACCGCCAGCTATATACCGTTTTTCGGTCTCCATTCAAATCATTAAACCTAAACTGATAACACCCATCCTTTCTCTGACTTTCTCCCGTTCGTAAATTTCTTCCTTTATTATCTTTCCTTGTCATTTTTTCTGCTCCTTTCCTAAAAAAAAAAAAAAAAGAGCCTTAACATGATATTTTATCATATCACATTAAAGCTCTTTTCTCAACTTTTAAAGTTCCATTCTTTGAGACACATACTTTTCAAACTCTTTCCGCTTAATCAAACGTTTTTTTCCAACATAAACTACAAACGGACAAGAACGACTTTCTGTCATACTTCTGATTTTTCCTACTCCTATATTAGAATAAGCTGCAGCTTCTTCTATCGTTAATGTCATCTTTTCACTAATCGGTACTATTTTTTTATCCATAAATATCCATTCCTTTCCTAATTAATTCTTTTCCAAACATTAACTGTTACATATTTATTTGTTACATCAATACTTTGCACACTGCTATTTATGTAATTTCCCTCCACATTCAAAGCTGGAATGTTCACAGTATGGCTATGATTTCCAATCGACAAACTGCCTGTTGAGGTAATCGTCTGGCTTGGAATGGAGACTGAATGACTATGACTTCCTGCACTGGCTATGCCG